>JASEJD010000002.1:0-146276 GCA_030016715.1 Methanobacteriaceae archaeon | reverse complement strand
ACCGGGTCGCCCAGTAATACCTCCAACGACCATTAGATCTATACCATTTTTTATACCTAATAGGCCTATAGTTTGAGTTTCTGACTGTTGTAGTACTAGTTCGTGCTGCACTTACTCTAGAATTAGTGGTTTTCACATACCGGGTCGCCCAGTAATACCTCCAACGACCATTAGATCTATACCATTTTTTATATCTAACTCTTTTATAAGTTGCTGCACTTACTTGTTGTATTTCTTTATTATCTAATTCTATTTTTGCGTTTTCTTGATTATTCACACTATCCATAACCCCAACAGAGGATGGAATAGCAAGCATTGCTATGCCTAAAGCAAATAGCAATGCAAATATCGAGTGTCGCTTAATTATACCGCCTCCTTGTTCAAAGGTAAAATGCATTAGAAAATGCGAAATAAAATTTTCAGATTATTTCATTAATCTACCTTAGAACAAGAAAGGTAATCTTAAAGTGATCCTATTTAAATATTTTCATTTATATTTTAAAATAAAGCTTCTTTAAGCCTTTTTTAACAAATAAAACCCCTTAAAACAGGATTAAATTTATAGTGTAGTGAAATCTGATAAAGCTATCTTTTTCTGAATAATAAAGAATTATTAATGACTATTTTATTTAAATAAGGTATATTCAATCAAATTTAAGGCAGAATTACCACTCAATATTTAGATCAATGCATCATCAAGTTAAATCATGGAAAAAGATAAAATTTTTACATATTTAATTATTTTAAAAGCCATAGTTGTGTAAATTAAATAAAGTGACATTCTAAAGCATTTTTAAATGAAACTAAAACACTGCAGCTTAAAATATTCGATGAAAAAATTCGTTTAATTGAATTTTACTCATGATAAAGAACTAAAATCAATCAATAAATTAAATAGAGTGAAAATATTAATTCTAATATAAAATAATGGTTAAAAGAAAAATTTTCAAAAATTTTATATTTTATTTAAAAATCAATACTACTACAATTATCAGAGATTTGCCAATTAATTCTTTATTTATTCATTATACATTAAACTTATAAATCATGGAAAATTTTCCATATATCAGGATATTTTTCTTTAACTGCTTCTTCAATAAGAATCGATGCTTCACTGCTAATACTAAATTCAGGTTTGGTTTTTTTCAAAAATCGTAGAACTGCTGCAGATCGTGCTGACCATAAAGATATTCGGGGATTCTTTTTAACTTCATCCAAAACATCCAACACCAGCTTATTTTCCAAATCTTTATCTGCAGTTTCAATGTTTTCTATTTTTTTTGAATTTTCTTTTATATTATCTTCAACAGTTTTTGTTTCATTTTTACGGATGAGAGCATCCAAACCTTTCCCCAGTGCACTTTCAGGTTTCTTTTTTTTAGGATTCATCTGAATCATCCATATTAATTATTTCTCTGGCTAGTTTTTTATAAGCCATAGTCCCTATACTTTCTTCATCATATATTATGCAAGGCATTCCATGACTTGGTGCTTCTGCTAATCTCACATTTCTAGGGATGGTTGTTTTAAATATATTTTCAGTTTCTCCAAAGTATTCTTTCACATTCTTGTATACTTCCCTTCCCAACCGTGTCCGTGAATCATAAAGAGTCAATAATATTCCTTTTATTGGAGATGGACTTTCTAAACGTTTTTCTACTAATTCAATGGCTTCTATAAGATCAGCCATTCCCTCCAAAGCATAGAACTCTGCTTGTATTGGTATTATTACGCTGTCTGCTGCCACCAGAGAATTGATAGTTAAAAGGCCAAGTGAAGGAGGAACATCAATTAGAATATAATCATAAACATGTTCAAAACCCTTCGTTGATTCTTTCAATATTTTATAAGGACCAATTACTTTACTTAACTCGATTTCGGCTCCACTCAAATGTATATTGCTTGGAACCAGATCCAAATTTTTAATGTCTGTGTGCATAATAACATCACTAAGTGTTTTATCTTCAGACAAAACAGAATATATTGTATTCTCAAGCACCCCTTTCTCTATGCCAAATCCGGTTGTAGCGTTAGCTTGAGGATCCATATCTATTATTAAAACCTTTTTATTTTCTATTGCCAGAGCAGATGCTAAATTAACCGCAGTTGTGGTTTTACCGACTCCACCTTTTTGATTTATTATTGCAATTATTTCACCCACATCATCATCTCCCATCTTTTAAGTTATAACTTATAACTTATACTATTATAACTTATACTTACATTTTAAAGCTAAAAAACTAATTTTTATAAGTAGAAAACTGGATTATTAGGAATTTTTGCAAGTTTATATAACTGAAAAATAAAAAAGGAAAAATAGTTATGGTGTTAACCAACTACGTTGCCATCCTCTAAAAGTACCTCGTTTATAGGAATAATAAGTAGCTAATGACTTGTAGTATCTGACATAATTGGTTTTATAATAATATTTACCATTAATGTCCCGAGCTTTTTGGTAAACCTTTATGGTCCGATAATTTATTTTAGTAAGATATATGTTATAATATCCAGACCCTAAGTAGCCATCACCATACCAATAATATCCTTTAGCAGCCATTTTATAACTATTTTTGCTATATACTGCAGTATAACCTGACATTTTGTAATAGTAATATCCTGACCAGCCACTTTTACTCCATCTATCTTTTACATATGCTGCATTTGATGTATCTAGTGATGCTACAGCAGCAACACCCATGCTTAAAACAAGGAGACACATCAATAGGCGGAACATGTTTTTATATATTTTAACCATACAATACCTCCCCCGAACATTTAATTATTATTTTATAGATAATAGCTGTTCATTTGCTCCACTAACAAACATGAATTTGTTATAAACTTATAACGATCACTAAAAGCCTCTAAACAGCTAATAAACACAATCTATAAAAGAATTAATCAATTCATAATATAGATTTATGTTATCTAATTAAACTATAGTATGTAATTCATATAAAATATATTTAACCTTTTATAACCGTTTAAATAAGTATAGTTATAAAAAAAGTATTACAATATTCTTAAAAGATAAAAAATTCAATTATTTCATATTGGACAGCAAAAAAATTGAATCATAAAAAAAATACATGAAATGAAATAATAAAATAGTTTAGAAATTTATGCGTTTAGAAAGTTTTAATGGCATTGGCAAATCTCTATATGGCATTTTAACTGTTTCTAAGCCAATTTTTTCTTTCAAGTCATCAATGCTCATTGAAACTTTTTCATTGGTACTACGCACATTTACCACTAGATCCTTGCTTTCCAATTCCTTATCTCCTATAACTACTACATAGGGTACCCATTCCTTACCTGCATTTCTAATTTTTTTACCAACAGTGTCTGTGCGATCATCCACATCCACCCTTATGTCGTTTTCTTTAAGATCTTGGGCTAGTTCCATGGCATATTCTATATGTCTTTCAGCAATAGGTAAAAATCTGACTTGGGTTGGTGAAAGCCATGTAGGTAGCATTGGTGGTTTTTGATTAAGTTCAACCGCGGTTTTCTCCAGTAAACTGCATATAACTCTCTCAATACTTCCGGTTGGGCTGCAATGGATAATTATTGGATTAATCTCATTATCCAACTCATCAATATAGGTAATGCCAAATCTTTCCCCGCTTTCAACATCTATCTGCACTGTAGGATTTTCTATTGGCCTACCTAAATAGTCAATAGCTGCAAAATCCATTTTACATATCCAGTAATGTTTTCTTTTTGGAAGAATTTCCATTAGAACCGGTTTGCCAATTTTATTGGCTTCAGAAAATATCCATTCCCTATGTTCTTCAAAAAAGTCTTGGGTAGCTCTGAAAATAACTTCATAGTTGATTTGAAAATCTTTACCTGTTTGTTGGCACATTGATACTTGTTTATCAAATTCCTCCAGAGATTGTTCAATATCCCTGCAGACAGTATGAAGATCCGGCATGGTGAACCCTCTAAGTCTCTTTAAACCAACAACTTCACCCTTTTTCTCCATACGGAAGCTATAAGTTGAAAGTTCATAAATACCTATTGGTAAATTTTTCCATGTTAAAAATGAATCTGATAGAACTCTGAATGCTCCAAAACAGCATGCATATCTAAGCATTAATTCTTTTTTATTATTCATACGGTACTGTCTTTCACCAAACTTCTCAGCATGAACTCTTATTGCTTCATCTGCTAGATCATACATTATAGGTGTTTCAACCGGCATTGCTCCATGTTCTGTTACCAGATTATAAACATAATCTGCTAATAGATCCCGGATGAGACGACCTTTAGGATACCATCTAAGATGGCCAACATCTGCTGAAGACTCATAATCTGCCAGTTTTTTTTCACGCATTAATTTTACATGTGGAGGTTCATCACCTGTAGATTCCATTTTTCCCAATTCATAAAAAACCAACTTTTTCAAATCCTCGCTTTCATATTGAAACTTTTCAGGATCATGTAACTCATCATGGTCTAATATATAAAATTCTGAATCTTCTATTTCAGAAGTTTTTTCTTTCACTTTTTTTTCTACGGTAATGGTTCTAGAAAGTTCAGATAAGGGGTGACCCTTACAAGATACTTCAAAAGATTTATACCACCCGAATGGAACTCTTTCCACTGTAATATCCCTTTTTTTTAATTCAGATTCCATGTCCTTTAAAATATTTTTAGCTGCATCTGGAGAACTTAAAGAAGAACTTAGATGTGCATAGGGATAAATAACCACATTATCCGGGTTGACTTTCCCATAAATATCCATGATCTCAGCTGCAGCATTCTCAACTAACTGTTTTTGATTTTCCTCGTCTTCTTTTTCAACAGCAGTGAAAACAACTAAAGAGTTTTTAAACAAACCCTGCTTTCTATCATCTTTTATTTTTTCAGCGATTTTGGTTTTATTTTTGGTTTTATACTTTAAATAGTCAGAGTGAATTAACAATATCCTCATTTTATCACCTAAATTAAATAATGATTCAAATATTCTCTAAAAGCCAGTTAAATTCTATAGTCATTGATGTTAAAGTGGATGAAATATTTCAGTAATTATTAGATTTTTCTTTTAAAAGTTTAACTTAAAACTATTTAAATATTAAAATTATATTAAAATTTTATCAGCGCCATGATATTTATCAATATGATACCATCTCAATCCAATATAGTAATAGATGGGTAAAAGCCAGATAAATAGATTTTTATTTAACAATAATCTTTTAATAAATATTTAATTTAATGAAAAAATTGCCATTAAAACTTAAAAATATAAATAAATAACATTAATCTTTTTAAATATTTTTTTAATTGAATTTATTATTTGATGGCTACCCGGTTTGGAATGTATTCTGGGAGTAATAATGATAAGATACTGATTTAATAATATTATTTGCTAGCCAAGTTAGTTATATGAAAGGCTCTACGAAAAAAATATACCTTAATTTTTTTTGCAAATCCATCTTGAAGATTTTATAATTTATAACTTTAAAAAGTTTTAGAATAAATTTTTTAACTATATTAAGCATTTTAAAACTTATAAAATATAAATAAATTTTATTACCATTTAAAAATAGAAATTAGAAGTATAAAATCTTATATAAGGATTATAGTTACAATTCCAGCTAAAATTATCAAAATAAATATTATGCCTATAAACTTTGCAAATCTTTTTGTGCCTATTAATAAGGCAATTAGAAATTTAAAAACCGTGTTGGACATGGTTGCCAGTGTTATGGCAATGACCGCTGTTGTTGAAGAAATTGTTGTTTTAGCTTGAAGAGCCATGCTTATGGTTATGGCATCCACATCAGCAACCCCTGATAATATACTTGCTGCATAAATTCCCATACTACCAAAGTATAAATCCGCCACTCTAGTGATAAAAAGTATGGCCAGAAATAGGGCTCCAAAAATAAAGGCTGGTTTTAGACTAAATGGGTTTTTCAATTTTACATCCGCATCAATATATTTTACAGTGCTTTTCTTCCAGATAATTGCTGCTAAAAACCCTCCAAATGTTCCCATGACCAACATAGGAACCATTAACAGTGGTAAAAGTTCTGGGTTAATTATTAAAACCTCGAAAAGAACTCTGAAAAACATCATGGAACTAGCAATAACTGTGGCAAATAAAGCGCCCTTAATTAAAAAATCACTCTCTCTGACTCGACCAGCCATAGCCGTAACCACTGCCGTGCTAGAAACTAATCCCCCAATTATCCCAGTGAGTCCTAATCCTCTTTCATCTCCAATTAATTTCAGTAGTATGTAACCAGCATAACTAATTGCAGAAATGAAAACTATCATCAGCCATATTTGATATGGATTAAAAACATCATATGGTCCTATGAAATGGTTGGGGAGTAATGGTAAAATAACAAAGGCTATGATTAAAAACTTTAAAGTGTTTAGCATCTCCTTTTCACTAATTTTATGAACAAATCTATGTATATAAGGTTTAAATGCTAGAATTACCGTGATAATAATGGCAATGATTGGTGCAATTTTATATCCTTCATCATTGAAACAAGATGCTCCTAATAAAAAAGTCAGAAGCGCTGCGATTTCGGTGGTTGTTCCTATATCTCCATTCATATTAGAACTAATGAAATAACTTATACAAACTAAAGCTGCCATAGCCCCAAAGGCTATGATCAGAAAATAATGATAAAGAGAGGATAAATAAGCGGAAATAGTCCCAAAAAGAGCTATCAATATGAAAGTACGAATACCTGCAAATTCTGCATTTTCATGTTTTCGTTCTCTTTCGGTTCCAATTAGTGCACCTATAGCAATTGAAACTAGAACTTTTATAATTAAAATTAACTCCATGCTTCTAAATATATAAATTATATAATTAATATTATTATTAAAAATTCCTGATTTATGAATAAAATATTATAAATGTAGATTTATATTATTTATATAGAAAAAACTAAGGATAATATATGTCTGGAAAAATTTATGAATTTTGAATTATTCTTTTGTTCAAGTATTGGAAAATTTAATTAACTATTTAAAGAAAAATGAATTCTTGTTTAGAATATCAGATTATGAGTTAATCCATCCCTCCTATTGGAGTATAATATACTGGTGATTTTATGAAAAGTGATAAAATTAAAAAAGGATTGCATAGGGCTCCACATAGATCACTTCTTCGAGCATGCGGAGTAACAGATGATGAAATGAAAAAACCGTTCATTGGAATAGCGAATAGTTTTACTGAGATAGTGCCAGGACATATTCACCTTAAAGAAGTGGCTGAAGCAGTTAAATTAGGTGTGACTGAAGCAGGAGGAGTGCCATTCGAATTTAATACAATGGCGATTTGTGATGGAATTGCTATGAATCATGATGGGATGCGTTATTCTCTTGCATCTCGAGAAATTATAGCCGATACTGTGGAAAGTATGGTACAAGCTCATAGTTTTGATGCTCTTGTATTAATTCCAACATGTGATAAAGTAGTGCCCGGTATGCTCATGGCTTCAGCCCGTTTAAATATTCCATCAATTTTTGTTACAGGCGGTCCTATGTTGCCTGGTAACTATAAAGGTAAATCTGTGGATTTGATCACGGTTTATGAGGCAGTTGGATCAGTATCATCTGGACTTATGTCTGAAGATGAATTAAATGAACTTGAAAAATGTGCTTGTCCTGGAGCAGGTTCTTGTGCAGGACTTTTTACTGCAAACACCATGGCTTGTGTAACTGAAGCTTTAGGCATGAGCCTGCCCTATTGTGCTACTACTCACGCAGTAACAGCTAAAAAAATGAGATTGGCTAGAGAATCGGGTTCAAAAATTATAGAACTTCTAGAAAAGAATATTACACCTTCCGCTATTATGACACAAGAAGCATTTGAAAATGCAGCTGCTGTTGATCTAGCTTTAGGTGGTTCAACAAACACCATTTTACATATTCCTGCCATTGCGAGTGAGCTGGAAGATAAAGGTGTGAAAATTGAGTTGGAACTTTTTGAAAGATTAGAAAAACAGATCCCTCATATAGCTGCTATCAGTCCTTCAGGGCCGCATAGTATGCTAGATCTTGATAAAGCAGGAGGCATACCTGCTGTATTAAAAAATATAGAAGAAAAGATTAATCTAGAGTTAATAACTTGTACTGGGAAAACTGTTAATGAAAATATTAACGATGCTAAGGTATTAGATTATTCTGTAATTCGGCCCATGGATGATTCAGTCCATAAAGAAGGTGGTTTAGCCATATTAAAAGGTAATTTAGCTCCTGAAGGATCTGTAATAAAAAAAGCTGCTGTAAATTTAGATATGATGGTCTTTGAAGGACCCGCACGTGTTTTTAATAGTGAAGAAGAGTGTGTTACTGCAATATTTAACAAAGAGATAAATGAAGGAGATGTTATCGTAATACGTTATGAAGGGCCTAAAGGAGGGCCTGGAATGCGGGAAATGTTAAATCCTACATCCGCAATATCTGGAATGGGGCTTTCAGTGGCTTTAATAACAGATGGAAGGTTTTCTGGAGGTACTAGAGGACCATGTATTGGTCATGTTTGTCCAGAAGCTATGGTTAAAGGCCCATTAGCTGCTCTTAAAGATGGTGATTTAATAAAAATTGATATTCCTAACCATAAATTAGATGTGATGTTGAGCCCAGAAGAAATTAATGAGAGATTAGAAAAATTGATAACTCCAAAAAAAGATTTAAAAGGGTGGCTTGCAAGATACCGTAAGCTAGTGAAATCTGCTGATAAGGGAGCCATACTGAGATAAAGGTGTAAATCAATGTCTAAGAACACAAAAGAAATACTAGGATATATAGCAATTTTATTAATTGGAATAATAGCCGCCCAACATATGAATGTTGTAGTTTCAGGAAGCATGGAACCGGTTTTTTATCGGGGAGATATTGTAATAGTTGAAAAAACCAATTTATTTGGTTTACAAGAATTTAATCCAGAACAATTAGAAAAAGGAGATATAATTATATATAATGCCACTTGGTTTCCAGAACCAGTAATTCATCGCATTATTTATGTTGGAACAAATTCCCAAGGCCAGAAATATTACATAACTAAAGGAGATAATAATCCTAATCCAGACCCTGCAGCAGTATATCCTAACCAAGTGCTAGCAAAAGTGGTTGAAATAGGAGATAACCCTTTTTTTATACCTAAGATAGGATATATAACTCTTTGGATAAGAGGATTATAAATTAACATTTTTAAAAAAATTAAAAATTTTTATTTTATCAAATTAAATAATACCAATTAAACTTTATTATATGGTGAATCAATGTACCGAAACTTGGAACAAATGGCCATAAAGGCCCTAAAGAAAACCATTAACAAATTAGGATATGAAGAACCTTCAGAAATTAAACTTGAGCAGCCTCCTAATCCAGAATTAGGAGATTTAGCTTCAGCAGTATCTTTTCAATTAGCTAAACAATTAAAAAGATCTCCTATGGAAATAGCTGCAGAAATAGTTAATGAAATTAAACTTTCTGAGTTATTTGAAAAGGTAGAACTGAAAGGGCCCTACATTAATTTTTATGTAAATTATAACAAATTCTCAAGAATGGTTTTAAAATCTATTAAAACCGACTACGGGCAGTTTAAACCCAATAATACAAAAATAATAGTGGAACACACATCCGCAAATCCAAATGGTCCACTACATATTGGTCATATTCGTAATTCGATTATTGGAGATTCTATTTCTCGCATACTCGGTTTTGCAGGTTATGAAGTGGAAACTCAATACTATGTCAATGATATGGGAAGACAAATTGCCATGGTAGTGTGGGGTTTCCTTAATCTAGATTTTGAAATGGATAAATCTGAAAAAATAGATCATGAAATTGGTAAATTATATTTTCAAGTCAATGAAAAACTCAGAGCTGATCCAGAACTGAAAAATGAGATTGATAGTTTATTGAAACAATACGAATATGGAAATGAAGGAAAATTAGAAAAGAGTTTTGAAAACGCTGTTAACCAATGCTTGGAAGGTGTTAAATATACTTTAAAAAAAATTAATGTATCTCATGATACCTATGTATGGGAAAGTAAATTTGTAAAAGACGGTTCAGTGGCCAGTATATTGCAAACACTAAAAGAAAAAAATGTAACAAAAACAAATGAAGTATTATATTTGCCACTGGAAGATTATGGTATTGAAAAGGAGCTTGTTCTTACAAGATCAGATGGTACATCATTATATTCTACAAGAGACTTGGCTTACCATGTCTACAAATCAAAAAATTGTGATGAGTTAATTGATGTTCTAGGATCGGATCATAAACTAGCAATAGACCAATTAAGTATAGCTTTAGATATATTAGATTCAAGATCTCCAGAAGTTATATTTTATGAATTTATTACCTTGCCAGAAGGATCAATGTCTACCCGAAGAGGAGTTTTTATATCAGTTGATGAAATGGTAGAAGAAGCAGTTCAAAGAGCTTTTGGTCAATTAGAAATTAAAAGGCCTGATTTAACTGAAGAAGAGAAAATAGATATTGCTAAAAAAGTGGGTATTGGCGCCATAAGGTATTTTATTGCCAAGTTATCGCCTGAAAAGCATATAGTATTTAAATGGGATGAAGCTTTAAGTTTTGAAAGGGGATGTGCATCTATCCAATATGCGCATGCCCGATCTTGCAAATTACTGAAAAAATGTGGTTATGATGAATCTAAAAGTATTGCTGAATCTGAGATTGAAATTTTAGATCATCCTACTGAAATTGATTTAATTAAAACCTTATCAAAGTTCACCAGTGTTATTGAAGAATCTGCCAGATTAAGAAGAGTGCATCTACTAGCACAATATGCATTGGATTTAGCTGGAGCATTTAATAAGTTTTACAAATCAGTGCAAGTCAAAGGTTCCAATAAGGAAGTTTCTCGATTACTGTTAGTTGACCGAACCAGAATAACAATAAGAAATGCCCTATATTTATTAGGGATAGATGCTCCTAATTCAATGTAATTAAAAATTAATATTCTTTTAAAAGCTTGTACAGAATAGCTTTCTGAGCATGAAGTCTGTTTTCAGCTTGATCCCAAACTACTGACTGTGGACCGTCAATAACTTCTTTGGTGATTTCCTGACCTCTAACTGCGGGTAAGCAGTGCATTACAATTGCTTTAGGATGAGCTTCTTTCATTATATTTTCATTAACTTGATAATTTCTAAGATCCTTCAAACGTTTAGATTCATCATTTTCATCCCCCATACTAACCCAAACATCAGTATAAACCACATCCGCCCCTTTTACGGCCCCAATTTTTTCAGTGATTTTGATGTTTGAACCAGACTTTTTCGCATATTTAAGGGCTAATTCAATTATTTCCTTGTTAGGTTCATATCCAGGAGGACATATCACAGTCATGTCCATCCCAAATATTGCAGAGGCTAATAATAATGAATTACAAACGTTGTTTCCATCTCCTAAGAATGCTAAATGAACATTTAATGATTTTTTATTTTCATAGATAGTTAAGATATCTGCAAAAACTTGGCAAGGATGTTCCTTATTGGTTAATCCATTTATTACGGGTACTTTAGAATATTTTGAAAATTCTTCCACATCATCGTGTTCTATGGCTCGTATCATTACTCCGTCAACGTACCGGCCCATAACTCTTGCGGTGTCTGGAATTATTTCCCCCCGGCCTATTTGTAAGTCATTTATAGAAAGATAGAGTGCTTCTCCACCTAACTGGTACATTCCGACCTCGAATGATACTCGTGTTCGGGTGGATGATTTCTCAAATATCATGGCTAAAGTTTTTCCCTCTAATGGTTTACCAGCTATCAATCTTTCTTTAAATTTGCCAGACAATTCTAATATCTCATATGCTTCATTTTTAGCATCTGAAAATGATAAAAGATGTTTCATTTAGTTTTCATCCCCATAAAAGTATGAATTAGAATAATTATTTTGAATATATGTCTCTAATAAATTCTTTATTTAAAGTTTATTATAATAAATAAGTTTATAAAAAATTCTTAGACAAATCAATCATTAAAGTTTTCTGAACTTATCCAATCTTATTATATAATATTTAATTACTCCAGATCTATCTTTTTAATAATCTTTAATTATTGAAATTGAATTGGTTTTTATCATATTATAATAACTTTCAAATTAATTATGAAGATTATTTTTTAGTTTATTGATATGATCTATTCTTTTTTGAATGAGTGCGGCGGTGCCAACATCTCTACGATGGAATAGATCACCTTCAACATAACCCATTACTGATTCACAAGTTTTTTCTGCTTCTGCTATACTATCTCCTATGCCTACCAAAGCCAAAGCACGTGATGAAGAAGTGAATATTTTATGGTCTTTCTGATTAACTGCAGCATAATAAAGCAATGCTCCTTTATTTCTAATCTGTTCTTCTTTAACATCCAATGCTTGGCCTGCTTTTCCATGTTCTGGGTAGCCATTAGGAACTAAGTATTTGCAAACAGTAGCCTTATCTTTAAATTTAGCCTTCTTAAGAGTTCCGTCCACTATATTCTCGCATATTTCTATAAAGTTTGTTTCAATAAGAGGAAGAACATTCATAGCTTCAGGATCTCCAAAACGAGCGTTATATTCAATTAATCTAGGACCATCTGCACATAACATAAACTGACCATATAAAAATCCTTTATAAGGACCTGTTTCTTTCTTTATAGCTGATATTGTATTTTTCATAATATTAACAGCCCTATCATAATCTTTTTTAGTTAAAAATGGTAATAACCCTCCTCTATCTGAATATGAACCCATTCCTCCAGTTATAGGGCCTTTATCTCCCTCAAATGCATGAGGATGGTCTTGTACAGCAGGCATGGGCACTAAATTATTTCCATCAGAGAATGCTTGTAAAGTAAATTCTTCGCCAATCAATTTTTCTTCTATCACTACTTTAGCAAAACCACCCATTTTATTATCAATAACTTCTTTTGCATACTTTTTAGCTTCATTAGTATCTTTTAGATGCTCTCCAACTATTTTTACTCCTTTTCCACCAGTTAAACCTACCGGTTTAATTACGACATCCTTTTCAAATTCATCTATAAATTTAGAAGCATCTGAATAATCATCAAAGACCTTATACACAAGAGAACCCTCAATTTTATAATCTTCAAAAAGCTTTCTCATAAAGGATTTATCGGTCTCAATTCTAGCAGCCGATTGAGTTGGTCCTACACAGTTAATACCTGCGTTTTCTAGATAATCGACAATCCCCTTTTCTAGGGGAGATTCTGGGCCAATTATGGCCATTTCCACATTATTGTTTATTGCAAATTGTTTAACAGTTTCAAGATCGTTTTCATCAGCAATTTTATATTCTGAAATTCGAGATATTCCGGGATTTTTATTGCTCATGATTGAATAAAGTTCTGCATGATCTTTTAAAGATTCACATATTACATTTTCTCTGGCTCCAGTTCCTACAACAAGAATTTTCATAATTTATCCCCATTAATCAGTATATATTCCAATACAATATTAATATACCCATATTGCATCGTAATAGTATCCAATAAATCATGATTACGATACTTATATAGAATTTTTATACAATCTAATTTGTTATACTAAAGAATAAATAAAAGTGTTCAATATCCTTTAACAACCTTGTTTTAATTTATAATTTTTATTGATTGAATTTTTTAATTAGAATTATCTGATGAATAAGCTTATTTGTATGATTTGGAATAATATGTATCAATTTATAAATGTGGTAATGAGATATAAAAAAATACTAAAATAAATCTATTAATAATTTAAGAAGGATTAAAATAAAATCATTTTCAAGGTGTTTAAATGAAGGGCGGTCAAGCAATAATCAAATCACTGACAGACGCAGGAGTAGAAGTCGTATTCGGA
Organism: Methanobacteriaceae archaeon; assembly: GCA_030016715.1. GTDB lineage: Archaea > Methanobacteriota > Methanobacteria > Methanobacteriales > Methanobacteriaceae > UBA117. Next base: position 132,416 of record JASEJD010000002.1, on the reverse strand, counting down.
TATCCTGGGGGAGTTTTATTACCTTTATATGATGTAATCTATGATTCAAACCTAAGACACATTTTAGTTAGACATGAACAATGTGCAGCCCATGCAGCAGATGGATATGCAAGAGCATCTGGTGAAGTGGGAGTATGTATTGGAACGTCTGGTCCTGGAGCAACTAACCTTGTTACAGGAATTGCTACAGCATATATGGATTCATCACCAATATTAGCTTTAGCAGGGCAAGTTCCAAGTCATTTAATAGGTAATGATGCTTTTCAAGAAGTTGATACTCTGGGTATCACCATGCCCATCACCAAACACAGTTTCCAACCAATGAAAGCAAAAGAAATTCCTGGGATGATAAAATCAAGTTTTTATATTGCAAGTACAGGGAGGCCAGGCCCAGTAGTTATTGATCTTCCAAAGGATGTTCAAGAAGAAGAATTTGAACCAGAAAAAAATATAAAAATTGAATTACCTGGATATAAACCAACTAAAAAGGGCCACCCTCTACAAATTAAAAAAGCTGCGAAGCTTATTATAAACTCTAAAAAGCCGGTTATACTAGCTGGAGGAGGAGTTATTCTATCTGAGTCGTCTTTAGAACTATTAAAACTGTCTGAAACAATTGGTGCTCCTGTTACCAATACCCTTTTAGGTAAAGGATCTTTTCCTGAGGATCATGAATTATCACTGGGAATGCTGGGGATGCATGGGAGAAAAACAGCGAATTTCTTAGTAGACGAATGCGACTGCTTGATAGCTGTTGGATGTAGATTTTCAGATAGAACAACCGGAAATGTTGATGAGTTTGCTAAAAACGCTAAGATAATACATATTGACATCGACCCTGCAGAAATTGGGAAAAACATAGAAGTAGATGTTCCTATTGTTGGAGACGCTAAAATAGTGTTAAGAGATCTATTAGATATGATAATAAAATATAAGTCTAATATAACTACTGATGAATGGGTTAATCATGTTAAAGAATTTAAGAATGCGTGCATACCACGGATGACCTATAATGATGTTCCTTTAAAACCCCAGACAGTTATTAAAGAAATTTTCGATACTTTGGAAGATGACACCATCGTTACAACGGATGTTGGTCAAAACCAGATGTGGATGGCTCATTATTTCACTTCTAAACATCCTCGAACATTTTTATCCTCTGGAGGATTAGGAACAATGGGATTTGGGTTTCCAGCAGCTATGGGGGCAAAAGTTGCAAAACCAGAGACTGATGTAGTAGCTGTTTGTGGTGATGGAGGGTTTTTAATGGTCTGCCAAGACTTAGCCACTATAAAGGAATATGATATACCTATTGTTATCTGTATTTTAGACAACAGAAGATTAGGAATGGTGGCCCAATGGCAGAAATTATTTTATGATAAGAGAATGTCCCATACCCACCTGGGAGAAGTTCCTGATTTTGTAATGTTAGCAGAATCATTTGGAGTTAATGCAGAACGATTAGAAAGACCTGGAGACATAAAAGACTGCCTATCGAATGCTCTTAAATCAGGAGAACCTACCTTGCTAGATATAATTATTGACCCAGAAGAAATTCTTCCCATGGTACCTCCGGGATGTGGTCTTACTGAATTAGTAGGTGAATACAAAGTGGAAAGAGAGAATCTTGAGGAGATAACCTATCATGAAAAATCCCAAGAGAAGGTAGGTGATTAAAATGGAAGAAGAAAGAACCCATATCATAAGCGCCTTAGTACTCCACAAACCTGGTGTTTTGCAAAGAGTAGCAGGACTATTCACCCGCCGGGGTTTCAATATTGATAGTATTACTGTTGGAACTTCAGAAAAAGAAGGAATGGCCCGTATGACCATTATATCTCGAGGAGATGATAAGGTATTGGAACAAATAACCAAGCAATTGAATAAGTTGATTGATGTTATCAAAGTTAGGGACCTAGAACATGAAACCACAGTAAAAAGAGAATTATGCTTAATCAAGGTCCATTCTCCCACTGAAAAAATTAGATCAGAAGTTATACAATATGCTGGAATTTTCAGGGGGCGTATAATTGATGTAAGTTCAGAAACACTTACAATCGAAATTACAGGGGATTCGGACAAAATAGACACCCTTATAGACTTGGTTAGAGGATTCGGAATTAAAGAGATTGCGAGAACCGGACCCACTGCCATGTCCCGAGGTATAAAAACAATGTAAAGCAACGACTTGAAAGAATATTATTCTAATAAATAAATTAAATTCGGAACTATTCATATTATTAGAAAAAATTTATATGTAAACTTTTTATTAAATATTTAATGAAAAAACATTATTTTGAATTTAATTTATGAAAAATATATTTTAAGTATTTATCTGTAAGGAAGTGGCGATATGAAGATATATTATGAAAAAAATGTAGATATGAATGTTTTAAAGGACAAAACTATCACAGTAATAGGTTATGGTAGTCAAGGTATGGCCCAGTCAAATAATATGAGTGATAGTGGTTTAAATGTGGTTGTTGGACTTAGAAAAGGAGGTAAATCTTGGGAAATTGCCTCTAAAGATGGAATGAACGTTTTAAGTGTTGAAGAGGCTGCTAAAAAAGCAGACATTATACATATATTGATTCCAGACGAAATTCAAGCAACTGTATATGAAAAATCTATTAAACCCAATTTAGAGGAAGGAAACACCATATCTTTCTCACATGGATATAATATACATTACCAGTATATCCAACCCCCAGAAAACATTAACATCACCATGATAGCTCCTAAAGGTCCCGGGAGTATGGTTAGAAAACAATACTTAGAAGGATTCGGAATCCCTGGTTTAGTTGCTGTTGAAAGAGATTATAGTGGTAATGCTTTAGAAATGGCTTTAGCTATGGGTAAAGGTTGTGGACTTACCAGAGCAGGCGTATTAGAAACCACATTTAAAGAAGAAACTGAGACTGATTTATTTGGTGAACAAGCAGTTCTTTGCGGTGGAGTAACTGAATTAATTAAGTCCGGTTTTGAAACGCTGGTTGAAGCCGGTTACCAGCCCGAATTAGCCTATTTTGAAACTTGCCATGAATTAAAACTTATTGTAGATTTGATTTATGAAAAAGGATTCGCAGGAATGTGGCACGATGTAAGTAACACTGCAGAATTCGGTGGTTTATCTAGAAGAGAACGAGTGGTTACCAATGATGCCAAAAATGAAATGAAAAAGATATTAGACGAAATCCAGAAAGGTAAATTCGCTAAAGAATGGGCCTTGGAAAATCAGGCGGGCCGGCCAATGCTTAATCGCTTGAGGGATATTGAAGGAGAACTCGATATTGAGAAGGTAGGCTCCAAACTTAGGAAACTTTGTGGATTAGAAAAGTAAGGTGATATATTTGGTTTTTGTTGGGATGGATCATGGAACTACCGGAGTTTCGTTTACCATCCTCAATGATGATTTAATTCATTTTAAAATTGGAAGAGAAGATCTATCCGCGGGGAAAGTATCTGCTCTAGAAGAATTGAGAAAAAGAGTAGATGAAAAATCCATCAAGTTAATGGCAATTACTTATGCTATGGGAGATGGCATATCTGCCATTAAACCCGTTGGAAAGGTTAAAAATAGAGGCATAGTCTCCATTGGCGGGGCAGGTAAGGTTACGGGCGGAGGTACAGCGGTATATGATGAAATAGTGGGCTCTAATATACCAACAGTTTTAATACCCGGTCTTCATAAAAATACACCTTGTTTGGATGAAAGATTTAAGGCGGCTTATTCTCATCTCGCCAGTTCTGAAAAGATAAGCATTTGTTATAATGCTTTTTTAGAAACTGGATATGAGAACATGATAGTTTCGGATATAAGTTCCAACACAGTAAGTATTTTGATTGAAAACGGCAAAATCAGAGGAGCAATAGACGCTTGTATAGGGGCAATGGGCATTATCCATGGTCCTTTAGATTTAGAAATGATTAGGGACATTGATGATAATATACGTACTGCAAATGAATGTTTTTCGCATGCAGGAGCGGTTAAAGTGGCGGATATACACACTAAAGTGGGTAAAGCAAAAGATATTCTTATTAAATCTTATCTAAATGGAGATCAAAAATCAAAAAATGCAATTGAAACCATGCTTATGACCATTACCATGGAAATATGGGGATTGGCTGGAATTAGTGAAAATGAACTTGAAGGTATAGTGCTTACAGGATCTATGGGTTCGATGAAGCAACCTATAGATATTTTTGGTTCATTAAAAAGTAAACTAAAAAAAATAGCTCCTGTAATTAGTCTACCTACTACTTCCGGTTCTTTAGGCAGTGCACAGATTGCTAAAGCAGTTTTTAATGGAGAAAAGGAAATTTTAGGTATTAAAGTTGTTGATTTTTAACCTTTAATAACGATGGATCTAAATTGAGACTAGCCTCCACCATATCCTGGCCCATCTCCATGATCGGAAATTTGAGTATCCATACTTTTTTTAATACTTTTTATTCTTAACAAATTCTGTTTTAAATTATTTGAATAAAAGCTGCTTTTATCTTTTTTCTTATAATTTATAACTTCTAAATGATTGGGAAGGTAATATAAATTTGTAGAATCTATCATAACCCAATAAACATTGTTTTTTAAACATATTTCTTCAACTGTTCCATGAGTATTGGTTCCTAGATATTTAACCTTAGAACCTACTTTGATTTTTTTATTTCTAATATCAAGTACATTCATAGAATCATTTCCTAAAATAAAGAATTCTATTTTAATCAATCCACCCTTCCATTGAATCCAATGGAGATGTGCAATCTAATGATATGGGAGTTAAGGTGGCAATATTTTCAGTTTTTAAAATATGGACATCGGTATTTTTGGTGTCATTTTCAACTGGATCACCGTCGATCCAGTAATAGGGTCTGCCACGGGGATCCAAACGTTTTTTAATATGAATATTGTACATTCTTTTTCCAAGCCGGGTGATTTTAATTTTATTATCCTTGTGTGAGGCGGGTATATTCAGATTTAAAAAATCAACACCATTAGGTAATCCTTTATTTAATATGTTTTCTGCAACCTTTTTGGTGATTTTCTGTGCGTGGGAAAAATCCACATCTACATGACCATCATGAAACTTAATATCACCCCGAGTTACTTGTAATGACACGGACAATGCAGGTATACCATGTACAGCTGCTTCCATGGCCGCTCCAATAGTACCAGAAGTAGTTAATTCAGACATTCCAAGATTTTCGCCAATATTTATACCTGAAATTAATAAATCCGGTTTCTCTTCTACTATCTCAAATATTCCAATTATTACTGCATCAGTAGGTGTTCCAGATACAGAATAAGCTGCGCTACCATCCATTAAATTAGTTGCAGTTACTCTTATCGGTTCAAATAGAGTTAATGCATGACCAATTCCGCTTTGCTGAGTTGCTGGTGCTACTACGTCAATTTTACCTAAACTTTCAACTGCTTTTTTAGCGGCTATGATTCCCGAAGAGTTAACTCCGTCATCGTTAGTAATGACAATTCTCATAAAAGCATCTATATAATTCAACATCTAAAAAGTTTATGTAATTATAAAAATTCTTTAAATAAGGATAATTTTAGTTATATTTAATTACTTAGTTAAAATAAAAGAAATGACATATATAATAATGACAATATATTATTAATTAATAATAAAAAGAAGTGAATACCATTACCTTTTATCTTAGATGGATAACTGGTTCAAATTTTCATACACATTTTTATGAAGGTATGTGAATGAAGAAAAAAAAGCTAGTAGAGTTTATGGCAAAAATTATGGAAGATTCTGGCTTCAAGGTTTATAAAGATTTCAGGACTTCTAGACATCTTATAGATATTTATGGTGTTCTTAACACGGTTTTGGGTGATATTGGAGTAGTTGTTGCTTGTAAAAATTATGACGAAAGATGGAATGTGGGACTTGATGTTCTAAAAGAAATGGAAATGGTGGCTAAAACATTAAAAGCATCTAAAGTAGTTATAGTCACTACCTCTGACTTCACACAGCAATCTAAAAATTATGCAGCTCGAAGAAACATAAAACTCATAAATAACGACAGTCTTTTAAGGCTGGCAAAAAAGTTTTCAAAGAAAGATGAGGAATATGTTAGTAATGAAATAGAAGTAGTTGATGAATCCTACACAACTTCAATTTACGAAGGAAATCCCGGCTCTTCATTTGTTAAATCTGGTAAAAGAGGTAGTCTTAACCGTAAGCGAGATAAAGTTGCTAATATTTTTGATCCAAGAATTAAAAAATTACTGGGCAACACCATTGTTTTAATATTAATAGTATTAGGTCTATCCTGGATCATATCTACAATTATTGGTACCTATGGAAAGGTGGATAATGCTATATTGGGGATAATAAAAATAGTATTTTCTGGAATTTTATCATATGGTTTGGTATTTACTTTAGAACGTGATATAACCGTTACTCTACTGAGAGGCACTACTATCTTCTTCGTATCTCTTTTGATCCTGATTCTGCTCATAATTTTCTGAAAATTTTATTTTTTAAGTATTAATAAAAAAGTATTATAACTTAATATTGATATTTATATTAGCTTATTATCAACTATATGAAATAAAATAATGTAAAAATTATGTTTTAAGTTTTAGACTGTTTTATATTATAGTAAAAAGAAATATGAAATCTAGTGGGCCGGAGGAGATTCGAACTCCTGATCACCTCGTTGTAAGCGAGGTATCATACCCCTAGACCACCGGCCCCAAGTGAGTATTTCTGATTATTGTTAAAGTGAGTATATAAACTTTTCCGCGGCAAAAAAATAGACTTTATTAAATAATGTTACTATGCTAAATTCACTAAATAATTATTAATTAAAAAATACTATATATTAGTTGACTTCTATGTTTATTAGATAAAATAATTAATAAATTTGAAGCTTAAAAGTGCTTTAGATTATTTATTATGATGGAAATCTATTATTCTTGGATCAAATTTAGACAAATCAAAAAATAGTAAAAAATTGAGGTAATGTAAATGGCCTGGAATGAAGCCGGAAAAATATGGTTTAATGGAAAACTCGTTGATTGGAAAGATGCAAATGTTCATGTATTATCCCATGTTATACATTATGGTTCCAGTGTTTTTGAAGGAATAAGATGTTATCAAACAAAAAATGGACCTGCAATATTCCGATTGCAGGACCATGTTAAACGATTACTTAATTCTGCTAAGATATATCGTATGGAAGTGCCATACTCAGTAGAATATTTAAGTCAAGCTGTAATTGATACCGTGAACATGAATAAATTAGCTGAATGCTATATAAGACCTTTCATATTTAGAGGTTACAGTGAATTGGGTGTTAATCCTTTAAACTGTCCATTGGAAGTTATTGTTGCCGCTTGGAAATGGGGAAAATATCTAGGAACTGAAGCACTAGAATATGGTGTTGATGTTGGGGTCTCAAGTTGGCGGAGAATGGCTCCTGATACCCTTCCTAACTTGGCTAAAGCTGGCGCAAATTACATGAACTCACAATTAGTAAAAATGGAAGCAATGGCCAATGGTTATGATGAGGGCATTATACTAGATTACCAAGGGCAAGTCAGTGAAGGAAGTGGAGAAAATATCTTTATAGTAAAAGATGAGGTTCTATATACTACTCCAATTTCCGCATCTATTTTGGAGGGAATAACTAGAAATTCTATCATCACTTTGGCTGAAGAAATGGATATTACTGTAAAAGAAGAAGCTTTGCCGCGGGAAATGCTTTATTTGGCTGATGAAATATTTTTAACAGGTACTGCTGCTGAGGTAACTCCAGTACGATCTGTAGATAAAATTTTAGTTGGCGATGGATTTCGTGGGAAAATAACTAGAGAACTTCAAGATAAATTTTTCAGTATTGTTGAAGGTAGCCATAAAGATGAATATGGATGGTTGACTTTTATTTAATTAAATATGTGTTATAAGTTATAACTTATAACTTATTATACTCTTTTTGAAAAATTATATTTAATTATTATTTGCATTTATTAGGTGATAAAAATGGATATTATTCAAGCATTGATTTTAGGTATAGTACAAGGTTTAACAGAATTTTTACCAATAAGTAGCTCAGGTCATCTGGTATTCATGCACGAGTTAATTGGAATAAGTCCAGATCTTGCTTTTGATACCATGCTTCATGTTGGAAGTCTTTTAGCTGTAATTTTATATTTTAGGGACGACCTGGTGCACATGATAAAATCATTCTTCTCCAGTTTAATGGATATATCTAAAGGACAGTTTAAAGAAGGGCTAGAAGAAGACCAATTCAAAAAAATGGCTTGGTTTGTATTAATAGGTACAATACCTGCAGCATTAGCTGGTATTTTACTTGAAGACTTTTTTGAAAGTTTGTTTGGTAATTTAACAGCAGTTTCATTCTTTCTAATTATCACAGGTTTTCTTCTGTGGGGTTCAGAAATGGTATCCCGAAGAATTATAGATAAGACTAGTCTTAAAGAAATGACTGTAAAAAATTCAATAATTGTGGGTATTGCACAAGCATGTGCTATTGCTCCAGGTATTTCCCGTTCAGGGGCAACTATATCATCAGGATTATTTTTAGGTATGGAAAGAGAATTAACAGCCCGTTTTAGTTTTTTATTATCTATACCTGCAATATTGGGGGCTGCAATAGTCCAAATAAATGATATTGGTAGTGGTTTTGATACGAATACTGGATTTTATCTGTTGGGGTTCGTTGCAGCAGCAATATCTGGTTATATTGCCATAAAATTAATGTTAAAATTAATCAAAGAAAGAAATCTTTTGATATTTGCCTATTACTGCTGGATTGTAGGGGCATCGGTATTAATTTTTACATTAATAAGCAACTAACCATTTATTAATTATAGTCTTCGAATATTTTTAATTTATTATTAAAATTAACAGATTACCTTAGCTGAATAAATACCGGTATAAAAATAATGCCAAGGAATATATTGATTTGTAACAATAAAAACCCACCAAGTACTCCAAAATACCTCTAAAAAGGCGGCAAGAAGTAGAAGGCTTGTAATTCTTAAAATTAATGGAATAAACTTTTCTTTAATATTTATTTTAAAGTTTAATAAAGAGTTATTTATGATTGCTTTATAAAAAGAACCATAAAAAACTACGAATGCATCAATAGCTAAAAATCCTGCTAATAATTCCAAATATAAATGAAATAAACCAGGAAAGATTATAATTGTTCTAATTAAACCAAATTTTATGAATAACATATAAGTGATAGAACCTGAAAAACTAAATAAACCTATACAAACCACTGTTATAAGGCCAATTCCTGAGAAAATAGATATTATTATTATTAAAAGATTATTCAAAAAAATATTAAAAGATTTTTTTCCTAAAAAATTTATAAATTGCTCATAAAAATAATTTAAAGTTATTTTTGAGGGATATTGAATTTTAACTTCCAAATTTCCCAGTAAAAAACCTCCTTTAAAAAATATTGGGGCGTTTGTAGGATCTAATACTGTGTAAATAATTCCCCCTATGTAAAACACGATGCCGACTAAAATGGCCTGTTTAGAAGGAACAAAACCATTTAAAAATTTTATGCAATTTTTCTTTTTGATAAAAATATTTTAATTCCCCTTTATCCAAATTGAATATTTAAATTACAAGTTTTAATCTTATTAAAAAATTCTTTCACATAATTCTTCAGTTTTAGTTCTTATATCTTCCATAGATGCTCCATTTAATAGAGCAGCCAACATTGCTCCACCAGCACCTACACCTTCTTTAACAGAACCACTGACATATCTTTTTAGGCCAGTGTTATTTGAATTCTCAAATCCAGGATCTACAGCTATAATAGTAATATCATCAATCTGGCGAGCTATATGGTTGATATCAGAAGTTTCATCTTCAGCAACAAATCTAGTAGTAGATATACATATATTATTAAAATCAAACTCTGAATCCAATTTTTTAATAAATGCACACACAGAAGTCATCTGAGTGCCACCAGCCAATGTAATTCTTGCTGAACTACCCATGGTTATACCAGCCACAGCTGGTATCATTGGATCACCTACGATCTCCACTGCTTTAAATGGGTCAGATTCAAGTTGACCTTTAGCATAACCTGCAGCTTTTAAACCATCTGAAACTACCTCATATTTGAGGTTATGTGGATTTTCAGGCATGCTACCACTTATCTTACGTCTTGCATCGTAACCCATTGCAGTTAGCACTCCCAAAGCTGTTGTTGTGCCGGCAGGAGTACTTTCTCCTATTATTATGTGATCTGTAAGCTTGGAAAGTGTTTTTCCTAATAATTTTCCCTTTTCAAATATTTTTTTAGGATCTGTAACAGCTTTACCCGTTCTAATGTTCTTACCAGGTTCATCATTTATCTTTATATATGGTATGTTTGGTTTGACTGCAGCACCTGCATCAGCCACGATAAAAGGCAGATCAGTTAGTTCTAGTGCAGCTTTAGTAATAACTGCCGGTGTTGGTGCTGCTTCTCCTTCGACAAAAGTCTTAGGTATTTCCGGTAAACATTGAGGACTGTCTAAAATCACCAATTCAACATCAGCTGCAGGTGTAAAATCTGTAAGTTCCGGTGTTGCGCCTGCTCCGGTGATCCCTTTGATATTAGATGTCTTTGTACTGGCTATTACGCATAGAAATAGAGAATCCTTACCTTTCAATTCATTAAGAATATTTTTTCCGTAAATTTTTATATTATCTTTCATAATATACGTCAACCTAAATATTTTTTTTTAATCAAGAATAATATATGTAATGATAAAATCAATTTATTTTTTCCGTTAATATCAAATTGTGTATAAATTATCGAAATGAAGATGAATAATTATTAAAGTGATTATTTATATTAGAACTGAATTTAAATAAATATTGTAGAAAAGTATCTTAAGTTAATTTGAATGGATAATTGATTAAAACGTGTTAAATTAATTCAAGTGTGATATAATTGTTGATTATTGGTATTGAAGGAACTGCAGAAAAGACTGGTGTGGGAATAGTAGACTCGGAAGGAAAAATATTGGCTTCGGTCGGGAAGGCTTTAATTCCTTCTAAAGGAGGTATTCATCCAAGAGAAGCCGCAGAACATCATTCAAACTCAATTATACCTTTGATTAAATATGCTTTAGAAAAATCAAAATTATCTTTAAAAGAAATAGATTTAGTAGCATTTTCTCAAGGACCTGGGCTGGGACCAGCGCTTAGAACAGTTGCTACTGCCGCAAGATCCCTATCATTAAACTTAAATGTTCCAATTATAGGGGTAAATCATTGTATTGGTCATGTGGAAATTGGCAGGCTTACCACTACTGCTAATGATCCAACATCTCTTTATGTGAGTGGTGGTAACAGTCAAGTTATTGCTTTTGATAGTGGTCGATATCGTGTCTTTGGAGAAACATTAGATATTGCAATAGGAAATTGTTTGGACCAGTTTGCACGGCACGTTGGTTTAAGCCACCCAGGAGGACCTGAAATTGAGAAACTTGCAAAAAAATCCGATAATTATATTAAGTTGCCTTATGCAGTTAAAGGAATGGATTTATCATTTTCCGGGCTTCTTACAGCAGCTATTAGGAAATATGATTCTGGCAGTAATTTAGAAGATCTATGTTATAGTTTACAGGAAACAGCTTTTTCTATGTTGGTGGAAATAACTGAAAGGGCTTTAGCCCACACAAAAAAACAAGAAGTAATGCTTTGTGGAGGAGTGGCTGCAAACACCCGATTAAGAAAAATGGTATCAATTATGGCTGAAGAGCATTATGCCCAGTTTTATATGCCACCAGTTAAATATTGTGGTGACAATGGAGCTATGATTGCGTGGTTAGGTTATTTAATGTATAAATATGGTTTTAATCAAAATTTAGATGAAACAACTGTGATTCAGAAATATAGAAGTGATGAAGTGGATGTTCCTTGGATTAAAAATTCAAAAAAAAGTCTAAAACTTCCTAAAGAGTTGTTGGCTAAAGGTGCTGAAGCCAATATTTACTCTGAATATTGGAACAATAATAAGGTCTTGGTAAAGCAAAGGGTGCCTAAAAATTACCGAATCCCTGAAATTGACCATATTTTAAGAAAAAGCCGGACTAAAAAGGAAGCGCGCCTATTAAATGAAGCTAAAAAATGCGAAGTTTTCACTCCTCTTGTATTTGATGTAAATAAAAAAATTTATTCCTTAACTCTGGAGAAAATTGAAGGTGAATTGGTTAAAAATCTTTTAAAAAATAATAAGAAAATTATTGAAGAATTGGGTATTAAAATAGGTGAAAATATTGCAAAACTGCATAATTGTAGTATTATTCATGGTGATTTAACTACTTCAAACTTGATTTGGTCTGATAATAAAATTTATTTCATAGATTTTGGTCTGGGAAAGGTTTCCCAAGAAGTGGAAGATAAAGGAGTAGATCTGGTAGTGCTTAAAAAGGCTATAAATAGCACTCATTATAATGTTGGTGAAAAATTTTTTGAATACATACTAAAAGGATACTATTTAGCGGATAATTACCAGAAAATAGTTAATAAGATTAAAGAAATTGAAGGAAGGGTACGTTATATTACTAGTATGGATTAAACTTTAATAGATATTGATAGAATTTTAAGTTTAATTTTTGAATTTTATAAATAAAATATAACATTTGTTGATAAAAACTTGAGATGAATTTATATGAAGATAAACTTTATAACTGGTAATAAACACAAAGTTAAAGAAGCCAAACATATCTTTGAAAATTTTGGCATCGAAGTTCAACACTTAAACATAGGGTATCCTGAAATTCAAGGAGAACTAATAGAAGTTGCTTCTTTCGGTGCAGTTAATGTTTCAAGTCGTTTAAACGAACCTGTGATTGTCGAAGATGCAGGTCTTTTTATAAAAGCTTTAAACTGGTTTCCTGGAGTATATTCATCGTATGTTCAGGAAACTATTGGTAACAAAGGTATTTTAAAGCTTATGAATAATGTTAATGACAGATATGCCGAATTCAGGTCGGTTATTGGTTTTTGCAAACCCAATTCCGAACCCGTGACTTTTTTAGGTACTGTTAGAGGACATATTTCATTTAAAGAAAAAGGAGACTTTGGTTTCGCATTTGATCCGCTTTTCTATCCAGAAGGCTATAAAAAAACCTTCGGAGAGTTGAAAACTGAAGAAAAAAATAAATTTTCACACCGTAGAAAAGCGCTTGAAAAATTTGCAATGTGGTATAAATATTATAGAGGTGATTGAATGACCATTAAACCAGAATGGATAGAATATTCAAATGAAGAAATAGAAGAATTAATATTAAAACTTAGAAAAGAAGGTAACTCCACTAGTAAGATTGGAATTATCTTAAGAGACCAGTATGGAATACCGGATGTCAAATTAATAACTGGAATGAAAATTACGAAAATATTGGAAAATCATGGGCAGAAATTAGAATACCCTGAAGATTTAATGAATTTAATAAGGAAAGCCGTCAATATAAGAGACCATTTGGATGAAAATCCAAAAGATTTGCACACTAAAAGAGGTTTACAAATTATCGAATCTAATATTAGAAGATTAGTAAGATATTACACGAGAGAGGGCGTTTTACCTGAAGGCTGGAGATATGAACCAAAAAAAGCAGCATTACTTGTTAAATAAAGCTAAAGAAGCAGGAAATCTGCTTAAAAACCATGTAGAAAAGGATCATGTAGTGAGAATTATTTCTCACAATGATTCTGATGGCCTTTCTTCAGCGGGAATTATATGTAACGCTGTCTCTAAACTTAATGGTAAATTTCATGTTACAATAGTACCCCGGCTCCGTGAAGGATTCATTAAAAAACTTGCTAGGGAAAAATATCAATTATTCTTTTTCTGTGATATGGGAAGCGCCGCCTTAGAATCATTAAGTAGACTTAAAAAAGAGATTATAGTGGCTGATCATCACCAAATACCTGATGAGGGCTATGATGATCTAGAAAATATAACTCATGTTAATCCTCATCTATATGAAATAGACGGTACTAAAGATATTAGTGCATCAGGAGTATCCTACTTAACCGTCAAAGGGATGGATAATAAAGATCTTGCTGGATTAGCTTTAGCCGGTGCTTTTGGAGATATGCAAGGTGTGAACGGATTTACTGGTTTTAATAAGATTATATTGGATGAAGGAATTCAATCCGGAACAGTAGAAATCCATGATGACTTGAAAATTCCATACAAAAACGAAGAACCTATTTACAAATCACTAGCATATACACTCAATCCTATTTTACCAGGTCTTACTGGAGATCTAGAAGGTTCAATGACATTTCTAGAAAAAATGGGGGTTTCTTATGGTATAAAATTTAGTGATCTTAGTAACGAAGAAAGAGATATCTTAAAAGAAGAACTAATTAAAGTCAACACCAACATATTCGGAACTGTTTACAGCATGCCCCGTGAAATAAATCCCTTGAAAAATATTGAAGATTATGCCAGAATCTTAGATGCTTGTGGTAAAAATAAAAAGTATGGACTTGGTTTAAGCATATGTCTGGGGGATAAAAAAGATTCAGTTGCAGAAGCTCAAAGACTGGTTAAAAAATATCAAGATAATTTAGTAAAGGGTATTGACTGGATTAAAAAGGAAGGATCAGTAAAATTAGATTATATTCAACATATATATACTGAAGATAAACGTAAAAAAAGTCTTATGGGGACTCTGGCTAGTGTTGGATTGGAATTAAAGTATCTGGATCCCAAAAAACCTGTTATAGCTATATCTAAAATGGACAATGTAATAAAGATCTCGGCAAGAAGCACACCACAGCAAATTGAAAAAGGAGTTAACTTGGGAAAGGCATTAGAAGAGGCTTCAAAAAGCTTTAATGGTAGTGGTGGAGGACATAATATTGCCGCCGGAGCAGTAGTGCCATATAAAGAAATGGAAAATTTTTTAAATTTAGTTAATGATATTATTTCTGAACAAATAAAATCATGAAGGGAGATTCAGATGTATTTAACACCAGAAGAAGAAAAAATGTACAATGGATACTATGGAAGCACCATACAAAAATGTATGGAAATATTAGTAGCTTTGGGTGATATCTATGACGCAACAGAGATGGTTGATATTTCCTCGGCCCAAGTATCTGGCGTATCCTATAAAACTATAGGTGACTCTGGGTTGGAATATTTAGTAGATTTAGCATCGGATCCTAAAGCAAAAACATGTGTTCCATCTACATTAAACCCTGCTGGTGTGGATTTAGATAACTGGAAAGATTTAGGATTTAAGGAAGAATTTACAAAAAGACAGTTGGAAATAGTTAAAGCTTATCGTAAAATGAATATTATGACTACGTGCACATGTACTCCATACCTAATAGGAAATATTCCACTAAAAGGGTCTCACATAGCATGGTCTGAATCATCTGCAGTAGTATATGCTAATTCGATTCTAGGAGCTAGAACAAACCGGGAAGGTGGTCCTGGAGCATTATCAGCAGCTATATGTGGAAAAACACCATTGTATGGATATCATTTAGACGAAGAAAGAATCCCTGATCTAATTGTAGATGTTGAAACTGATTCTTTAGGTGCAGACTATGGGGCCATAGGCTATATGGTCGGTAAAAAAATAGGAGATAAAGTTCCATATTTTAAATTTAAAAATAAGCCATTTCCAAATGATTTAAAAAGTTTAGGTGCAGCTCTAGCTTCTTCTGGAGCGGTTGCATTATACCATGTTGAAAATTTAACTCCCGAATTCCAATTTGCCCAGAATAGAATACTAGAAGATAATATTGAACAGATTACTATTGAAAAAAAGGATATAACTGAAACCCGGGAAAAATTATCTACCTCTTCTGAGAAACCTGATTTAATATGTCTTGGATGTCCTCATTCGTCTCTGGACGAAATTCAAGATATTGCAGAATTTCTGGTTGGTAAAAAACTAAAAAATGAATTATGGGTATGTACATCAATAAATATGAAGGCTGCTGCTGATAGAATGGGTTTAACTGCGATAATTGAAAAAGCTGGGGGTAAAATTGTTTGTGATACTTGTATGGTGGTCTCGCCCATAGAGGATTTAGGTTTTGAAGTTATTGGTGTGGATTCAGCTAAGGCAGCTAATTACATTCCGAGTATGTGCGGGTTGGATGTAGTTTTCGATGATTTCAAAAATTTAATTATTGATTATTAAAAAATAAAGTTTTAACCTGTAAAATTTAGTTTTTCAAAAGATTCATGATTTATATTAAAAAATTATTAAGCATGTTTGCCTAAACTTTTTATTTAAATATTATTTATATATAATACTATTATGTCAAAATGGATTGAACATCCTCTCATCAAACCTGAAAAAATAGAATCACGTTTATATCAGCAGATTTTAGCAGCAGGTGTGCTTAAAAAGGGTAATAGTATGATAGTTGCTCCAACTGCCCTTGGAAAGACTATAGTTGCTGTTTTAGTTGCTGCTGAGAGGCTTCAGAAGATAAAAAAATCAAAAATTTTAATTTTAGCTCCCAGTAAGCCACTAGTTGCTCAGCATGAAGAAAGCTTCCGGAGTTTTTTAAATGTGCCTATAACATCCATTACTGGTGACATTAAACCAGAAGATAGAATAAAAAGATGGGATGTTTCTCAAGTTATATGTGCTACCCCACAAACTATTGAATCTGACCTAATTTCTGGAAGATATAGTATTAAAAATGTTTCTCTATTAGTATTTGATGAATGTCACCGTGGTGTAGGTTCTTATTCTTATGTCTATCTCGCTAGTAGATACGTTAAAGATAGTAAAGACCCCTTGATATTGGGACTCACAGCATCTCCAGGCTGGGATGATGAAAGAATAAACAAGGTCTGTGATAATCTTTTCATTAAAGATGTGGTTATAAAAAATGAGGAAGATAAAGATGTACTACCCTATTTTAATCCTGTTGAGGTTAACTGGGTAAAGGTGGAATTACCTAAAGAATTCAAAGACATAAAAACCCATCTGGAGAAGACTCTGAAAACTCGATTAATGAACCTTAAAAAAATGGGTATTATTAGTACGATTGTAAATGTTAGCAAAAAAGACATTCTTAGAGCAAAGAGTATGGCTCAAAATAGAATTGGAAGAAGTATTAAACCTCCTAAGAAATGTTTTGTGGCTATATCTTTATTAAGCGCTGTAATAAATATATTGCATGCTATTGAGCTACTTGAAACTCAAGGAATAAGTAATTTGGAAAAATATTTCCAACGAATTCGAAAGAAAAAAACTAAGGCTGCTAAAGGACTTATAACTGATAAAGAATTCAATATGGCGATATATTTAACTCATAAAGCCTATGATAATCAATTGGAGCATCCTAAATTAGAAAAACTAATAGAAATTTTAAAAAAAGAACTCAAAAATAAGGATTCTAAAATCATAGTTTTCACCCAGTACAGAGATACAGTCAGTAAAATTTATCAAAAATGTGTTGATAATGAAATAAATGCTGTTAAATTTTTTGGACAAGCGGCTAGGGAAAATGAGAAAGGTTTAACTCAGAAAGAACAGAAAAAAATAATTAAATCATTCAAAATGGGTGCTTATGATGTTTTAATTTCAACGAGTGTAGCTGAAGAGGGTATTGATATCCCAGCTGTGGATCTGGTTATTCTATACGAACCAGTCCCATCAGAAATTAGAATGATACAGAGAAGAGGAAGAACTGGACGAAAAGAAAAAGGTCGTATGTTTATTTTAATAACAAAGGGTACTAGGGATGAAGCTTATTACTGGTCAAGTATAAATAAAGAAAAACAGATGCGAAAAACCTTAGATAACGGATATCAGCAAGACCTAAAAGTTAATATTTTAAATAAAACTATTGATGAAGAACATGAAGTTATAGGTAAAAATAATTGTATTAATCAAGAATTATCTGAAGAAATAGAGGAAAAATTAGTGGAATCAGAAGATATCTCTGAAAAACCTAGTTTTAAAGAATCATCAATAAAAAATGATGTCTTAGAATCTAATTTAGATTTAGAGTCAATAATTCCTTTAATTTATGCAGATTCAAGAGAATCAAACTCTAAAGTTTTGCGAGAACTTGATAAACTAAATGTTGACATTAGAATTAAGAGCCTGGCCGTGGCTGATTATCAAGTTAGTAATGAGGTTGCTATAGAACGAAAAACTGCTAAAGACTTTGTTAATTCTATTATTGATAAAAGATTGTATAAACAAGCTAAAGAATTAGTTGAAAATTTCAAAAACCCATTAATTATATTAGAAGGTGATGATTTATACTCAGGCTTCATCCATCCCAACGCCATCAGAGGCGCTCTTGCATCAATTACAGTCGATTTTAGGATACCCATAATACCAACACGTTCACAAGAGGATACAGCTTCCATGATTTTTAGAATTGCTTTAAGAGAGCAGATGCATGAAAGACCTGAAATACAAATACGGACCGAAAAGAAACCTTTAACTTTGATGGAACAACAGTTATATATTGTAGAATCGTTGCCTAATGTTGGACCTGTAACCGCTAAAAAATTATTAGAAGAATTTGGAAGTGTTAAGAATATAATTTGCGCTTCAGAAGAAGATTTGAGGAAAGTGGAAGGAATTGGTAATAAAATTGCCAGAGACATTCGTAAAGTTCTGGATTCTAGCATTAAAACATTTCAACCTTTACCAGAAAAAAAATTGATTGATGATGATTAAATTTTCATAAAGATGTGATAATTTGAGAATTTTAATGGATGAAAGAGGAAAAAAATATTTAATAAAAGAAGATAAAGATTTCCATTCGGATTTTGGTTTTATAAAAAAAGAACATCTTGAAAAGAGCGAAGAAGGTCAAATTTTAAAGACTCATCTTGAAAAAGAATTTATTGTTCTAAAAAAAGATGTGAATGATTATGTAGAATTAATGGAACGTAAATGCTCTATAATTTTACCTAAAGATATTGGGATTATTATTGCTTATACTGGGCTTGGTGCTGGTTCTATTGTAGTTGAAGGTGGTACTGGGGCTGGAACAACTGCAATTTACTTTGGTAATGTGGTTGGTAGTGAAGGGAGAGTTACAAGCTATGAAATTCGTGAAGATTTTGCTAAAATAGCAGAAAATAATGTTAAAGGCTTTGAACTTGAAAATGTTCGAATAAAATGTCAAGATATAAAAAAAGGGATAGATGAAAAGGATGTTGATTTGATTTTTTTAGATCTACCAAAACCATGGGAAATGGTAGAAGAAGTTAAAAAAACATTGAAAAATGGAGCTTACTTGGCAACATACAATCCATATATTGAACAGTTCCAGATTCTTCATAATATATTAAAAAAAAATGGTTTTAAAGATATTAAAACTGTGGAATGTATTTTTAGAGAGATGGAAATAAAAAGTAAAGGTACGAGGCCAAAAACAAGGATGTTAGGTCATACTGGTTATCTAACTTTTGCTAGGAAATTGTAATTGTTATAATAATTATAAAGTATAAAATAAAAAATATATGTAGGTGGACTTATGACCTTTAGTCAGAAAAACATTATTTCAATTAAGGATTTCAGTAAAAAAGATATTAAATATATTTTAAGAGTGGCTGAAAGAATGGAGCCTATTGCAAGGTCAAAAGAGACATCTAATTTACTTTATGGGAAAATTTTAGGTATGTTATTTTACGAACCTTCAACTAGAACAAAACTATCATTTGAAACAGGCATGAAAAGATTGGGTGGAAATGTAATTGGATTTACTGAAGCTGCTGGAAGTTCGATGACAAAAGGAGAAAACTTAGCAGATACTGCGCGTATGGTTGGTGAGTATGCTGATTCAATAGTTATAAGGCATGAAATGGAAGGTGCAGCAAGATATGTTTCAGATTTAGTAGATGTTCCAGTTATCAATGCCGGGGATGGTGCGGGTCAACATCCTACACAGACATTACTTGATCTTTACACTATAAAACGAATTTTTGGAAAAATAAAAAATTTAAATATTGCACTTATTGGTGACTTGAAGTATGGAAGAACTGTTCATTCGTTAGCATATGCATTGGCTTTGTTCAATGTTAAAATGAGTTTTGTATCTCCTAAAGAGCTAAAAATGCCTGATGAAATAGTTCACGATTTAAATAAAATAGATGTTGTGGCTAGAGAGACTGAAAATATTCATGATGTCTTAGATAAGGTTGATGTTTTATATGTTACCAGGATACAAAAAGAGAGATTCCCAGATCCAGAAGAATATCAAAAAATTAAAGGTGCGTATTTAATTAATTCAGAATTATTAAAAGGAACTGATTTGATAGTTATGCATCCCCTTCCTAGGGTGGATGAAATTGCATATGATGTGGATTCAACTCCAAATAGTAAATATTTTGAACAAGCATTTTATGGAGTACCTGTACGTATGGCTCTTTTAAAATCAATAATATAAATAATTAATTAAATATAAGATTATTAAGAAATGATTAGTTACATACCCCAAATAGCATCTTCTAATATAGAAGTTTCACATTGTAAATCAATAATATTAGTACGTCCTTTAGCCCTTCCTCTTGATACTGTGTTGGTAGATATTAAGCCTAACATTTCTAATTCATTTATAAAATCAAATATCCTACGATATGATACTGTATCGCCCTTTGATACATCTTTATATACTTCATATAGTCTTCCCGAAGTTATTTCTTCTCTTCTTTTTGTTAAAAATAGAATTGACTCTAAGACTCTCTGTTGTTGACTTGGAAGAGTCATAACTATATCTGTAATTTTATTGTGTTCAATGAAATCCTTGGCTTCCCTTACATAATCACCATGAACAATTTCAGTAGATTTTTCATCAGCTATTTCACCTGAAGTCCTTAGAAGATCCAAAGCATATCGTGCATCTCCTTCTTCTTTAGCTGCTAATGCTGCGCATAAAGGAATAACATCATCACTTAAAACATTATCTTTAAATGATAATTTAGATCTTTCTTCTAATATATCCACTAATTGTTGAGCACCATAAGGAGGGAAAACAATTTCACGGTCTCTTAAACTACTCTTTACCCTTGGTTTAATAAATTTCTTAAAATCAACATAATTACTAATAGACAGAATAGAAACATTATCAGTACGAGTTAGAGTGTATAGAAGGCCATCACCGTCATTTTTAAGTAATATATCAATTTCATCTAGAACAACTAGTAGGATTAAATTTTTTCCAAATGCATTTTTTTTGAAAAGATTTCTAAAAGTATGAATTACTTCTGCTTTAGTCCATCCTCTATATGGAACGTCTCGTCCCATCTGCTGACATAATCTGGCTATAACTTGATATTCTGTCGTGTAATCAGTGCAACGAATATATTCTGTCCTAATATTTATATCATTATTATTAGCTGCTTCTTTAAGTTGTTTCATTGCAAATTTTGCAACAGCTGTTTTACCTGTCCCAGTTTTTCCATAAATAGTAATATCAGGAGGTGTAACACCATTCAAAGCTTCAATCCAATATTTAGCGATAGATTTTATTTGGATTTCTCTATGTGGTAATTTATCCGGTAAAAATCTATGATCTAAATATTTTTTTTCCGTAAAAACGCTGTGTTTATCTCCTAATTCATCAAATATATTCATATAAACCCCTTACCTGTATTAAAATAATGAAATTAATAACTTCTATTAAATGCTCGTTCAAAGGAAGTAGGACATATAATACTTGAAATAGTGATTAATACAATAATGTATTTAGTATTAATAATTGTGAAATAAATAATATATTAGAGTCCCAACTACAAAATACTATAATGTTTGCAACTAGGTTATATATTTATTGAAAGTGAGAGGTGCATTTCAACTGTAACTATTTCGAATATAAAGATCATTTGAAATATCATAAAAGGAAAAAATATATAAGTATAATTTCAATTGTAAGTCTTAAGAGATTACATGAAAAATCAGAGAGAGACTTATATTTCAACTGTAAAATAAATGAAGATCTAGTGATGAAAATAAGAGGGACACTAATTTCAACTGAAAAAAGTGTGAATTAAAAAAATTAAAAAAAATAAAAATTAAATCTTAAAATTTAATTTTAAAGCTGTTCTCAGAAATATAATAAAAAATTTGTTCAACCTATCCAATATTCTTATTAAAAATTAATATTAATTAGAAAATATAAAAAAATGATAAGTATAATAAAAAATAGAACAAACAATTTAATAAAATCATCTAGTTTGAGATTACAATTAATAAATAACGCTTTCTTTTAATTTAATTAATTTTATTCATTATACTTGAAATGTATCTCAATATTTTAAATTTATTAATAATAAAAGTTACACTTGAAATGTATCTCTCTTTCTATTTTTTTAATTGGTTTAAATATTATTACACTTGAAATGAACCTCTCTTTGAATTAAATTTTTTTATTAATATTATGTCAATAAATTCAAAATTTGATTTTAAAACTGATTAAACATACATAGAGTCTGAAGCTCCTTTTTCTGTGTCATGATGAACACCAAATTTTCTCTGTATTCTCCATACACCTTGAATTTTAGCACGAAATATTGTTTTTATGTTAGATATCAATTTTTCTTTAGTCAAACCATCCTCAAATATTTCTCGGGTGACTATAAAACTGTTCAACACGTTTTGTGGATGTTGCATTTGAAAATCTACTGAATATTGATTTAAACTAAATCTGAAATCCCAAATAAATTCCTCTCTATCTTTTATAGACATTTTCTTCATTTCATCTAAATGTTCCTTACTAACATTAGTAGCACAACCAATAATCACCATATCATTTTTTCCTTTTGGTTGAATAACATCCATCACATGTCCTTCTGGATAGTGGATTAGAAAATGAAAATTACTATTATCATCAGGAACTTTTTGTCTAAATAAACCTTCATCTGAGAGCCACTTCTGTATTTTATTGTCTAAATTTTTCATTTCAACACCTTTCTAAATTTAAAATCAACAAGACTTTTAATTGAAGAAATATAAATGAAAATCATGGAAATATTATTAATAATTATCTCTGCCTTATTTATAGATTTATTGATTGGAGAACCACCTACAAAGATTCACCCTGTTGTTTTAATGGGAAATTTTATTAATTATTTTAAAAAGCTTTTGTCTGTTAACAATAAACTAAATAATAAATGGTCTGGAGTTATATTAACATTTTCAACACTAATAATATTTATTTCATTCACTTATATAATTCTTGAATTTGCAAAAATTAATTTTTTTATCTATTTAATTGCAGGATCTATCCTTTTATCTTCTACTTTTTCAATCAAATTACTAATAACATCAATTATAAATGTTAAAAATAATTTAGAATTAGATATAAATGAAGCTAGAAATTCTATTTCACAATTGGTAAGTAGAGATACATCTAATCTAACTCAAGAAGAAATAATTTCTGCTGCTATTGAAACACTGACTGAAAATATAACTGATTCTGTTATCTCACCGTTATTCTATTCTTTTTTTGCAAGTGTGTTTGGTGGAATTTTTTACAGAGTAGTTAACACTCTTGATGCAATGGTAGGTTACAAGGATCCTGAAAATATTGAAATTGGTTGGTTTCCAGCAAAATTAGATGATGTTCTTAACTATGTACCTGCTAGAATCACTGGCTTTTTAATTATATTTTCTGCTTTTATTTTACAGAAAGAATGGAAAAATGCATATAAAATCATGAAAAGAGATGCTCGTAATACACCTAGTCCTAATTCAGGATATTCAATGGCAGCTGCAGCTGGAGCTTTAAATGTTAAATTAATTAAAAAAGGAGTCTACGAACTTGGGAATAATATTGCTTCATTGGAAATTGAAACAATATCTGAAGCTATATTGTTAACAGAAACTACAATTGCATTGTTTGTTATATTTTCATCAGTTTTATATGGATTATTCATATCCATTCTAACCATTTTTTTCTAATACTTTCAAAAATACTTTCAATATATAAAAAAATATTACCTATTCATTACTAGAAAACAATTTAACATTAAGGACATTAAAAAATTCATAATCCCGGGACTGTGATTATAATGAAAATTGCTATAATTGTAGTAAGTTCATCAGGATTTAAATTGGCAAAAATATTATCTGAAAAACTTAAAGACGATCCTACAATATTTGAAGTAGATATATATCAAAAAAATGTTAAAATGAATTTGAAAAATATCTTTAATCAATATAATATTATTTTAGGTATAATGGCAACAGGAATAATGGTTAGAAATTTGTGCAGTTTGATAAATAATAAAATTACAGATCCTGGGATATTGGTAATGGACGACCAAGGATACAATGTTATAAGTTTACTTTCAGGCCATTTAGGCGGTGCTAACTATTACGCATCAAAAATAAGCAAAATTATAAGTTCTAATGCAGTAATAACCACATCTACTGATGTTAATGGAAAAATTGGTATTGATGAGCTGGCTCGGTGGTTTTTTCTTGAAATAAAAAATTTTGAAAAAATCAAAACTATAAATTCTGCCCTTGTTGAAAATAAAACTGTCAAATTATTTGTTCCTCCTAATTTCAGCTTTTTTAATAAATATTCTATCATTAAAAATTCATATTCTATTTCTGAAAATAATAAAAATAATCTCATCATAGCATCTTTTAAATCTGAATCATTAGAACTTAAACCAAAAAAATTAGTGGTTGGTATTGGCTCCAAAAAAGACATATCAAAATTTCAAGTTTGTTCAGCTATTAAAAAAGCATTGGATTATTTAAATTTACCTTTTGAACGAATTGATTTAATTTCAACAGCAGAAATGAAAAAAAATGAGGAGGCAATTATCAATTTTTCAGCAGATTATAATATTCCTCTGGATATAATTTCCCTTAATAATCTAAAAAATTTTGAAAGTGACGAATATGATGATTCAGAATTTGTTAAAGAAATATTTGGAGTTGGAGGAGTATGTCAACCATGTGCATTAATTTCTGCTGGCCAAAATTCTAATTTAATTCTTAAAAAAATTGCTTACAATGGAGTAACTGTAGCAGTTGCAATTTCAATGTAATACTAATAGAATCATTTCATTAAAAATCGTTAAATTATTGTAATCTTTTATTTAATCATTAATACTGGTCTCTTAACCTATATTAAGAATCGATTCTAATAAATACGTTTTCTTAATTATTCTATAATTTTATAACAAAAGGTTTTTAAGGAAGTTAATATAAACCAACATGGATAACACTAATAAAGTATTCATATAAATTGTTAATTCTGGAGGTTATAATATGAGTAATAATGCATTTAATCGAGTTTCTGAAATATTAAAGCATATAATGGAAGATACAAGTGTCCCTAGGAATATTAGGCGTGCAGCTGAAGAATCAAATGATATACTTATGAATAATGAAGAGGATTCTACTATAAGAGCAAGCACTGTAATTTCTATATTAGATGAAATTAGTAATGATCCTAATATACCTATTCATGCCCGAACTCTTATTTGGAATGTTTTAAGTGAATTAGAATCTATTAGAGATTAAGTATAAAACTTACAAGCTGTATTTTTGCAGATTCTTCTATAAATTCTGCGAGTAGTGTAGCTTCATCTAGATCCTTACCTGCAGTTATCACGCCATGATTTTTTAGCAGAACAACATTTTCTTTTTCCATTACCTTTGATGCATAATTTGCTAATTTAAGCGATCCTGGTGGGGCATAATCAACTATACTAATATATTCATCTTTAATTTTTCCAAATCCTTCTAATCTTTTTAATTTTCTATCGGAAAAAGCGTATCCACTGGCATAGGGTGAATGGGTATGAATAATACTGTTTATGTCGGGTCTTTTTTTATAGATGGCTAAGTGCATGCCCAGTTCTGAAGAAGGTTTTCTATATCCAGATAATACTTCACCTGAAGTATCGGTAATTAACACATTTTTATTTGTCATATCTTTAAAGGATATGCCACTTTCAGTTATAATCACATAAGTATCATCGGAGTCATTATATTTACAGCTAATATTACCTCCTTTTCCAGAAACAAGTTTGCGCTGATATAAGTCGTGACATATTTTGACTATTTTATTTACTAAAAATTGTTTAATTTCCTAACCTCCACTTAGATTATAAAAAAGCAACTTATAAAATAATCATGCAAATTTCAATTGCTTATAAACACCTTTATTTAAAATTGACACTTCTCCACAAGTTGGTACAATATTGTAAATTTTCTGGAATTCTGTCTGGGACTGAAATGTTCCAGAATTAATAAGATGAATCCCTTTATATTTTTTATAAGCATTTATATGTACATGGCCCGTATGGAATACATGGGGAATATCTTCAATAACTAAATGATCCTCTATTTCAGATGCTAATGGAGTTCTTTCACCATATATTGGTGCAATATGTCTTTTTTCAAGTATTTCTTTCATTATTAAATCTGATTGTTGATGTGACAATCCTTTAACAGTCATTGCAAAATCATCAAAGCTTCTGCCATGATAAATTAAGGTTTTTACACCATCTAAACTTACCAGAGAAGGGTTGCTGACAAATTCAACATTTTTTAGTTTATATAGTTCTTCAGCATATTTCACAGGTATTGATGGTTGAGGTTCTGCCAGCCTGGAAGCATCGTGATTTCCTGGTGCAATAATAATCTTAATATCTGCGTTAATTTCACCTAAAAGTCTTGCTGCCTCATCATATTGTGCATATATATCTTTAATAGTTAATTCTTTTTCTTGATGGGGATAGACACCAATCCCATCCACAATATCTCCTGCAATTATCAAATATTTAACATCATTTGCAATTTCAAGATGTTCGGGAGTACCATAATCCCCATTAATCCATTGTATAAACTTAGAAAATGCCTTTTCTAGAAATGTAGAGCTACCAACATGTATGTCTGAAATAAATACAGTACTGAACTTCATATCCATTTCTTCAATGCGAGGCACTCCAGGATGTATAACTTCCGAAGCAATAACCATAGTACCTTTCCGACTTCCGATTATACCTATTATTTCGTCTTTTACAATATTTTCAGATTGTTCAAAGAGTTTATGATTTTCATTATGTATCAGAACTACTGTTTCATCAGTATCATCTTCTAATTCTATGATTTTATGATTATTTTTTGTAGTTCTTATGTCATTTACTATTCCAATAATTTTTACAACATCTTGAGATTTAGAAATATTTTTTATAGTAGAAATATCTTGCATATTTCCCCGTTTTTCTATAAAATCTCTTAATTTGACAAATCTACTGTTAAAATAGCTCGAAAGATCTTTTATTTCTCCATTAGTATATGATTGTTGACTAGTGTCTTTTAAAACTTTAAAATCAAAATTTTTTGGCTTTTTTTCTATTGTAACAATTCCGGAATTTTTTCCAACAACCTTATTCTTTGGAATAACTTCTTCCACAGCTCTTTCTAAGGACACATCACAATCTTGGATATAATATTTAATATCATCTTCAGTTAAGACTAATAGATCAGTATTATTGTTATTTAAATAATTTATTATTTTTTCAGTAATAACTAAGGGATTTTCATACGTATTTAGCCTTTCATATACATTCTCATTAATTAAAAATCCTGCATCTAAGAATTTATTGATAATATCTTCGGTCATAACTTAACCCTTAAAAACTTATTAGTACTATGTATTTATTAACTTAAATTATAGATTGATTCTAATAAAAATTTTATTTAAAAAAATAATTTATAAAAATTAGTTCAACTATTAAACTTATAAATTGACATAATAAAATTCGATTAAGAAATATTTTATATTAGGATAGTATTAAAAAGTTTTTATCTTGATATAAACAGTTTTGAAGATATTTTAATTCAATTCTAGATTAAATACATACTAAGATAGAGGTGATCACATGCCCCGAATCCTAAAATTCATATTATTTCTAGTAGTCTTCTTCATGTTTTTTGAAGCAGGACTAGTAAGTTCTTATACTATAGTAACATCTCAACCACCAGACATAGAAAAGCTATTCGATTTTCAAATAAATGCTATAGCATCAATTTTTAATTTTGAAGGATTAAATACAACTTTTACCCCTACACCAGACTCTTATAATATAACAAACGATATTGAAGTTTCAGAAGCTCTAAAAACAAAAGGAGGAATTGACGGTATAAACTTGGACACATTAACCGTCACTACTTTTGCTGATACAAGTAATGAAAACTTCCAAGTAAATATCACTGCTACTGGTTATAAAGAATCTATCAGTGGAACTGGAAGTAATAGTTCAGGAGGAACTATAGTTATTGCTCCTAATGAAACTTATAGTATTCGGGCCACAGCAGTGGGTACTATGAAAGCTAAAGGTGTTGAAGTTAATGTTAACACTATTAAAATAGTTTCTATAGGTAGATTATATGCTAACACTAATTCGAGCATTTAAGTAAATCTTATAATAAGTACTCAATTTGTCTAATTGAATAAATTCATTATTCGGTGATTGAATGATCAGCATTGTTGGAATAGGACCCAATAGAGAAAACATAAGCGTGAAAGCAATTGAAACCATTAAAAATGCTGAAGTAGTAATAGCTTATAAAGGTTATATAAAACCCATCCAGGATCTTTTAGAAGGTAAAGAAGTCATAAAAAAAGGGATGGGGGATGAAGTAAGGCGGGCCGAGCTGGCAATTAATAAATCTCTACAAGGGAAAAAAGTAGCCTTGGTAAGTTCAGGTGATCCTGGAATATTTGGCATGGGGAATGTACTTTTTCAGTTAATTGGAAAACATGAAGGTTTTTTGGTAGAAGTTGTACCTGGAATTACAGCTGCAACTTTTGCTGCATCTCTTTTAGGAGCACCTCTACATGATTTTTCAGTAATTAGTTTGAGCGACATTTTAACACCTCTATCTGAAATTAAAAGAAAGGTTGAACATGCTTGTAAGGGTGACTTTGTAATTGTAATTTACAATCCTTTAAGTAAAACACGAAAAAAACCTTTTAAAGAAGCTTATAATATTTTAGTTAAATATAAAAAATTATCTACACCTGTTGGAATAGTTAGAAGCACAGATGAATCTTCTGAAGTTGAAATTACTTCTCTAAAAAATTTAATTGATAAGGAGATTAATATGTCCACTACCTTGATAGTTGGAAACTCAATGACTTATGTTAAGGAAGGATATATGATAACTCCACGAGGATATACTGTTCCTTCAGAAATCCATCCTTTAGCCGTAGATTTTTATGAAAAGTTTCTTAAAGGTGAAATAACAGTAGGTGCTAACCGGGAATGTGAGTATTATCCTTGCCACCAACATCCACAAAACTGCACTTTTTGCTATTGTCCATTTTATCCTTGTGGAGATGGGTCAACTGGCGGTAAATGGATTACAGGTAAGAATGTTTGGAGTTGTGAAGACTGTTTTTGGATCCATGATAATAAAACAGTCAAATGTATACTGCCTAAACTGAGTAAAATTCTTAAAGAGACAGATGATCTTATAAAAAGAAAGAAAGAACTATTAAAATTAAGAAGGGAATGCATCCATAATACATATACTAAATAAATAATTTTATAATTAGTTTTTAAACAAATTTTAAACTATTAAAATATATTTTAATCTTTTTATAATTGATAAAGTTTTTATCTTACTAAATATAATCAAATCTTATTACCAAGATTTGGAGGATGAAAGGTGTCGAAAAGCGTTAAGGATATCTTGATTGAGATGAAGAACATGTCAGAACTTATGGTTGATCTGGCTTACTCTGCCCTACTTTTTAATAGTAAAGACGCTGCTGAAGAAGTTAAAAAACTA
This sequence comes from Methanobacteriaceae archaeon, assembly GCA_030016715.1. Classification (GTDB taxonomy): domain Archaea; phylum Methanobacteriota; class Methanobacteria; order Methanobacteriales; family Methanobacteriaceae; genus UBA117. The sequence continues at coordinate 102,628 of JASEJD010000002.1, read as the reverse complement.
GAAAATAAGGTAAATAGGCTTAACTATGAGATTAAAAAGGAATCTCTATTAGCAGCACGGTCAGTTGAAGATGCTGAGAAATTAACAGCCTTACTTGAAGTTGGTGAAGCTGCAGAAACTATTGCCAACTCTGCTAAGGACATAGCTGATCTAGTTTTAAAAGGTATAAAACCACACCCTGTTTTTAAAATGGTTATGGAAGAGTCTGAAGAAATAATAGTTAGAGTAACTATAGAAAAAGGTTCAGAACTGTCAGATAATTCTTTAGGGAGGCTTCTTTTAGCTACCAGAACAGGAATGAGGGTAATTGCAATTAGAAGAAACGAATCTTGGATTTATGGGCCCGATAGAAATACAATTCTTTGTAGTGGAGACACACTTATTGCCAAAGGAAATGAAGTTGGCGCGGATCTCTTGGAAAAATTAGCTAAAAATGAAATTACCATGGATGATCTTTAGGAAAGTTTAGCGGGGGTTAATTGATAATGACTGGTGATCCAAGTGATGAATCTAGAGCAACTTTTCATGAAGATCAAAAAACTTATAGAGAATATTTTAACTATTTTAGTTAAAATTGTTATCATTCTATCTAAATTTACTATAAAATTATTTTATACACCTTTTTTTGCTATAAACAAGTTATCATTATTTTTCTTCGATGTAAAAAGAGTTCTAGGTGAAAGTTTCATTGCTATTTTTATTAGTATTTTAGGAGGATTACTTGCAGGTTTATTTTTAACGTTGATGACTTCGCAATTAGAGACCTTTCCAGGGCTGCTCGTATTAATACCAGGTGCAATTGGTATGAGGGGTAATATATTCGGCGCTTTAGGTTCAAGATTGAATTCAAATTTGCATATAGGAACTTTATCTCCTGAACTTAAAAAATCAAAGATATTAAATCAGAATATTGCTTCTACCATAATTTTAACCATTATCATGTCAATATTATTGGCTTTTATGGCTAAAGGGTTTAGTATTCTGCTTGGTTTTCAAAGTATGACCATTATAGATTTTACAATCATCTCTGTTTTGGGAGGAATACTATCCGGAATAATACTTCTTCCTGCTACTGCTTTAATATCTTTAAAAAGCTATGAAAATGGTTGGGATCCTGATAATGTTACAACTCCACTTATAACAACTGCTGGAGATATTTTTACCATTCCCGCACTGTTTTTAGCGTCCCTAACCTTACTTGTAATTAAGAATACGCATTTAGATATTATATTATTCATTATATTTATCATGATGGGGTTAGCAGGATTTTTTTTTGGTATAAAGGCCCAACCAGATTTACAAAAAATAATTAAACAAAGTATACCCACCTTATTTATTTGCAGTATATTAGGTACAACGGCTGGTACTATTCTAAATTCAAAATTATCAGTAATACTTGACAATCCAAGTATTTTAGCTTTAGTTCCTCTTTTTTCTGATCAAGGAGGTAATTTAACCAGTGTATTAGGGGCAAGATTGTCTTCAGGACTGCATTCTGGATTCATTGAGGCTAAATTACGGCCAACTGAGGGGGCCATTAGGAATTTTGGCATAATCATAATTCTTGCTATTATTTTATATCCATTAATTGGATTAATGGCCTATATAGCTTCTTTTTGGTTGGGAATAGATTCTTTAGGAATTTATGAGTTGATATTTATAAGCACGGGGGCTGGACTATTTTTAGCTCCTCTAATAATTTCCATGACTTTTTTCTTAAGCACGGCTTCTTACCGCCTAGGCCTTGATCCAGATAATATAGTAATACCTATATCAACTAGCCTCACAGATCCCCTGGCAACCATAAGCTTGGTTTTAGTGTTCCTATTTAGCTTGAACATATTTTAATATATAATCCTAAATCCAAGCTTTTAAGATAAAGTAACAGGGAATTGGTTTTAAATTTTCTGCATCTATCATTTCAACTGGCACCTCTTTAGGTATGCTAACTAAATATACTATAAATGGATATTTATTATCCAATATCTTCACATGTAACCATAAAACAGCACTTTCATCATCTCCTATGAGATAATGCAACTGATCAGAAACATTTATAGGCTTAGAATCCATATTACTACTTTTATTAGAAATTAGTTCATTTCTATCTATTATCCATTCTAAAGAGTTGGTATAAGGGTCGCTGAAAATATAAAAATTATTTGAATCTAATTCTTTTCTGGATAATTTGAAATGCTTACAGATCCAGAATGAATGTTGTCCTTTTTCAGGAGGGTCGTGTTTAAATGATCCGTTCAAATCCTTATGAGGACATTTATCATAAAAACATTTTATTTCATCATTATTTCCAGAATTTATTATATCAAGGTTAATAACTATTTTTGAATCAATAAAATCTGTTAATATAGTTCTATTTATAACATAAATATCTGAAGAAGAGTTTTTAGCATCATCTTCATGAATTATCAAAGGCAGTATTTTTGAATTTTGTGGAAAAATGATCAAAGTAGAATGAAATGTTTCCGGAAGTATTTTACCGTATACTAATTCATCATATCTATCCTGCAGCTGTTTAATTTTTTTTATAGATAGAATGTTTGGTTCAACTTTTTTATTTATAGTATTATATTTTGCTAATCCGGGCGTAATATCAGAATAATTCGAACTCTCTTCCCAATTTGGTGGTACGCCAGGGGTTTCAACTAAAACATCAGCAGCATCATCAACTAATCGCCCCATACTTGCAATATACGTATTTTCATTTATTTTATCACTGGCTAAGTTCATAGAATCTGCAGAAATACCTAAAATCACAGTAATAATTATTAATCCAAGCATTAAATCAATTGAAAATACTTGGGCTTTCTCTTCATTTATTATTTGCATCATTTTATCTCTATCAATGATTTATACCATATTTTAAACGATGTCCATTATCTAAAAAAATTTTATAGTAGTATAAATTATTCTGGTAGTAATCAATCCCCATCCCATAGAAGGATGTTTTGTTAAATAGAACATGATCAATAGAGCAAGGGGCCATTATAAACGTTGAATTCTTCATACATTGGGGTATTATAAAGGTTTCAATTCCATAATGGGGACAAGTGTTTTTACCTTCTAATCTACACAAATAACAAGCACCATCATTGCTTTCATGGTAATAACCATTCTCAATACAATTTTTAAGATTTAATAAATTTCCATGAACAGTATAAGGGTGGTAGGGACATTTTTTTATTAAAAAAGGGGAGGTAGCATTTATATAAACTTCAGAATTTGAAATATTTTTATTATTCAAAAATTCAAAAAGATAGGAATTATAATATATTTTATCTTCAATTATTTCGGGTTTTCCAAATTCACTACATACAATAAAAGGCAGACAATCAGGAAGTCCTTCTATAGAAATGTTTTGACTGATATTTTCTTCATGAACTACAGTGTTTTTCGAAACATGGATTGTTGAATTAATTTGTATTATGAAGGGATCATCACCAGTCTCCACTGAGAGAACCGTGCAATTAATTCTTAAACCATCATTAAACTCAGATTTAGCAAGTATCTGATTGATTTTCAGTTGTAATTTTTCTTTAACAACCTCTCTACTATCATTAACAGCTCCCCTATCTATTACTTGCATAGAAATTTCATTAATGACTTTTTTAGATATTCTAGGAATATTATTCTTTAAATCATTTACCTCATAAAAGACATTTTTAGATTGAATAGCGATACTTGAAGGTTCTGTTCCTATATTATTCACAGTAAAAATTATAAAAACTAATAATATAGCAGGTATCATTAGTAAAAATGACAATGAACTAACAATATATCCTTTTTCATCCACAAAATCACCAATGCTATGATAATATAGTAATACTAAAGGATATATTATTATTATATTAATACTTTTTCCCAGATTTTAGATAAATAAGTATGAATTTAGTCATATATATTAATAATAAAATTATATTGATATCTATTATTTACGAAAATTCAAAAAATTAAAACCATATATTATAAACCAAAGAATTTAATTACCATAATTTCCAAGAATAAATTGACAAATAGTTTATTAAAAATTCAAATAAGTCACTATTTTAGAGTTGATTTAGTTTATATAATATTAAACCACCAAATCAGCTCTTCAACAGTCTATTTAAAAATTTATTCAATACTCTTGGAGGATTTATATGACAGAAACTGTAAGAGCTTGGCGTCACATCCCACAAAGATATAATCTTATAGGATCAAAATGTTTACAATGTGGAAAAGTATTTTTCCCCAAAAGGATATTATGTCCTGAGTGCCGAAGAAAAGGAAAATTGGAAGAGATTAATTTATCAGGTAAAGGTAAAATCTTAACTTATTCAGTAATAGAAACTCCAACTGATGAATTCAAAGATATAGCTCCTTATGTGGTAGCAATAGTTGAATTAGAAGAAGGGGCTAAAGTAACAACACAGATAGTGGATTATGACATCGAAAAAATAGAAATTGGTAAAGAAGTAGAAATGGTGTTTAGAAAAATACGAGAAGCAGGCGATGATGGAGTGATATCATATGGTTTCAAATTCAGAATTAAGGACTAAAAAAATTGGAGTTGTTCTGGTTGGGCATGGAAGCAGATTACCCTATGGCAAAGAAGTTGTAACCAATTTAGCCCAGATGTACAGAGAAAATGAAAATTATATGGTTGAAGTGGGATTCATGGAAATGACAAAGCCTACCATACCTTCAGCTATAAATAAGCTGGCAAGTAATGGTGCAGAAAAAATAATTGTAACCCCTGTATTTCTAGCGCATGGAGTTCACACAAAACATGATATTCCACATATACTGGGCTTGGATAATGGCCATGAACATGTACACAAACATAGCCACAACCATAAAGATGAAGATGAAGAGATAGAATTTGATGGTGAAATTATTTATACTGAGCCACTTGGTCCGGATCCAAGAATAGTGGAGATTATTAAAGATAGGGTGAATAATTCACTCTAAACCGTATTTTTTTTAAGTTTTGAAGGGTTTATCATGCCCTGTAAAATTCTTTCTGATCTTGGAGAAAAAAGATTAATTCAACGTATTTTGAAAAAAACAAAAAATATCCAATATTCTTCAAGTTTTTTAAATAATAAATCCTTGGAGAGTTTGAGCGATGATGCAGCATTACTTGATTTTGGAGAAAATTATCTTGTTGCTACAGCAGATATGCTATTTGAATCTAAACATTTTCCTAAAGAAATGAATCCTTATCAGATGGGTAAAAAGATAGTGACAGTTAATGTCAGTGATTTGGCAGCAATGGGTGCAAAACCTATTGGAATATTAATATCCCTAGGTTTACCTCGGGACATGAAATTGAAAGATTTTGACTCTTTAATCGACGGAATATTAAATGCATGTTTTAAATATAACACACCTCTTATTGGTGGAGATACCAATGAATCAGATGAAATAACTCTTTCAGGAACATGTTTAGGCGTTGTTGAAAAAGATAAGGTTATGATGAAAAACAGTGCAGACTTTGAGGATGTGGTGGCAGTCACTGGTTCAATAGGTCTTGCAGCTGCAGGTTTCCAATATTTATTTAAAAATTCTGATAAAATAAAGATTAGTGAAGAATTTAAAAAAAAAATTATTAAACATGCCCTTGAACCAGAAGTCCCATTAAAAAAGGCTATGGAATTGTCTAAATCCGGTCAAGTTAACTCTGCCACAGATATTACGGATGGTTTGATTAGTGAAATTGGTGAATTAGTTAGTTCCTCCTCAAAAAATATTGGAATTACAATCTACCAAGATAAATTACCCATTCCTTCAGAAGTATTTGATATAGCTCAAATTGTAAAAGAAGATCCTTTAAACATGGCTTTATGTTATGGGGAAGATTTCGAACTTCTTATTACAGTTAAAAAGGGTAAATTTGAAGGTTTGTCTGAAAATATTTCTTTGAAGGAAATTGGTAAAGTAAATTCCTCGGGCAAAATCGAAATAGTGTATAAGGATGGAAAAACAAATGTAATCACACCTAGGGGATATGAACATATGGGTGGAGCTCATGAAAAAAGAAGCAATGCTATATGATAAACTTGATGGCAATGTAAATTGCAATGTTTGCGCCAGAAATTGTGTTATATCACCGGGAAAACTAGGATTTTGTCAGACTAGAAAGAATGTTCAGGGCAAACTTAACACTTTAATTTATGCTGCGGTCTCGTCATTAGCAGTTGACCCCATTGAAAAAAAACCCTTATTTCATTTCTATCCCGGTACAGATGTATTATCCTTGGGGACAGTGGGCTGTAATTTCCGATGCCTTTACTGTCAGAACTGGACAATATCCCAAGCCAACACAGACGAAGTTTCAATTCGCGAAATTCTCCCAGAAAAAGCTATTGAGCTTTGTAAGCAATATAATTGTAAATCAATAGCATGGACTTATAATGAACCAACCATATGGTTGGAATATACATATGAATCAGCTAAAATTGCAAAAAAGAAAGATATTAAAACAGTTTATGTTACCAATGGTTACATGACTGAAGATTCTTTTGAGGTTATGGCCCCCTATCTTGATGCTGCCAACATTGACTTAAAAGGTTATGATGATAAATTTTATCATAATCTCTGCAATGCACGTCTAGATCCTGTTTTAGATACTATTAAAAGAATGTATGATAAAAAAATTCATATTGAACTTACTAATCTATTAATACCAGGTTATAATGATTCAGTAGAGCATATAACTAACTTGGTTAACTTTTTGATAGATGAGTTAGGGATAGATGTTCCACTTCATTTTTCTAGATTTTTCCCCCACTATCAGATGCAAGATGTTCTTCCAACACCCCTGAAATCCATGGAAAGGGCCTATAACATTGCTAAAGATGCTGGACTGCGTTATGTTTATATAGGAAATGTCAGTGGTACTGATAAAGAGAACACTTACTGTTATCAATGCAACGAACTGTTAATTGAAAGAAACGGATTTAAAGTTAACAAAAATAATATTAAAGATAAAAAATGTGCCAAATGCGGTGCCAAAATAGATTTTCTACTTTAATTAATATTATAACAAATAAATTACAATTTTAACCTAATTTCTATTCACTTAAACTTACCCTTTCAAATTTATTCTTATTATTTAAAGGCTTGGTAGCATCCACCCCTACCTTGGTAGTTGTACCATCAGGTAATGCACATGGATCTAATGATGAACCTCTAGCTTTGGGTACTATTAATACGTCATCATCACCTTTGACACGGGTTGCAATAGCGTATTCAACGTCTTCAGGGTCAAAGATGTTAATGTCTTCATCTACAACTACTACGTGTTTAAGGGAAGGATGAGCAGCTAAAGCTGCCATGATCACATTTTTACCATCACCTTGTGTTTGTTTTTTTATTGAAACTGCCGCATGCAACCAGCAACAACCTCCTTCAGTTAAAACCACATTCCTTACTGTGGGCAATGTATTTAAAACAGCATTGTAAATTCTAGGTTCCTGAGGCAGACCTTGTAATAACCGGTGTTCAAAACCTGCAGGTAAAATTGCATGATACAGCGGATCTTCTTTTAAATGCATTCTTTTAAGTTCAATAACAGGTTCGTCTCTAATAACATCATATGTATCAGTTAAATCAACAAAAGGACCCTCTTTAGCTCTTTCAAATGGTATTAAATGACCTTCCAAAAGTATTTCACATTCTGGAACTTCTAAATCCACAGTTTCACATTTGATTAGTTTCATTTCACCCTTATGGAAATGATTAGCCACTTCCAACTCATCAGCATTAAATGGAATTGAAGTGGTTGTTGCCAGTAAAGTAGCTGGATGTATTCCAATGGCTATTGCTATATCTAATGGTTTTCCCAGTTCTTCGGCACGTTTATAATAAGTGTATAGGTGACGGGGAACTATTCTGACGGCGAGTCTGTCTTTTCCAAGAACCAACATCCTATGTATTGACGCGTTTCTTACACCAGTATCGGGATCTTTAGCTATAATAACTCCCGCAGTTATATAGGCCCCACCATCCTTTTTATAGTGATGTAAAATTGGTAATTCATTTAAATCTACATTCCTGGACTGGTGGAAATTTTCCGAAACTGATTCAATATTGGATATGGGCATGGGATTTTCCATGGCCTCAATTATCTTAAAAGTTATTTCTGATACTTCACATGATAAAGCTATGGCAATTTTTTCTCGGGTATTACATATGCCAGATATGACTCTAATTGGGGATTCTTTCATGTTTTTCAATATAATTAAATCTTTGGGATGGCTTCTCAATGTTTTAGCAGCTTCAAATTTTGTTGATAGTTCTTGGTTTACATTTATTATGTTAAATTTATTTTCAAGCATATTTAGAAAATTTCTCATCAATTCACCTTCATCACAGTATTAAAATTTAATATCATTAAAGTTTCTTAGAGATAATTAATAAGATATAAACTTAGTAATAGTTAATATAATATTAGCCTTTTTAAAGTGTCTCAATCAAGAAACAATCTATTATATTAAAAATTATCTCAATTTTAAAAGAGAATTTTAATTTATCAGGTTATATGTTTTTTCAAATGAAATATTTTATCCTTTATCTTTTTATTTTCTAGAGCTAACATTTCAGCTGCTAGTAGAGCAGCATTACCACCATTTCCTACTCCTACAGTTGCAACAGGCACACCGGGAGGCATATTTATCATAGATAATAACGCGTCAAATCCTCCTAATTGAACAGGACAGGGAACTCCTATAACTGGCTTATTGGAATGGGCCACAATCGCCCCTGTAACATGTGCAGACAAACCAGAAATAGCAATAAATAGTTTAACATCTTCTACCCGATCTAAATATTTTTCAAATCGTTCAGGATATCTAATGGGTGATATAATATTCATATCATAAGCTATTCCAACTTTATCCAGAAAATTGGTAGTTTGTTGAGCTATTTTCATGTCAGAATAACTTCCAGGAATAACTGCAATTTCAGGAACAATATTTTTGTTATTGACTACTTCATTTGTTGATATACCACTGTTTTCTCCTTCAAAATTAAATTTTTGTGGTGAATACAATCTTCCTTTTACCTTTTTTAAAAGTTCTTCCTCATCTTCATGTACTTTATCAAAAAATTCTTCACGCATTTTTGATACATTGGCTCTTACTTTTTCATCATAAATTCCAATAATTTGACAGGCCAGTATGGCTCCATTCTCGCCCCGGTCAACCCCAACCGTAGCTACTGGAGCACCGAACGGCATCTGCGCGTTGGCAAAAAGAGCATCTAATCCTCCCATTTTCACATCCACTGGAACACCAATAACTGGCTTGTAAGTATTAGCAGCAATTATTCCAGGTAAATGGGCTGAAAGTCCTGCTATACCCATAAATACATCTACACCACTTTTTGTACCTTCTAATACAATTTGCTTAACTTTATCATGGGTTCTATGTGCAGATGCAACTTTGATATCGTAGTTAACTCCAATTTTTTCCAAAACATTTATGGCTTTTTGCGCAATATTAAAATCAGAGGAACTACCCAGTAAAATCATAACTTTAGTATTCATGGTACACCTTTTATTGTTCTAATATTATGTTATGATTACAACTTGATAAAATAGTTTTTTTAAAAAATATTATATAGAAATCTATTTAACTAATTTGATACTCACAATCAAAAAACTTTGAGGTGCAAAATTGGACTGGATAATCATATGCTTTTTATTGCTAATATTAGCTGTTAATAAACCTAAAAATGATCATAAATTTACCGTTTCAGTTGTAATACCTGCTTTTAATGAGGCTGCAACTGTAGGGCATGTAGTTAAAGTAGTTAAATCATTAGATTTTATAACAGAAGTAATAGTGGTTGATGATGGATCAGAGGATGAAACAGCTAAAATAGCAGAGAATGCAGGAGCTATTGTTCTTAAACATGATTTGAATAAAGGGAAAGGATCTGCTCTTAAAACAGGATTTAAATATTCTAGAGGTGATATAGTTGCATTTATCGACGCTGATCTGCATAAACTAACTTCAAAGCAAGTTGAACGCATGATTCAGCCGATTATCGACGGAAAAGCAGATATCACTAAGACTAAATTTAAAAGAGAGGCAGGAAGAGTAACGGAACTAACTGCAAAACCTTTATTAAACTTTTTTTTCCCTGAAATCAAATTTGATCAGCCCTTAAGTGGCCAGTTCGCGGCAAAAAGGAATTTTTTAAATAATATTAAATTCGAAAAAGATTACGGAGTTGATGTGGGTATTGTGCTGGACGCTGATGTGAGAGGGATAAATATTAAGGAAGTAGATATAGGAAAAATAGATCATACTCTCTCTTCACTTAAAGAATTAAACTTAGTGGCTACAGAAGTTGTAAGAACAATAATGGAGCGGGCCATGGAGTATGGTAGAGTTACAATGATGGATGCTCTAGGTAAGTATATTCGTATGGGTATTTTGGGTTTATCATTGGCAACATTAGGATTATTTTCTCTATTTTTTGTGAGATTTGTACCTCCCTTACTCGGAATCGTTATAACTGTATTTGGGATGATATTTGCAATTTATTACATTATTAAACTTATTAGAAGATCTTTAATTGTGATATACAAGTCTAATGGTCGGGCCCAATCTACTAAGTCCTTTTTGTATATGCACTTCCCCATACTGGTATCGGGACTGATTTTAATTGTTATGTTAACCTCATTTTTAGGAGCAGTCAATGTAGATGAGGGTAAAATATCCATTGAACCAACATCACGAAATCTGATAATATGGAAACAACCCTCTGAAAATCGAACTTTTGATATTAGGGGTCCTTACACTGTGGACAGTGCTTTAGAAAATGAATATAATATTTTAAGAGTACCAAAAAGTGCAATTGATACTTTGGGATTAAATTACAATGATTCAATTTATATAAAAGATTTCAAGTATAGTATCAACCAAACTCGCCCAGGAGAAGATAATATTCTCCGAGTTCCGGCAGAAGCCCGATCAGTCTTAGGGATTGCAGTAGGGGACGTAATACCAGATAGTAATTTAAGAAATATTTTTAAAGAACTTTATGCTGAAAAAACATTAAAATTAGAGGGAAATAATACAAATAATTTAACTATTAATGAAGGAATTTATCTTAAAACAGATAATAGGATTGGAAAATCAATAAATATTTATCTTGATGATGAGAAAATATCAAGTAGTTCTGGTGTATTTAAAAATGATACTTACGGTATTTATGTTAATGGAGAACTAGTTAGAACTATAAAAGTAAATGTTGATGATGCTAATCGTGAATATTATGTTTATTGGGGTTCGCATTTAATTAGAATTGAAATCATTAATCGGATTAGCACAGATATGGAATTTGCTACATTTGGTAATGGTAGATTTTTAAATTTTATTTTAAAAAACTAATACGAATCTTTTTATTCATTGTAAACTTTTACAGCCTCTTTTAGATCATTATAAAGGCCTAAAGCGGCTAAAGCTCCTATTTTTCCTTGCGATCCTGTAACTTCAATCAACTGGATTCCAATAGTATTTGCCAATTTTTCAGCTTCTTCTACAGAGATCATGGATTTTTTAGCTGCTTCAGAGTATTTCCTTAGATTTTCAGGAATTTTAAGGCCCTCAAGAATAGCGATAGCTGTTTTATCAGAAAGAGTACTCTTTTTTAATAGTTCCACGGCCTCTTTTATTAGTTTATCTTTTTCACCAGGTTTAACGGCAAATACTAATGCAACCGCCACACAATTCTGTGTTTTGTTAGGGTTATGGGGATATAGCTGTACTATAACATGATCAATGTATTCAAAACCCATTTGGTTTAATTTATTTCCCACATTATTGGCAAGAGTCCATGTAGCTCCTTCATCCTTAGTGTCGGTATCATCTATCCCAATAACTATTTTTTCCATTAAAGGGGTTATAACTGCAGCTTTTCCTAATTTAGAGCCACCCCCCACATCATAGAGTTCAACCCTTTTAACACCTTCCGCCATCCCCCGACACATAGCAGCCCCTACACCTGCACCTGCTAAACCAGCATGAACAACTTTAACTTCATCATTTTCAACAAAAACTTCTTCAATACCAGCTGCAGCAAAGCTTGGTTTCAATTTTAAATCGGTTTTTCCTTTTTTTACGATGAAAGTATGTTTATTACCGTCTCTTTTTGATTTAAGTACTAGTTCACTTGATCTTTTGTATTGGTATACTACCCACTCTGATCCACTTATACAAGGATGGATTTCCACTATTTCCACTAAATCTTCATCAACCATGGTTATAACTTTATTATAGGGGGCAATCCACGGGTCTTTGAATTTATTTTTCAAGTCCTTGGGAGTTAAAATTTCCATTAATATCCACCTTTTTTTTATAATAGGAAAATCAAGCTAATACTCAATTAAAAAACCTATTCTTATCCTTTATTATTTATCTATTAATTTATATAAGTTCTATTAGATTTATTGTTATTAAGATAAATTAATTAGTTTTCTTATCTTTTAAACACACAAATTTTTTTGAATTAATTTTTCAAATTTATTATTACTATAAACATAATAGTTAATATTATAAATAATACAAATATAACAATTATTATGATGATATATAATATTATTTTAAAACTATTTCAACTATGTTTATATAGTATTTTAACTTCTACATACTGTTATATTCATATTATTATTGTTTATATTAATTATTATATATTATCTTTTTATAATAACAGTTATTTTAATTTAAAAATTTTATTAAGGTTAAATATAGCAAAATACCTTAAAAGATTAGTATTATTTTGTTTTTCATCCCGTCTATTTGAAGTTGCTGGAACATTTAATGAAACTTCATGGTTGGAAACAAGCCAACTTTTAGATGATCAAATATCTTCATCAAAAAATTTTAAAGGAATAATTATGCAGTCTAAACCATATACTTGTGGACCTGCTGCTCTAGCCACAGCTTTAAATAATATTGGCATAATTTCAACAGAAAATGAGATTTCAAAACTTGCTGGGACAGATCATACTGGTACAACCATGTACGGGTTATTAAAAGCAGCCAAGTTTAAAGGAGTTGAAGCTGCAGGAATGCGGATATCAATAGATAATCTTAGATATAATAATATAGTCTTTTTAACCATTAATAGCGGTTATCATTATAGTGTGATACTCAAAATAACCCATGAAAAAGTAATATTGGCCGATCCTGCTCTAGGTAATATAGAATTAACTAGAAAAAAGTTTGAAGATATTTATAGTGGAAACGCTTTAATTTTAATAAGTAAAGATTAAAAATATTATTCTAAAAATTAGGATGAAGATTAAAATGTTAATTTATTTATTTTAACCTTTCAACCATCTTAACTACGGCTTCAACTGCTCTTTTTGCATATTCAACTCGTTGATGAGCTTCTAATCGAGTCATACCTGGTCCAGATATTCCTAAAGAAACTGGTTTATCATATTCTAGGGCCAGATCAGCTATCTTTCGGGAGGCGTGCTGGACAACAATCTCATCATGGGATGTTGAACCTTCGATTACTGCTCCTAGTGTAATAACTGCATCAATATTATCTTGTTCCAGAAGCTTTTTTATTGCTAAAGGCATATCAAAAACACCTGGCACAGCAATTACCTCTGTTATTTCAGAACCTAAAAATTTAGCATGTTCTTTAGCTAATTCTAACATCATATGCGTGATATCATAATTGAATTCTGCCACTACAGCACCTATTTTAATATTTTCCATAAAATAACCTCCCATTAGTTTTAATTTTTTAAACTAACAAAGCTCCAAGTAAACTTGCCACCATCAAAAATATTATGAAAAGTGCAATAATTTGATATTTATTCATTTTTAATCTCCAAATGATTCTGCTATATTTTTTACAACTTCCGCTAATATTTGAATATCTTCTTTTGTATTGTAATAATGCAATGATGCTCTAACTGTTCCACCGTGCTCATAAGCTCCAAAATGCCTAATAGCGGGTATTGCACAGTGATAACCACTTCTTACACAGATATTTCGGGTTTCGTCTAAGATCTTTGCCACATCATGTGAATTCATATTATTAATGTTGAAGGAAGTGATACCATAAATATTTTCTGGATCACCATAGCAAATAGTATTCTTTATATCATAGATCTCTTCAAACATAAGTTTAGTGAGTTTGTTGCTATGTTTTTCAATTTTATCTATTCCAATCTTCTTAATATATTTAACAGCAGCCTCTAATCCAATTATACCGGAAATATTTTGTGTTCCTCCTTCAAAGCGTGCTGGTGAAGAATCCAGAGTGAAGGAGTCTTCAGTAACATCTGAGACAGTACCTCCTCCTAAATTTATAGGAACAATATTCTCTACATTTTCATCTTTACAATACAAAAATCCCGTCCCTACAGGACCTAAAAAACCTTTATGTCCTGGAAATGCAATAAAATCTGCGTTAATTTTCATTAAATCAAGTTTCATATGCCCTGCGGACTGTGCAACATCAACCAAGTATAATAAATTATTTTCATTAGCTATTTTTCCAATTTCTTCAATAGGTTGGACTGAACCGATGGAATTTGAAATATGAGTAATAGTAATAAGCTTAGTTGTTTCATCTACATTTTTTTCTATCTCTGCAGGATTCACTACTCCAAATTCATCAGCTTTAATAATTTTAACATTAACTCCCTTTCTTTTAAGGTTAAGCCAAGGAACAAAATTTGAATGATGTTCAATATTAGGAACTATCACCGAGTCTCCCTTTTGAAGATCAATACCGTTAGCAACTAAATTTATGGCTTCAGTTGTATTTTTGGTGAATATAATCTCATGTTCATTACATCCTAAAAAATTAGAAATTGTGCTTCTAGCACTTCTGAATCTTTCAGAAGCCTTAACTGCTAATTTATAAGCACCACGACCCGTATTGACATTGTAATTGTAAAAATAATCACACATAGCATCTACTACGGGTTTAGGGGTAGGTGTTGTACTTGCAGCATCTAAGTAGATAATATTATCTAATAATGGTATATCTGCTCTTAGTTCAGAAGGCTTCATTGAAACTCATTTCTCCTAATATTAAAAACCTAATATTAAAAATAAATAAATTCTAATTTTCCAGCTTCTTTCTAACTTCATTTGCCATTTCCATGGTTGAAGCAGTTCCTTCTAGATCACGGGTAACTACTTTACCCTCTTTCAGAACTTCAATAAGGGCATTTTCTAATCTTCGAGCTTCATTGTTTTCTTCCAAATATTCTAACATTAAAACTGCTGATAAAATCATTGCTGAAGGGTTAGCTGTACCTTTACCAGCGTGACTTGGTGCAGATCCATGAACTGGTTCAAATAATCCATGTTTTTCGCCAATATTAGCTGATGGTATTAAACCTAAACCTCCAACCAAACCTGCACCTTCATCAGATAAAATATCTCCAAATAGGTTGGTAGTTACAATCACATCAAACATCTGGGGGCGGGTTATAAAGAACATAGCTGTGGCGTCTACATATCTATCATCAGTTTCTATTTCAGGATAATTTTTTGCAACTTCATAGAATGTATCCCTAAATAGGCCGTCAGTTTTTTTTAGAACATTGGCCTTATGAACTGCAGTAACTTTACTGCGATTTGTTTTCTTAGCATACTCAAAAGCAAATTTACATATCCTATCTGAAGCCTTTTTAGTAATTACTCTTAGAGCTGTGGCACCCTCGTCAGTGTATTCTTCTTGACCAATATACATTCCCTCTGTATTTTCTCGTACAATTACAAAATCTAAATTGTCATAAAGACATTTAGTTCCAGGATACAATTTAACAGGCCTTAAATTAACATATAAGTCTAATTCTTGACGCATTTTCACTATAACATCCGCTGCAGATTCTCCAGCCGCACCAAATAAACATGCTTTTGAATTTTTAACAATATCAATTGTTTCTTTAGGTAATGGAACACCACTGATCTTTGCATATTCATCCCCAGCATCAGCAAATGTGTAATCAAATTCAACATTAATTGCTTCTAAAACGTGTAGAGTAGCATCCATTACTTCTTTACCTATTCCATCTCCAGGTATAACTGCTATTTTGTACATATGAACACCTAAATATTATTTTCTTAACTATTTATATATTCTATTCTGTTTCATCCATTTTTTCATTTAAGTAGGGAATTAATCCACCTTTATTCAGTATCTCAACCATAAATTCTGGCAAGTTAGTAATTTTATATTCTTTTGACGTGGTTATATTTTTCAAAATTCCTTTTTCAGCGTTAATTTCTATTTCATCACCAGTAGAAACATGTTGGGATATATCTTTTGATTCAAACAGAGGTAGACCTACATTTATTGAATTCCTGTAGAAAATTCTTGCAAATGATTCTGCCACAACTGCAGATACTCCGGCACCCTTAATTGCTATGGGTGCATGTTCTCTAGATGAACCACATCCAAAATTTTTACCCCCAACAATTATATCTCCTTTTTCTACTTTTTTATAAAATTCAGGGTCAATGCCTTCCATTAAATGGCAAGCAAGATCTTTTTCATCTCTTAAAACCAGATATCGTCCAGGTATTATAATATCTGTGTCAATGTCATCTCCAAATTTCCAAACCTTTCCTTTCATTTCTATACCTTCATTTTAAATTTTATTTTAAATTTCTTGGATCAGTAATTTTTCCTTTAATTGCAGATGATGCTGCAACTGCAGCTGAACTTAAGTATACTTCTGCTTCAGAACTTCCTTGTCTTCCTTTAAAGTTCCTATTTGATGTTGAAAGACTAACTTCGCCTGGCCCAAGTAGACCTACATGCCCACCTAAACATGGCCCACAACATGGATTACAAACCAGGGCTCCTGCATCTATAAATATTCCTACGAGTCCTTCATTAAGAGCTTTTCGGTAGATCTCTCTTGAGGCAGGTATTACTAACATTCTGGTTTTGGAAGAAATTTCATGCCCTTTAATGATTTTTGCTGCATCTCTTAGATCAGATAAACGTCCGTTAGTACAAGAACCAAGAAAAACTTGGTCAATTTCTATACCTTCAACTTCTGCCACTGATTTTACATTATCCACATTATGGGGACATGCAATTTGTGGTTCAAGATTATTAACATCTATATCTACTTTTTCAAGGGAATTTGAATCAGGGTCTGTTTTCATTATTTCATATGGTTTGGTGGATCTTTTTTGAATGTAATCTATTGTTTTCTTATCTGGTTCCACTAAACCAGTTTTTCCCCCCATTTCAATGGCCATGTTGCATAGGGCCATACGGTCTGATACCGACATATCTCTGACTGTTTCTCCACCAAATTCACAGGCCTTGTAAGTTGCACCATCTGCCCCAATATTTCCTATAATATTTAGAACAACATCTTTTGCATAAACATAATCAGGCAGCTGTCCATTTATATTAAATTTTATGGTTTCTGGTACTTTAAACCATAATTTACCTGTTGAAAATACCATGGCCATGTCAGTTGAACCAATACCAGTTGAAAATGCACCTAAAGCCCCATGAGTACATGTATGTGAATCTGTACCTACAACAATTTCACCAGGGACTATATGTCCTTTTTCAGGTAATATTTGGTGACATACTCCCTCATTTACATCATAAAAATTGTTTATTTTCTGTTCTTTTACAAATTTTCTCATAATCATATGGTTTTTTGCAGCTTCGATAGAGTCGGCTGGTACTTGATGATCAAAGATAACCACAATTTTTTCAGGATCCCATACATTAGGTGTATTAATTTTTTCAAAGGATTCTACAGATAATGGTCCAGTCAGGTCATGGGTCATTGCCACATCAATATTAGCCATTACTATTTCTCCAGCTTCTACTTCTTTTTCACCAGCTGCTTTTGCCAGTATTTTTTCTGCCATTGTCATAGACATTTCTGATCCTCCGATTATAATTTTTCATAATCTTCAATTTTAATTTATTAAATTATATCCTTAAATTCTGTTTCATATCATATAAGAAACAATAAACTCTTTAAATAATATTTTAATTACCATTTTTGTTTTTAATCAAAAATTCGTGATTTAAAATCTTTTTACACAAAAATTGGTTCATATAATACTTTAAGTAACGACATATAAATATATTATTAGCAATACCGAACTAAAGTAATAATAAAATATAAATATGTAATATTAAATAGTAATTAATAGGATTTTTTAATAGTCATATTCAAGAGAGATATTGATTGAGGGAAGTAAATGAAAGACGAAATATTGCAGCAGTACCAAAAAATAGCAGATAAGATCTCAGAGGAGGATTTTCTGAAGAGAATGGAAGATTTAAAAAAGGAATATGAAGATGTTAGCTTCATGAATGAACTAGACTTGGCCCGCATGATTGTAGGAGAACATATTAATGAAAAAAATAAGCCCCGGTCTAAGGAAAATGCCTCATTTAAAATTGCTGATTTAGAAACCGGAAAAAGCAAGATTAGTATTATTGGGCGAGTAATGCATATATCAAATGTCAAAAAATTTACTAAACGAAATGGAAAAGAAGGAAAAGTGTTAAATATTATTTTAGCAGATGATACTGGGGAAATTAGAACTGTATTTTGGACTGAAAACATTAAAATGGTTAAAAAGATTAATGAAGGAGATATAGCTAAAATAAATAATGTTGAGGTAAAAGATGGTTATAGAAGCAAAGAAGTTCATTTAAACCCTCGCTCAACAATTAAAAAATTATCTGATGAAGATTATAACGGTTTTCCCAAATATGATGAAGAAATAACCAATATAGCTGATATTAAAGAAGATAAGCAAGTAAATATTATTGCTAGGATAATAAGAATTCCTAGAATCAGAAAATTCGATAGAAATGGTGGAGAAGGCAAGGTACTATCTCTAGAACTTGAAGATAAAACTGGCAGAATTTCTTACACTTTATGGAACAATGATGTAAGTTTAGTAAGAGATTTAAATTTAGAGGAAGGCGACTCCATAAAAATATTAGCTGCTCAAAGCAAGAGTAGAAATGGCGAAATTTCTCTTACTCATTCATGGATTAGTAGGATTATAAAAGGAGATTTTGATGTCCCTGAACACGAAGAAAAGGTGATTAAAATAGGGGATGCCCATGAAGAAAAAAATGTTTCTGTATTGGGGGTTGTGACAAAAATACAGGATACAATAAATTTTGAACGTACTGATGGAAGCCAAGGTTCAGTAAAATCAATAGAAATAGCAGATGATACTGGTAAAATTAGGATAACATTATGGAATGAAGATACAGAGCTTAAAATTAATAAAGGTGATATTTTAAAGATCAGCGGGGGGAACGTTGAATTTGATGAATATTCTCCTACAGGTTATAGAATAAACACTAACTGGAATTCTCGTATTTCTATTAATCCGGAGTCGGATGATGCCTTATTAGAGGTACTTAATGAATACAAAAAACATTTAGAACCTATTAAAATCAGTGATTTAGATGAAATCGACGAAGAAGGCGAAGAAGTAGATATAATTGGAAGAATTGTTAATTTAAATGAACCCCGAGAATTTAAAAGAGATGATGGAACAATAGGTCTAGTCAGATCAATTGAAATAGCCGACGGCACGGGAGTGGTGCGAACATCATTCTGGGATGATAAAGCAGGCACACCATTAAATATAGGGGATGAAATACGTCTAGAAAATGCTAGAACTCGTTTAGGACTTTATAATGTTGAATTAAGTATAGGAAAGACTTCTCGTATATTAAAACCAAGTAAAGAAGAATTAGAAAAAATTCCTCCAATAGAGGAACTGGAAGAAATGATATATACTACTAAAAAAATTCACCAACTAGAAGAAGATGAAAGAAATACTCGTTTAATGGCCAGAGTTATTGATTTATTTGAACCAATTGAATTCCAGAGAGATGATGGCTCAATAGGGATGGTCAGATCAATAGAAATTGCAGATGAAACAGGAGTAATACGGGTTTCTTTGTGGGATGATAAGGCTGAAATTCCTCTAAACATAGGTGATGCCATAAAAATTGAAAATTCACGAATAAGCTTCAGAAATGATAATCTTGAGCTTAGTGTAGGTCGGACTACAAACTTAGTAAAACTTAGAGAGAAAGAAGCTGAAAATTTACCTTCATTTAAGGATTTAGAGGAAAAAATTTATACATCAAAGAAAATTGATGAAATTGAAGAGGAAGATCGCAATATTAAAGTAAAAGGGGAGATTTCAGAGGTTTATAGTGATCAAATTATATATCCCATGTGTAATAACTGTAACAAGCGCCTGGAATTTGTAGAAAATGCTTATATATGTGATTTTTGTGGTGAAGAAATTGAGGATCCCAACTATCTAATGATAATTCCAGCCCGAATTGAGGATGATACAGCAGATATTAGAGCAACATTTTTCAGGAAACAAGCCGAAAAATTAATAGGAATTACATCCCAACAAGGACAAGAAATTATTGATAAAACTGGTGATGAAGGTTCATTAGCAGAAAAAGCACAAGATTTGATTGGCAAGGAGATTATAATAATTGCAGACGCTAATTTTGACGAGTATAATGAAGAATTACGTCTTAACGTTAAAAAAATACTGGAATAAAATTTTTTAATTTAATCTATTATGATGGAATTTAGCCTTATATCGTGAAATTAAACCTCTAAAATTTAAAAAAACTTTAAGAATACTTCAAACTAAAAATATAAAACGAACAAATTTATATTATTTAATAGATTTGAATATATATTGTATTTAATCAAAAAAATGATTGACTAATAACATTCTTATCAAATTATAAAGGAGATCAAAATGGTGGAACTTGAAGAATTACCTAATGTGGGTGAAAAAACTGCACAAAAACTTAGAGATGCGGGTTTTGCAGATATGATGAGGTTAGCTACTGCTACTGCAAAGGAACTTAGTGTAAAAGCCGAAATAGGTGAGGGTGTAGCCCAAAAAGTTATTGAAGCAGCCAGAAAAGCCGAGCAGATTGATTTTGAAACAGCATTCGACGTAATGGAGCGTAGAAAAGATGTTGGGAGAATTACTACTGGTAGTAATGGTTTAGACGAGTTAATTGGTGGGGGAATAGAAACTCAAGCAATAACTGAAGTTTTTGGCGAATTTGGATCGGGTAAAAGTCAGATATCTCATGAAATTGCTGTGACTGTTCAATTGCCAGAGGAAAAAGGTGGACTTGATGGTGAATGTGTTTTTATAGATACTGAAAATACATTCCGACCTGAAAGAATAGAACAAATTGCTGAGGGCTTTGAACTTGATATAGAAGATGTTCTACAAAAAATTCATATTGCTCGGGCATTTAATTCAAGTCACCAGATATTGATGGCAGATAAAGTTAATGAACTAATTCAAGGTGATACTAATATACGCTTGGTTATTGTTGATTCTTTGACTGCTCATTTTCGTGCAGAATATGTGGGAAGAGAATCACTGGCAACAAGACAGCAAAAATTGAATCAGCACCTACATACATTACAAAACATAGCTAATACCTATAATGTAGCTGTTTTCGTGACAAATCAAGTACAAGCAAGGCCGGACGCATTTTTTGGAAGTCCAACTAAAGCTATTGGTGGCCATGTTCTAGGACACGCAGCAACTTACAGGATATGGCTTAAGAAAGGATTAGCTGGAAAGCGTATTGCACGTTTAGTTGATAGTCCTCATTTACCTGAAGGAGAGTGTGTGTTTAAAATAGTGACTGAAGGTATTACAGATTAAACCTAATTCTTTTTCTAATCAATATTTAAAAGAGTTTATTCATATTGAGAAACCATTTTTAGGAAAAGAAAATTAATTACTTATTTTTCTTTTAAAAACGTTAGAAGATATAAATGAATTCTGTAGAAACAATAATGGCAATTATAGTAATGATTGCCATTGGCTATTTATTAAGAAAAAGGGGAATTTTAGATTCAGAAGACTCTCAAACTCTTAATAAAATTGTAATTAATTTGAGCATACCTTCACTAATATTTTTAGCAATGTATACTGCTGATTTATCAGATATTCATATTTTAGTACTCATACCTTTTATCTGCTTATTATTAGGTACAATTTCCGGAATTATTGGTTACCTATTTGCTAAAGCAAAGGGCTATTCTTACAAAACAAGATGGAGTATTATAATTACAACTGCAATGGTTAATTCAGGGTTTCTAGGATACCCGGTAATTCTCGGGGTTTTTGGTGCGCAAGGTTTAATTAGAGCAATTTTTTATGACATGGGCAGTATTATCCTTTTTATTGGCTTTGGAATTTTATTCATGATGATTTTTAAAAGTAAATCTTCAGATATAATCAAAAAAACATTTTTATTCCCTCCATTATGGGGAGTTTTATTTGGAATCATCTTTAACTTATTAAACATTGAAATAGGTTTCTTTGAGAATATTATTGATTATCTAAGTGGCGCTGCCATACCACTTATTATGATATCTTTAGGATTATCTCTACAAGCAAGAGATATTAAAGGATATATCGATGTTGCATCTTTTGTAAGTTTTATTAGATTAATTTTTGCACCTTTAATGGCTCTAGTAATCGTATATTTAATAGGCATAGATGGATTAGAAAGATCAGTTATAATTGTAGAGGCAGCTATGCCCTCTGCCATGCTTAGCTTGGTTCTGGCAATTAACTATGATTTAGATGTGAATGCTGTTGCAGCTTCCATTTTTTTAACCACAGTCTTAAGCATGATAACAATCCCACTTCTCATAATATTTTTGTAATTAAAATCATTTTTAAAACAGCATCACTAAATTTTGGATAAATTTTAATTTAAAGTCAATATTATTACTTTTCTAAATTATCTTATTATAGTATATAAACTTTGTATAAAAATATCAATAGAAATCTTTATAAGTGTTGGTGTTACACCATACATCACTTAAATGTTAGAATTCATCAACTTGTACAAGGTGATCTAATGGCAGAAAAAAAAGAAGAAACTATTGAAGAACCAAAAATTGGAGTTTATGTGTGTCACTGCGGTATCAATATTGGCGGAGTAGTTGATGTTGAAGCAGTAAAGGAGTACGCAGCGACTCTACCTAACGTAGCTTTAGCTAAAGAATATAAATACTATTGTTCAGACCCGGGACAAGACGAAATACAAAAAGACATTAAAGAGCTAGGTTTAAACAGAGTTGTTGTTGCAGCCTGCTCACCAAGGCTTCACGAACCCACATTCAGAAGATGTGTAAAAGAAGCTGGATTAAATCCATACCTTTTCGAATTTGCTAATATTAGGGAACATGATTCTTGGGTACACATGAACCAACCTGAAGAAGCAACTGAAAAGGCCAAAGATTTAGTAAGAATGGCTGTTGCAAAATCAAGATTATTAGAGCCTTTAGAATCAGAAACGGTAAGTGTAGGCAACAAGGCAATGGTTATTGGAGGGGGAGTGGCTGGTATTCAATCAGCATTGGACCTTGCAGATATGGGATTCCAAACCTATATGGTTGAAAAAGAACCAACCATTGGTGGAAGGATGGCCCAACTGGACAAAACATTCCCAACACTCGACTGTTCCATGTGTATTCTCGCACCTAAAATGGTGGACGTAGGTAAACATGAAAATATTGAGCTCATGACTTACGCAGAAGTTAAAGAAGTTGATGGTTACATAGGAAATTTCAAGGTAAAAGTGGAGAAGAAACCTAGATACATAGACGAAGATTTATGTGTAGGATGCGGGTCTTGTGTAGATGTATGTCCAATTGAAATGCCTAACTACTTTGACCAAGGAATTGGTATGGTAAAAGCAGCTTATATTCCATTCCCACAAGCTGTACCATTATGTGCTACAATTGATAAGGATTACTGTATCGAATGTAAACTATGTGACGAGATCTGTGAAAGAGGAGCAGTAAAACATGACCAAGAACCAGAAGAAATAGAACTGGAAGTTGGAACTATAATTGTTGCTACTGGATATGATCCATATGACCCAACTGAGAAATTAGAATATGGTTATGGCAGCCATACCAATGTAATATCAGCTATGGAACTTGAAAGACAAATTAACGCATCAGGACCAACTGAAGGTAAAGTTCTAAAAC
Organism: Methanobacteriaceae archaeon; assembly: GCA_030016715.1. GTDB lineage: Archaea > Methanobacteriota > Methanobacteria > Methanobacteriales > Methanobacteriaceae > UBA117. Next base: position 78,543 of record JASEJD010000002.1, on the reverse strand, counting down.
CATCCGACGGTGAAAAACCAAAAAGTGTTGCTTTCATCCAATGTGTAGGTTCCAGAGATGAACAAATTGGCAAACCATACTGTTCCAGAGTATGTTGTATGTATGCCATGAAGAATGCTCAGCTCATAAAGGATAAAATGCCAGATACAAATGTTACAATTTACTACATGGATATAAGGGCATTCGGTAAAGGATTTGAAGAATTCTACAAACGTTCACAAGAAAAATACGGAATCAAATTCGTAAGAGGACGACCAGCAGAAGTAATAGAAAATCCAGATCTGACCTTAACCATACGTGGAGAAGACACCCTTCTTGGTAAAGTTACTGAATACGACTATGACATGGTAGTATTATCTGTGGGTTTAACACCACCAGAAGGTGCAGAAGAACTGAGACAGACTATTGGTCTATCCAAGAGTGCAGACGGATTCTTAATGGAAGCTCACCCAAAACTAAGGCCAGTTGATACATTAACAGACGGTGTATACTTAGCAGGAGTATCACAAGGTCCTAAAGATATTCCAGATGCAGTAGCTCAAGCATCAGGTGCAGCAGCCAGAGCAGCCATACCTATGGTTAAAGGTGAAGTGGAAATTGAGCCAATTGTTGCAGTCACTGACTTAGATGTATGTGGTGGATGTGAAGTATGTCTTGAACTATGCCCTTACGGTGCCATAGAAAGAGAGGAAGAACAAGCACATGTTAACATTGCACTATGTAAAGGATGCGGTACTTGCGTAGCCGCATGCCCATCTGGAGCAATGGACCAACAACACTTCAGAACTGGACAAATCATGGCCCAGATCGAAGCTGCATTAAATGAATCTAAATAAATTAAGGGTTTTAATCCCTTAAATTTTTTTTATTTTTTAAATGGTTCCTAATTTTTTACTTAATTCATTTTTAGAACTATTAATCCCATTAATTAACGTTATCAATTTTCAATGTTTTTCTAAAGAAAATTCTATTTATTAAAAAAGAATCTCAGCATCTTCCAAACATTTTTGCAAAAAAAAATCTATGAATTAAATTCTTGAATACTTGTTTTAGGGTATTATGTTCACCTAAAAATCGTTATATTACTTGTTAATCTATTTATGGAAAATTTAATTAATAAAGGATATTGGTTATAGAAAAAAAATTAGAAGCCAGATAAAACTTTTTGACTGTCATCCCCCAAGTTTTTGACAGTCCAGAATAAAACTTGAAATATTTATATAGGTACTTTTTATATCATCATTTAGATTAATAATAATTATCAAAATCCAGTTTTCATGAGGAAATATAATGTTTGAAAATGAAAAATACGCTCAAAAAATCGAATATTTAACCAAAGAGCATCATAAATGGATGGAAAACAGCATCAATTTAATTGCAAGCGAAAATATTACCAGCACCAGTGTAAAAGAAGCACTAGCATCAGATCTATCCCATCGTTATGCTGAAGGTCTGCCTTGTGAAAGACTATATGAAGGATGTGGTTACATTGATGAAATCGAAAATTTAACCATCGATCTTTCTAAAAAAATATTTAAAGCTGAACATGCAAACGTTCAGCCCACTTCAGGAGTCGTTGCAAATTTAGCTTCTTTTTTTGCTCTGTCTAACTACAATGATAAAATCATGGCATTATCGGTCCCTGTAGGGGGCCATATAAGTCATGCTAATGTTAGTGCTGCAGGTATCCGAGGTTTAAAAGTAATTCCTCATCCATTTGACTCAGAAAAAATGAATATTGATGCAGATGCCATGAAAAAGGAAATAATAGATAAAAAACCTAGAATAGTCCTTCTCGGAGGTAGTTTATTCCTATTCCCCCATCCAGTTGCTGAAGCTAGGGAAGCAGCAGATGAGATTGGTGCTCATGTAATGTATGACGGTGCTCATGTAATGGGACTAATAGCCAGCGGATTTTTCCAAGATCCTATTAAAGAAGGAGCTGATCTCCTGGTTGGAAGCACCCATAAAACGTTTCCAGGTCCACAAGGTGGAATAATACTATGTAACGATGAATTAAAGGACAAAATTGATGAAGCAGTATTTCCAGGTGTTGTAAGTAATCATCATCTTCATCACATGGCGGCTTTAGGTATAGCAACAGCAGAAATGCTTGAATTTGGAAGAGATTATTCAAAACAAATTATTAAAAATTCTAAATCCTTAGCTCAAAATTTACATGAATTGGGCTTCAATGTTCTATGTGAAGATCTAGGTTTCACAGAATCTCATCAGGTAGCCATGGATGTTTCCAAGATAGGAAAAGCATCAGTAATGGCTAAAGACTTAGAAAGGAATAACATCATTTTAAATAAAAATTTACTTCCTTGGGATGATGTTAATTGTTCTGATAATCCTTCTGGTATCAGAATAGGCACTCAAGAGATAACACGTAGGGGATTGAAAGAATCTCATATGAGTGAAGTTGCAGATTACATTAAAAAAGTAGTTATAGATGGTAAAGATGTAAAAGAAGATGTCACTGAATTTATAAGTCAGTACAAAACAGTAAACTACGCATTTAAACAAGATGAAGCATATAAATACCTAAAATTCTAGAAACTATCCCTTTCTTTTTCATTTATTAATTTTTTTTAAAATAAGGAGTCAAATTTTCATGAAAATTGCATGGGGAATTACAGGTGCAGGTCATCTTCTTTTAGAAAGTGTAGAACTTTTAGAAAAATTGTCTAAAGAACATGAAATAACTATATTACTTTCTAAGGCAGGTGAAGAAGTTCTTAAAATGTATGGACTTTTTGAAAGGGTTGAAGTATTGGCCGGGGGATACTATCGGGAACTGGCTTTAGAAAAAGATCAAGAATCAAGTTTTCCTATCACGGGCCGTTTGTCTATGGGGCGATATGACCACCTAATAATCTCTCCTACCACCTCCAACACAATTGCCAAAATAGTTCATGGTATCGCAGATTCATTAATTTCCAATGCTGTTGCTCAAGCAGGTAAAGGAAAAGTAAATACATACATAATCCCTGTTGACATGGAATCTGGCGAGGTCCAGACAGTTCTACCATCAAAACTTGAATTGGATTTATGTCAGAAATGTCAAATCTGCGAAGCAGCAGCAGCATGTCCAAACGATGCAATTAGTCCTGGTGTTGAAATAAATTTACTTAAATGTAAAGGATGCGCAGCATGTCAGCAAGCATGTCCCTTTGAAGCGGTATCTGGCGGAAAAATCATAACCATATACATGAGAGAAATTGATGTTAAAAATACCTATAAATTAAATAATATTGACGGAATTCAAGTATTGAATCACCCATCAGAGATTAAATTTGATTAAATTTCCCGAATTCGCATTTTTAGCTTATTTTTTTAATAATAAGCCTTATATACCTATTCAAATGGTTTCTAGTTTTTATTTAATTTCTAGTTTCTTTATGAAAAAAACTAAATATCCTCATGAACTTATCAATTACTAAGGGGGTATTATATGGAAGAAAAATATGAAATTGATTTTCTAATCAAACAATTGAAGAATGATAAATGGTACGCAAGAGAAGATGCCGCCGAACTTCTGGCAGAAATTGGGGATCCAAGAGCAATTGAACATCTTATTAAAGCCTTGAAAGACGATGAATTCCATGTGCGTGAAGCAGCTGCATTAGCATTAGCAACCTTTGAGGATGAGAGGTCTGTGGAACCTTTAATCAATCTTTTAAATGATAAAAAAGCAAGCGTAAGATATGCTGCTGCCCTAGCACTTTCTATAATTGGTGATGAAAGAGCTATATCTTCTCTTGAAAAAGCAGCAGATGATGAAGATCCAGTGGTGAAAAAAATTTCTGTCCTAGCGATTAATGAAATAAAAAAGAGAAGATCTTGAATCTAACTTTTTTTAAATCATATCATCTAAGCATAATCACACACAAAATCTAATTCATCCCCTAATTCTGTATTAGTTTTATTTATAATCCCCTTTTTTAATTCAATTATGTATTGTGCGGGCTGTTTAGGGTTATAGGTTTCCCATGGATCTACAGTGACCAAGTCCACTACTTCCTTTTTAGAGTTGGCAAATATGATATCAAGGGGGAATTTCATAAAAAACATATGAATTCCTGCTGATCGTCTCCCACGCTCTTTTGGAAGCTTTAATATAAGGCCTCTTTCTATTTCTTTTTTTAACATTAAACCTTTAAAACGGGAAAAGAAAGTATCAGCAATTTTTGCATAACCAAGTTTATTTCCCTTACTTTTATTTACTATGAGAACAAAGTTCATAAAGATAATTTAACATGATCACTTAAAAAGTATGGAGGTTAATCATCATGAGGAATATTATTGTTAAAGAGCTTGAACAAGGCCCTATTGAGAAAAATGAAGTAGAAATTGTGGAAAGAAAAGGTATAGGACATCCAGATAGTATTAGTGATGGTATAGCCGAATCTGTGAGTTGTGCTTTATGTAAAGCTTATATTGATAAGTTTGGAGGAGTATTGCACCATAATACCGATGAGGTACAGATCACGGCTGGTGAATCTGATCCTAAATTTGGTGGTGGAGAAGTTATAAAACCAATTGAAATTCTTTTAACTGGAAGAGGTGTAAGAGAATACAATGGAGAAAAGATAGGGGTCGACAGAATAGCTATAGAAGCTGCGAAAAAATACTTGAAAGAGAATATTATTAACCTTGATGTGGAAACTTGCACTGTGGTAGAATGTAAAATTGGGCAAGGGTCAGGGGACTTAGTCGATGTATTTGGACGTGATGGAGTTGCTAAATCTAATGATACGTCATTTGGGGTAGGTTACGCGCCATTTTCAGAAACTGAAAATATTGTTCTAGCTGCTGAAAATTTGTTAAATTCTAAAAGCTTCAAAAAGAAATTCCCACAAGTTGGAGAAGACATAAAAGTTATGGGATTACGAGAACATGATGATATTACTTTAACTGTGGCCACAGCTATGGTATCTCGCTATGTAGATAATCCAGATACTTATATTAATGTTAAAGATGAGCTTAATGATATAATCACTGATTTAGCTCATAAATATACTGATAGAAATGTCAAAACCTTTATTAACACCGCTGATGATACCAGTTGTCAATCTGAGAAAGGATTTTATTTAACTGTTACTGGTACCTCTGCTGAAATGGGTGATGATGGTTCCGTTGGCAGAGGAAATCGTGCAAATGGACTTATTACTCCAAACAGACCTATGTCTATGGAGGCTACCTCTGGTAAAAATCCAATAAATCATGTTGGTAAAATATATAATCTTTTATCTAACCAAATGGCAAATGAAGTTATTGATAATGTTGAGGGAATTAAACAAATCCATATAATGCTTTTAAGCCAAATTGGAAAACCTATTGATCAGCCTAAAGCAGCAAGTGCACAAATAATTCTGGAAGATGGTTATAAAATGGATTTAGTTACTAAAGAAGTGGAGAAAGTAATTGATTACCAGCTAGAGAATACTTCTGCCATAACTGAGATGTTGGTTAATGGGAATCTAGGTACATTTTAAAGTTCAAATCATAAATGTAATATTAAACTTGAACTGCATATTACTTTTCTGGAGTATATAGATAAATTTATTCTAGAATGAGTAATAATATTTTTTTTAAATATATGATCTATCTAATTCTAGACGTATATTTCAAGTGTAACCTATAGATCAAAAATAAATATTTCTATTTAATTAGGATAAAAAATAACTTAAAAATCTATTATAAAGTTAAAAATTATCCTTAATTATTTTAACAGCTAAATTTAAGCCATAATACTTAAAAAATGTAAAATTATATTTTTTTATAATCATTAGTTCAGCATGAATACTTTGATTGATTGATGCTCTTATATAAAATAAAAAAATAATAGTTATATTAACATGAATTACACCATATTAAAATTAATATAATTAAAATAATATTCTAATAATAAATATTTGATTCGTATTTCTAATTAAAAAACCATAAGGAGAATAAGAATGCCATTAAGGGAGGCAGAAAAATCATACAATTCACATAGAATTGAGGAAAAAGTTCAAAAATTCTGGGAAGATCATAAAATTTACCAAAAAACCAATAAAATGAGGGAGGATAAACCTAAATATTCATTTTTAGACGGTCCCCCCTACTGTAGTGGAAGAATACATCTGGGAACTGCTTGGAACAAAATTTTAAAGGATACTTATTTAAGATACAAAAGTATGAATGGATTTAGTATTCGTAGACAAGCTGGTTGGGATACCCATGGACTTCCAATTGAACATAAGGTGGAAGGAATTCTTGGTCTTAAAAGCAAGAAAGAAATAGAAAATACTATTGGTATAGATAATTTTGTAAAAAAATGTAAGGAATTTGCCCTAGAAAATAAAAAGATAATGACCCAACAATTTAAAAGTTTAGGGGTGTGGATGGATTGGGATAATCCCTATGTGACTTTTGATACCAAGTATATGGAGTCTTGTTGGTGGACTTTAAAGAGGGCCCATGAGAAAGATTTGTTAGTTAAAGACCTTAGGGTAATAACTTGGTGTCCGCGCTGTGAAACTGCACTGGCCATGGCAGAAATAGACTATGAAAATAAAGAAGACCCCTCAATATACGTGAAATTTCCTTTAATGGATACAGAAAATGAGTATATTTTAGTTTGGACTACAACTCCTTGGACATTACCTGCCAACATGGCTGTAACTGTCCACCCTGATTTTGAATATGTATATGTAGCAGTTAAGGGTGAAGTTTATTTGATGGCTGAGGCATTGGTAGATTCTTTGTTTGCTGAAGATGATTATGAAATTATTAGAACATTAAAAGGTTCTCAACTGGAAGGTTTAATGTATCAGCATCCTTTAAAGGACGAAATACCTGAACAAAAAGGGTTTGAACACAAAATTATTTTAGGGGAACATGTAACCTTAACGGACGGTACTGGTTGTGTTCATACCGCTCCAGGACATGGACCAGAGGACTTTGAAATAGGGAAAAAATATGGCTTAGATATATTCTGTCCGGTAGACGAGGCAGGTATGTTCAAATCTGAAGCAGGAAAGTATGAAGGAGAATTTGTTAAGGAAGCAGATAATGATATAATCAATGATCTAAATTCTAAAAATTTACTTCTTAAAAGAGAAACCATAACTCACAGATATGGATTCTGCTGGAGATGTAAAACTCCAATAATATATCTTGCAACAGAGCAATGGTTTTTAAAAATCACTGAAATCAAAGATAAAATGTTGTATGAGCTTGAAAATATAAGTTGGGTGCCTTACTGGTCCGGAGATAATCGTTTTAGAAATTGGATAGAAAACGCTCGTGATTGGACAATATCACGCCAGCGTTACTGGGGGATACCTATACCCATCTGGATTTGTGAAGATTGTAAAAAAATTGACGTGGTTGGTTCTATAGATGAACTTAAGCAAAAGACAGTTAAAGGAACTTTAAAAGGAGATTTCATTCATCGACCTCATGTAGATGAGATTTTTTTAAAATGCAGCTGTGGAGGAAATATGAAACGCACACCTGATGTTTTGGACGTTTGGATTGATTCAGGAGTTGCGGGATGGGCTTCACTTCATTATCCTCAAGAAACTGAACTTTTTGAAAAATGGTATCCCTATGAATTTATAACTGAAGGTCATGACCAGACTAGAGGATGGTTTTATTCTCAATTAGGCTGTGGAATGGTCTCATTTGATAAATCTCCCTACAAAAAAGTTCTTATGCATGGTTTTACATTGGATGAAGATGGTAGAAAAATGAGTAAATCTCTGGGAAATGTTGTAGAGCCAGAGGAAGTTATAGATGAACACGGGGTTGATATACTCAGATTTTACCTTTTATGGGGAAATAAGCCTTGGGATGATCTAAAATTTAACTGGGAAGAGGTAAAAAATGTAAGTAAAATGTTCAACATACTCTGGAATGTTTATGTTTTTTCTACAACTTACATGTCTCTGGATAACTTTGATCCAACCAGATACAATGAAAATCAACTTAAATTTAGAAAGGAAGACAGATGGATCACTTCTCGAATCAATTCTGTAGGAAAAATTGTAAGCAAATCCTTAGAAGATTTACATTTTCATAAAGCAACTCGCAGTATTAACAAATTTATAATAGAAGATTTAAGCCGTTGGTATGTAAGACTTATTCGGGGGCGCACTTGGATAGAAAAAGAAGATCCAGATAAACTTGGAGCATATTATACATTATATAACGTTTTAAAAAGTTTGATAACTTTAATGGCCCCAATTACTCCCCACATAACTGAAGATATGTATAAAAATTTGGTATTGGGGGTTAATAAAGAAGCACCAGAAAGCGTGCACATGCTTGAGTGGAATGTTCAAGAAGATCTTATTCATGAAGATTTAGAGCAAGATATGGATGTATTAAGAGATATAATTGAGGCTTGCGCCCGTGCAAGAGATTTGGCTCGTTATAAACTTCGATGGCCAGTCAGTGAAATTGTAGTGGTTTCTGAAGACCATAATATATTGAATTCAGTAGAATCGTTAAAAAAGATAATAATTGAACAAGCTAACACTAAAAACCTGGTTACTTCAACCGAGTTTCAGGATCTAAGAATAAATGCACTACCAAATATGAAAACCTTAGGACCTAAACTCAGAGGAAATGTACCTAAAGTCGCAAAAATACTAGAAAGTACTGATGGAGATAAAATAAGAGAAGAATTAAAATTAAATGGAATATATAAGGTTCAAATCGATGATTTAACCGTTGAACTTACTGAAGAGGACATAGTGTTTGAAACGGAACTACCAGAAAATGTGGCGAATGCAGATTTCAATGGTGGAAGTGTATATGTAAATACGAGGATTACTGACGAAATTTTGTCAGAGGCTATGTCAAGAGAACTAATAAGAAGAATTCAAGATATGCGTAAAGATCTTGATCTTGATGTAGAAGCAAATATCCATGTCTACATTCAATGCAGTGACCATTTTAAAGATTTAATCCATGATTTCAAAAACTTTATTTCCCATGAAGTTCGAGCAAAAACTTTTGACTTTGCAGAAGAAAAAGCAGATTACACAAAGAAATGGAAATTAGAAGATGAAGAAATCCTTATTTCTATAAAAAAGAAATAGATACATTATAATTAAATTATACATAAAAAATTATCCATGTTTTGGTTAGGGTTTTTTATGGTTAGAATGGGTGTAAAAATATGACTTTAACAGATTCAGAGATGGAATATATTAAAAAAGAAATTGGAAGAGAACCAAATTCATTGGAATATGGCATGTTAGATATAATGTTTTCAGAGCATTGTTCCTATAAAAGTAGCCGACCAGTTTTAAAATATTTTCCTACAGAAGGTGAAAAAGTAATTATAGGGCCTGGTGACGATGCAGGAATTGTTGAACTAACTGAAGAATTAGCATTGGCAATTGGAATCGAAAGTCATAATCATCCGTCTGCAATTGAACCTTATGGAGGGGCTGGTACTGGTATTGGGGGAATATTAAGAGATATTATGTCCATGGGAGCCATGCCAGTAGCCCTTCTAGATTCATTAAGATTTGGACCTCTTGAAGATCAAAGGTCACGTTATCTATTTGAATATGTTGTTAAGGGAATATCTGATTATGGAAACCGAGTTGGTATACCCACGGTTGGTGGGGAAGTTGAATTTGATGATAATTTCAAGTACAACCCCTTGGTAAATGTCATGTGCGCAGGAATAGTTCCTAAAAAGGATTTAGTCAGGGCTGTAGCTCCTAATGTAGGATCAGTGTTTATTTTAATGGGTGGAAGAACTGGAAGAGATGGTATCCATGGGGTCACATTTGCTTCTGAAGAGCTTACTACTGCTTCTGAAATTGAAGATAGACCTGCTGTTCAGATTGGAGATCCTTTCACCAAAAAAATGGTATTAGAGGCTACTCTGGAAGTCTTAGAAGAAATACCTGTTGATGGAGTTAAAGATTTAGGTGGTGGGGGTTTAACTTGCTGTATCTCTGAACTGGCTGCTAAATGTGGTAACGGGGCCAAAATTGAATTAACCAAAATACCATTAAGAGAAGAAGGAATGACTCCTTATGAGATAATGCTTTCAGAGTCACAGGAGAGAATGGTTTTTGTTATAGATCCCAAGTATATTGATGCTATTATGAAAATTTTTGAAAAATATGAACTTCCAGCAGCAGTGATTGGTGAGGTAACTGATACTAGAAAGATGGTTGTAGAAAAAGATGGAAAAATCATAGCTAATCTACCAGCAGATCTTTTATCTGATCCTCCAGTAATAAATAGGGAATCTAGGAAACCAAATGAACACCGAGATTACCTTAAACTGGAATATACTGATCCTGAGGAATCATTACTTAAAATATTATCTTCTCCCAATATTGCCAGTAAAAAGTGGGTTTATAGTCAGTATGATCATGAAGTTCAGGTAAGATCAATCATTAAACCAGGAGACGATGCTGCAGTACTAAAGGTGGATGATATGAAAGCAATGGCTTTAACATGTGACTGTAATAGTATTTACACTAAATTAGACCCATATCATGGAGGAGCTGGCGCTGTTAGTGAAGCAATCCGAAATATTGTTTCTATGGGGGCTGAACCGATTTGTATCGTGGATTGCTTAAATTTTGGTAACCCTGAAAAACCCGAAGTTTTTTGGCAGTTTAAAGAATGCGTTAGAGGAATGGCGGAAGTTGCCAAATGTTTTGAGACTCCTGTCATTAGTGGGAATGTAAGTTTTTACAATGAAACTGAAGGAGTTACTGTAAACCCTTCTCCAGTAGTGGGGGTTGCTGGAATAATGGATCATGATAACATCAGAACTTCTGATTTTAAGGATGATGGCGATATAATAATTATTATAGGAAAAACATATCCGGAAATGGATGGATCTGAGTACCAAAAAACTCTTCACAACATAATTCAAGGAAAACCTCCTAAAGTCCGTTTAAAGGACGAATTTAAATCAGCAAAAGCAGTTCTTGACTTAATACGCGAAGATAAAAACGGAGATATAACTGCAGTACATGATTGTTCTGCTGGAGGTTTAGGGGTTTCATTAGCTGAAATGGCCATCTCTGGAGATACTGGGGCTGTAATTAATATTTCAAAGTTACCTAAGGAAGGTGATCTTGATAATTTCCAAGCATTTTTCTCTGAGTCACATGCAAGGTACATTGTTACTGTAAAAAGCAATAGGGCAAATGAAATTTTAGATAAAATAAAAGCTCCTAAAGCCATAATAGGTAAAGTTGGTGGGAATAGATTAATTATTGAAGATTTATCAATTAATATTAGTTTAGAAAAGCTTAAAAATTCATATTATGGTGTTATCGAAAAATTCATGGCTTAATTTATGAAAAAAGAAATTACACGTCAGTTTATCCATGCTTCCGGTGTATTGATAATACTGCTTGGAAAAATATTTGAACCTATAATATTAATTTTTTTATGTGGTTTAATTGTTTTTTTCGGAGAATTAATTTTCATTATGGATAAAAAAATTTACATCCCCTTTTTTTCCACAATTTTAAGGAGCTGTAGAAGAAGCGAGGATGAAAAAGGATATATATACTTTTTTATAGGCGTTATAATTGCACTGGTTTTATTCAATTTCAACATGAATATTGCTAATGCCACTATAATAATATTAGTGTTTGGTGATGCTGCTTCAACGTTAATTGGCAAGCAATTCGGCAAAAATAAACTACCTTACCACAAATACAAGACATTAGAGGGAAGTATTGCATTTCTTACAGTGGGTTTTCTGGGTGCAATGTTTCAAGTTCCATTAATCCCTGCATTTTTCGGTGCTTTGTCTGGTACAATAGCTGAGGCATACAGTCCCTTTGATGACAATTTAGTTATACCAGTGGTAAGCGGACTGGTAATAACTATGATGATGTATCTAACTTAATATTCGTTACAACGTTATAATTTATTTTATAATAGAATATATTAATTAAATTTCATGATAAAAAAAAATTTATTATATTATTTCGGTGATTAAGTAAATGAATTTAAATAACCTACATTTATCAAGACTGAATATATTGGGCATATTCTTACTTATAATTGCAGTTTTAATTATTAGCACGAATTTTCTAGATCAAATAGTGCTTATATTGACTCATCCTTTTCTAGAAGGATCTTCAAAAGGTAAAGCCATATTATTCTTCGGGTTAATGGGCACTTTATTAGTGTTTTATCCACTATTTAAGGCGGATGGAAAAATTATGCTAACATTAAAAAATCTAAATCCCCTATTTAACCTTTCCAGCAAAAATTACTTGAAAATATCTATATTAACAATTGCAGTGGCCTATATGTTGGGTTTGATATTGGAGATAAGTATCCGGGCCCAGTATAATGTTTCTATTTTCACCACATTTGTTTCCTTAAAGCCATCGCTTACTACTTCTGGTATTATACATAGCCACATTTATAAATCAATTATCGGCGCATTAACTACTCAGCTGGGTTTATATGTTCCTTCATCTATTCACACTGGAACTTCGCTAATAAACTATGTCGCCCCCTCAGCATACATTGTATTAATTTTATTTCCTTTAGCATTCTTGACCGGAATAATTTCTTTAAATGAAAGGAGGGATATAAATGCTTTGATATTGACATTTTCATTAACAACGGCCCTTATAGGGATTATGGACGGTGGATTATTTTCAATTCCGGCCTTAATTGGCCTAGCCGGACTTTTAGGGATATATTATGTTAAAAAACATCCATCATTATCTAATCTGCTGAAACCTTCTCTTCTTATAATTTTAATTATTTTAATCAGATTTTCCTTACTCATAGTCGGTACAAACACTGATTATTACGAATTAACTTTCATAGGGCCCATTAATAATACAGAGATACATGGTTATGATGTAATTGACATGAAAACAGAAAAAAATAAGATTATAATTCGTTTAAAGTCTGATGAAAATGAAAAACAAATTTTAAGCGGTATGAATACATTATTAAAACCCAGATGCGATGCATATTTTATTTCATGGAACTTCTGGGCTTGGTTTTACTAAAATAAATAATTTTTTCATGGGAAATAGAATTAATAAGATTATTATTAACTATTTTTTACATCAAAGTCTTATAGCTCTTTCATGTTTGAAGTATTTAACTGCCACTGCAAATATTATCAGAGACAATAATATGGTTGGAATAAATTCTAATATTAATCCGGGGTCAATATGGGGGCTTGAAGATATTTTAACAATTAATACGGTAGGTATTAGATTTAAAATCGCGTTTAAGTAAGGAATGTTTACAAAGAGGGGTACAAATAGGATAAAGGTAGCAAATACCAGCACTAGGGTTATGGCAGAATTGGCTTCTTTAGTGCTGTCTACCAGCATGGATAGAATCACCCCCACTCCAATAAATCCCAGACCTATGAAAAATATAAGTGTAAATATTATAAAGGGATTGTATATAGGTACCCTAAGAAAATTTAGCAAGAATATCCAAGCAACACTTTGGATTAGTGAAAATAATAGTATGGGTATAATTTTTCCTAAAACCACCATAAAACTGGTTAATGGAGTCATTAACAATACTTCAAATGTTTTACGCTCTCTTTCACCTACAATGCTATCTGTGACTATATTACTCGCTAAAAAGAAGGGTAAAAGAAGAATGAATGGAACAATAAAACCGTACATGATCTCTACAAAGTAAGGGTTGTCTAAGGCAATATCAGCTTTGTCATTCTCGTTTATCTTAATCTCAGTAACATTGATTGGATTTTCCACTTTTTTAATTTCAGTTTCATTTAAACCACTATTTTGAAGTTTAACTGCTTGATTATAATTATTAAGTGCTTGATTAATCTTTTGGGAGATAACTGGATAGAAAATGCTGGTTGTATCTATTTCAACTGAAATATTTTGAGTTGAAGGTTTTATATCAACTGCTGCAATTACTTCAGAACCGACGCTGGCCCGGGCGTCCTGCGGACTTTTAAAATATATTAGATTTAAATTTTCATCTTTAAGATAATGGGCCAGGGGGGAGTCTTCAAGTTCTTCGGATAATCCCACCTTAAATTCAGTGTTAACCTGGAATTGATCAAGAAGTTCGGGATCTGTGGCAATTGAACTTACTAATGCTAGACCAAAGGCTCCCAACACAATAAATATTTGAACAAAGACAACTAACAAATAAATTCGATTATTTAAAATGTCATAAGCCTCTTTTTTTGCCAAGGATAATATTTTCATTTTTTCCTTCTCATTTCCTGATAAATGGGGGAATTACAGGATTTTACTTTTTATATATTTGATTAAACTTAATATGCCTATAAATTCAAAAAATAGGCGAAATAAACTTGGTCTTGGACCAAAAACCACATCATCTCTTTTAAATAGTTGAATGGATATGCTATAGGAAATCAAGCTAACAACGATAATAATTAAAATAGGAATTACTAAATCTGTGGTGCTGATAGTTTCACCTGAAAAAAGTTTCATAACCAATGTCATTGGTGAAATAGTGGAAGCACGGGTTGAACCAGAAAGATAAGCAAGGGCTGGAACAACAAGAAAACCCACTATTCCAATATAAATGAAGCTAATTCCAATACCTGCTTCTTTATAATTTTTGCAATATGCAGCTATCATGGAAGTTATACCAATTATAGGTATGGAAGTTAAAATAACTAGGAGATAAACTAGAATGGCATTTTTTATGTTAAAACCGGCACTTAAAAGTATTATCATCCATAAAATCACTTGGAAGGCGATAGTTATTATAATGGCCAAACTTTTTCCTAAAATTATGTTAGAAGGGGATAATGGCATTGCCATCAATATTTCGGCTGTTTTTCTCTCTTTTTCACCAACAATACTGTCAATAACCATATTTCCGAATAAAAATAATGGTAAAAATAATAGGATGGCTATCATGACTTTGTTTATAATTTGCAGAGGTAATGGCTCGCCTTGCTCTGTTTGTTCCACTGAAGGTTGAGTTAAATTTTCTGGACTTATTTCTTTTAACCACTCATTGGTAATTATACTTGAAAGAGATTTTGAGGCTGAATCTACTTCTGATTTTACTACACTTCTTTTAGGATCATTATAATTAACGAAAAGGCTTAAATTAAGAGTTTCATACCTATCTATTTTTTCCAAAGCATCTGATGGAACTATAAGTAGACCGGTGGTTTTATTGTTTTTAAACCGATTATAAGCAATTGAATAATTCATTCTATTAATTTTTAGTATATCTGGATTTAATTGTTTTTCAAAAAGATTTTCGTTATCAACCACATCTATTGAGGCAAAACCAGTAAGTGAAGGTGTTAATGCAACATTTTTCCCTGGTTCTATATTTCCCATAAAACTATTAAAAAAGATTATCATTAAAATTAGTATAGATACTTGAAGCAGGAAAATAGTAATAAATTTCTTACTGGAAAGAGTATTTTTAAACTCCCATTTTGTTATAACCAGGGAATGCATATTTAAAACCTTTAAAGCTTGTGAGGATCTATTATTACTTATTACTTCTAATGATTAGCTAATTTTAATTTCAGATAATTAACCTACTTCACTCTTTGTATAAACACATCTTCTAATGTGGGTTCTTTAGTATTTACGGATAATACATTATTTTCAAATAATTCAATGATATTACAAATTTCTTCACCAGAACTTAATGATACCAATACTTGATCCCCTATTATACTCACATTTTCCACGGATTCAAACTTTTTAATAATTCTAGGTTGAATATTGTCAATATCTTTTATTTTTAACTTTAAAATTGTTTCGCCATGTATTTTAGATTTCAAATAGTCTGGAGTTCCAAGATCTAGTATTTTTCCTTGATTTAGTATTGCCACACGATCACAAAGTTCCTCTGCTTCGTCCATATAATGTGTGCAGAGAATTATTGTTTTTTCTCCTTTTAAACTCGCAATAAATTTTCTAATGGTATTGGAAGTGGCAGGGTCCAGACCCATTGTAGGTTCATCAAATATTATTATTTCTGGATCGTGAATAAGGGCCCTCGCAATTCCTATTCTTTGTCTTAATCCCTTTGAAAACGTGTTTATTTTATGCTGTGCCCTTTTGCTCATACCCACCAATTCTAAAAGTTCATCAATTCGTGGTTCGATCTTATCCTTGGGCATACCATAGAGTTCGCCAAAGTATTTTAATAAATCATAAGCTTTGAATCGTTCGTAGAGGTTTGGTTCTTCTGGTAAGTATCCAATCATGGATTTGATTCTAAGGGGATCCTCAAGGATACTGCAACCATCAACCAGAACATCACCATGGTCTGGTTTCAGTATACATGATATTATCCGAATAGCAGTTGTTTTACCTGCCCCATTAGGTCCTATTAATCCTAAAAGTTCTCCTTTCCTTATATCTAGATTAAGATTATCCAGAGCGTTTATATTACCAAAATGCTTACTCAATGATTTAATTTTTATCATTTATTCTCCCAAAATTCAATTTTAAACTTAATATAATTTCTATGTTGATATAAATAATTAAAAGTGATGGTTTTAAACTTATTGAATACTTATTAAAAATAAGCATACTTATTGAGTCCTTATTTGAAAGACACGCATAGTAGCTATTATACCCAGAGTATGAGTTTAATATTTATTTCCATGTAATTTTTAGGAGTATTAAAAGTGCTATAAACTGTGTTGTATTAATTATCAGAAGAGGAATTCCCATACCCGGACCTCTAAAACCACTATGGAATAAGAGGAATATTAAAAACAACAAGTTTTGGAGGAGTAATAAGAATGAGAAAAGCAAAAATCCTAGGGTAAAGTTTGACTTTAATCTACAATAACTTTTTCCATATACAAATATAAGAGCAATTAATAAACATATATTTGCAATGTTTACTATAGATGAAGCATAGACCATGTCCATATTAGAAAGACTCGCTCCACCACCATATCCTTTTCCAGCAATTTTCATAGCATTACACCATTAATCTATTTTATCTAATTTTTTTCCAAATACCCCCTGATCATAACCTGCTTTCCATTTTTTCTGTGAGTAAATAGACAGGAGCAAATTTAGTGCCTGTTACTTTAATAACTTTATTGTTTAATAAAACTTTTATATGATGTATTATTTTTTTATTATATTAATTCAATTTTCCACAACTGATTATTAATATAATTAAGGTTTTTTTATCTAAAATTTATAATAATTCTGACACGATTTATTCCACATTAATTACTGGCTAAAAGTCACCATAAAATTTTCATAAAAAAATTCCCAATAATTATTTTGAATTAATAGTTTAATCAGAGTATATTATTATGAAATACTGATTATTGATTTTATATAAAATAAAAAACACTCAATCATTTGCTGGGAAATTTAAGGGCATTGATTTAATCAATTTATAAAATGATAGTTTTAATAATAATCACATATATGGAAATAGGGAATAAAAACATTAATTAAATATTGATGTGAAAAAAACTATTTAAATTCAATCCTATTATGATGTTTATATTAATTTCATAATTTCACACTATAAATAACTTGAGATGATTAAATGTTCTTGTCTGAACTCATATCGATGAAAAAAGCTTTAAATTTAATTAAAAATTATTCTAAATCTTTAAGAACAGAAAATATATCTTTAGAAACGGCTTTTAGCAGGGTGTTGGCTGCTGACATAAAATCCATGCACGATTCTCCTCCTTTTGATAGATCTGCAATGGATGGCTATGCAATAAAAGCTGAAGATACCTTTGGCTATTCTGAAACAAACCCTGCAGATTTAATAATAATTGATCAAATTGGTGCAGGTGAAGAGTCTTCAGTAGAAATTAATAATTCAGAAGCGGTTAAGATTGCAACAGGAGCTCCTATTCCAAAAGGTGCTAATGCAGTGGTTATGGAAGAATATACGCGCTGCAAAGGTGATAAATTAGAAGTTGCAGCTACCTTAACTCCAGGTGAAAATGTTTCATTTAAGGGTGAAGATATAAAAAAGGGCGAAATTGTATTGAAAAAAGGTAGAATTTTAAGACCACAAGATTTGGGAATAATTGCATCAGCGGGCTATGCTGAAGTCGAGGTATTTAAAAAACCAGTTGTAACAGTTATAACTACCGGCAATGAGCTTGTAAAACCAACATATGATCTTCAAATGGCCCAAATAATAAATTCTAATCATTATACATTAAAATCATTGGTAGAGAGTACGCTGGCTACTCCAAAAATGGTTCACTGTGGTGACGATCAAAAATTAATATCTAATAAAATAAAAAAAGCTATAAATACCTCTGACGCAGTCATAACCACGGGAGGAACTGCAATTAGTAAGGGAGATGTGGTTGTAGATGCGGTTAATGATTTGGGCCAAGTTATTGTTCATGGTGTTACTATAAGACCGGGCAAACCCTTCGGATTTGGAGTAATAAATGAAACACCAGTTTTCATGCTTTCTGGATACCCCGTGGCAGCTATGGTTCAGTACGATGTCTTTGTTAGAAGTTTTATACTTAAAATGCAGAATATATCCTGGAAACCTCAAAAAGTTAAAAAAATTGCAGCTAAAAAGATTCCTTCAACTCTAGGTCGGACAGATTTTATAAGAGCAAAAACTGAAAATAAATTGGTTCATCCTATCATGACTAAAGGATCAGGTGTAATAAGATCAATGGTTGATTCAAATTCATATATTTTCATCGAAGAAAACGTTGAAGGAATAAATCAAGGTGCAGAATGTGAAGTTATACTTTATGACTCGTTTAAGGTTTAATTTAGCCTCATGAATTTTCTGGGTTAAAATTTCAAAATTTTCCTGCAAAAGTATAAATACCACTAAACTATTTATATATACGAAATCTGTTAAAATTTTTTATATCATAAAAAAAAATGCAACGAACTAATTTATGTAATTAAAATTAAGAATTAATCTGAATAAAAATTCTTTTTAAAATGGTGAAGATATGGATGCTTTATGGTTTTATGCTATTTTATTTATTGGAATATGGGTAATTTCTCTTATATTTCATAAAAAACTCAAAATTGAAATTCAAGGACCTATCTTAAGGCGAAAAACTACTAGAATGAGAAGTTTTATTGACAAAGTGGCAAAAAAACATGAAAGGTTCTGGAGGGTATTCATGACTATCGGAATACCAGTAGCCGTATTTTTCATGGGTGTAATGTTATATTCTTTCATTCTAATATTAGGAACTCTATTAGAACCGGCACAGGCTGCATCACAAGTAGGCGTTCTTCTTCCAGGGGTGGATGTTCCAGGTTCTGCCTTCTTTGTTCCTTTAGGATACGGAATACTGGCTTTAATGACAGTTATAGTTGTTCATGAATTTGGGCATGGAATACTAGCAAGGGTCGAAGGTGTTAGCATAAAATCCATTGGACTTTTACTATTAGCGGTTTTACCAGCAGCATTTGTAGAACCTGATGAAGAAGATATTAAAAAATCTAAAAGGATATCTAAACTTCGAATTTATGCGGCAGGTTCCATATTTAACCTTAGTTTGGCTGCAATAGCCTTAATAATTTTTATTTTAAGCGGAGCGGCTATAGGGGCATCTTTCCAAACGGAGGGTGTTCAGATTTCAAGTGTTGTTCCGGCTAGTCCGGCATCCGGTATTTTGAAAGAAGGTATGGTAATACAAGAAATTAATGGGGTAAACATAAAAAATTCTACAGACTATCAAGAAATTCTTAATAAAACTAAACCTGGAGATGAATTGACTTTTAAAACAGATCAAGGAATTTACATGGTAAAAACAGGTACAAATCCTAATAATCAAACCAAATTTTATATTGGGATAAGAACACAGAACCATCTGGTGCCGAATGCTGAAGTTTCCAGCGTTTTTGGAAATATTTTTCCCACAATATTATTCTACTTTAACCAAATTTTTTACTGGATATTTACACTCAATTTCTTGGTTGGAACGTTTAATCTTTTACCGATGAAACCATTGGACGGGGGTTTAATGTTCGAGGAGCTATTACAATATAAAATTTCTAAAAAGAAGGTTAAACCAATAGTTTCAACTATGTCCTGGGTTATAATAGTTACACTGGCTTTTTTAATGGTATTGGTTTATGGAAGGGGTCTTTTATTACTATTATGATAGAATAAACCGTCTCATGCTTTCTTATTTTCACATAAAAAGCATAAATCAACGTCACGATTAGTTTTAAATAGTCTTCCACATTTTTTACAATGAGTATCCCTTAAAAGAAATTTTTTTCTTTCAACTGCACGGTCCTGGCATTGGCACCGGATTCCCACCATCTTTTTTGATTTACTTTTTCTGGGCATTCTTTTATCATCTCTTTTTTAAAAACTTAGAATTTGATCCATATTTTCCATGATATCAATTATTATGTCATCATAATTGTTTATTAATTGAATACCTTCTATCAACTGAGTTTTAGATATTCCTCGGGCCTCCAAATCAGGTAAATATGCTATAATATTGCAATTTTTCAAAAGTTTCCGGACACGTTCTGAATATAAATGGTTACTTTTTGCACTATAAACTCCGTTGGACAGCAGATATACATTTATATCGTCTTTACCAACATATATATCAATAAATTTCATAAAAGTATAAAAACCTTCTTCTAAAGGAGTTTTAGTCACTATAAATCCTATGAGCATCTAATTATATTCTCCTATTTATTTTTCTTTTTCCAACCCACGGTTTCCATAATTTGATCTCCAAGTAATTCTCTAAGACATTTTATTTTATCTGAAGAAGATTTTTCATTCAGAGGCAGACATGCTTCTAGAGTTGTATCGCCAGATAATAATTTCATGGCGAAAGCCATACAAGTAACCTCTCCACATTCTTCGCAGTTTGTTTGTGGTAAACAATTGTATATTACCAGCGGCCCTATTTTAGATAATTTTTCTTTTAGTTTTTCATAATTTATAGAATTACCTTGCTCTAAATCAGAATAACATGTATTGATGTCATTCATTATATTGGTGATTACTTTAACTGCTTCTTCCTTGTCATGGGTTTTGTTCATGCTTATTTTGCCGGAAGGATAAATGGTTATAAGTCTGTTAAAAATATTTAATGTAAGAACATTTTTCCTTTCAATATAATTTACCCTTCCTGGAGGATATTTAGATACAAGAACTGGTATAATATCTTCTAGATCAGCATCAAGCTGCATTAAAACACGAATTTTTCCTTCAGATGCAATGCAAGGTTTAATTTTTTTTATCGTAACTTCATTTACTAATTCTCCATCATCAAAAACCTTGTATTTCAGTTCATCCATATCCATATTTTTCGCCCCTGATTTAAGTTGATTAAATTGTTTTTAAATCTTAATAATTGCTGTTTCAACAGTTTTGGACCTAATAATTTCATAAAGTTCTTGATCATTTATTATCTCTGCGGCTTCTACCAGTTCTTCTTCATCAATACCCCTTTCTTGCATAGATTTTTCATGTACAAAAAGACTTCCTTCTGGAAATATGAGATAACAAAGCTCCCCTACATTAGGAAATTTAATACTTTCTTCTGAGTCCTGTTCTTCCATAGCAGCATAAACTCCATCGCTTATCAGGACTACATCCACATCTAAATCTCTATTTAGACAAGCTATGGCCACATAAAAACCACTAAATGCGTCTTCGTAACCATAAGGAGCTTTATCAATTATGATGAGTGCTGATTTCATTGTCATCCCAGACTTATTACTTTGTCACTTTTTGAAATCCATTCTGGTATGTCATAAACTGTAGAAATTTTTATTCCTTTCATGTATGGTGAATGTGGATCACAGGCATGACCCCTTGCAGTAGCACATCTAATACAAACACGTATATCAGCACCTTTTTTTATTAATTTCTTATATTGATGACCTACATTTGGAAAAGAATGAGGGTTCTGCCCTCTTCTTGGTATATGGGTTGCATCCATGTATAAAAATATGTTTACGTTATATCCATTGTTTAAAGCACTATTTGCAAGTTCATAAGCTATATTTGCATATTGTGAACGATATGGGCCCTCAGTTAGTATTAGGGTGAGGGTTTTTTTTTCTTTCATAATATTACTTTGTAACTTGCCAGATAAATATTATCAATGAATAATAATGATAATAGTCTTACATTTTAAAATTAGAATTTTATGGGTTCAATGCCCTATTATTTTCTAAAACTCAAATTTCATACAAATTTATATTATTCAGATAGATATAATTCTATATGATTTCTTGGATTATTCTCTTATTTTTATTTTTAATTTCCCTTTTAATTTTAATAAAAGCAGCAGATGTATTTGTTGAAAATCTAGTTGAAATAGGTCGTTATTTAGGAATATCGCAAGTCATATTAGGCATTACGGTTGCTGCGGGTGGAACTTCTCTACCTGAATTTGGATCAGCAATAATTTCAGTTTTAACTGGGAGCCCTGATCTAGGAGTGGGAGTAGTTATAGGATCAAATATATGGAATATAGCTGGTATTATAGGTATAGCAGCCAGCATATCTTGTGTAATCAGCACGAATAGGGATGAAATAAGACGTGATGGGATAATGGTGCTCATTACATCCACCATATTACTCTTTTTCATGGTTCTAGGTGATATTAATACACTAACTGGAATAATTTTAATATCCATATATGTTATTTATTTGTATATCTTAATAAAAAAACAACAAAAATACTCTAAAAACCATGAAAAAACCAAAAAAATTAATATAAAGTCTTTAAGTTTTAAAATTATTTTATTAACTATCATAAGTTTCTTTGCTTTAATTATTTCAGCCAGAATATTGGTTTTCAGCGCAGTAGAAATTGCTAGTTTAGCACAAGTGCCTGAAATCATTGTTGGCCTCTTTGGATTGGCGATAGGCACCAGCATGGCAGAATTGGTTGTAACAGTCACATCTGCAAGAAAAAATATGTGTAGTCTAGCAGTGGGGACAGTATTAGGCAGCAACATATTTAATATTTTAATAGGAATAGGAGTCCCGGCTTTATTTGTTAAAATACCCGTAGAACCATTATCTATCCTTATTGATGCTCCAGTACTAATAATCATAACAATTATTCTTTTATTATTCATGAGGAGCAAGATGGAGCTAAGCAGAAAAGAAGGTATAACTTTAATTCTAATTTATGGAGTATATGCATTCCTAAGAATATTCCTATTAACCTAGCCATTTTAAAATAATCAAGAAAAATATAATGTAAAAATAATAAATCTCCGAATAATTGAAAATATCTAGGTTTTAACTATCAGATTCAAGATTTTTATTTAAACTTTTTTCGAAGGCTTCTTTATGGAAATTTGCAGCCATTTCTTTTTTGCATTCATCATCTGTAAATAATCTCATTTTTGGAGCTCTACAAGGATAATGTTGTATTTTAAGCCCGGCTTTAATAGGTAAATTTTCTAATGATTCGCCAATTAATTCTTTAGCAATGAATTTTGTTGAACCACATGGTGAACATCTTAATACCTTGATTGATGTTACTAAATCATTTTCAGATTCTATTTCAACAACAGGCTTTCCGAATTTGGACACAAAATCGTCAAAAATAGGATTTCCATTTTCTTCAAGGTCGCACATGTTTTCGGGGCAAGTAACATTTCCAAATTTTTCTAATTGATTTTTAAATCCTTCACCTCTCCAAGCTCCAACTATTATCCATTCAACTTTATGGTTAAGTTTTTCAACCAGTTCCAGTGTAAGGTCTGGATGAAGAACATAAGTTATTAATATATCTGCTTTTTCTAATTTTTTAAAAGAATCAGGGTCTATTTCTACTTCATCCATGAAAAGGGATGTGGGTGGTTCTAGTTGAACAAAATCACATTCAAAATCTTTTTTTATTGTTTCATGAGCCCTTTCACCGTAAGGACCATCAGTAACTATTACAATTTTCAATATGGTTTCCTCCAAAAAATTAATTATCTGGATAAAATTCTTTTCTTATCCACTCTTTTATTTCATCCCTGATCTCTCTAAACTGTATTATTTTCTCTTTTTCTGTCCCTTTAAAATTTGAAGGGTCTTTGAATCCTTTATGAATATATTTTTTTCCTCCAAGAAAGATAGGACAAGCTTCCTGGGCACCATGACAAACAGTTACTACAATATCCACTTCTTTGTCTTTAAATTCTTCAAGACCTTTTGATCGATGATTTGACATGTCAATACCTATTTCCTCCATAACTTCATAAGTAAGGGGGTTAATTTCACTTGAACTCAAACCGGCACTGAATACTTTGTAAAATTTTCCATAAATTTTTCTTAAAAGTCCTTCAGCCATTTGAGATCTTGCTGAATTATGATTACAAATGAATAAAACACTTTTTTTTCTGTCTTTTTCCATATTTACCCTCTAAAAATTATTCCATTTCTTTGATTTCCTTTTTAATGACTTTTTTTAGGTGTTCCACGCATTTTTCTCCATCTTCATTTAAACGAGAAACATCATTAGGCATTAAATCAGCTTTTTTTAATTCTTCCATAGCATTAATAGTTTTAACTACTCTTACTCCTTTTTGTTTCAATATTTTGTCTACACAATTACTTTCACAGCCATTTATAGCAATAATCGGATATTTTTTTATTAGTTCTCGAAAACCTTCTTTATCTGCAGATGTTGCCCCCATACATATGGATATGACATCCTCAGATTCAGATAATGTATCTGTTGCTGCAACACGGGCTACTAATCCATAAGGACTCATTCCACTACAAGCAGCTAATGATTTTTTATTTTGAACCATATTATCTCTCCTTCACACTTATTTTTTATTTAATTATTCATTTATGTTTATTCCAGTCAAATATGCTATAAAATACGTCCTAATTAACTTAAAACCCAATATTATTCTTTATCTGCGGATAATTTATGTTTTTAAGTTTATTACACAGTTACTTAATTTAGGATCTATTGTATTATCTTCAATAGGCAGTTTTTCAATCACCACATATTAATTTGACATTTTCGTATTTATATTGGCGAGTTTGACTAGAGTCCTTTTAATAAGGTCTTTAATTTCTTTTCACATCAATTTCATATCTCTTTTATTAACTCACCACAACTTCTATATATCTAGATATATGGATATATAATATAAATGTTTTCATAAATTCGAATAAAAAGTGTTTTATAGTTCTATATTTAAATAAAGATTTTTTAATATTAAAAGATTTTAAGCTTATATCGAAGCTATTATAATAATATTAAGATTAATTGGCTAAATTTAATTTTTATTAGATTTATTAGACAGAATTCAGCTTTGATAATTAATTATTAATAATCCTTTTTTTTATCTTTAAATTTAACTATAGTGGTTGAAAGATAGTTTTTTTCATTTGAAAAGCCATTTATTATTTTTTCATCATTCATACTGCAATTGTGCACTGAAAGAATTTCTTTAATTCTTTTATCTTTATTTATACTTTCTTCTAGTAATTCAAGGTTTCTAGAAGTTTTCATTATAACAAATGTATCTCCATATTTCATTATTTGTTCCAATCGTTCATCAATTTTGGGCACAATTACAATAATCTCATTTTTTTCAGCCAGGGGCATCTTTCCACTAGCAGCACATGCTGTAAAAGATGATATTCCTGGGATTAACTCCACCTCATAGTTCTTGTCATTAATGATTCTAAAAATGTATGAAAAGGTACTGTAAATGGAAGGATCTCCCAAAGTTATGAATGCAACATCCAGACCTTGATTTAATTGGTCTAATATTAATTGAGCAGCGTCATTCCAATACTTTTTAAGCTTATCATTATCCTCTATCATTGGAAATAAAGGTTCTAAAATTTTATATTTTTTGTTGCGATTTTTTAAAATTGGTTTGACAATTGATAATGCTAAACTAGGTTTTGAGTTTGCAGATTTAGGGGCACAAATTATATCCACTATTTTTAAAGTCTTAACAGCCTTTAAAGTTAAAAGATCCGTATCTCCGGGACCTACACCAATTCCAATTAATTTTCCTTTCTTCATGATACACCTTCTATAATTGAAATTTTCAAATTATTCTTAAATCGGATTAAACAAGTTAAATTAAGTTATACTTAATAAATTAATTCTTTTTTAAGCGTACATATGCATCTATTTATACCATCACATAAATATTAATCTCTATGGATAATGATTTCATATGTAAAAAGTGTGGAATGTTGAAAATAAACTGTATTTGTTCATCAATTACCTCTAAAAGTTCCAAAAAGATGAATATTTCAAAAAATCAAATTTCAGATATTAAAAGATCAAATCCCCATATAGATCATGATATTATAGAAAACTTTCCATTTGCCCATCCGCGAGAAGGCCAGTTGGAAATAATAGATGAGATAAAGAAGGCCATAACTAAAGGTTTCCGCTATATAATACTGGAGGCAGGAACAGGCACCGGTAAATCAGCAATTGCATCTACATTAGCAAGGATTTATCAACCAGCTTACATTCTTACAATGACTAAGCAGCTCCAGTCACAATATGCGCATGAATTTGGCTATCCTTTAGTTAAGGGAAGATCTAATTTTGCATGTAAGGAAGATGATTTAGAATCCACATGTGATATTGGTACTTGTCAAACAACACCCCATTCCCAGAAATTTAGCTGTCCTTATGGAATAACCAAATCAGATGATGGAGGTATTCCTGCATTTAAGGATGCTTTTCAAAATCAAATATATTTTAAGTCTATAGATAAATGTAACTATTGGAAACAAAAGGCAGAAGCAGTGAACAGTAAAATAACATTAATGAATTATGATTATGCATTACTGGAACTAAATTATGTTAAACATTTTAACAAGAGAAATATAATGATTCTCGATGAGGCCCATAATATTGAAGACAAGCTCATGCATCGGATGGAGGTAAACATCTACAACAAAAGGTTGGAAAAAGATATAAAAAAATCAATACCTCGTTCTATGATGGAATATGAAGATCCTTCTGAATGGTTAATGTTTATTGAATCCACCTATGAGGATTATAAAGCCATTAATATAAAAAATATACCTAAAAATAAGGCGGATCGAATTAATAGAACCAAACATCGTTTGAACGAACTTTTGAATAATTTGGAAGATAATCCCCAAAATTGGGTTGTAGATTCCTCAACAGGCGGTGTTTCATTTAAACCGTTGAAAGTAAACATGCATGCAGAGGAAAATCTATTAAAACATGCAGATGTCTGTTTATTTATGAGTGCCACAATTTTAGATCATAAATTATTCAGTAAATGGTTGGGTATACGTCCAGCAGAACTTTATTCTCTAAAAATTGATAGTAATTTTCCATCATCTAAAAGACCAGTGTATATTAAAACGAAAGGTAAATTATCTGCCAATTCTATAAAATACACGGCACCTAAGACCATACCTGTTTTAAATAAGATAATTAAGCACCATAAACATGAAAAAGGACTTATACATACTCATAACTACAAATGCCAAGAATATATAATGAACAACATTCATAACTCACGTTTAATTAGTCATAACAGTCAAAACAGGGAATATCAATTAAATCAATTTGAAAAAAGTAAAGATCCTTTGATATTGGTCAGTCCGTCTATGAGTGAGGGTGTTGACTTGCCCTATGATCAGTGCCAATTCCAAGTAATTTATAAGATACCCTTCCCTTATCTGGGAGATAAACAAGTAAATAAAAGAATGCGACGTGATCCTCGATGGTACGCTTATAAGACAGTAATGACGTTAATTCAAGCCTATGGTAGGGGTATGAGGGCTGAAGATGATTATTGTGCCACTTACATTGTGGATGGTAACATTGATATGATGTTTAAAAGTCCGAGATATAGATCACTTGTTCCAAAATTCTTTAAAGAAGCAGTACAAAGGGATGATTAATCAAATCAATGAAGTAGAAATATATATGTCTTTTATCAGAATTTTTTATATACTAAAGATAAAATACAATATAGTTGATAACAGTTTTTAAATTTTTTTATATTAACATCATTTGATTAGTTAAATAAATGAGTAAATGGGGGCACCTTAAATTACAGAAATTCACAAACAAATTGGAGTATTACGTCAGAATCTTCTGGATTTAACCATGCGGAATCAGCTATTAAATTTCCGTCCAAGAACCACAACTGTAGAATTAGTTGATATTTGCCCTGAAAATGTATATCAAACACTAGTTCTAAATAAAAGAAAAAGAGAGAGCGAAATTTACTTTTTACCTAAGAAAGAAGCTAAGAAACAGGACAATATTGAGCTTCGTAAAAGTATAGAGGACATGGTTGCTGGTCGATTCATTTGGAAGTTGGCTGACATAGAAATTGTGGGTCATCAATTACTCACGGATGAAGAAAAAAAATTAGTGGATATTTTGGTTAAACTTAATGATGATAACGACTTAACTGAAGAAGAATCTTCAATTTTATGGGAAGTGCCTCCTCCTGACTCTGCACATACTGAAAAATATAAAAACCAATTTTTACAGACAAATTTAAGTGCTAAAGAACTTCAAAAAAGACTTTTCTACATAAATCAACAGTCAAAATCTATGCTGGAAGAACAAGGTTATAATATCCTTTATATGGCTTTAGGATCAGTGGAATGGAAGGAAATTAATGGCTCTGATGAGTATCGAAGAGCTCCTCTTATTTTAGTTCCAGTGGAATTAGAACGGAAAAAAGTTAAGGGTTCATTCAAACTTAGGTGGACTGGTGAAGATGCTGTTGGCAATATCTCACTTCAAGCTAAACTTATGGAACAAGGAATAGAGTTACCTGATTTTGAAATGATGGAAACTAAAGAAGGAGTAACGGAATATTTTGAGAAAGTTAAAACAGAATTAAAATCTAAAAAGACATGGAGAATAGTTGATGATGTCTATTTGGGTTTTTTCAGTTTTACCAAGTTTGTCATGTTCAAAGATCTACAGACCGAAAGTTGGCCTGAAGACATATACTTAGAGAAAGCTCCAATTATTAAGGCAATATTTGATCCAGCCGATGATTTAAATGAAGAGGAATTCCATGAAAATGAAGTTGACTTGAAACTTTCACCAAGAGATGTCTTTCATGTAGTTGATGCTGACTCTTCACAGATTGCTGTAATTGAAGAGGTGAAAATGGGAAAAAATATGGTAGTTGAAGGACCTCCTGGCACTGGAAAATCTCAAACTATTGTTAATTTAATTGCTGAGCTCATAGCCCACGGTAAAACAGTTTTATTTGTAAGTGAGAAAATGGCAGCACTCGAAGTAGTGAAAAGCCGATTAGATCATGTTGGGTTGGGTGAATTCTGTTTAGAACTCCACAGCAGAAAATCAAATAAAAAGGATGTTTTGCTGGAACTACAAAGTACCTTAAACCGTTGTCAAGATATAAAGATGGATCTAGAAGAGGAATTTGCCAAGTTAGAGGAGCTTAGGTCAGAGTTAAATGATTATGTACAATTCATACACCAACCTTTAGGGGAAATAGGATTTACTCCATTCTATTTATTCGGGATTAAAGAGGAAGTAATTGATCACTTCGAGAAAATAAATCGAAAAATGCCTCGTTTCAATTTTCCAAACCCTGATAAAATTTCTATTGAAGAATGGAATCATTCAATATTTATATTAAATGAATTATCCCAAATTTTTAGATTGGTAAGACCATTAGATGAAAATCCATGGCGTCAGTGTAATGTAGATCCAATACTGCCTGTTGATTTAGAAGATATAGAATTTCTTCTAGATAAATCTATACAAACATTGGATGATCTTAATAATAAAGTTAAAAATTTGGCCATTATGGTGGGTATGGACTCACCAGACACATTTAAAGATTTAAATGATTTTATCAGTACTATTAACTTGATTTTATCATTACAAACTCTTGATAAAGAAATTTTAATTGATTCAAGATGGGAAAATTCCAAAGCAGAAATTTATGCTCTTATTAAAGATGTTAAACAGTTTAAACAACAAAAAGAAGGTTTTTTAACAGGTTTCATGCCAGATGTGCTGGATGAGGATCTTGAATCTCTTTTGGCTGAATATGAAGGATTATCTGGCAGATTTTTAAAGTCTTTGAGTGGCGATTATCGGAAGCTGAAAGGTAAAGCAATGTCTTTACATATTGAAAATCCTCCTGAAGACGATAAAATAATGGTAAATAACATTAAAAATCTTTTAATGTGTAAAAAACTTCGTGATAAAATTCGATCCAACGAAAAAGTAGGAAAAAGCTTTTTTGGATCGAAATGGCAGGGTGAGAATGGAGATCCTGAAACTCTAATGTACGTTTCAAACGATATTTTAACTATCAGAGAACTTCTAAGGAATGGTATTTTAGGTGAAAACTCACTGGAAATACTTTCTTCTTCAAAAAAACGTTCTGAAATCTCTAAATCAATTAAGGACATTTCTTGGATAAAAAAACAGTTCCAAGATTTAGTTGATAAGCTTGATGAATATTTACATTTTGAAGATGGATCTGTTTTGAATAAAAATAATGTTTTAGCTTCACTTAAAGAAATGCGTTATCAACTAAATACATATGAAGGGGAAATTTCCAAGCTCCAAGTATGGTCACAATATACTTCTATAAAAAATGATATATTAAAAACTAATGCACGACACATAATAGATATTGTTGAAAAAGATAGACTAAATCCTGATGACATAGTTCCTTGTTTTAAGGGTAATTTTGCAGATTCCTTACTTAAAATAGCATTTTTAAGCACATCTATTCTATCAAAGTTTGTAGGGAGTATGCATGAAAACAAAATACAAGAATTTAAAGGTCTTGATAATAAGCTTATTTCACTCAACAGGTTAAGAATTGCCAAAAAGCTGTATGAAAGTAGACCTTCTGTTAGAGGCGGGGCTTCACCTAATTCTGAGTTGGGAATACTATTAAACGAGTTTTCCAGGAAAAGGGGACACATGCCAATTAGAAAATTACTTTCATCCTCTGGAAGTTTAATCCAGAAAATAAAGCCATGTTTTATGATGAGCCCTTTGTCTGTGGCCCAGTTTCTAGAGCCTATGAGTATTAAAAGTTTGAAATTTGATTTTGTAATATTTGATGAGGCAAGCCAAGTAAAACCGGAAGATGCATTAGGGGCACTTTTAAGAGCTGAAAAAGCAGTTATAATGGGCGATACTAAACAATTACCTCCTACTTCCTTTTTTGATATGATGATTGATAGTGGGAGGGAGGAAACCTATGAATTAGCATCTATAGTGGATATGGAAAGTATTTTACATTTGTGTAAAAGGAGTTTTCCTACCAAAATGTTAAGATGGCACTATAGAAGTCGTCACGAATCCTTAATTGCAGTTTCTAACCATGAATTTTATGATGATAACCTTCTAATCTATCCTTCACCTTGTCGAGATTCAGAATTAATAGGATTAAAACTAAAATATCTCCCAGATACGGTTTATGACAGGGGTCATAGTTCTACTAATCGAAAAGAAGCTAAAATTGTTGTTCAAGCAGCATTTGAACACTATAAAAGATTTGGCAATGATAAAAGTCTGGGAATAGGAACTTTCAACGTTAAACAACAACAAGCTATATTGGAAGAGTTAGAATTACAGCTTAAGCTTAACCCGGAAATGGAGAAATATTTTAGTGACAGTCATGAGGAACATTTTTTTGTTAAGAATTTGGAAACCATTCAGGGAGATGAGCGAGATGTTATCTTTATTAGTGTGGGCTATGGATTTGATAAAAACCATCGATTGACCAATAATTTCGGCCCACTAAATCATGATGGTGGAGAACGCAGGTTAAATGTTCTAATAACTCGAGCAAGAGAATTATGCGTAGTATTCTCCAATTTTAAGTCTAGAGATTTGAAAATAAGGCCCACATCTCCATTTGGGCTGAGGGCGCTAAAGGATTTCCTTGAATATGCTGAAACAAGATATTTACCTGATTTGGCTTTTGAAAAATCCAAAAATGAATCTTCATTTGAAAATTCTATTTACAAATTTTTAAAAGGACATGGTTATGAAGTGGACATGCAAGTAGGTTGCGCGGGTTTTAAAATCGATTTAGCGGTAGTTAACCCCGATAACCCTTCTCAGTATTTGTTAGGTTTAGAGTGTGACGGGGAGATGTATAATAGTTCTCCAGTGGCTCGTGATCGAGATAGGTTAAGGGAAGAAATATTAGAGAGATTAGGCTGGAATTTCCATCGGATATGGGCTACTGATTGGTATCGTAATAGGGATGAAAGTCAAAGAAATCTCATTAAAATAATTGAAAGCTATAGAAATAGGGATGATATTCCTGCTAATGAAAATTTAGTAGAGAAAGAAGATGTTCTGGCCATGGAAGAAGAACCTAAAATAATTGTTGAAAATAAAAAAACCGAAAAGACGATCAAAGGAAGTATTGAAGATTTAGTACCTCTATATCAGCTATGCACTAAAATAGATATTACTGGAGATTTAAATGAGAAAAATTTAGCCCAAGTAACCAGAGGTTTAGTTCAGATTGTGGAAGTGGAATCCCCCATCCACATGGATGAAGCTATAAAAAGACTTCGAACTCTTTGGGGCTTAAAGAGGGCGGGTAAAAAGATAAAACAAGTAATTAATACCGCGGCGCGGCTGGCTGAACAAGATGGTCAAATTAGTATTGAAGATGGTTTTCTATTTTCAAATAATAAGGATGTTAAGGTTAGATTGAGAAAAGGCATCATCAAACCTAAAATCGAATTAATAACTGATTTGGAAATTGAGAAATCATTATATCTAGTTATAATGAATCAATTTGCAACTGATGAGGATGAGCTAATAAAAAAAGCCTCTAGACTCCTTGGATTTAAATCAACCCGGGGAAACATTTCAAAAAGATATAAAGCAGTAGTTGAAAAGTTGATGAGGGAAGGTAAATTTATAAAAACCAGTGAAGATCTTATAGACATTGCAAAAAATGATTCAGAAGAATATACTTTATAAACATGCAGAACATATCTAATTCATATTTTAACAATTTTAAATACATATTATTTATTAGGCAGATTTAAAACACCTTCCGTGGATAATAGGGAAGAAACTTGGATATATTAAACATTTTTCAAAAATTAATAAGAACATTTTTACTAAAAATAGAAAAAAATATCTGAGGCACGCTTAGAATTATTTATATTACCCTATAATATAATTCTTATTAAAAATAATCAAATAATTTTTTTGATTTTATGACTATCTAAAAACAAGTTTTAAATACTATTAAAATTTATTGACGGACCCGGGGGGATTTGAACCCCCGATCTTGGGATCCGAAGTCCCACGTCTTATCCAGACTAGACTACGGGCCCTTAAGATACTATCTTTAATTAGATTTTAGTTAGTCTTAACTTATAAAGAATTCGCTACTAGGTTATTGGATAAAAAAATTTTCATATAATAATTATTAAACTCTTTTATAAAGAATTGTTAAATTAGATATTGGAGATAAAATTATTATAATGTACATTTCAGGAGATTATTTATGCTTGCCAAAAGAATTATTCCGTGTTTAGACTGTGACCTCCAAGTACCTCATGGAAGGGTGGTAAAAGGGGTTGAATTTAAGCAAATTCGTTATGCTGGAGAACCAGTGGAACTGGCCACTAAATATTATGAAGATGGGGCTGATGAAATCGTATTTCTGGATATAACTGCTTCCCATGAAAGGAGAGAAACAATGGCCCATGTAATTGAAGACACAACCGAAAATGTGTTTGTTCCTATATGTGTGGGGGGCGGAATTAGAAAACCGCAAGATTATGTTAAAATGTTGAAGGCCGGAGCAGATAAGTGTTCTACTAATACAGCAGCCATTCAAAATCCTGAACTGATTAATGAAGCATCTAAGGTAGTAGGTTCCCAAGCATGTGTTATTGGAATAGATGCCAAAAGAATATATGTTGAAAACCCTAAAGAAAGTGATGATAAGATCATTGTGGAAACACCTGAAGGTTATTGCTGGTATGATTGCAGTATATATGGTGGCAGAGAATTCACAGGAATAGACGCCATTTCTTGGGCAATGGAATGTCAGGACAGGGGAGCAGGTGAGATTCTTTTAACTTCCATGGATCGAGATGGTACTAAGGACGGTTACGATATTCCACTCACCCTTTCTATGAGTGAAAATCTAGATATTCCTGTAATTGCCTCGGGAGGGGTAGGTACCCCAGAACATATTTACGAAGCTTTCAGTAAGGGTAAAGCAGATGCAGCATTAGCTGCCAGCATATTCCACTTTAACGAGTACCCGGTACCCATAGTTAAAGATTATTTGAAGGAGAAAGGTATTGAAGTTAGAGTTTGAAGTTATGCTTAAATTAAGAGTAACAATTAAATTTCAAAAATTACATTATCATAAATATAAAATTTATTTTATCTAGATAAATTAACTCTAAGTATCAGGCGAGAGATTTGAACAAACGAAAACATGTATTCTTGGATGAGAAATCTAAAATTGAACTATTAGAGAGAAAAATAAAAAAATACGAAAAATATAAGTCGTATCATGAAAAAACAGCCGATGAAGATTTTCGTTTGCAAGAAAAGCTGGCTATGCTTAGTGTGGTGGCTAGTAATTTTATGATGACTGGCCATAGTCCCACCATGGTTTTAACCAAAAGGGAAGAAGGTGATGAGGTCATGTGTCCTGTGGGTGGTGGTCAGAAGGACAGAGCCCGGGAAATAATATTAAAGACTGACTTTCGGAAATTATACCGGGGAGGTAAGAATAGAAAGACAGACCCCCTAATGATCATAACCGCCATTTGTATGTATGTTATGCGCCAGGATAACCCTCGCAGAGGAGATATCCGGTATTCAAATGATTTTATAAATAGTGTAGGGGTAACAAAGGATGTTTATAAGCACATTAGCCAGAAGCTTGATGAATTTCACAATTCATAAAATAATTAATTTTTAAGTGTAGACAATTTTATGCCTTAAATTTATTTGCTTTTAGAATCTTCTGCATAGCTTTAGTTTTATATTTAGTTAATAATCATTTAATAATTAATTACCTAATGAGCCTATAAATTATTTCAGTTTTTTTGTTCCAAATTTCCAAACTTCAACAAAAATTACAAGCACAGATAAATAAATGGTCGTGATTAGGGATTGATATAAATCATGAGACATTTTAAGGAATTAGATTATCCTGGAAACAGTTTAATGATAATAAAATAGATTATTAATATAATATAAATGCTTAATGTACATTTAGAAGTATAAATAAAAATAATAAGATATTCAAGGGATTATATGAGGAAATTTTACATGAAAATTTTGTTTAAACATTTATATCACCAAAAGAAGATTATTTATTAAAAATCAAACTCTCTGATACGTCGCTCTATATAGTGATAGCAAAAATAAAAATACTTTTTTACTATACTTTTTAATTTTCATGAATTTAGATAAAATGTAGATAATCTATATTTAATTTAGTTTTAGAGTTTTAATAATCGATTTTTAGTTTATTAACAATATAATGTCATTTTTTGATAATTAAAACATTTAAAATACTCCTTCTCTTGAAACTTAATCTATTATGTTAATTTTTTTTTATTCATAAAATCCAAATAGTATTAAAAAAATAAATATTAGATAAAAAAATAGACGGAAAAATTAAAATGAGAATAGTTATCATTGGTGGAGGAGCTGGAGGTCTTTCAACAGCCTCAAACATAAGAAAATACGATGAAAAATCGGAAATTACAGTGATTACTCGTGATAAATATATTGCCTATTCTCCTTGTGCCATACCTTACGTACTATGTGGAGAAGTAGATTCCTTTAAGGAAATCATCATGCATCAGCCAGAAGATTATCTAGAGCGGAAAATTAGTGTAATTACTCAGGCAGAAGTTTATGAAGTTTCAAGTGAAAATAATACAGTGGAATACCGCTTTTTAAATCAAAATTCTAAAAATTCTGAAGGATATGGGGAAACACTATCTTATGATTATCTGGTACTGGCCACTGGTGGTTCACCTTTTATACCTCCGGTGGAAGGTTCAGATCTAGATGGAGTTTTCAAGATAAGAACTATAAAAGATGGTTTCAAGATTAAAGAATGGGCTGAAAAAAGTCAGAAAGCAATAGTGGTAGGGGCGGGGTTAATTGGATTGGAAATTGCATACGGACTCAAAAATATGGGTTTAGAAGTTACTGTAACTGAAATGCTACCCCAAATTGTCCCCAGAAATTTGGATCCTGCTATGGCATCCATAGTTCAAGAATATATAGAAAATAAAGGCATTAATGTTATTTTAGGTCATCCTGTTGAGAAAATTACTGGTGATAAGAAGGTTACAGGGGCCATTTTTGGAGAGGAAGAATTAAAAGCAGATATGGTGATATTAGCTACTGGGATAAGACCTGAAATAAAATTAGCTCAAATACCTGGGATTGAAATTGGTAGGTGGGCTATCCTAGTAAATGAAAAAATGCAAACATCTATACCCAACATATACGCTGTTGGGGATTGTGTAGAGGTTATAGATGCAATTACAGGACATAATACTTTATCTCCATTGGGTTCAACAGCAGTTAGGCAGGGAAAGATCGCTGCGAAAAACATTGCTGGTGTTGAAGCTAAATTTAACCCGGTTATTAATTCTATGGTATCAAAAATTGGAGACCTCGAATTTGGATCAGTCGGACTGACAAAGACGGGAGCTCTGCAAAATGGGATTAAAGCCATATCAGGTAAAAGTAGAGCTTTAACAAAGGCCAGATATTATCCTGGTGCTAAAAGAATTGATGTTAAAATGATAATTAATCTTAAAGGTAGAATAATTGGTTGTCAGATAATTGCTGAGGAGAGAGTCGCAGAAAGGGTGGATACAATGTCACTTGCTATTGCTAAAGGTATCAGTTGCAGTGAACTGGCAAATATGGAATTTTCATATGCCCCGCCAGTTTCCATGGTAATAGATCCGATCATTTTGGCTGCGGAAGATGCATGCATTAAACTGAAAAGATTTAACAAATCTAAATAAATTTTTTTAAAAAAGGAGGTCAAGGAGAGAAAAAGGGGGTAGTAATAGGCTTTAGAAGTATCTCTCCAAGATTCCTTTTAACATTCGTGCGTGGCGTGCTTCATCTCTTGAACTTTCATCAAATAGGTCATGGGCTGGGTCAATATCACATTCTTTTGCTTTTTTTGCTGCTGCTTTTTTCTCATTATTTGCCATGGTTTCTCCTTCTAACATCATTTCCAAGTTTTCTTTTAGTGAAGGTTTTATTACTTCATTCATTTCCGCAAACTTTGATGCATGTTCAGCTTCTTCCCATGCAATTGTTTTTAACACTTCAGCTACTTCTGGAAGCCCTTCTCTTTGTGCCAGACGGGCCATAGCTAGATACATACCTACTTCTTGACATTCGCCATTAAAGTTGGCTTTTACAGCTTCTTCTAATTCTGTACCTTTACATACTCCAATTTTGTGTTCGTTTATTAATTCCATATTTATATCCTCCATTTAAATCTTTAATAAATTTAAGAGAATTCATAGGTTATTTGTCCGTTTTAAAAGTTTAAATAAATACGCCGATATATATAATCTTTTTATATAGCTTTTTTAATTATTAGATCAATTTAATCTTTTTATATAGGTTTTTAAAAGTGCAACAGTTTAATATGCCCCGATTTTCATCCGATTTTTAAAGAAATTTATTTGTATTCTTACGAATATCCTATACTATACGAACTTGTATATAATAATTTCTATTCGTTTATATACGAATATTCCTATTATAGCGAACTAACTTTATATGTAAAAATACAAAAATGTTATCAGGTTGATCCCATGGGCAATGAATATAGAAATGAGAAAGATCAAAAAAAAGAATCTTTTGGAGATTTAAACAAATCTATAACAATTTTTGCAACTAATAAAGGAGTAAATGTAGTTAAAAGTCCGGTAAAATCCAATATTCTCCAAGCTTTAAAGAAGAAAGAATTAAATTTTGATGAAATAGTTAAAGTAGCAGGAAGATCAAGATCAACCGTTTCTGTCCATTTAAAAGAACTAAGAGAACAAGGAATTTTAGAATCACGCACTAATAATCATGATAAGCGTAAAAAAATATTTTTTCTAAATTCCCGCTATATTGGTGAAATGAATCCTAATGCAATAGCTGAAATGGAAGAAGGAAATTTAGAATTCCTTATAGAGCATTTAATTAATCAGGGAAACCCTTATGAATTTTTCAGGTTAATGTTTCATATATTAAGGGTGGAAATGATTAAAGAAGGTATTAATTTAGATCCCCTACTCCAGCAGACAGGGAAAAAAATTGGACAAGTATTTTTTCCAGAATTACAGAATAAAAATACTGAAAAATTTCTTGAAAAATTAGTAAAATTCTGGGAAGCAAA
Source organism: Methanobacteriaceae archaeon (assembly GCA_030016715.1). GTDB lineage: Archaea > Methanobacteriota > Methanobacteria > Methanobacteriales > Methanobacteriaceae > UBA117. Next base: position 40,162 of record JASEJD010000002.1, on the reverse strand, counting down.
TGCACTGGGCAAACTTGAAGTTCGAAGCATAAAACCTATAATTATTCAAGCTTATGATTGTTTTGAATGTGAATTTCTGCCAAATATTGGAAAATCAGCATGTGCATTGGATTCAGGAATATTAGAAGCTCTATTCTCATCTCACTTTTCCCAGGAAGTAACAGTCGATGAGATTAAATGTTATGCTCGAGGTGACCAGTACTGCTGCTTTATATTAAAATTAAAAAATTCAAAAGACTAACATAAAACCTTAATAAAAATATTTTACAATTTAAATTGGTTTTGTCGATAAATAGGATTTATAACTTCTCATAATATCAAATAATATATTTAACAAGTTTAATATGATATTTAGGTAATTGAAATTCTTTATTTAATTACTTAACTAATTAGATTAAATATCATCTTTGATCTTATATGGCCTAGGAACTGATCTTAATTTATCTTAAAGTTTTAAAATAAATACAACTAAATCTTTAAATTTATTCAAATTATAATAATGATAAAATGACTGATACAAATTTAATTACTCAAATTATAGCCCTTTCTTGGGCAGCAGCAGTTAGTCCCACCGTTTTATCCTTTTTTCTAATAACGGTGTCTATGTCTGATAATCCCAGACTTTCTGGGCTATCTTTTTATGCAGGAGCAGTATCTGTTCTTTTAATAACAGTAGTTATAGGAATATTTTTAGGAGGTGCTTTAACCAGCACTGGACATGGTGACCCTGCAACTACAGGAGCAATAGATATATTTTTAGGATCAATACTCTTTCTTCTAGGCCTTAAAAGTTTATTTTCTAAAAATGGAATAAACAGTTCTTTAACTAATTTCTTACACATTAGTTCAGATTCAAGTACTTTTGCCAAGTTTCGTAGATATTTTACCATTGGTCTTTTAACATTTTTAACTAATTTAAGCACAGCAATATTTGTATTAGCTGCTGGAAGAGAGATAGGTCTTTCAAAAACAGGAATATGGATCGAATTAGGTTCTATTGCACTTTTAACTATTATTACTTTAATTTTAATAGAAGTACCATTGCTATTTTTTTTATTAGTACCAAAAAAAGCGGAAAAAGTAACGAAACCAATGAATAATTGGATTTCTAAACATTCAAATTGGATAATGGCTGGTTTTTTGATAATCATAGGATTACTGGTAATTTATAATGGACTTGGACGTTTGAAAGTTGTATAATAAATTTCAAATATAAATATTTCATAATATTTGTAAAACTCATAAATTAGCATTTTTTAAGCAATGATTTAAATGAAAAAACAATTAGTAATATATGAAAATGAAATTAAAGGACCTTTGGATATTAATATTACTATAAACAGCGGTCAAACTTCTCAACCCGCCTGGAAGTACAAAAATAATTATTATCATAATTTCTTGATAATTGATAATCAACCAGTTTTAATTAAATTGGCTCAAAACGAATTTTTAGGTCCTTTGGAAGTTACAATTGAATCTAATAAAAAAATTAAAATAAATTCTGCTGTAAATGAGATTAAACGAATTTTTGATCTAGAATTTAATCTACCTACTTTTTATGAATTTTTAATTAGTGACAATCAGCTTAAACCAGCTGTAAATTTTTGCAAAGGTTTAAGATTATTTAAGGCCCATAATCTATTTGAATGTTTAATTTCATCAATTTGTTCAGCTAATAACTCCATTATTCGTTGGAACAGGTCTATAAATCTTATTAAAGAAAAATGGGGCCAAAAAGAACATTTCTCTGAGGGGGATTTTTTTACATTTCCACTTCCCCAAAAAATTTTGCAAGCCCCTGAACACGAAGTGGAAGAAATGGAGATATGTTCTGGTGAAAAAGACATTGAAGAGTGTATAAACAATTTAAAAGCATGTGGGGTTGGTTATCGTGGTAAATTTATGAAAAAAGTAGCTCAGATGGTGATTGAAGATATTGATTTGGATAAAATTGGACGAATGAGTTACGATCAAGCCTTTGAAAAACTGCTTGAATTTCCAGGGGTGGGTCCTAAAGTTGCGGATTGTATTCTATTATATGGTTATGGTAAGGGTGAAGCATTTCCCACAGATGTATGGATAAAAAGGATAATTTCACATTTATACTTCGACGATAAGGATATAAAGGTGAGTAAGATTAGAGATTTTGGCAGAGAACAATTTGGAGGCTATGCTGGTTATGCGCAACTATATTTATTTCATTATGCTCGTAAATCCGGGCTTTTAGATAAATTAAAACCAAATACTAAATAATATAATATTATGCTATATGAAGTCTAATAAATGCAAAAAAACAATTTAAATAATATATTCAATACAAATTATGGGTTTAATTAGTTGGTTAACATGGGCGAACTTTCGAACACTTTGGAAGAATTTAAAGAAATTTCAGGGGATTTTTATAAAAAATAATGAGAAATCTAAAAGAAAACTATTGTTGGAAATGTCCAATGAGAACTAGCAGCAGAAAAACCTTTTGTAGAGAGTTAGATGCTTGGATAAGGCTAAATAATGCTTTGGAATTAGCCATTAGAGACAAACTGGAATTTAATATTTCCTCGGAGGCTTTGAATTTCATCCAAATGAAATATCTTAATAAAATCAGTAAGAAAAGGCCTTTATATAATAGAAAAATATTGCTAACATTAAAAAAAGATTTTCCCCCCTATGCTTACAAAGAAGACATAATACTTATTGATGAAAACTGTGATCAAGTAAAAAAAGAAGATATTGTGTTAATACCTGAGATATGTCCTTTAAGCATTCATGGATTTTCAATAATAAAATCTGGTGATAATCTACCATTTAAAATGGCTAGAGTGTCAAAGGTATTCCATGAAGGTGGTGAAAGATTAATAAAAACCAATAGGGGTGTTAATGTGTCTCCACAGCTCTTAATAGGGAAAATAGTAAAAATTTTAGATAAAGAAGGTTTAAATTTTTCTAAAATCATATAAGATATATTTAAAAAAATAACTGAAATTTAATTATAATAATCATTATATCCTAATTAAAAAATTTATAATCTGAATAATAGAATTAAGTGATTCTTATGAATGTGGATGGGGATGCTGAAAATCTGTTTTTAAAGAAACAGGATAATATAAAAACTGGATTATCTGAATTGAGAGGTAATATTCAAGAAATGATTAATTATTCCTCTTTAAAAGAGATATCTGATTATGTTTTGCAGGAGGCTACTAGGCTAACACAGAGTAAGCATTGTTATGTTGCCTATGTGGATCCAGAAAATAAAGACAGTGTAGGTGTTTCTTTTTCTCATTTAACTGAAGAATGTCAATATTACGCTGATTTGGGTGAAGCTAGATTTAAAGTTAGAAAAGACGGAACATATGGTGGACTTTTAGGTTATTCTCTTGACACTGGAGAGTCATTTTATGTTCATGATATTGAGTCTCATCCGGCGGCCCACGGCCTACCTGAAGGACACATGCCGGTTAATCAATTTTTATCAGTTCCAGTCACTTATGAAAACAGTATTTTAGGACAGATAGTTCTGGGTAATCCTAAAGAGGATTATAATGATACTCATTTAAAAATTGTAAATGAAATTGCGGATATTTATGCCCATGTTTTGAAAAAATTGATTTATTAGTTTGGAAATTTTTTCTATATAAAAAAAATAAAAAAATAAAATTAGTAGTTATTCGTCGAAAACAGTTACCTTTTTCATTACATCATTAGGTTCTATGCTATTTACAACATCCATTCCTTTAACGACCTTGCCAAATACAGTATGCACTCCATCAAGGTGTGGTTGAGGGGAATGGGTTATGAAAAACTGACTTCCACCCGTATCCTTACCTGCGTGGGCCATGGATAATGCTCCGGTTCCATGTTTGTGTTCGTTAATCTCGCATTTTATGGTGTAACCGGGACCTCCAGTTCCATCACCACGAGGACACCCACCCTGAATTACAAAGTTTGGTATAACTCTATGGAACGTTAAACCGTCATAAAACCCATCTTTTGCCAATTTTTCGAAATTAGCAACAGTATTTGGAGCTTCTTTATCAAATAAGACTAATTCTATTATTCCTTTTCCAGTTTCGATAACAGCTTTTTTCATTTTTTCACCTTTTAGATTTTCTTAAAATAAATTTAATATCTTCACTTACTTATTGTTAAATGAAATTAATTAAAACCATTTATAAATATGTTGAATCTATAATAGATTAGTTCTAATAATTCAATTCTATTAACTTATTTATTTTAATTATAAAAGGTGATTTTATGAATACTCAAGAAATAATGGATTTAGAAAAAGAGTATATGATGCACACATTTGGAAGACTACCAATCGCCCTTAATAATGGAAAAGGGGCTTTAGTATGGGATGTGGAAGGTAAAGAATATATAGACTGTTTTGCAGGAATTGCAGTTAATAATGTGGGTCATGCTCATCCAAGAGTTGCAGCAGCCATATCTAAACAAGCAGAGAAATTAATTCACTGCTCTAATATTTATTATACAGAGATACAGGTGGAATTGGCCCGTTTGCTATGTGAAATATCTTCTTATGACAAAGTATTCTTTGCAAACAGTGGTGCTGAGGTTAATGAAGGAGCAGTTAAGCTGGCTAGAAAATATACAGGTAAAAATGATATAATAACTATGGAAAACTCTTTCCATGGCCGAACTCTTTCTATGGTGGCAGCTACAGGGCAGCATAAATATAAGGAAGGAGTAGGCATTCTCCCTGCAGGATATAAACATGTCCCTTTCGGAGATTCTGAAGCAGTTAGTGATGCAATTACACCAAATACTGCGGCTGTAATGGTTGAAGCTATTCAAGGAGAAGGTGGAGTAATTGTACCTCCTGAAGGATATTTAAAAGAACTTGAAGAAATATGTGAAGAGAATGATGTCCTCTTAATACTGGATGAGATTCAAACAGGCTTTGGACGGACTGGTGAGATGTTCGCATCTGAATTATTTAAAATAAAACCTCATATAACCACCATTGCTAAAGCATTAGGTGGTGGGTATCCTATTGCAGGTATATTGGCCCAGGAAGAAGTTGCTGATGCTTTTAAACCTGGAGATCATGGAACTACTTTTGGTGGAAATCCATTAGGATGTGCTGCAGCTAAGGCTTCTGTTGAAGTTATTATTAATGAAAAACTTGTAGAAAAGTCTAAAGAAATGGGAAAATATCTTAAAAGTAATTTAAAAGAATTAAAAGATGAAAATGAAAACATGTTAGATGTAAGAGGATATGGACTAATGTTGGGTACAGAATTTAATCATGAATGTACAGATATAGTTAATATGGCTGCGAATAAAGGTTTACTATTGAATTGTACTGCCGAAACTGTTTTGAGATTTTTACCTCCTTTAAATATTACTAAAGAACAGATTACCCAAACATTATCTATTTTTAGTGATATTTTAGATAGAATATCTTCTTAATAAATTTTTTATTTTAATCTTAAAAAGTTTTTATTCTTTAATGGCAAGGAAAGTACGCTTTTTAACTTTTTTTGCTATTTTTTTTGTTCTAGTTATGCGATTAGGCATACCTACTACTGAAAGAACAGAGATTATTAAACTTAAAACAGCTCCAAAAATCATTACCAAGTGCATTCCTTTTGTAAAATCATAGGCAGCTAGATTAAACAATACATTTTTATCTAATTTTGTCAAAGATATGGTGGTACTTAATAAAAAACTGGCCATTGTTACTCCAAAAACCATACCTAAATTTCTCATAGTAACTACAATGCTAGAAATACTTCCTAAATCTTTTTTTGAACTAAAATTCATTATAGCTCGATTATTAGGGGATTGAAATATTGCAGATCCTATTCCTAGAAGTCCTAGTCTCCAGATAACATCGTATGTACTTGAGAACATGTTCAGTTGTGTCATTGTAAAAAAGGCCCCAAAACATATCAATGAACCAGTAAGAGCCAATGGTCGGGAACCTATCTTATCTGAAACATAACCGCTTAAGGGAGCGATAATCATCATAAATATTGGACTTACAGTTAATATGAGCCCAACTGTACCATCATTTAGATGTAGAACCATTTTCAAGTAAAACGGCATAATGAAAAGGATCATGTACATGCATAAATAATTTATAAACAGACTTATGTTGAATGCAGTAAAAGTTTTGTTTTTAAACAATTTCAGATTTATAAGTGGATTTTTTACCCATTGCTCGTTCCATAAAAAAAGAATTAGTAAAATAGCACCTAGAAGTCCTATAAAAGATCTAAATATCATATTCGGAATTTCTATGTTATTTAAGGCATATACTATTAAAAGTATTCCTGAAAACTGTAGAATAACGCCTTTAAAATCAAATTTAACATTTTTTCTTTCTCCTATTTCTAAGAAATTGTAGCAACTAATTAAACTTAAAATTCCTATAGGCACGTTTACTATAAATATGGCTCGCCAACCCCATAAAACTTGTACTAAACCACCAATAGCAGGTCCTAAAGCAAGGCCAGCTGCTATGGCCAAAGCGTATATGCCTAATGCCTTTCCTCTCTCTTGAAATGGAAAAGCATTTTTGACAATTCCTAAGGACACAGATATCATCATAGCTGCGGCAAAACCTTGAATTGTTCTAAATAGTATTAAAAAATATATTGAAGGAGCAATGCTACACAATACTGGAGAAATAATAAAAAATAGTAGACCATACATATAAAGTCTACCATTACCCCAAAGATCACCTAGTTTTCCAAAAGTTAGTACTAATCCAAGTAGTATTATAAGATAAGAGTTTATAACCCATTGTGATGTAGATACAGAAATTGCAAAGAAGGAGGTAATGGTGGGTAAGGCTACATTAACGATGCTACTATTAATAGGCACCATTATAGTTCCCATAGCTACCGAAACTAATATAAACCATTTTTGGTCATGAGAAATCTTCAGTTTATTGCCTCTAGCAAACATGAATTATCCCAATTATTTAACTAAAATGTTTATTAAAAAAATAGGGATACTAAAATTATATAATATTTGTGTATGCAAAAATACATATCTAGCTTTAAAAAAAGCTCTTCTGTTATTATAATCTATCTCGATATTTTAATTCCTTAAAATTAATTTTGAAATTTGTTCCTTTTGTTACATCCAATTCCATATTCCCATCTATCTGTTCTACAAGTGTATTAACTAGTTTTAACCCTAAACTATCACTTTTTTCTAAAATTAAATCTTCAGAAATCCCAACTCCATTATCACTCACTTCTAATAAAAATTTATTATTTATTCTAGTTATCTTGATAGTTATCTCACCCTTTTCTTTATCTGGAAATGCATGTTTAATACTGTTTGAAACAAGTTCAGTGATAATCAAGCCTAAAGGTGTTGCAGTCTCAATATTCAAATTGATTTTTTCTATTTCAACTTTTATCTGTACTTTTTCAGGGTCTAATCCGTAACTATATCTTAAATCGGTTATAATACGCCTAATGTAGTCTGATAAATTGATTTTAGTCATTTTTCTTGATTGATACAAGTATTCATGTATATGTGAAACGGATTTTACTCGATTCTGACTTTCTTTAAATATCCCAAGATACTTTTCATCTTTAATATTTCGAGACTGCAGACTTAAGAGACTGGAGATGATTTGCAGATTATTTTTAACCCGGTGATGTATTTCACGCAGAAGCAGTTCTTTTTCTTCAAGGGATGATTTTAATTCTTTTTCAAATTTTTTCCGGTCAGTTATGTCCACCAGAGATACCAGGCTTTTATTTGTACCTGGAATAATGGAAACAGTTAAATAGATATTTTTAATATTATTTTCACTATCTATTAACTTGAATTCATAATTTCGAGGCACAGAACTTGGATCTTTTCGCCGCATTTCATGATAATATTTCATCCGTTCTAAATCATCGTCTGCTACAAATTCAGTCCAACTCATTTTTCCTTGGATCTCTTCTTTTTTAAAACCCGAAAGCACCTCAAACTCTGTATTAACCATAGATATGATGGTATCATCTTCAATTATTAGTGTAGCAGTTCCTGTATTTTCAAATATTGCTCTATAATTCGACTCAGATTCTTTTAATGCTTTTTCAATTTTTTTACGTTCAATAATTTCCTTTTCAGCATCAATATAGAGTTCTCTGTTTTCTCTTAAAGATAGAATTTGACGCAATATTGCTAGAAACAGAATAATGGAACCAAACCATAAAATTTGATAATAATTCTCATGAAAACGGTCATGACTACTTGCTAACAACAAATAAGCTATAAATATCCAGAAAAGAGGTATATAAGAAAGCCATGGAGATTCTATGGGTGTGAAATCTTATATAATTGGTTGGAAATATTTTTTTTGCCGGATATTTTCCACATGCGCAATTCCAGCCAAAGCTATTAAAACAAAACCAATTATCCATCCTATATCTAAAATACCTCCAGAAACATAGGATAAATCCGTCACTTGGTAACTGTAAATGGTATCGCTTATAATTTGAACCACTATACCTGCAGCTAAAAGTAAGAAAGGTCTTTTACTAACTGATCCTAATTTTTCAAATAATAAAATAATCAAAGCAAATAAAAGAACAAAGTCTAATACTACGTATATAATTGAAATAACCAAACTGATAACATCAGACGAATCACTAGCTAGATTGGGTGAGATTAAAAATATCCAGAAGATCAAACCTGAAGATAAAATTATTATAGAAATATCTAGAATTGTTTTAAACTGTCTAATTTGAGAAAATGGGTTTTTAGGTAGCATAAAAATACCTATAGCAAATAAAGGGTAATATGCTAAATAGAATAAATCTGCTATGGAAGGATAAGGTTCTAAACCCATTCCTAACTCAAATATGCTCCAAATCAAATCTCCTAAAAAAAACATAAACTGGCCGATTGCTAGAAGTAGCCATCCCCGATAACTTTGTCTGTGATGGAGATATGACATTTTAGTAGCGTAAAATAATATAAAACAAACCAATAAATTAATCAAGGGAGTATAACTGTTTCCAAAAACCATTATGAGATTTTTATCACTCGATAATACCAAAAATATTAAATAAATGAGAATAATAATTGATCCAACTAATAAACCGTTTCTAAAGTTTAAATAATTCTCTGTAATATTTTTATTCAATTGAATCACTTAACCAAAGAATAAAGATTATGTAAGAATTGTTCATGAACCAATATAATTCTATAATTTCATAAAACAATATTCTTAAAATATCTTTATTGTTATCCATCATTTTATAATTATTCTGTTTATTATATTGATTTCTATTTTTTTTAATTTTTTAAGAAATCATGAAAATATAAAAAAATCAAATAATTTATTATTTCCATTTAATTGAAATAATTATTTACTTTCTTATATTAATTTAGACAATTTATCCTCTAAATCAATAAATAGTTTAAATTACTCCTTTTTTAATTCTTTAAGGTATAAAACTGTGATAAATTAATCATGCACCAAAATTATATTAATATTTAATTTTAATAAACGCCTTATTTCTAAAAAATATCAGTCCTTATTAGCTTAATTTATATTTTGAAGGGCTATCTGAGCCTTTTGTTATCTTTATTTGATTCTTTTTTAAACGTCTCTAAAACTAATAAAAGACCTAAAAGGTGCTTTTTTTAGAATTTTAAACCATAATATTTATATATGATGCAATATTGATGTTAGTCCTGTTGAAAACACCTTTTTAAAAGGTTTTATTCAACGATGCTATAAAATCGGAGGCGATACGATTAAGCGACGATCAATATATGCATTGTTCATGGTGTCATGTTTGGTCATTACCATGGTCCCTGCATTTTCAGGACTTTTTGACCAAGAAATGATATATAACAATGCTGAAACTGTTTCTAATGGTGATTTAAGCCAAGGAAACAATATAAATAAAAATGAAAATGAAATAGAAGAAAAAATACCTATTAAAACAGCAGATGATGAATTAACCGGATCCACAAGTAGGGATGAGAGTAGTGTTCTATCGCATCTGTTTAATGGGAACACTGTTAGTGCGACCAGCCAAGTTAAAGCCGTTACATCATATCAAAGAACTACACAAAGTCCAGTAAGATATGGTAGCAGCACTATTTCCAATTATGGAATAATACTCAGACCAGAATTAAGTAATTTAAGTGGTTTAAGTGGACTGAGTAAACTTGCCGCCTTCATTAACCAGAACTTCAACCACCGATATGGAGCAGCAACTACTGCATCTGGAGTAGAAAGAACTGGGTATGGTGACTGCTGGGGTCTTTCAGCATGGTCTGCACAAGTACTAGTTAAAAATGGATATGATGTTAGGATAGTTCAAGGTCCAAGCCGAGAATCAGCCAGACACAGATGGTTAGAAGTACTGGTAGATGGCAAATATGTAAGATTTGATCCTACCATGGTAACCAAAAAATACGGTTCCAAACACTATTCAACCAATATAGCTACTAAAACTTCCATTGTTGCTAGTTACAAAGGAGAAATCAAGGAAGAAACCACGAATCAGTCAACAAGTACTAGTCAAAGCACAAATACTGTAACCAATAACAATTCTGCTGAAGACTCTGGTTCAGTAACAAAAACTACTAATGTCAGTGAAACATCCAATGTAGAAGTTAACAATCATTTGGAAAATTCTTTAGAAAAAGTTGATACACTAAATATTCAAGAAAACAGTAGTTCTGTAAACAATGTTGAACCAATAACTGAATCCGGTAATGCTGAAGAAGTCACTGAATTAGCAGAATAATATTATTAAAAGATCATTGGAAAGTATACGCAATTAACTTTCCATTATTTTTTCTTTTTAATAATTTATTATTAGACTATTAATGGATTATTCAGGTTTTTGTTGCTCTCGCATCTTTAAATTTAGTAATTATATTTTTTATATCTCTTTCTACAAAAATTATAAACTTTTTTTCTCCGAATCTCATTTTTTTTATTGTTTATAAACTGATTCAAAGTTTGATTGGCCCTATTTTTAATTATAGTTATTAATTAGGATAAGCCTAAAAAACAAAAAGATTTGCAATAATTATTAAAAAGCATATATAGATTTTTAATACTAATTTAAATTCATAATATGTCTATAAATGCCTTTAAAGTACTTTAAAAAATTATAAGCAAAATATTCTAAAAAAATTTATATTAATATAATAACAAACATATTGATGTATATAAAAATCATTTGCAATTTCTAAAAGAGTGGATGCAAGTGAATCTGAAAATAATAAACAATTTAAAAGCCACTAAATTGGCATTAGTTATCTTATTTATTTTATGCACTATTTTTACAGCTCCAGCGTATGCTGATACGGAATTAGATAACGATTATTATTCAAATAGTAAAACTGCAACTGATACATCTATTTTAAGCCAGGATAAACTTCCTGATACAATTATTTCCGATGATACTTCTAATGGTTTAAATATTCCAAATTATACGATAAAAACTTTTGATTCGTCAGTAGGTGCAGATGTAACAAAAAATAATGAAATAAGTAAATTCATTCCCCGAACACCACTATCCAACCAAATATTTAAACTTCAGAAAAAAGGATCTACTATTCTAAAATTTGGCAATGGAAAGGGTAAAAAACTCTTAATATTAGCGGGAATACATGGTAACGAGGTAGAATCAAATATTGCCACAATGAAATATTTGGAATTTCTAAAAAACAGAAAATTTGAGGGAACAATATATGTGATCCCCTTTACAATCCCTAAAAGCACATCACTTAACTCTAGAAATTGTAAATTTAAATATCAGTATATAGAAATAATAAAAATAAAACAAAGGTACAGAAAAAGTTACAAGGTAAGATCTAGGATATGGAAACGGGAAAAGTATAAATCACAAGGTAGATGGAAATATGGATGGAAAGGCTACTGGACTTATAAGATTCGTTATAAAAACACATATCGCATTATAACTAAAAATATATTTAAAAACGGATATAAATTCGGTGATCCTAATCGCTATGCCAATATAATCGGAACTCCTGGCTGGAAAGTTGTTGAATTTGCTAAAAAAAATGGAATAAGATATATAATCGATGTACATTCTGGAGGGGGTATAGAGAAATATAATAATGGGGTGGTATTTGCAACACCAGGATGGTCTGAGGAAAGTAAATGGGCCCGCCATATTAAATTAAAAACTGGTAGTTTTGTTACCTCTGGTAAAAAACATCCGGGTATGGTTAATGTTTATGGAAATAAACTAGGAATAAATACTTTAACACTAGAAGTTGAAAGGGATCAAGGTTCTTCTTTGCAATGGGCCAACATTCAGTATAAAATGATAAAAGCAGCATGTAATTACTTATTCCCTTCATTAAGATAAATTTCAACATTTATTATTATTTTTTTTATAAAATGAATAATCCATCGGTTTATTTAATAATAGAGATTATATTATAATAATTATTAAAGAGATTTAATTAATTTAAATCTAAAATCGATATTTTCATCTTTATAATTAATCATTGAATCATGATTATTTTTTTATATTATTATTCTAGAAATAATTTAATAAACATTGTATAAATTAATCTAATACTAATTAATAAATATACCATCTTTGGAGGATAAATAATGGATTTCGATTTAAAAACTAATGAAAAAGGTAATTTAGTTATTGGAGGGGCCGATACAACAAAACTAGCTGAAGATTACGGAACTCCTCTTTACGTTGTCGATGAATCTAAAATAAGGGAAAACTATCAGAGACTGTACAAGGCCTTCATTAAACACTATTCTGACTTTAAAATTTTTTATGCATGCAAGGCCAACACTAACCTGGCTGTTATGAGAATTCTGGAACAGGAAGGAAGCTCTATTGACGCAGTATCTCCAGGAGAAATATATACTGCTTTATTAGCAGGATTCGAACCCTCTAGAATATTATTCACAGGAAATAATGTCACTGATGATGAGCTAAGATTTGCAGTAGCATCTGGGGTCAAAATTAACGTTGATTCTGTTTCACAACTCCAGAGACTTTCAAAAATAACTAAACCCTCCAATTTAGATATATCCTTCCGTGTCAATCCTAAAGTAGGTGCAGGACACCATGAACATTGTATTACTGGTGGAGATTTAAGTAAATTCGGTATTATGGAAGAAGAAGCAGTTGATGTATATAGAATTGCTAAAGATCTTGGATTTAATCCAATAGGCATCCATGCTCATATTGGATCTGGCATACTGGATCCAGAACCATTTATCATGGCAGTAAAAACATTAATGGATGTTGCAGGAAGGGTAAGTAATGAGGTTGGAATTAAATTTCAGTTCATAGACTTTGGCGGCGGGTTGGGGATACCTTACCTGCCAGAAGAATCTAAATTAGACATCGAACTATTCGCGAAAGAAATAACCAATCTTTACAAGGATAAATTAAAAGAATATAATCTGGGAAAACCTTATATGTACATTGAACCAGGCAGATACATTGTTGGAGACGCATCCATACTATTAACCCGGGTTAATACTATAAAACAAAGCTACCGTAAATTTGCAGGTGTGGATGCGGGTTTTAATACGCTTCTTAGACCTTCTATGTATGGTTCTTATCATCACATTGTATGTGCAAATAAACCATTTGCCCAACCAGTTCAAAATATTGACATAGCGGGCAATGTATGTGAATCAGGAGATTTATTTGCTAGAGATCGTCCCATGCCGGACATTCAAGAAGGAGACTTATTGGCTATTTTAAATGCTGGAGCATATGCATTTTCAATGTCTTCCCAGTACAATTCAAGACCAAAAACAATGGAAGTTTTGGTAAATCAAGGAAATTCAGATATCATAAGAGAAAGAGAAACATTTGCTGATGTTTTAAGCAAACAAAATGTGCCTATAAGACTTTTAAAATAAATTAATATACTTATATTTTTTAATTTTCAAAGATAATAAAAATTATTTTAGAGGACTTTAAATGAGAGAAAAAAAGTTTATACTATTTTCAAAAATGCATGGACTTGGAAACGATTACATAGTAATTGATGAAACTGAAGAAGAGATAATCCCTGAACATAAAAAACCAGAATTTGCTGAAAAAACCTGCCAGAGAGGATTTTCAATAGGGGCTGATGGTGTAATATTTGTTTGTCCCGCTACATTAGAAGGGGCTGATTTAAGATTCAGAATATTTAATGCCGATGGTAGTGAGGCGGAAATGTGTGGAAATGGTATTAGATGTTTTGCCAAATTTGTATATGAAAATGGAATCAATCTCAAGGAAAAAATTAAGGTGGAAACATTAGCAGGAATTAAAATAGTCGAAAACCAAGTAAAGGGAAGAGAAGTTATATCCTCCAAGGTAGATATGGGTACTGCTACATTTAAAACAGCAGAAATTCCCATGAAATCCAATTCAGATGAATTTATTGATCAAGAACTATCATTGAATTCTGAAAAAGTTAAATTAACTGCAATCAGTGTTGGAAATCCACATACCGTAACATTCACTGAAAGAATTGAAGAAATTGATCTAAAATCTTTAGGTCCGCTTTTAGAAAATCATAAAGTATTTCCACAGAGAACAAATGTTCATTTTGTAAGCATCTTAAATTCCAATGAGATCGATATGATAACTTGGGAAAGGGGTTCTGGTATTACTATGGCTTGTGGAACTGGAGCTACAGCTTGTGTGATTGCAGGTTATAGGATTGGAAAACTGGATAAAAATGTATTAGTTCATCTCCCTGGTGGCGACCTAAAAATAGAAGTTTACGAGAAAAAAGATACATTGGGGGCTTATATGGAAGGAAATGCAGTATTAACCTTTGAAGGAGTAATAAACATTTAAATCATTCCTTAATTATCATCATAACAATAGTTTTCTAAATTTTTAGGGGGAATCGAATGGAAATACCTGATTGGTCAGAGGATTTAGAAATAAAAGGAGTTCCTTATATTAAAAAAAGTCCTCCTGGCCCTATATCTGAGGATTATATTATTAAGGCCAAAAAATATGTAACATCTTGCTGGGCTGGCAAGCAGTGTGAATTAGTTGATGGATGGGATCTTCCTTTGACTGTAAGAAAAGTTGCCAACTCCTTGATTCAAGATGTGGATGATAATATTTACATAGATCTCAATGCCGGTATATCTACTATGAATTTTGGATATAATAACCCAGAGATCTGGCAAAGATCCATTAATATAATGGAAGAATACGGGGTTCGCGGTATATTTCCTTCTAATGATTACAATCTACCTTTGATGATAAATACTAGCCGTAAAATTTTAGAAACCGTACCAAAAGGGGAAATTTATAGGGTTCATTATGCTTGTGATGGTACAGAGGCCAACGAGACAGCTATCAAAACTGCAGTTAGTTTTACAGGTAGAAATTGTATTGTTTCTTTCATGGGAGGATTTTACGGCCGAACTATGGGTTCATTATCCTGCATGGCCCAGAAAGCTGCTGATGCTCAAACTTTCAGATCTCTGCGTTCAGCAAATATTTACTTCACAGAAGGGGCTAACTGTCCCAACTGCATATTCTGCAACGATCCAGAAGACTGCGCCGGCTACTGTGTAGAGCATATGCTAAAGGACAGAGTTTTATCCTATCAAGTAAAACCAGAAGAGGTAGCTGCATTTATTTTGGAGCCCTACACAACTGGTGGATTAATGCATCCTGCTCCAGAAGAATTTATCAAATCTGTAAAGGAAGTATCTGGAGATAACGGTATTTTACTTATATTTGATGAAGTACAATCTGGAATGGGTAGAAGTGGTAAAATGTGGACTCATGAACACTATGGTGTGGAACCAGATATATTTACTACAGCCAAATCTTTTGGAGGGGGAGTAGCACCTTTAAGTGCAGCCATAATAAAAGATGAGATAATGGAGGAACTTCCAGCCTATCATGGTTCCACCTATGGTGGAGCACCAATATCACTTGCAGGGAATATGGCTGCATTGGAATATATGCAGAAATATAAGTTATTGGATAGAGTAAATATTCTTTCAGATATAATAGAAAAACGGTTCAAAGAGTGGAGAGAATTTGATAAAGTTTATCAAGCCCGAGGATGGGGACTTTTAAAGGCGGTTGATTTTCGCCAATCTAAGAGTGAACCATTAATACAGTACAAAGACAAGGTTAAAACAAAACTTTTCAAAAGAGGAGTAATAACTATGGGCGGGGGACAAGGAAGATATCAATCCATGCTGAGAATCATACCTCCTTTTACTATTCCGAAATATCAGTTAGAGACAGCATTAGATATATTCGAAGATGTGATTTCATAATTCTATAATAAACTAAAAGATACCCTATTTTCAGTGGTTTTAAAGACTTATCAAATATAATTGAAGACAATAAAACTATAAATTTTACCCTCATCCAAACTTTTTAGCCAAAAAATAATTCCAGAAAGTATTTTTTTTTTAAATTATGTATTATAGGATATAGATGAGGTGAAAATTTTGTACATTGTTCACATGCAACAGCAAATCCAAAAAATTCAATATAATATCCATAAATTTAATGGCTTACTTTTACTCCTTAAAGGAGGCTCAAAATCTATTGAAGATATTAAGCAAGATGTGAACGAGATATATAACAATTTAAAACTAATAAGAATATCGATAGAATCAGAAATTCCTTTAAATCATTTAAAAGAAGTTCATAGAACCGTTTTGAATGGATCAATTAATTATGAAAAGGGTGTTAAAGCATTCTTAGAAATTTATGTAGATGGGGATGAAGATCATATGGTTGAGGGGGGCTTGTATATCAATGAGGCAAATAATCTGATGCACACAGCCGCAAAGATGATAGATGAGTTATGATATTTTACTTATTTTTTCATATAACCGGTAATTACAATTATTTCCTCAAAAAATAATTTTTTTGACGCAGTTATAACTGTTTCAAATCCTTTATCTTCTAATTTGTTTACAGTTTTTTCTACATTCGAAAGTGAGGACTGCACCAGCTGCACCCGACCATCCTCTTTTAAATGATCTTTCACATTTTCTAAGAAAAGATCAATTATCTTCCTACCGTCTGCTCCACCATCCCAAGCAGCATTTAAATCATCATCTATTTTTTCATATTCTTCAGTTGGTAGATATGGAGTATTAAACAGAATTAAATCAAATTTTTGATTTTTCAAGGGAAAAAATAAGTTTCCACATCTAACTTTAACATTATGGATTTGGTTTAATTCCACATTATCCTTAGCACATTTAACTGCCCAAGGATTAATATCTGTGGCAACAACATCTTTAGCAATTTTAGATGCATATATAGCTACCAATCCAGTGCCGGTCCCTATTTCGAGGACTTTATCACCTGTACGAATTATTAAATTATCTGCCAATAGAAATGTGTCTTCAGCAGGGATGTATACATTATTGCATGTTTTAATTTTTAAACCTTTATACCTAATCATAAGTCCTCAAAGAATTATTTTTTCAATTTTTCTAGGGTTTCCCAGTTACCCTTCCAGATTAAGATAACACCAAGTATTACCATGACAATGGAGGACCATATAGATGATAATGGGCCTAAAAGACCAATTCCAACTATTTGCAAAGAATCCTTTAAACCATTATTAAAGGCATGGAACATAGAGGCTACGGCCACACTTCTACTTCGAGACCATACATAAGCAAAAACAACCCCTAAACCAAATATAGACACTGCGGCACCTAGAATAATAGTTAGAGCAACTATTGCACCGCCAGTACTTGCGATAATTATCCATCCCATTGCTAGTGCAGGGATATGCCAGGACCACCATACAATACTATGGATCAAGACGGCTTTTCGGGGAGTGCGAGTTTGGGCCAAACCAGGTAACATATAACCTCTCCACCCAAATTCTTCTCCAAATCCGGGTATAATGGTGGCTACTATCAATATTCCCATTAAAATTAGGATCTGATCCCAGCCCATAACTCCAAATAAATAAGCATAACCAATAAAATATTCTATAATAGCAGGAAAGACATATAAAAAAAATGCAAAACCAAACACAATAATATAGTGTATTGGTTTTCCCCAATTCAATCCAGAATTTTTAAATCCACGCTTAAATACAAACCTATCTGCAATAAGAGTCCCTATAGTCACCATAATCATAGCAATTGAATTGAATAGATATACCCAGAATAAATCTCCACCCATAAATGGACCTATGATGAAGAATGGCCATGATAAACCAAAAACTATTAGAATATATATTGAAAGAGAGAAAGGACGTCCTTTATTATTTTCTTTATGCAATTTTATCCCCCCATAATTTATTTCTATATTAATAAATTATATTCCTATCACTATTGTATTAAAATTTTACTAAAAATTTTCTTAATCCAAATTATAACTATATTAATCTAATAGGCCCCTAATCACTGAATTGAAATACTACTTTCACTAAACAGACTTTTTAATTTATCTGCACCGAATAATTTTATAAACCTTTCTTTATCTTCGGAGGATAACTGGAATGCATCAGGTCTTTTATATCTCGCTTCATGATATATTTCTTCTGCTTCTTTCACCAAATTCTCTGGAGGTTTTTTAAATGGTTTACAATAGGGATAAACTTCTCTAATAAGGTTTAATGTTTCATCAGAATACCATATCCGCCGTGCATAATACTCGTTGAGGAATGTTTCATGTTCAAATATATCTTCCCATTTAACTGAAAATATTCATAGAATAAATTTTCTCTAGCCTTTAGTATTCCAGGATTACATTCTTGTGTTCTTTTAATATTTTTTAATGTATAACTTCTATCCCTCATATCCAGCCAACGATCATCATGTGGGGCAAAATTACCAAAAGAATCAAGCCAGTCATAGACATTCTCTAAAATTTTCTCCCAAATCCTAATTATCATATACCACCTATTAATTTCAGGTTTATAAATCCATTCAATTTTTTGACGATTTAAAGCAAATTCAAAACTATCTGGAACTCCGAAAGCTGCTTTAGATGCCAGATTATCATATTTTTCCAAAATTTTATTGTGCATTTCAATCTCTAAAGGTAAGTGCATGAATTTAGCAAATTCTACATCATGAAGGATAGCGTCCCTTACTACAATTTTTCCTTCTAAAGCTTTATTTAACCCTTTTTCTTCCGCAATTCTTAAAAAAACAGGATATGAAATATTAGTATTTCCAAGAGTAATTAAATCTTCAATGGATTCTATGAGCTTTTCATTCCCAGCATTATCTTTCAAAGTTTCCACAGCATCTTTATACGCGTTTAACGTTTTTTGAAGAAGTATATCATCACCAACACCATTGGAATATTTTTTTTTCATTAATGTCGACATTACATTTGAATAGGCATTACTGAATTCAATAAATAAATTTTCAGTGGTTAGTTTTGCAGTATATGCTGACAAGTCATCCATTTCACGGGCTAGATCTTCTATTCTCTGGAGTGTGATTTTCATTTTCTCAAAGGACTCATCATTTGCTTTTCCTTCAACTTCTTTTAACATGCTCCGATATGTATCCAGAATAGAATTTACAATATTTTCATCTATTGGCAATTAAATCCCTCTATACTCTTTAAACTGTTCTATCCTTTTTGTTACAACTTCATCATGCACAGGTATTAAACGGCGATGTCTATCTTGCCAGATCAACTCAAAATTGAATTTCCATTCAGGATCCCACTCATGAACACTTGGTATTACATCTTTTAGCCAGCTTTCACGTCCTAAAGAAATCATTTTTTGTGGATATTGATGGTTTATTTCATTTTGCCATTCTTCAGGTACTTCTGCAGATCTATAAACTTCAATCTCTTCTAGACTCGAAAAGTCATTATAAAAATAGTCTGTCATTAAGTCCATACTTATTTCAATATTCACGCTGGCTTCGATCTCTGAAATTTTTTCTACCGGTTCTATGTCTGATTGGATAGATCGATTATTTCGAAAATTTTTTGAGGAGCTTTTAATCTAACAAATTCTTTAAGTTCTTCTAAAAGTTTTCTCCAAGCATTTTCTTGATCCTTGACCAGAGCAACGGCGTTTTTTACATATAAATTGTCTTTTTCAACCTTTTTACCAAATTCATCCAAGCTTTTAGAATTACTTATAGCGTAAAATAATGCTTTTTTCTGTTTCAAATGAATTTTTATATAATGGATTGTTTTCATACTTTAACATTCTAGATTTATAATAATCCAAATATTCTTGGCGAAGTTTTTCCATACCCATAACTTCCATTATCCTTTTTCCATTGGAATTACAAATAATCGCTTTCATATCCTTCTAAAGCTGCAGGAAGACATTCCAATACACAATTCAAACCTGAAAGATGTAAATTTAGCACAACAGCCCCTTTAACTTCATCACGCGTTGCACCTAATTTTCGTGCCATGTTGGCATGCATTTTAACTCCATTCACGTTACGGTTAGATGTTTGGATGGCGATGTTAACCAATTGTTTGGTTTTAGAATCCAAACCAGGCGTTTTTCTCTGGGTTTCAACTAATTTATTAAAACTTGCTGCTAATTCAGGACATTCTTCAATGAATATTTCAAAAGGGTTTTTATTCATTTTTTATCCTCCTTCTGTTTATTAAATAATTCATAATACTTCTTCTATATATCATTTATTTATAACACAAGTAATTTTTTTGTCTAAAATTAATGAAGGATTATATCTTCCTTTTTCAAGCGATATTAGACTTTGAAGTTAAAATCCACTTTATCTGCAAGTTCTTTCTGTGTTAAGCCCATTGATTCTTTTAACTTCTTTATATTGGCTTTCATTTTATCTTCATTTTATTTATTTATTATTTTTTCATGGACCTTTATTTTTTTTCTAACCAGTAATTTGTGAATTATTTCATGATAAATCCCACATTAAGGCTCCTATTAGGAAAGGATCCACATATAATATGTTTTTGTAATCCATAATAGAGAACTTCTACCACTACACCTATTAACAGCACCAGCATCATACTCAAGCCGTATTTCTTCCAGAAAGGCTTCAGAATTCTTTTATCTTTCATCTATTTTCATTTTCCACTTTACATCTACCAAATCTAGTATTAAAAATATTAAACATCCCAAATATCAATCTTTCTTTACTGTTCCAGAATAGTAGGACTTGTATTAAAACCAGAAAAAATATATAGTAATATATACTAATCCTTGCCAAGATTTTATGCCCACTCCCCATTCACCGTATTTTCTTCGACTAAACCATTATGGTCTAGCAATAATCATATAAATCGACTCATTGTAAAAATGTATTAAATATGTAAAAAATAGTTAAAATACAATTAAAAATGTTTTTATTCAAGATTAAGAAGATAAAATTTCAAACTAAAAACCAAAAAATAATGCTTCTAACAATTCCGTTATCTGATTATTAAATGAAACTTTTTTTTAAAAAATTAGATATATCCAAAATTTGCTCAGGAGTGAGTTTGAATACTCTTTCGTCCCCTAAATCATTTTTTAATTCATTTAAAATTTCTTTTATCTGTTCCTTCTCAATATCTTTGATTTCATGAAAAGACTCCCTTAGAGCTTTCCTGGCTTTTTTGCGTCTATGTTGAAATAGGGCCCGGCATACTGATGTAAAAAATTCATCAATCGCATTATTTTTTAATGGTATCAACTTAACCACTGATGATTCAACATTAGGAGGAGGTATAAATGACTTGGGAGAAATATAATCCATAATTTTTGTTTTAGCCTTAAAATAAAGCATCACTGAAAGACGAGAGTAGTTTTTACTACCGGCATGAGCATTCATGCGCTGAGCAAACTCTTTTTGATACATTAATATTGCTAAATCAAAGTCATATTCTAAAAATTTGAAGGTGATAGGTGACGATATTTGATAGGGTAGGTTTGAAACAATCTTGTTAAAATAAGGAAAATCAATGGAAAGGGCATTTTTGTTTATTAATTCTACATTATCTATACCTAAATTATCTAATCTCTCTTTCAATATGTTAAATATTCGCGGGTCTTGTTCAATAGCCACCACTTTCCCTGATTCGCAGGCCAATGGAATAGTTAGAGTACCTATACCCGAACCCACTTCCAGTACGGTATCTTCTGGACTTAAATTAGCAAAATTAAGAATTTTTTTCCTCTTAAAATCATCAATTAAATAATTTTGACCTAAACGACGATTTAATCGTATTCCATGAGATTTTAAAATATTTTTAGTTTCTTGTGCCAGAGATACTGTTCCTGACTCTTTAATGGAAGGGGAGATTGAAGTTCCCTCCTTAATCATAATAGAAAATTTAAATTAAAAAAAATAATATTTATTTACGCCGAGCCGGGGGCCGGGTAAATAAAACATACTTCCTTTTACCCCTTTTCTCAGGGGTGGCCTCTAATTCTAATAATATCCTCTTTGCCAATAATTTCACTGGGTCCGCAAGCATGGGAACCCGATCTTTAATATCATCAAAGCTATCAAATTCTTTCTCTTTACGGGCATTGAGAATATCCCACATGTGTTTTTTCCCAATACCAGGTAAAAGTTCAAGTTGGTGCAGTCGGGTACTAATAGGGCCAGCTTGGTTAAAAAATTCCATGAATTTATCTTCTTTGGCTTTAATTATTTCTTCTATGACATAATTTAATTCTACTCGGGCTGTTGCGGTTAAATCATCGTATTTAAGTCTCCGATTCACTCTGGCAATTTTATCTCTCTTCCCAGAACCAATGTAAACTTTTTCATGTATATCCAGATCAACATTCTCCTTAGGTATGAGTTCTAGAAGGGTGAACTCTTCTTTGCCTATAGCTTGCGCTACTGGTTTTCTTTTAAAGGAGGGTAAACCTTCCTTAACATAACCTATAGGAAGGTAATCAAGAATAATTGCATATTCTTCCATCTAATCACATCTGTGATTTATTTATATTAGGTTAATATTTACCTATTCTCGGTATTTATTAACAATTTCAAGTATTTTTTCTAAATCTTCTTTTTTTATGGGAACCCTTTCTTTTGCAAATATTAATCTTAAATCTGCTAAATCTTCTGGCATGATATCAGTTATTCTAACTGCATATTTTTTCTTCACAATCTCCAGGAGTTCTTCCACTAACTTAGTGGATGATTCTACATCCATTTTTGAAAATTTATCAACATGATCCAGGGTTAAATTCTGCTCGTAAGTGAGTTCATGTGTTTCTGAAAATTTTTCAAGCATATCTTTAACTTCGGAAATTGTGATAGGGTTGGTTTCCACTATTTTTTTCCCGATCATGAAATCACTCTTGTATTTTAAGATGTTCCGGTCTTATAATTAATTTTTTTGCCTTTTTACCATCATTAATCTCTACAATGTAAGCTCTACCTCTTCCATCAACTACTCTACCTGTTTTACCATGGAATCGAGGGTGAGGTTGTCCTTTTTGGACGCTAGGGTCGATTATGATGTGGACTAGATCATTTTCATTAAATTTTTGTATTTTTTTAGTTATAGGATTTGTACGTGTTTCTCTCACACTTTTCTTAAGTTTATATCTTGTTTTACTTCTTGAACCTCTTGATCTTCTCATTATTAAACCTCCATAGATCAACCTCAACTTAGAGGATGATAAAAGATTAATATATTTATAAATTTTAACATACAAAATAGCCCAACGTCTTTTTTTAAAACCCAATCTACTGGATAAAATGATTTAATCTTTAAGCTTAAATCTTAATTAGAGAAGCATAATAAGCTTTTAGAAGGCTATTATATTGTTCTTGTTATTATTTTAAACGATCAAAGTTTGATTTTTAAATATTGTTATTAATATATGTTAGCATTAACTTAAATGTTGACCTCAAGCACATCTAGTTTTTTGCACTTGGCATTTTTTTCTAGCAATTGGGAAATACTAGGTTTTGTCCGGTTTTCATCACCAGATATAAGTTCTTTTATATATAAACCTCCTTGACATTCAATAATAAGTTCTATTTCTTGTGGAGTGATAAGTTTGTATTCCAAGTGCTTTATGTTACGTATTCTAACTTTATCAGCCCTTCTGTGTGAAACACGTATAGGAGTTCTTTGATGTATAACTTTCAAGGATTTTAAAACTTCTAGATCTTCTAGTTCAACTGCTTGGTCTAAAACAACTTTAGCTAAATATACCTTGTAAGTGTCTTTAGAGGATGTTTTAATAATGCTTCGCCGATTTTTTTCCACAAATTTTAAGTCCAAGACTTCTACCTTGCCATAGGCACTTTTATTAATCCTCCTTTTTAAATCATCCAAGTTAATATTTCTTATTAACGGCTCCTTAATTTCAAGAACAAAAGGCCTACCATTTCCAAGCATTTTAACGTCGATATCTTCTCTTCCAGCCCCATGAAATTTGGAAGAAGTTCCTTTAGATATTTTTAATGCCTCGGGTTCTATTAATTCTTCCACAGATTCAGTGTACATTTTTCCAGTATAATTGCAATATTCGCAACCTTTCCCTCTACATTTTCTACAAGGCCATTTAGTTTGCGGAATTCCTCTTACAAGTTTTTTATAACGACCTTCTATGAATAATGGATTAATTTGAATTTTTATATCGTTTTTTAGAAAGTCTACCAATATTATGATGTTTGGAGTGTTAAATTCAACCTCTTTTTGCATTTCCAATGAAATTCTTTTACCTATCTCTCGGTTAAGTTCTTTTTTAATATTTTCAACATCTAAACCCAATTTTTTATGCATACTTTCTTCTTTTTCAATAATTTCCTTGGAAACACGAGTCCCCACTAAAAAAGTTGAGAATTCAACACCGGAACTCTTAATTTTTTCAATTATTCGATCTATAAACTTTTTATCTATTCTTTCAATCAAGTTTTTACACACATAGCATGAATCAGATATGAGATTATCATAACCTTCTTTAGCTAATATGTTCCTTATTTGAAGACCGCGATGCTTATTGTCTGAACCTTCTAATGTTTTAGAAAAATTTCTACCCAGACAATTATCACATATTTCTCCATCAGTAATCTTAATTATTTCTAAAGCTTTATTCTTAATTTGGGAATCCATTTCCGCATCACCATAAATAATAGTATAAATAACTGTTTTGAATGGCTTAAAAGTATCCTCTGATTAAACTAAACTAAAAATTTCAAAAAGAAACTTTTGTTTAAAAATTATACTTAAATTTTTAATAACAAAAATAGTATAAATATCATGATAAGTTATAGCTTTATTTATACATAATTACCTTTAAATTCTATATATCTTAATTTTATAAATTTTATTCAACAAATTAAATTCATAGCTATTTTTATTTCTATTTCATGAACTGCCGCATCATTTGTCCTAGAGGTCCACCCATTTTTCTTCTTCCAAACCCTTTCATAGCTTTTTTAGTGACATTATAATATTTAAGAAGCTCTTTAACATCCTCGTTTCTCATTCCTGAACCTCTGGCTATTCTTTTCACCCGAGATTGTTTAATTACTTCTGGATGTTGGAGCTCATATTCGGTCATGGAGTTCATTAATACTTTATATTTATCAATTTTTTCTTCTGTCATTTGAGAAGCATTTTTAGGAAGTTTTCCACCACCAGGGATCATGTTCATTATCTGTTGCATGGGTCCCATTTTTCCCATCATATCAAACTGGGAACGCATATCTTTAAGGGTGAACTTACCACTTAAAATAGCATCCATAGTTTCCATGCTCACATCTTCCTCTGCAATTTCCTCTGCCTTTTCAATAAGACTTTTTATGTCCCCCATTCCTAATAGGCGAGATATAAATCTTTCCGGATCAAAAGCTTCGAAATCGTCCACTCTCTCTCCCGTTCCTATGAATTTAATGGGAGCACCTATTTCTGAAACAGCAGATAAAGCTCCTCCACCCTTTGCAGAACCGTCAAGCTTAGTAATAATTATAGATCCAACATCAGTAGCTTTACTAAACGCTTGTGCTTGTTCTCTAGCCTGCTGTCCAATAGTTCCATCAATAACTAGGATAGCCTCTTCAGGGTCAACTACTTTTGAAAGTTGTTCCATTTCATCAATAAGATCTGTTTCATCTTTATGGCGACCAGCAGTATCAATTATTATTATGCTCTGCTTTTTAAATTCTTCCAATCCCTTACGGGCTAGATCAAGAGCATCTTTGTTTTCAGGATCACCATACAATGGGACATTCATGTCTTCGGTTAATTGTCGGAGTTGTTCGTAGGCAGCTGGTCTCCATGTGTCAGTACATATAACTGCAGGGTTGAAACCTTTTTTCTGCAAGTATCTGGTAAGTTTTGCAATGGTAGTAGTTTTTCCACTTCCTTGAAGCCCCAAGAATAGAATTTTATATGGTTTACGATCAATTTCAATTTCAACTGGTTTTTCACCTAAAAGTTTAACAAGTTCCTCATAAACAATAGTTATCACATGCTCTTTAGGAGTAATCCCCTTTGGAGGTTCTTCTTTAAGTGCACGTTCTTCTATGGATTTAGAAATATTAAATACTAGATTAATATTAACATCAGCTTGGATTAAAGCCCTTTGTATGTCTTTTATGGCTTCTTTTACCACTTCTTCATCAATAATGGACATTCCAGCCAATTTTTTCATTGTTTTTGTCAAATTTTTACCTAGATTACCTAACATGGACGCCCTCAATTATATTTGAATCAGATACATATGAATAAAATTAGTTCAACATGAATTATTTAAGTATTCTTATAGTTTTATTTACGTTCAATATTTATTTTTCGATTTATATAAAAAAATGCGTTAAATAAATAATAAATAGAAAACTTTTAGTTAAATCTCTTTTTTTATAATATAAAACATTTAATTTTTTTTGGTTTAATTATTAACAAAATATTAGCTAAAAACATTAAATTAAAAATAAAACTAAATATTTACTAAATATGTAAATTTTAACATCATAAAACAGATTGATTTTTATCTACTTATAGTCCGTGATAAATCTTTCTAAACTATATATCTAAATATCTTAATTGTATTATTATTCAAAAAATTATCTAAGGTTATCTAAGGACAAATTTAATTATATTAAAAATCAACAATAAACCATATTTTTCTCATAATAAATAAATATATTTGAGAGGATTTTGAATGGATTATACTTCAAATAATACATATTTAAGCCAGATAATAAAGAGAACGATTTCCCTAGCTAAATTAGAAATCGAACATCAGAATTTGAATGGGAATCTAAGTTTAAGATCTGCTATTTTGGACAATTTACCTTTATCTTTATTTTTACATGATATCCAGGGAAATTTATGGTATGCTAATAAAAAAGCACTTAAAATGAGCAATATAAACATGGAGAATGTTGAAAAACATAATTTTTATTCTCTGGATAAAAATCTAAACAGAGTACTTCACAAAGAAAGAATATCCAAATTAATTAAGGAGGGTAAAATCAATTTCGTAATTGATAATTTTTCTGATGATTCCAAATCAAGTTTGGAAGTAGAAGAAAAAATAATAGAATTAGATAATCAAAAAATGATTTTAAGCATAGTTAAAGATTCTGAAGCTACTGAAGATAGCATAAACAGCTATAAAGGTCATGAAAAAAGTTTAAGCCCCTTTAAAATGAAAGTTGGTTACGAAAAAGAGTTAGAATCATCACATATCTCACCAAAAACTTCAAAAATGGTTAGAGATAATCTAGATTTAATATCAAGCTTGATTAACCTTCAATCACGATATTTCCAAGACGATGAAACTGTTAATGTTTTTAGAGAAATTCAGAATAGAGTAAGAGCGATAACTCTGGCCCATGAAAAACTAAGATATGCAAATGACCCTTCTCAAATAAATTTCGCTGAATATGTAAGAGGGCTGGTTCGCCGACTTTTTGATTCATATAAGGACATAATAAATGCAATAGATCTTAAACTTAATATAAGTCCAGTTTATTTGGATATGGAAACCTTAATTCCTTGTGGTTTAATCATTAATGAACTTGTCACTAATTCCATTAAATATGCATTTTCAAAAGGAAAAGGTCAAATAAAAGTGATTTTCGATTCTAAAGCAGATAATTTTTCATTAACAGTAAAAGATAATGGTTCAGGAATTCCAAATGATATTGATTTCACTCAAACAGATACTCTAGGTTTGCAATTAGTAAATAATTTAACTAATCAGTTAAATGGAAAAATTAAATTAGAAAAAGGTCCCGGAACAACATTTCATATAACTTTTCCTAAGAATAAATAAAAAAGAAAAAATTAATAGGTCTATATGGATTTCACTATCTTTTTATCTGAATTCTCCTATATTTAATGTATTAGATTAACATATCATACTAAAAAAGATTTTACCATCATAGAACTAATTTTTATAGATATAAGGTGATAAAATGCTGGAAAAACTAAAGAAAAGTCTTATAAAATCTCCCATTGTAAAAAAAGGCGAATATAATTATTTTGTGCACCCAATTACTGATGGAATTCCATTGGTGGAGAGTAAAATTCTACAAGAAGCTGCTGAAGGAATAATTAAATATGGAAATTTAGAAGTAGATAAAATTATATGTGTTGAAGCAATGGGAATTCATATTGCCACTGCACTATCTTTAAAGACAGAAATACCCTTTGTAGTAGTTAGGAAAAGATCATATGGATTACCTGGAGAAGTGGCAGTTCATCAAGTTACAGGTTATAGTGAAGGTAAATTATACATTAACGGCATTAAAAAAGGCGACCGAGTACTAC
Source organism: Methanobacteriaceae archaeon (assembly GCA_030016715.1). Lineage (GTDB taxonomy): Archaea > Methanobacteriota > Methanobacteria > Methanobacteriales > Methanobacteriaceae > UBA117. The sequence continues at coordinate 11,474 of JASEJD010000002.1, read as the reverse complement.
TCGTTGATGACGTGGTAAGTACGGGAGGTACCATAATAGCAGTTTTAAAAGCCCTAAAAGATATGGGAGTGGAAATTGTTGATGTAATCACTGTTATTGAGAAAGGGAAAGGAAAAGAAATTGTAAAGAATGAAACTGGATTTTCAGTAAAAACACTTCTTAAAGTGGATGTAAAAGATGGAAAGGTAGTAATTGAAAATAGTGTTGATGATCAATAAATTCAAAATTTATTATTATGGATAGTTGTTGATTTTATGTTAAATTATGATTTTAATATCGAAGGAGTTATAGGAAAAATTAAGAAATTAAATGCTGCTAAAATAGCATTACAGTTTCCAGAAGGTCTTAAAGTACACGCAACATCTATTGCTGATGAAATAGAATCTAAAACAAATTCAAAAGTTATAATTTTAGGCGATGCTTGTTATGGGGCTTGTGATATTGCAGATCAAGAAATGATGAATTTAGTTGATATTATTGTCCATTTTGGCCATACACCTCTACCTTTAAATTATAAAATACCAGTAATCTTTGTAGAAGCATATTCCCGTATTAATATTGAAGACTCTATAAAAAAATCACTCAAAAATTTAGATGGATATAATAATATTGGCTTAGTTACCACCACCCAACATTTAAATGTTCTAAAAAAAATGAAAACCATTCTAGAAAAAAAAGGAAAGAAAGTTTTTCTTAAGAAGGGGATCGGTACATCAGAAGGACAAGTTTTAGGTTGTAATTTTTCAGCTATAAAAAATCTTCCAGTAGACGCCTATTTATTTGTAGGTTCTGGTAATTTTCATCCTCTGGGAATAAAGCTTTTCACAAAAAAACCAGTGATTATTGCTGATCCTTACATGGGTGATGTTAGGTCTATTGATGAATTTTCAGATAAAATACTCAGGGTTAGGTTTGCTAAAATTGTTAAAGCAAGTGAAGCAAATAATTTTGGGATTGTAGTGTCTTCTAAAGAGGGACAATTCAGATTGGAATTGGCTTACCATTTAAAGGAAATGATTCAAAAAAGCGGGAAAAAAGCCGTAATAATTATGATGAATAGCATTAATCCGACGTTATTAATGGCTTATAGGGAGTTAGATGCATTTGTTATAACTGCTTGTCCTAGAATTGCAATTGATGATGCAAATATGTATGAAAAACCTTTATTAACTCCTCAAGAACTTGAAGTTGTGTTGGATAAAAGAGACTGGTCTAACTATGAAATGGATGAGATTAAATATGATGAAAATAAAAACATAATAAACTCTATATAACAGAATGATCTAAGATTATATTCCTATGTTTATTTATAATAATAAAAAGTTAATATTATTTTCTAATATTAAATGATTATTACTTTTTTAAGTCGAGGTGAATAGATGAAAACTAAATCTGGAGATTTTGTACTTCCAGGGGACTTATTAGGTGTCAGTGAAGAGTTCGTTCCATCTGAATGGACATACGAAGAAGAAGGTAAAATAAAAGCATTGGTTACAGGAACAGTTTCTGTAGATGATAAAAATAAGAAGATATCCGTCATTCCCAAAACAGATACTCCCTCAAAATTAGCTCCGGGGATGAATGTACTTGGAGAAATTGCAGAAGTTAGAGGTCAAAGGGCTCTTGTTAGAATACAAAAACTTAAAGACAAAGATAGGGACCTTCAGATAAAATTTACGGGAGGAATACATATCTCCCAAGCCCAAAAGGGGTATGTTGCTAAGCTTAAAGATGTATTCAGGATTGGTGATATTGTAGAAGCTCAAGTAACCAAGGTAATGGGTCTGGATAACATAGATTTAAAAACCTCCCAGAAAGATTTAGGTGTTCTAAAAGCAATGTGCACCAAATGCCGGAATTTTATGGAAAAAACTGGTAAAAACGAGGTATATTGTCCTAGATGTGAAAATAAAGAAACCAGAAAACTTTCAGTTAACTATGAGGGATAAAATGAAGATTATTAAAGATACAAAAAAAGAATTAGAGATAGAGATTGATGGAGAATCTCATACATTATGTAATGCTCTTAGAAAGATTTTAATGGAAGATAAGGATGTTTTATCTGCTGCTTATGTAATTGAACACCCTATTGTAGGGGAACCAAAACTTTATATTAACGCGAAAAATCCTAAGAAATCACTTAAAAATGCTTCGGAAACATTAAAATCACGTTGTGAAGAATTTAAAGATTTAATAGGTACTGTGGATACTGATACAAAATCTAAATCTAAAAAATCTACAAAAAAGAGGTCTACTAAGGCTAAGACTTCTTCTGCTTCTAAGACGAAAAAGAGGTCTACTAAGGCTAAGACTTCATCTGCTTCTAAGACGAAAAAGAAGTCTACAAAAAAATCTAAAAAGTAGTTTAACTTACTTTATTTAACACTTTTATCTTATTTTAATAATTGAAAGATGAATAAATGAACAATAAAAGATTCAGAAGGATTAAGAAAGAAATACGTATCTTAGGAATTGATGATGCTCCTTTTACTCCTCGAACTTCCGGGGAAGTGATGTTAATTGGCACGGTTTTTAGGGGAGGCACATGGCTTGATGGTGTCTTAAGAACCGAAATAAGTATTGATGGTTCTGATTCAACAGATAAAATTGTTAAAATGATTTGTTCTTCTAGAAATAAGGATCAATTAGGAGTAATAATGTTGGATGGTATTACTTTCGGCGGATTTAATATTGTTAATATCAAACAAATATTTGAAAAAACCGAAGTACCTGTAATAGTAGTAATGAGAAAATTTCCAAATTTTGAAAGAATTAAAAAAGCCTTAAAACGATTTGAAAACTGGAAAAAACGATGGCAACGAATTTTAGAAGCAGGTAAAGTTTATAAATTTGATAATGATGAGACTATCTATTTTCAAATTTGTGGAATAGGGCTTGAAGATGCTAAAGAGATACTTAAAATCTCAACGACTCGGAGTGCTATACCCGAACCAATAAGAGCTGCTCATATAATTGCTGCAGGTGTTGAAACTGGAGAATCGAAAGGTAATGCATGAAATGGAATTTATAAGTGCGGTCTAATATTTACATTTAATTGTTCTACTATAATTCTGGGGAAGTGTTAATATAAAAAGACCTCTGTTAACTGTGGATGTGGTTTTATTTCTGGATAATAAATCCATAATTTTAATAAAAAGAAAAAATAAACCTTTTAGAGGGTATTGGGCGTTACCGGGTGGTTTTGTAGATTATGGAGAAACTGTGGAATCTGCAGTTATAAGGGAGGCTAAGGAAGAGACAGGTCTCGATATTAATATTGAAGGCATTATTGGCATCTATTCTAATCCTGAAAGGGATCCAAGGGGTCATGTTGTTTCTATATGTTTTTTAGGATCCCCAGATAATGGAAAATTAAAGGCAGATACTGATGCATCTGAAGTTAAGGTTTTCAAATTAGAGGAGATCAATAGTTTGGACTTAGCATTTGATCATGAAAAAATCATAAAAGATGCTATAAAGTTAATAATATGAAAAAAGATATTAATTATTTCCAAACTTCAATACTAGAATAATTTATTAAAGATAAAGTTAATTTCTAAATTATCAATGATTATTTAGATGGTTTAGTTATTAATTCGAAGATATTATTTAAATTGTATTTTTCGAATTATATTATGATATAAAGACAAAATAGAATATTTAAATTAATAAATTAAATAAAACTTTAAAATAGTCCTATAAACTTTAGTTTTATTTAAATTTAAGAAATTATTGATAATGATGTAAATAAATGAATTTTGATAATTCTAATATTTAATGGAGGATAAAAATGGAATTTTGTCCAAAATGTGGAACTATTATGTTTCCTAATAAAGACGGATGTTTTGTATGCAAGTCTTGCGGAGAAGAAAAGAAGATAACCAAGGAGTTATCTGATCAATACGAGGTTTCTCAAAAGGTTTCTTCCCAAGAAACTGTTATTTTTACTGGAGATGAAATAAAAACATTACCAACAACCAGAGCAATTTGTCCTAAATGTGGGAATAAAGAAGCTTTCTGGTGGTTACAACAGACAAGAAGGGCAGATGAATCTGAAACCCGATTTTTAAGGTGCACTGCTTGTAAAAACACATGGCGTGAATACGATTAATTAATGGATTATATTAAGGGGCTTTGAAATGAATGAATCTGAGAAAAAAACAAAGAAAAAAGATTCAAAAGAGTCTATAAAATATGATAATTGTATTTTTTGCGAATTAAAAAATATTTTTAATAATTATATTGCAAAAACCAGCATAGAGATCGAAAAAAAGGAAGAAAATAATGCCAATCCTTCTGAAATCTCATCAAATGCTAATAAAACTGAAAAAACTGTAAATAATTCAGATTCTGAAAGTTCCCAGAAAGATCATCACAAGTTGCCAGGTTCAGATAAAATTTTTGAACTGGAACATAAAATAATTGATTCATTCAAGTCAGAAAGATTTACATGGGTCAATATAACTATTTTGGTAATAGGAATACTTTTGATCATATTTGGAATCATAGTATTATCCGGATCATCTGAAAAAGTAGCAGATAATGTTGTTTTTGGTGAAAGAGCTGTTTTAGCAGTTTTTATAATACTTATTGGTATTGTTGTTGTGTCCATTGCAATGGCTTATAAACTATTAAATAAAACTTTTCTTGATAAATTATTTAATGATATTAAACTTGCTGAAAAAAAATCTGAAGATGTAGATAAATCCAATTCAAATGTTTCTAAAAAAAAGTAGAATTATATAAAGGAGGAGAAAAATGTTTAAAGCAGTTTTAACTGATCCAAGTATATTAAAAACAAGCTTCGACGCTATTTCATCTATTGTAGATGAAGTTCAGATGCAAACAGATAACGAAGGATTAAGACTAGATGCACTTGATAGATCCCATATTACATTCGTACATTTGGAACTCAAATCAGATCTTTTTGATGAATATTCTTGTAGTGAACCCCAAAAAATTAATGTGGACACGGAAGAATTAATGAAGGTCCTTAAAAGGGCTAAGGCTGATGATGTTTTAGAATTATCACTTGATGAAGGAAATTTAATTGTTACTTTTGAGGGAGAAGCGCGAAGAGTATTTAAGATAAGGTTAATTGACATAGAATATGAAGCACCAGCTCCTCCTGAACTGGAATATCCAACCGAATTTGAAGTTCCGTTCAGCTTGCTTAAAGATTCAATTCAAGATATTGAAATATTTTCAGATAAAATAATTTTTACTGTAGATGAGGATAAATTTTTTGCATCAGCAGAAGGAGAATTTGGTGATGCTAAAATTGAGTATCTTCACGGTGAAAAAATAGAAGAAAAGGCTAAATCCGTTTTTTCATTGGACAAGATTAAAGAAATGTTAAAAGCTGATAAATTTTCTGATGTAATTTCCTTGAGATTAGGTAATGATATGCCGTTGAATTTACGTCTTAAAATGGTATCAGATGATGGAGAACTCAGTTTTTTGTTAGCTCCAAGAATTGAAAGTGAAGAATAAACCATAAAGGTTTATTCTAAACTTTTTAAAGTTTCGATTAGTTAATTCAATTAAAATTTTATGAATTAATCCCTAATTTATATTATGAATATATATTTTTGTTATTACCTTAATCTAAGAAGATTAAAGATTAGAATACTCTATAGTATTGAGTAAAAGCGAGGAATAAGGTTGGATGAGTTCTTCAAAAAACTGAGAAAAATTCAAAAAAAAGAAAGAAGCACAGGTGGCTTAGCTCGGGTTGGGGATAATTTTTATAAAAAAGTCCATGAATATGTGGATCAACTCACCAAAAAGATTGATAATGACCCTTTTTGTACAGAATATTATCTTCTTAGGGATACACAAAGGATAACTATGGAAATATGTGAGAAACGTGAGCATAAAATTACTGATAGTGCAGTAATGAATGTTCAAAGGTCTTATCATTTATTCAAGGGAAAACCAAAATTCGATCTTCAAGATACTACTCCTCTAAATCTCACACCTGAAGAAGAAGAACTATATTTTTCTCTTATTAATGTAATAAAGGAATATCGTGGAAAACTGATTCCATCTCTACAATTATTATCAATCGATGGACAAGGTATTGATTCAAATTCTGAAATTTCTAAAGAAGAGGTAGTTATAAAAAGAACTAAAAATGAAGCTAAAAAAGCTGAAATGAGTATTAAAACTCCTCATCCGAAATTAGAATCAGATGTTTCCCTTAGAAGAAGTATGGAAGAATTATTTGAGGAAGATACAGAGGCCCCTAATAAAAAAGGTGTTAACGCTTATAGTCTGAAAGACTCTGAAAAGTCTTTAGACTCTTTGAAAAAACAAAGAAGGAAATTTAAAACTGTTATAATTTATGATGAACTTCCATCTATCGTTGGTGTGGATAAAAATGTATATGGTCCTATTTATCCTCAAGATGTTATAACTTTGCCCGAGGCGAATGCATCAATAATCATTCGTAATAAAAAAGGCAAATATATACAAACATATAAATAACGTATTAATAATAAATTATTCTAATATAAAATTTTTATTAATTAATATTAAAAATAAGTATAACTACTTAAAACTTATTTTTCTAAGATTAAGAGGTGATTATATGAAAATTCCTAAACAAAGGAGAACTTACTGTCCAAGTTGTAAAAAACATACAGATCATGAAGTTTTTCAATCCAAAAAAAGAAAAGCAAGCGAATTAAAATGGGGACAAAGACAGTTCCGAAGAGTTACCAGTGGTTATAGAGGATATCCTAGACCCTTACCGTCAGGTAATAAACCAGTAAAGAAGCTTGATCTCAGATTCAAATGTAAAGAATGTGGAAAATCACATATCAAAAGAAATTCTTTCCGCGTAGGAAAAATAGACTTTGTTGCAAGGTGATTGGAATGGTCATGTTTCAAAATCATAGAAGTAATTATTTAAAAGTTAAATGTATGGATTGTGGAAACCAGCAAATAGTATTTGATCACGCGGCTTCAGTTGTTCAGTGTATAATTTGTGGAAAGACATTGGTTAAACCGAAGGGCGGTAAATCTGAAATTTTAGCACAAGTAGTTGAAGTTTTAGATTAATTGTTAATAAGGTGTTTAAATGGTAAGAAGGAAAAGTCAATGGCCAGATGAAGGTGAACTTGTTGTTGGAACTGTTCATAAAGTTTTAAATTACGGTGCATTCGCTAGCCTTGAAGAATATGAAGGTAAGGAAGCATTTATCCATATTTCTGAAGTTTCATCCGGTTGGGTAAAAAATATTAGAGACTATGTCAGAGAAAATCAAAAAATTGTTGCTCGGGTTTTGAGGGTTAATCCACGAAAAGGCCATGTAGACGTTTCCATGAAGCGTATAAGGGAAGACCAAAGAACTAAAAAGATACAACAATGGAAAATTGAGCAAAAAGCCGAGAAACTGCTTGAATTTTCTGCAAAAAGTCTTAATAAAGATTTAGACACAGCTTATAACGAAGTTGGTTACGATTTGATGGAGAACTTTGGAGATTTGTACGGTGCGTTTGAAACTGCTGCTGAAGAAGGGGAAAATTCACTAATAGATAAGGGAATAGACTCTGAATGGGCTAAAATAATAACTAAAATAGCTAAAAAGAATATTGTACCGCCTGAGGTTCAAATAACAGGATATGTGGATTTGGAGTCATATTCTATTAATGGTGTTGAAGTTATTAAGGAAGCCCTTACCCAAGCTGAGGATGATAATATTTCTGTGCAGTGTGTTGGAGCACCCCGTTATAGATTAATTGTTAAATCAACAGATTATATCAAAGCTGAAAAAATGTTGAAAGATGCAGCAGAAAAGTGTATAGATATCGTGGTCGCAGCCGATGGAAAAGGCGAATTTTATCGTGAAATAGAATGAAAATGAAGATGAAAAAGTGTAAATCTTGCCGAGAATACACTATTGAAGATAAGTGTCCATATTGTGGAGGCGATTTAGGAGAGGTTTTTCCTCCAAAATATTCTCCAGAAGATAAATATGGAAAATATAGAAGAAAACTAAAAAAAGAGTTATCATTGGAGGACTTAAATGAAAGAAACATTCATAAAAATACTGGAAGAAGTTGAACTTAACGACCCCATATTGATAGAGGCTCTTCCGGGAATTGGTCACGTAGGAAAACTAGCCGCAGATCATATAATTCATGAATTAAATGCCACAAAATTTGCAGAACTTTATTCACCTTCATTTCCACCACAAGTACTTGTTGATGATGATGGGGTAGTGGAAACAATGAAAAATGAGTTCTATTACTTGAAATCTGAAGGTAAAAAAGAGAAAGATTTCATAATTCTTGCAGGCAATACCCAAGGTTTAAGTCCAGAAGGTCAATATGAGATTTGCAGTATAATTCTAGACTTCGTGGAGAAATACGGTACTAAAGAAATTTTTACTTTAGGAGGCCTTGGAACTGGTCATCCAGTTGATAAACCTAAAATATTCGGAGCTGCAACTTCAATTGAAATTGCCGAAATACTTAAAAAACATAATGTAACTCTTAGATCTGCTGATGGGGGAATTATTGGAGCTTCAGGACTTTTATTAGGTCTTTCAATGCTTCGAAATATGAAAGGCGCATGTTTAATGGGCGAAACCCCTGGCTACTTTATAGATGCTGAAGCTGCCAAAGCACTCCTTTCAGTTCTTCTAGAATTATTGGATATAGAATTAGACACTGAAAAATTAGAAGAAAGAGCTAAAGAAACCAGAAAAATGATTTCAAAGGCAGAACAGATGGAAAGAGAGATGATGGAGAGAATGCATCTCAAACCTGGTGAAGAAGATCTACGATACATAGGTTAAAAAAATTAACCTCAAAATCTTTCTTATTTTTTTTAATTTTATTTGGGAGTAAAAATGAAAATTAGTGCTGATCTTCATATTCATAGTTGTTTTTCTCGTGCAACCTCAAAAAACATGATAATAACTACTTTGGGTCCACAGGCAAAATTTAAAGGTCTTGAACTAGTGGGGACAGGAGATGCTTTCCACTCTGGTTGGTTAAAAATAATTGAAGATAGTACAGAAGAATCTGAGGATGGTATTTTTTCTTTAAAAGAAGATCATGAAAATGAATCTTGTAAATTTATTTTAACTGCAGAAGTTGAGGATAAACGAAGAGTACATCATTTAATATTATTACCCTCTCTAGAATCTGCTTATAATATTAGGGAAAAATTAAAATCTAACAATATCGACGCTGATGGAAGACCACGCGTTAGAATGAATGGTAAAGAAATAATGGATCTAGTTCATAAATTTGAAGGGTTAATAGGTCCTTCCCATGCATTCACTCCTTGGACCAGTATGTATAAGGCTTATGATAGTTATTTAGAATGTTATGATTCTAAACCAGACTTTTTAGAGTTAGGATTATCTGCCGATACAGCTATGGCGGATACAATCGAGGAATTACAAGATATTCCTTTTTTAACTAATTCAGATGCACATTCTCCATGGCCTCATCGTTTAGGACGTGAATTTAATGAAATAGAATTAAAAAAATTGACTTTTAAATCTATTAAAGATTCTATTAAAAAATGTAAGATTAAAGCCAATTATGGTTTTGATCCTAGGTTGGGAAAGTATCATAGAACTGCTTGTACTCGTTGTTATTTGATTTATGATGTTGAAAAGGCTAAAAAACTTAATATGAAATGTTCTTGTGGGGGCATTATAAAAAAAGGTGTTGATTACAGAATATCTGAAATCGCTACTTGGAATGAGCCACATCACCCACCAAAACGCCCACCTTACATACACATATTACCTTTAGCTGAAATAATTAGCATAGTCTATAGTAAAGGAGTAACTACGGTTTTTGTGCAAAAAATATGGAAAGAATTAGTTGATAAATTTGGCTCTGAAATAGAGGTCTTAATTTACTCCCCTCTTAAAGAAATAGAAAAAATAGATCTAAACATAGCTCAAGCAATTAAATCATTCAGAGAAAAAACACTTAAAATAACCCCCGGTGGCGGGGGAAAATATGGAGAAATGATATTTGAACCAGAGAGTACTTTAGATATTTATTTATAAATTTCCTTACTAATTTGTATTAAACTATATTCTGGATTCTTAATCTTCAAAATAGTAATTCATTTTTGTCCTTTATCAATTAATGGATATTAAATAGTAACTATTTTAATGGATATTAAATAATGATTGATTAATAAAAAATTTAATTTAATACCATTTTAGTCACAGGGAGGGAAAGTATTGAAAAAACCTTCAATAAGCAAGAAAAGTAAACCAGCACTGACTGATAAATGCAAATACCTTCTGGATAAATTAATTGGTAAAGGAAAACCACCTATACTTTTAATCATTATCTTGCTTCTAATTTTAGCATCCATAGCTTATATTTTAACAGCCAATAGTGACATGTCATCAAATCCAACTTCTGTTAAAAATCAAAAAAATAAGAATAATAGTTCCATTGGTCATTATGAAGACAAAATTATTTCTTTCAACTATCCTCCTGCTTGGAAAGTTTCACAGGAAGCTGTAAAACAGCCAATGGTAGTGACTATAGAAAAGAATCTCACCAACAGTTTTTCAGTTTTCAGAGAAGAACTAGGAACCAAAAATTTTGTTGACAGGCTAAAAGAATGGAGGGAAACCATAGAGTCCCAGGGTGACATATACTATGAACGAACTATAACTGTTGATGGTGTAACTGCGTATGATGTTCAATCAACATATGCTGTTGGTTCAAATAAGTATAGCTCTAGGGGTATAGCAATTGAAAAGAATAAAACTGCATATTTTATTATCTTTGTTTTCGATGGACCTTTAATTGATTATGAAGAGGAGATGGATCTGGTTTTAAAAAGTTTCCATGTGAAATAATTGCATAATAATACAGAAGTGATCATACAAATAAAATATTGAAATTTTCAATCTAATCATAGGGGATATTTATGAAGTTTAATGCAAGTATCGGTGTTATAGAAGAGTTGAGAATAATAAAGAATTGGTTATAATCCCTAAAGAACCTGATTTATATGAAGATAATGATATAGTTATTTTAATAAATTCTGAAGACTTATTTAAACTTTCTGAAGATATTTCTATGTTAATTAAGTTCATTGAGGATATTAAGAATGTTGAAGATTAGAAAAATAAATTAACTAAATTTTTTATTATAGAAAAAAACGATTAATTTTTTTGGCTTAACCTTATTTATAGATATATTAATAACTTTATCATGTAAAAATTAACGGACCCGCCGGGATTTGAACCCGGGACCCTCAGATTAGGAGTCTGATGCCCTATCCTGGCTAGGCTACGGGCCCAATTACGATTATTTTGCCAATAATTAATTTTTTTAATGCAATTGCGTGATATATATATTAGTATTAAATATGCAAATCATTTTTATAACTAACTAAGAATTAAAAAAATAATGAATTAACGGACCCGCCGGGATTTGAACCCGGGACCTTCGGATTAGAAGTCCGACGCCCTA
>JASEJD010000012.1 GCA_030016715.1 Methanobacteriaceae archaeon | reverse complement strand
AGCGTCGCCTTGGCATGGCGGAGGCCCCGGGTTCAAATCCCGGCCAGTCCATTCTTTTTATTGATAAATTTAGTCCTACTTTTGAATTTACCCTTTTAACTCATTTACAAAACTGAAATATTATAAGACATGTTTAGAACATTATTTTTTTTTGAAGTTATTTATGCTAGGAGTCTTTGATAATATGTTTAGGTATATTAAAATCAATTTCTCACAAGTTAAAATTAAATATCAAAATTTTTAGCACTTCAAGTATTTATATTAAATTTAATTTATTTCATTGCTGTTCAGCCTAAAAAAATAGTATTTCCTTTTTTTTGTTATAATTTGGGGTTATACAGATTTATAAACATTTTCCACGATAATCTTAAAGAGATCATCTGTTTTTACTTTTCTGTTTTCTTTTTTATTAACTAAAAGTTTTAAGGCAATGTTTACAATTTCATGGGGATTGGTTGATCTTTTTATCATCCCCATATCAATGTAATGTTTATCCACAGCAAGTAGCTGACCCGGATAGCAAGATATTACTGGTGTTCCTAAAAGAGCAGCCTCTCGGTTCATGGTACCTCCAGCACCAATCACCAGATCGCAACGTTTCATCAAGCTAAAAGTATCAACTGGAGGCTTAATTATTGTCACATTCTTATTATTTTCAAATATCTCGGCTTGTTCTTTAAATCTGGGGATTATTAGGATGTTGGCATAATTCTCCAGAACTTCAACAATAGGGGTTAAAACAGATTCTCGGCAATTTGCTTCCAGATAAGATGCTAGTGAAGGTTCCGGGCGCATAAGAATGGTTTTAGATTTTTTAAGTTTTAATTGGAGATCTTCAAAAATATTTGCGTTATAATGGAAATTTTTAAAGTGAGTTATTTCGCTGGTACCGTTGTATCGAATAATATTATTTGGATCTGCCCCAAATTCAAGAATTTTCCACATATCAATTGCTTTCGGAGCAATAATTTTGTTACAAAGGGGTAAGGTAAGTTTATTTGCAGCAATCATCTGTTCATTGTCAAGAACATAAACATTGGGAATACCAAGTCCAAAAGTAACTCTGGGCAGTTCAATTGAATGTTTAGCCAACCCTACATCTGGTTTTTCTTTTTCAATGATCTTTGCTAGTTCATAGGATCTTTTAGTACTCTCATTAAGTTTTTGGGCAAGACTCACCCCATGCTTTCCCACTGAGATGTATTCCATTTCAAATAGATCTAATAATCGGTGAATATCTCCAAATTTTCTGGTGGTGATTAAAACTTCTTCTCCCTTGTCCTGAAAATAATCTATAATGCTCTTAAAAAAACGTATATGAGGAGAATTAGTTATATCGATCCATACTTTCACAAAATCACCGGAGATATTCTATAATATAATTTTTAATTATTTATCCATAATCATATCTGTTCTTCTTTAATAAAACTTTCAATACTTGCAATGATGTCTTGCAAACCCTGGCCAGTTTTAAGGCTGGTTTTAATAACTTTAACTTCGGGGTTGAGAGAGTGAACATCTGAAACCATCTTTTCTTGATCAGCACCAACTGCTTCTGCAATATCTACCTTGTTAATTACCACCAGATCTGCATCTTTGAAAATCAGAGGATGCTTCTCTACAGTGTCGTCACCTTCACTTACACTAATTACCACCATTCTAATATGGGAACCTAAATCAAAGTCAACGGGACATATTAAGTTTCCAACATTTTCTATAAACAGTATGTCTATTTCATCTAGAGGTAAATCACTAAAGGCATGTTCCACCAGATGAGCATCAAGATGACATTCTTTACCGGTGTTTAAACCAACAACAGGCACGTTATGTTGTTTAAATCTTCCTGCGTCGAATTTACTAATAACATCACCCGCAATAACTCCGATTTGGTGGTCCATCTCATTGATTAAATTTTCTATAAGAGATGTTTTACCAGAGCCTATTGCTCCTAAAACATCTATTGCAAAAACTTTTTCTTTGTTTAGAATTTTCTGATTCTTTTTAGCTAATCTTTTATTAGCTAGCATAATATCATGTTGAATTTCTACTTCAGCTATCTTGTGCATTTTCATCACTTTTTTCAATTTTAATACTTTTAACGTTACATTCTCTTCCAGTTATTATTTCAAGTTCCATTGATTCACATTCTGGACAATTTATTATTGGTGCATAATGATCTAATTCATCAGATGATGTTTTACCAGAATATCCACAACTCTGACACTTAATTTCTAGGGGTATGGTTTCTATAATTATTTCCGCACCTTCTAGTAAGGTGTCTTCACTTAAAACTTCTATCATAAATTTAAGTTGTTCAGGATTTAATAGTGTCATTTCTCCTAATTCTATGGAAACTTCGGTAATTTCTTGAGCATCATTTTTCTCTGCCACCTCAATAACAGTTTTTATCATTGCATCGGCCATGGAAAGTTCATGCATCTTCACACCTCATTATTAATTTAAATCTTTAAGATATCTTAATATATTTAGATAAACATTAATCATGCCTTGATTTTAATATTGAAATAGAATAAATTATAATTAGTTAAAATTTCATTTATTTATAGTTAAACAATCATTTTAACTTCTATTTATCAATATCCCAATTATAAATATAAACCAGATATTTTAATATCAATAAGATTCTTACTAATATCTTACTTATATAAGTTAACAATAGAATATTTTCAAAAGTAATTCTTTAAATCTGATTAATAATTAATACTATAAATTAATACTATAGATACTCGAAGTTAAATAAATGATTACTATAAATTAAAAATAATATTGCAATTATATTTATATTATCTATATCCTAAAAGGTGATTTTTTTGATAATTGGAGGTTCTGCATCCCAAAAATTAGCTGCAAAGGTTGCAGCAGAATTAAATGAAAATTTATGTCCTATAGAAACTTTTAAATTTCCGGATGGTGAGAGATATCTTCGTATTCGTGGAGAAATTGAAGAAGAAGCAGTAGTTATTCAGTCTACTGGTTTCCCTCAAGATGAAAATTTAATAGAACTTTTCTTAATTATCAAAACCTTGAAAAGCTTAGGTGTAAAAACCATTAAAACAGTTATACCCTATTTTGGATATGGAAGACAAGAAAAACGTTTTAAATCTGGAGAAGCGATTTCTGCTCAAATTATAGCTAATCTACTTGAATTGGCAGGTACTAATCAGTTATTCTGTGTAAATCTTCATGAAAACAATATGACTAATTTTTTTAATATTCCGGTTCATGAAATTTCTGCAATACCTTTTATAGCCCAGTATCTCGAAGGAACTCTTGAGGATCCTATAATAATAGCTCCAGATAAAGGTGCCTTGGACCATGCTCAAGAACTTGCAAATTTAATGAATTGTGATTTTGATTATCTTGAAAAAATTCGCATATCTCCTGAAGTAGTAGAAACCAAACCTAAAAATATAAATATTCATGGTAAAAGCACGGTTATCATTGATGATATTATAAGCACTGGGGGGACCATTGTTAATGCTTCCAAGATTCTGAAAAATCTAGGGGCTGAAAAGATAATTGTGGCATGTGTTCATCCAGTAATGGTAGATGATGCGCTTATTAAAATATTTGCCAGTGGTGTTGATGATGTAATTGCCACGGACACTCTTCGATCTGATGTAAGTGTGGTTTCACTGGCACCTTTAATTGCAGATGCACTAAAAAAATAAAAAATATTTAAATTTTAAGATTTAAATTAAATCTTTGGTATAAGTTTTAATTAAACCTTAATTATTCTTCTTTTTTCATCGATTTTTTTAATAATCTTTCCAATAGGTCTGTTAAATATAGCAGACTTTCTTCAACCTCTATGGACATTTTACTATTTAAATCCATATTTTTTGGTTGGATACCGATTAGTACAATATTCGCATTGGTACTGTGTTCAAGATAATTTATAAGAAATGATATTGGCATGGCATGGGTTGATATATTGTAATTAGATATTTTCTCTTTTTTCACTAATTTAATATATCCTGGCTTTTTTTTAAAATCTACTGCGTCAATCAGAATTATATGGGATGGTTTAACCTCCTTAATAGATCCAGTGAAATTTTCAGGAACATTACCGCCATTAATTAATGTAATATCATCATCCATTAATGTTTCAGATAATCTAAGGATGATTTCTGGTCCTAAACCATCATCGCCTCTCATATCATTCCCAATTCCCAGTATAACCAATTTGTTAAGATTAACCAGAAATTTTTTCAGCTTTGATTCTAATACTATTTAATCCACCACCCATTTTGTATTTTAAATATATCTTTAGTTTATCTTGTGGTTTAACATCAATTTTTGATATTGGAATTAACATTGGAGGATTCATCATAGGGGTTGGTCCACAGATAATATTAGGTGTTAAAAGGGTAAAACTGGTTAGTTTAACCCCTGAAAATGTGCCTTTTTTAGTTATTATAGTTTCCACAGTTGTGTTGACATTCTCATCTATTTTTCCTAAAAAATCTATTTCATGATATATTTGAAGATCACCTAATTGCTTTTGATCAGGCAATTCATCATTCTCATAACAAATATGTTCAGCTTTTAAACTTATGGGTTCTATTCCTGTTAATATTTTGTAAGGAATAATTTTACCATTTTTCTTTAAATAACGAGATATAATTTTAAGCACAGGTATCTGTTCTTCGTCAATTAAAGCTGTATCCAACATTTCACATATTATTATGTCTGCTTTTTCTGGAAAATCAATATTTTTAGCATCTCCACTTATCAAGTGAATGTTGGGGTATGATTCAAAATTTTTAAGGGCACATAAAGTTGTATTATGGTCTACTTCTACAGAATACACTTTTTCTGCATTGATTGATGCGAAAATAGCTAGTATCCCACTTCCGGTACCAATATCATAAACTATGCCTTTCGAATTTTCCTTTATAGCTTCAAAAAATGCGGATAATCTCTCATAATCGGAAATGAGGTTATAATGATAGGGTGTAACTAAGAGTTTCATAAAACAAATTATTATTAATTTAAAAAAATAAGGTGTTGAGTAATTTTTTATTACTTAATTTTATTACTATTATTATTCGTGATCAATTCCTTCTCCTGCAGAGGTACTGGTTAATCTAACATGTTCCACACCTTTTAATCTCATAATCTTTTCTGTCAATTCTCGGATATATTTAACGTCCCCTTTTACAACAATAATTTCAAGGCAATACTTTTCTGTCATGTGGACATGCATAACCGCGTTTATATAGTCACGGTAGTCGTGTTGGATATCTGTTAGATCTTCCATAACATCCGTGAAGTGATGGTCGTAGATTACGGCAATAATACCAATTCTATCTCCTTCCATCTCATTCATCCATTGATAACGAACAATATAATCTTTTAAAGCGTCTCTTATTCCTTTTGAACGGGATTGATAGCCTCGGTCCCTTAGAACTTCATCAAATTCATTTAGCAATTTTTTTGGTAATGACATGCTTATTCTCATCATAATATACCCCCAAATTGGATATTAGTTCATAAATTTGTTATTATAATAATACTTTTTCATACTATTTAAATTTTTGTTAATCCAAACAATATTGTTATTTCAATACATTTTTTATTTTAACCATAAAAAAGTTCCGAAAAATATAAAAAAAGTTATGCTCTGAAAAATTTATAGTAATATGTATCTAACATGACATTTTAAAAATTATGGGAGATTAGGAAATAATGATTTTAGGCAATTTCGGGAGTGATATAAAATGAAAGTAAAAGAGGCTATGAATCCTGACGTAATAAAAATTAGTCCATACACTAGACCTTTAGAAGCCTTTGAAAGGATGTATAAACACGGTGTTAGAAGACTATTTGTTTTAGATGATGATGATAATCCAATTGGGGTGGTATCCTATTCAGATCTTATTGGTGTGTTAGGTAGTATAAAACCAGGGCCTAAAGAAGTGGAAGTAATTCAAGTAACGGATATTATGGCTACTGATATAATTACAATATCTGCAGATGATGGTATTGAAGATGCTGCAAATTTAATGTTAAGGGCTGATATATCAGGTTTACTGGTTTTAGAGGGTGATAAAGCAGTTGGGGTTATAACTAAAACAGATATATGTCGCCTGGTTGCTGCTGAAATTTTAGTGGCAGTTTAAATAATAAGATATTATTCAGTCTTTACTAATTTATAAACCCATCTGAGAATAGATTTTATCTAAAAATTAAATATTACAATTTAATGATATGAAATCTTTTTTTACTGTTTTTTGATAATTTACAAAAAATTGATATCAAGTGGATATGAATGCTTTAAAATTATAATTTTAATTCCCTTTTAAGTGGTTAAAAATAACAATTAATAATTCAATGCGGCTGCCGGGATTTGAACCCGGGTCGTAGGCTTGGAAGGCCCAAGTCCTAACCAGACTAGACTACAGCCGCGATGCGGCGTCCGGGATTTGAACCCGGGTCACTGGCGTGGCAGGCCAGAGTCTTAACCAGACTGGACTAACGCCGCATACCATGATTTTAGATTCATTCTATATAAAGTTTTAGGTTGGACTTGTTTATTGATTAAATTTGGTGTTTATCTTTTAATTATCTAGGTAAACATGATTTAACTAGATTTCCATATTTTGATAATAAGAGAATAATCATTGAATAATATTAACTATAACTTATATAATGACTCTTAAACCTGAAATGCTTTAATGATTAATCTTTCAAGAAATTATATTTTGATACATTAGATTTATTAAAAAAACTGTTTATTTGTTTTAATTTTCCTAAATAGTGAAATTTATGTGTTTTTCCTGATTTTGTAAAAACAATATTAAGAACAATTTAAATCAATATCTTTTTTGGCTAAAGAGCGAAATTAAACAAATTATATTAATATTATATATTTCAAAATCTATTAATTTTCCTTTAACTTAAAAAATTATAGTTTATAATAATTTAAAATAGTTTAATTAGTGTAATTTTTATATATTGTTTATTTGATCTTTAATCAAATGTTTATAATGAAATTAAAACTACAATTTATGTTTTACAATTAATAGACTATACTTATAAATAAACTATTATACAATAAATTAATATCCTTAAATTTCAATAATAGACTTTAGTATTTTGGGGGTATGAATCACGAATTTAAAGAAAATAGGCCTTCCTTTAGCAATTTTTGCTGCTTTAATTGTAATGATAATACCTTTAGATGGTTTAAGTTTCGCGGGACATGCATCTCTTGCTTTACTTGTTTTTGCAGTAATAATGTGGGGAACAGAAACAGTTCCTTTAGCAGTTACTTCCTTAATAATATTGTTTATACAGCCAATAATGGGCATTACAAGTTTTGATAATGCTGTGATAGGTTTTGCAAATCCCATACTCTTTTTGATGATAGGAGGATTTATAATTGCTGAGGCCATTAGAAAAAGTGGCCTTGCTAAACGAATAACTTATTATATGCTTTCCAGACTAGGAACAACATCTAATATGACTCTTTTCGCAGCAATTTTTTCAACAGGTTTGATGTCGGCTTGGATTGAAAATGTAGTGGCTTTTGCCATGCTTTTACCGGTAATTAAAGAAGTTATATCATTGATGGGAGTTAAAGACGCTAAATGGGGAAAAAGTAATTTTGCCAAGGCCATGATTTTAGGGGCATCCTATGGATCATTAGCTGGTGGTTTTGGTACAGAAATTGGAACGGCACCAAACCTAATGGCCGCTGCATACACCAAAATACCATTCTTAGACTGGATGATATTTGGTTTTCCACTAGCCATAATATTAATGCTTATTATTTGGAAAGTTTTAGGAATAATATTCCCCTCTGAAGTCAAGGAAATTAAAGGAGGTAAGGAAGTAATAAATTCTACTATTGATAAAATGGGTCCAATGACCCGAAATGAGAAATTTTCATTAGCTATATTGTCTTTCACAATATTTTTGTGGGTGACAACTCAATTTACTGGACTTAATAGTTATTCTATTGCACTTATTGGAGCTACACTATTCTTCATTTTCGGCATCATCGATTGGAAAGATGCACAAAAAAATGTAGATTGGGGTTTAATAGTATTTTTCGGCGGTGCATTATCTTTAGGGGCGGCTTTACTTAATACTGGCGCTGCTAGTTGGTTAATTAAGGATTTAGTTTCTTTGGTTGGTAATGATCCATCTACCTTAATAATGACTCTTATTCTAATGGGTATTGCTGTAGTTTTAACTCAAGTAATGTCCAATATTGCGTTATCGGCAATTCTTATTCCGTTATCCGTAACATTCGAAAGTGCAACTGGCCTTCCAACAGGAACTTACGCTGTACCAGTGGCAATATCTTGTTCCATGTCATTCATGTTCCCTATGGCAGATCCTACCGTAGCTATGGCTCATGGAACAGGCTATGTATCTGTTAAAGAAATTTTAAAAGCAGGAGTTCCGCTGGTTATAATTGGTTTAATAATGACTTTGATTATAGTATTTACTATTGCACGCCCGGTATTAGCTGGAATCTAAAAAAATACTAATACTCTTTTTTCAATTAGCATAGAATTTTTTAAGATTTTATGAGATTATCTATAGCACTCATATCTATATTATCTTCCACTATATCTGCCAGGCGATTTATGGAAAAAGTTTTTAAATCCTCAAAATTGTCATATTGAAATTCCAATGTATCCAAACCATTTTTTTCCCTCAAGTAGTCTGTGAAAACTCTTCTAAATCGGAAATTATGAAATATTCCGTGGAAGTAGGTTCCATAGGTTAGACCATTGGTCGCACCATCAAAACCTGATTTAGGATTATTACCACATCCTTTAACTACTTTAAACAAGGGTTTGCTTTCTCCCAAAACTGAAACACCTTCATGGAGCTCATATCCTTTAACTAATTCTCCTTTTAAAGTGGAGAATAACCCATTACCTAATACTATCCCTTGACTTTGGGCTATAATTTTATCCATCTTATCAAATCTAGTTTTTATATCAAGAATACCCATTCCTTCCACTGAACCGTACTTAGATTCTTTTAAAGATTCATCAAATATCTTTTTACCAAGTATTTGATATCCGCCGCATATACCAAATATGGGTATTTCACCAACCATTTCTCTGATTTCATCATCAAAACCATATTCTTTAAGGGTTATCAGATCACCGATGGTATTACGTGTACCAGGCAGTATAAGGGCATCAATTTTCCCAAGATTTGAATTCATTTCTATTAATTTAATACCTATGTCGGGTTCATATTCTAGAGGATCTATATCAGTAAAATTAGAAATTCTTGGTAATCTTAATACACCTATAGTTAATTTCTCATTTTTCTTATAATTTCGTTCAGATAAGGATGCGGAATCTTCTTCAGGAAGTTTAAGGCTTTCATCATAGGGTAATACTCCTAGTACTGGTACTCCTACAATTTCTTCAATTTTACGTATACCTGGAATCAGAATATCTAGATTACCTCGAAACTTGTTAATTATAATGCCTTTTATTCGGTTTCTATCTTCTTCATCTAAAAGGGAGAAGGTTCCTGCTATAGAGGCAAATACTCCTCCCCGATCAATATCTGCGACTAATATTACGTCAGCATCAGCCATAGCAGCTATTTTCATGTTGGCCAGGTCACGGTCCATCATATTTATCTCTGCAGGAGAACCCGCGCCCTCCATGACAATTATATCATATTCATGTTTTAATTTTTCTAAGGATGCGTTGATCGCCTTTATTGCATTTCCTCTAAATGAATTCTGGTAATCATAGAAATTCATATCATTTACTGGTTTTCCATGTACTATTACTTGTGAAATGAAATCTTCCTTTGGTTTTAGAAGAATGGGATTCATATTGTATGATGGATCCACTCCTGCTGCTTCTGCTTGGAGAACTTGAGCCATGGCAATTTCCGCATTTTCTTTAGTTGTAAAAGAGTTAAGTGACATGTTCTGTGATTTAAAAGGTGCCACGGCATATCCTCTTTTAGAGAAGATTCTGCAGAGAGCAGCCACAACCACACTTTTACCTGCATTTGATGATGTCCCTTGAACCATTATACATGTTGTTTTTTTATTTAGAACCATTTAGGGCCTCCAATGAATTATAGGTCATCATTATACTTTCTATGTAAATTTAAATTTTATAATTGGTATTGGGGGTTATTTCATTTTTTTTGAATAATTAATGATTGATAACAAAATATAAATAGCTAATTTTTCAATTATTATATAAGACATTTATATAATGGTTAATTATTTTACCTTTTGTAACTTTAATCGATATTTATATATACTATGTGTGATAACAGATTATGCATAGTTATAAATTATTAAAGTACTATGAAATTGTTTTTATAACATAATTTAATTTAAAAAAAAGTTAAAGTTGTTTAAACAGAAAATCAATCCACTTTTGGAGGTCTTCATAAAAAATGACAAATTTAACCAAAAACTCCAATAATTCATTAAATCTGAATACTTACGAAACATCTAAAGATATTAAAGTTCCTGATAGGCTTATTGACCAAATAATCGGTCAAGAAGAAGCTGTAGAAACCATAAAGAAGGCAGCAAAGCAAAGAAGGAACGTTCTATTAATTGGTGAACCAGGTATTGGGAAATCCATGTTAGCCATGGCTATGGCAGAATTATTACCTCCGGAACAGCTACAAGACATATTGGTTTATCCAAATATGGAGGATTCAAACAATCCATTAATAGGAGCTGTTCCTGCTGGAGAAGGAAAATCTATAGTAATGGATCATAAAACCAAGGCCAAGGCTCAAGATGATAAGAAAAACATGTTTATGATGATTATCATCTCCCTAATACTGGTTATTGGATTCATTTTACAGCAATTCCTTGCTGCTATTATAGCCGCTGGTATTGTATTCTTAGCTCTTCAACAAATGAGACCTAAAACCTCAGTTATGATACCAAAACTTCTGGTATCTAATGAAAAAAATAAGATAGCTCCTTTTGTTGATGCTACTGGTGCACATGCTGGAGCACTTCTTGGAGATGTTAGACATGACCCCTACCAATCTGGAGGCCTGGGAACTCCTGCTCATGAGCGTGTTGAAGCTGGAATGATTCATCGTGCCCACAATGGGGTTTTATACATAGACGAAATTGGTACTATGAAGATGAGAACACAGCAAGAACTTCTCACTGCCATGCAAGAGAAAAAGTATTCTATCACTGGTCAGAGTGAAACTAGCAGTGGGGCAATGGTGCGTTCACAAGTTGTTCCTTGTGATTTTGTATTGGTTGCATCTGGAAACATTCAAGTACTGGAAGGAATGCATATTGCTCTTCGTTCAAGAATTAGGGGTTACGGTTATGAAGTATTCATGAAAGACAGCATGAAAGACACTCCTGAGAATCGGCATAAACTGGTTCAATTTGTTGCCCAGGAGGTAGTAAAAGATGGTAGAATTCCTCACTTCAGCAAAGAAGCTGTAGAAGAGATAATAAGAGAAGCTCAAAGAAGAGCAGGTAAAAAAGATTCTTTAACTCTTCGTTTAAGAGATTTAGGTGGTTTAGTCCGTGCTGCGGGTGACATTGCTAAAGGAGAAGGTACTGAATTTGTTGAACTCAAACATGTTATTAATGCTAAAAAACTTGCAAGAACTCTTGAACAACAGATTGCTGATCGCTACATTGTACAGAAAAAAAAGTATAGGGTATTCAAATCAGAAGGAACAGAGATTGGACGTGTAAACGGCCTGGCGATAATTGGTGATCGAAGTGGTATTATACTCCCCATAGTTGCTGAAGCGGCCCCGGCTCAAAGTAAGGAGGAAGGGAGAATAATAGCTACTGGTAAATTAGGAGAAATTGCTAAAGAAGCAGTTCAAAATGTCAGCGCCCTTATCAAGAAACATACTGGAACAGATATTTCCAATTATGATATTCACATTCAATTTCTCCAAGCCTATGAAGGGGTAGAAGGAGATAGTGCTAGTGTTTCTGTAGCTACTGCTGTAGTATCTGCCTTGGAAGAGATACCGATTGATCAATCAGTTGCTCTCACGGGTTCATTAAGTATTCGAGGAGACGTTCTTCCGGTAGGTGGAGTTACCGGTAAAATTGAAGCTGCTGCTGAAGCAGGCATTAAAAAAGTTCTCATACCCAAATCAAACATACACGATGTATTAATAGAAAAAAGATACGAAGAGAAAATTGAGATAATACCAGTTGAAACATTAAGTGATGTCTTAAAACACGCTCTAATTGGTAAAGGTAAGAAAGGATTGCTAGAAAAAATGCAAAAAATAGGTGAAATTGTACCTAAAGGTATTCTTCAAAATCCTACCACCCATTAAAGATGGAAATATTGAAAGGATTAAATCCTTTCAATCTTATTTTTTAATATTTAAATAAAGTTTCGATTATACATTATAATTAATTTTAGTTGTTAATTTGTTTAAATAAAAAATTCCTTGTTTAATTTAATCATGTCCAGTGATCTAAAATGAAAATATTATTTATAGGTGCCAGACTATTTGATGATGTGGCTTCATACGCATCAAAAAAAGGCATTACCACTATTTTAACTGAATCTAATAATTCTGCACCAAATATAAAACTCGCAGATATTTTTTATCAAGTCTCAAGAGGTATGAAAGAACCAATTGAGATTGCTTTAAAAGAGGATGTTGATGCTGTGGTTCCTCTAATAGGTGTAGATAGACCCTTAGTTGAAGTAGGAAGAATGAAAGAATATTTGGAAAAAAACCACCAACTTCCTGTGGTTGCCTCCCCAGTAAAAGCCGCAAAAATCGCTGTAAATAAGCTTGATACAAAAAAATTTCTAATGAATAATAAAATAAAGACTCCATCCTATCAAAAAATATCCGATAATGATAAAGATATTACATTAGATCAAAATATAAATTTTCCAATAGTTTTAAAACCTTTAGAGGGGCAAGGTGGAAGCGGACAAAAAATAGTTCAATCTAAAAGCGAATTTTTACATTATTTAAAAAATAATAGAACAGCAATTGCAGAGGAGTTCATTGAGGGAATAGAAATATCTGTTGAAGTACTTAGATGGAGGAATAAGGCCATACCTCTTATCCCAGTAAATAAAGGTAGAACTACTTTGGAAGGTTTACATCCATTAGATAAAATAAAAACTGCTCCGACTACTATAGATGGTTTGGATAATGATTATATTAGAGATATGGCTTTGAAGATCACTAATCTTTTAGGTTCTGAGGGTAATAATGACGTGGATATGATATTCGATCCAGAAACTAAAAATATTTATGTTCTAGAGATGAACACTAGACCAAGCGGAACTCGTTATATAACCACCGCATGTTCTGATATTAATCCAATGCATGAATTAGTGGACATGGCATCAGGGCAATGGAATATAATAAACATTAAAAAACGTATGAAAAGTTATTATTCAATGGAAATTCCTATTCTAAATTATAATAAATTAGAGGGCAGATATAACGATTTTATGACTAAAAGGGAATTTTCAAGTAATAATTCTTGGATTATACATGGCCCTCCTGCATTTAAGAGAATAACTATAAGAGATGAAAATGCAAATAAAGCATTTGAAACCATAAAAAAACTAGGAATAGATTATAAATCATAATATGACATTAAAGATTCAATTAATATGGTAAAGGTGATAAATTGAACATTTACAATACGGGTATTTATATATTTATTTTAACATTTTTAGCTTCAATATTTTTTACAGCTTTCGTAAGAAAGGTACTAAAAAATGCAGGAATAACTGATAATCCCATTGTAACTGAACATCAACACAAAGCAGGTACACCTACCATGGGTGGAATGGCCATATTATTGAGTATGTTAATTATTTCTTGCATCTATTTTGGAAATAAAAACCTAATAATAACTTGTATGATGATGTTAACTGCTGGTATAATTGGAATGATGGATGATTTAATTGGACTAAAAACCAAGGAGGTTCAAGACATTATCCGTAACATCCACCAAGCCCCTATCAAAATTGGAAAACTTACATTAAAAACTGGTGAAGAAGCCCGTGTTGCTACTGAAAAGGCAAAAGAAGAACTAAAAAAGTTTTTAAATGAGAAAAAAGTAGAGATAATAGGAAAAGCCCCTATAAAAAATGAAGTAGAAGAAAAAGAAAAAATTTTCGCCCAGTTTTTGATTGCCTTATTTTTAATAGTAACAGGAACGGTGAGTTCTACTTTAGGCGGTGTTAACTGGGGAATTTTTGTTATACCCATAGTTATATTAGGTATTATCGGGGCCATTAATGCTGTTAATCTCATCGATGGTATGGATGGCCTTGCTGCCGGAATTATGGCAATTGCATCTGCATCATGTGCAGTTGCATTGCTATTAAATGGAAACATAGCCTTTGCAGTACCTTTCATAGCAATATCTGGAATATGTTGTGGTTTCCTAGTATTCAATAGATATCCAGCCACAATATTCATGGGAGATACTGGTTCTTTTGCTTTAGGTGCAGGTTATGCCACCGCTGCTATTTTAGGTGATATAATATATTTTGCTGTAATTGCTCTTGCTGTACCAATAATATCAGTTATTATTAGTCTTTTGCACCGATCAAAAGTTATAAAATTACCGGTTGAACCATTACATCATACACTACACTATAAAGGCTTTTCTGAAAAAAGGATTATTGCTTTATATTGGATTTCAACCTTCATAATATGTTCAGCCTTAATTTACTTTTACAGATTTCTCTAGTGATCTAAATGACCAAATTAAAAACATCATTACTCGCACAGATGATCAATGGAAATTTATATGGTCCAGATCACAGTATAAAGGGCATATTCAATTTTTTAAATAGTGCATCTCCTGGTGATGCAGTAATTAGGTATTGGATTGATGAAATTGGTGTAAAAATTGCTGCAGAAAAGAATGTTTCATGCATTATAACTGAAGATCCTCGGGGGCATGCTATTGATGTTGCCGAAGAAATGGGTGTTTCTTTAATCACTGTGAAAAGAATTGAAATTGCCAATGCATTTGCCCTTAAATGGGCAGTTGAAAGTTTTGCTAATAACTCAAAACGAGTGGTTGTAACTGGTACTAATGGAAAGTCTACAACAGCCCATTTACTTTATAATATCCTTAATGAGGCTGGTTTTTCGACTTATTGTAATACTGATGCTCAATCAGAATTTAACACATTAATTGATCCAATGGTATCTAAACAAATTGCCCAGTATGGTCAAAATATCGAATATTTAGTTATTGAGGTATCTGAAGTGCA
Organism: Methanobacteriaceae archaeon; assembly: GCA_030016715.1. Classification (GTDB taxonomy): domain Archaea; phylum Methanobacteriota; class Methanobacteria; order Methanobacteriales; family Methanobacteriaceae; genus UBA117. The sequence continues at coordinate 29,989 of JASEJD010000012.1, read as the reverse complement.
AGGATTACCGGATAGGCTGATGGAAAACCATGCTTATATGATGACAGAAGCAGTAAGTCCGGATGTTGTTGTTGTAACAAATATTGCTTTAGATCATGTAAATTTGGTGAAATCAATTGATGAGATGTTTAAAGAAACATCTGGTTCTATAAAGGCATTAAATAAAGGAGTTGCAGTGCTAAATGCTCTTGATTCTCTTGTTTTTAAAATGAAGGATTATCTTACAAATAATGAATACATACTTTTTGGAAAGGGTGACTTATACTTTCAAGGTGAAGGAATTTACTATGATGATAAATTGTTAATCAAAGAAAATGATTTACCTTTTAAAAGCCAGCATTTCATCTGTAACATAATGGCAGCAGTGGGTGCGGCAATAGCTTTAGGTATTGATAATAAAAGTATAAAGAAGGGAATTGTTTCCTACCAAGCTTTGGATCGTCGATTTTCTATTCTAAATCAAAATCCCTTGATTATTGATGATTTTGCCCACAATCCAGATGGTATAATGGCCACCATAAAAAATATTCCCTTAAAATCAAATTCCACAATAATCATAGTTTCTGCCATTAGAGGTTCTAGGGGTAGGGAAATTAATCAATTAAATGCAAAAGCCCTTATTAAAGGATTAAAAACTAATATACTAAGAAGTCATGATTTTAAACTGGTCATTACCAGCAGTATTGATGTGGTGGATCAGGCCAACACAGTAACTGAAGATGAAAAAGAATCTTATCTTGAAGAATTAAAAAAAGAGAATATAAATTTTTTATTTAGGAATAAATTATATGATGCCATCAAATTTGCACTATCATCGGCACATAAAAATGATACTATTTTATTAATTGGAGCCCAGGGTATGGATCCTGCACAAGAAGTAGTTAAATCTGTCTTAAAGGAGTTAGAACTATAAAAATATTTATTATAACTTATATACCATAATAACTAAATGTTAATTAATAATTAGAAGAAAAAATGTATCTTAAACTCTACATAACTTAAACATACAAACATTAAAATATTATAATATTACATTATATGAAGAGAAGAAAATCTAGGATCATTAGTTAATTGAAGAAGCTTATCTATTTATTATTAAATCTTCTGTAAATCTCTAGTATTTAGGATTTATTAAATATTTTCAAAAATAATTGAATTTAATAGCTTCTTTAATTTTAAGTATTTATTATTAAATAATAAAGTGTAAATCAATGAATTAAATAAAGTCTTTGAATTATTTATTATCTCTGAATGGAATTATGAACAGATTATTTATCCTGAAAGATTTATTACCTTCTAAAAAGTTCAAGGGAAAAATAAAATGAAAAAAATAGGTTTAAACTCAAAATCAAAACAAGAGATCATTTATCCTCTTAAAAAAGATTTTAACTTTCTAAATGGTTATTTTTATGATAAAATGAATTCAATTTTATCTGAAACAATTAAAAATAATGGCTTTAATATGGAGGAGTGGAAAAATGCTTCTTTTATCATCTGAAGACGAGGTAAAAAAAAGAGAGGCCGGTCTTAGAATAATAAGATCAGAAATTTCAAAAAATGGGAGAAATAGTCTTTATGACCTAACTGGTCTGGGAGGCGGATTTCCTATAAAAAAAGAGGATATGGAAATTTTAGAAACATATGTGGGACCAGCCATATTCAAAGAACGTTTGGAAGAGTTAGGAAAAATACACCTAGGTGGAGAGAAAATATTAGCTTTTAATCGAACTACAGCAGGGATACTGGCAACTATACTGGCTCTGGTGAAAAAAGGTGATGAAGTAGTACATTATCTTCAAAAGTCTCCTTCACACCCAGCCACTCCCCGGAGTATAAAACTGGTTGGTGGAACTTATAAGGAATTTGATAATATTGATGAATTCCATATATCAGAAAAGACTTCGCTGGTTATGATCACTGGTTCAACCATGGACCATGATATCATTGAAAAGGAAGATTTTGTTAAAGTAGTTGAAATAGCTAAATCTAGAGGTATTCCAGTTTTTGTGGATGATGCATCTGGTGCTAGACTGCGTACAATTATTTATAAGCAGCCACGTGCCTTAGATATGGGTGCAGATATCGTAATAACCAGTACATATAAACTAATGAATGGTCCCCGTGGGGGCATTATGGCAGGTAGTAAGGAATTAATTCAGAAGATAAAATCAAAGGCTTATGAATTCGGATTAGAAGCTCAACCTCCTATTATCGCAGGTATGGTCAGGGCTTTGGAGGATTTTACGCCAGAAAAAATGCTTCAAGGCTTTGAAAAGAAGAAAGATATTTATCAAGCATTAAAAAAAGAATTTAACAACATAACCGAAACTCCTACGGGAATTATGCTTACTGCGGAAGGTTTAATGGATGAATTACATAAAAGAAATATTAAAACGAATTTATCAAACCAAGATGTGGCATGTATTTTTGCCATGCTTCTTTTAAGGGATTTCAAAATTGTAACGATAGCCGCATTAGGAATGCCTGGATGTTCACCAACTATAAGAATAGATCTAGCTTCTAAAGATGCAGAAGGTATAAATGATGAGTTTATCATGAATTCTTGGATGGAGACTTTTGATAATCTTACAAAGATTATAAATAATGTGACTGAATGTGAAAAAGTTTTATATGATTAAGTTCATTAAAATCTTAATAAAAATCTATCAAATTTACTATATTTTTTCCCAATGAAATTAGAATTAAATTTATTGTAAAAGACAGCATACTAAATCATAATATCCAACAAATATAATTTTTATAGATTAAATGAGGCCAATGAATGAAATGTTTAGTAATCGGCGCTGGAAATGCAGGACGTCCTGCAGCAAAGATATTAAATTACACCGGCATAGATGTGGTAGTCACCGATCAAAAATCCATTGATAATTTTCCAGATTTTGTTAGGAATATCCTTCTAGAAATGGAATCAAGTGGTATAACACTTAAATTAGGTCCTGATTCAGTAGAAGATTATAATGATTTTGATTTAGCGTATATATCTCCCACAGTCCCCCTCAATTCTCCCATAAGAAAAGAATTAACTAAAAATAATGTTAAAATTGTCAAAGATCATTACATTGGAGAATTAATTAACAATGAGATAAACATTGATGTTATTGGGATAACTGGATCTGTTGGAAAAACCAGTACTACATTAACTATTTCTGAAATTTTTAAACAGGCGGGTTATAAAGTATGGACATGCTCATCACAAATGGCCGACCTTTTAAGTGAAGTCATAATTGATGGAATAATTCAAGGACATCATCTGAAAAATGATATTGCTATTCTTGAACTACCTCATGGAACATTAAGATTGTTATCTAAACTAGAAGTTAAGCTGGGTATAATTACTAATATCTATCCTGAGCATTTAACTGAATTTGAATGGTCTATGGAAAAATATGTGGAACGTAAAAGTCTAATACTGGACATGTGTGAGAATTTAATAGTAAATACCCAATGCCAAGAATATATGGATAAATTGGAGTGTTATAATAATATTATATGGTACTGTACCAATGATTCTAAAATAAAGAATCCTTGCAACGTGAATGGTGAATTAATAGATTCTAAACTCAAAATTAAATATGATTTTTCTGATATCAAAGGAGAATTTGAAACTAATTTTAAATTATTTCTATACTACATTGAAAATGCAGTTGGAGCAGCTACAGCAGCATTAAAATATGGAATAGATAAAAAAAGCATCATCAATGCATTAAGCAAATTTAATGGTGTTCCAGGACGCATGGAATATCTTGGTAATTTCTGTGACCGTGAAGTATATTTAGATGCAGCCCATTTACCAGAAGTTCTTCAAACCAGCCTTGAATTTTTTAAGGGAAAACCATTGGTTATAGTTATTGATAATCCTGATGGAATAACTGTTAGGGATAAAATAGCTATAGGTAAAATTCTAGGAGATTATAGTAAAGCCATTATAGTCAGTGGATTCAATGAAAGTATCAAAAAATTAGATATGAGTGCAGCAGAAGAAGTTATAAAAGGGGCTAAAAATTCAGATGCAGTAAAAGTTGCAGTAAAGGATATGAAAACTGCAGCAGAATTGTCTGTTAAATATTCTGTTCCCGGAGATATAATTCTGCATGTGGGCCCTGGTGCAATTAGTGCTTACCATCAAGTGAAACAGTCAATGATCAATGGAATAAAGGATGGATGTGCCAAAAATGAATGAATGGTTTGGTATTATAGGGATATGTGGTGCCACAGGTAACCTAGCAGCTCGTGTCATAATGGATAATGGTTATAAAGTAAAAGGAACCGACATAAAATCCCGAAAAGACTGTGATTATATTTACACTTTAAATGACTATGATGTTGAATTATACTTTAAAGATCATCCTAAAACTTTCTTTGATTCCTTGGATTATTTAATACCGCCTATAAGTTTATCAAAATCATCTAAACTATTTAGAGATATTCAAAAAAATATAGAAAATTCTAAAAATTATCATAAAACAAAAATTATCAGTGTGGAAGACATCTTAGAAATGTTTCAACCACAAAAACCTGTTTTTTTTGTTACTGGAACCAATGGAAAAACCACTACAGTTACCTTATTAAAACATATATGTAGATATGCAGGTTTAAAACCAGTAGAACACGGTTTTAAGAATTTACAGGGAAATGCTGAGTATATACCTCCCTTACAAGCCCGTCTAAGGGGTGATGTGGCTGTTCTTGAAACGGGTATTATGGGTAATGAAGGTGATTTACAGTTCATTATTGATCGATGTCAACCATTATCTGGTATTATTACCAATATAACCCCAGATCACTTAGATGGTGTTCGAGAATTTTTAGATTATGCTCGAGTTAAAGGTGAATTAATTAAACACCTCCAAGGCAAACAGTTAATAATCAATTCTGATGATCCCACACTATGGGGTATGGTTGAATCTTTTAATTATCATGGTCAATTAATAACTTTTGGTGTTGACTATGAACATACTCAAGAAAACCTTAAAAAATGTTGGTGTGGTCGCAATATTTTATTAAACGAAACGATCGCAGGAGTTGGCTACTACGAATGTGAATGCGGCCTTAAAAGACCTAAACCTATGTATATAGCAACTAATATTGATGAAAAAAGTTTCAACCTACAAACTCCTGAAAAAACTCTTAATATCCAGTTAAATATATTGGGTTTGCACAATGTATACAATGCAGTTGGTTCTATAATTGCTGCTATGGAATTTTTTAAAATTTCAGATGATGATATAGTAGATGCAGTAAAATCATTTGAAGGAGTGCCTGGACGTTTAGAATATATTCAGAATTTCCAGGGAAAAGATATAATTATTGATTATGGCCATAATCCTTACGGGGTTCAGACAGTACTAAATGAATTAAAAAAGATATATAATGATAAAAAAATTGCGGCAGTAATCACCATTGCTTCAGAATCAGGAATTAGTGGAGATTTCGAGATTTTAGAAAGAGCTATTAATCTAGTTGAATATGTAATCCCTGCTTCTTTTCACAGTAGAAAAGTTGCTTTGGAGTATGATTCAAGTTCTAAGATTATATTCACAGACCATATTCCCACAGAATTTAGAAAAGGGCTTTTAGGAGCTACACCTGAACAAGTATTAGAAGGATTGAAAAAATCATTTGAAACTGATGCTGATGTTGTGGTATGTCTTGGTGAAGCTGCATTTAAATCTAAAGATCATATAAAATCCTACTTGGACCAAAATTAACATTTAATAATATATTACTATTTAGATGCTCATTACCACATATAGTTTATTTATACATGAAATTAAGTTTTTATAGGTGTTAAGATAAATTTACATTAAAACGGTGTAAAAAATGTTCATTAAAGTAAGAAGAGATACGCTAATTATTCTTATATTAGCATTTATGTTAATTGTTTCCGGTAGACTCATGACTTATATAGCTTATGCGTCATCTACTGAAACACCAGAAGGTATTCCTATTGCAGGAGTTATAATTAAAGGTAATGATGTAGTTCCTACAGATTCTATCAGGGCCAATGTGGCGGCAGCTGGATTCAGACCTGGAAGTTATATTGATGGCGATACATTGGTGACCTCCAAACGTAGTTTGCCATTAAATGAAGCTATTGCAACTGCAGAACAATTTGCAATGCGAACAACCATATCAGGTACCCGTATAGCTCCAATTGCCGCAGCCGATGTTAAAGTTGATACTAAAACAGGCATAGTAACCATTAATGTTATTGAGGATTTCGCTACAGCCGATATTAAGGGGGGAGGCTATTGAAGAAGATTTTAGTATTAATAGTCACCCTTATAATGTTTATGAACACATCTGCTGCGACAATGAATTGTGTAATCATTACCGATCCAACTGGAAAGGATCCTAATGGTGCTGCAGCAGGTAGCATGTCTTTTGCACCAAACATGTTTTCAGTAACTTTTTTAGAGTCCAAAGAAAACCATTTCGCAGTTCTATCTGGGGGGGAAGGAAATACCACTCCACGTCTTAAGGCTATCGTTGAGACTTTAAGAAGGTTAGAATCTGGTTCAACAATCCCTGAAGCAGCAAGCGCTGCAAGTTCTTTTCCAGGAATTCGTATAATGACTGGATCTCCTACTGGAGGAGCTGCAGTAGGTGGATCATTCGATGTTTATGTAGTTGAAGTATCAAACGATGGAGTTATAACTGTAACTCCACGTTCAGGTGGGCTAGCTGTTTTACCCCCAGGTACTAAAGGGGCTATAATACATCTTAGAAACACCCATGGAAATCCGCAATATGGTACTGCAACACGGGTTCGTCGAGAAACTGCCATAATGATCGGAAAAATGATCCGGGATGGATATCCAGCCACTGAAATTATGAGTGAAGTATTTGGTAAGGTATCCATAGAAGCTGGTGAAAAATATGGTGGTGGTGCAGTTAACTTGGTTTCCAGTGTAAGTACGGGAGATATGTTTACTCCTCAGAAGGTTAATGAGACAGGATTTCCAATGAACCAAGAATATCGTAAGGTTTGTCCTGAAGATGGATGGGGTATTGGTTTTCCTTCAGCAGATAATTACATGACTTGTCCCATAGATGGAACTCCACTAAAAACAGTTTATGCATATGAAGCTTTGGGTGATGCCATCACAGTAACTCCAGAAAGTGTTTTGGTTTCTGTTTATGGAACTGATGAATCTGGAGTAGTTCAAACCACCACGGAAATTGTAAAAGCATCGGTTAAAAAAGATGGTTACAATGTAAATGAGATAGCCAAAGATATTAATCGAGGTATAGATAATGGTCTTTTAGTTGGTGTGAATTATGTTGAACCTAAAGATATCAATGTAAAAGAGAGTTCCCGTGCTGTTGGTGTTTATTTTGACCCACTACCGGATGGAAGAACATCTCCACCATGGAATCTACCTATAAGTTCGAACATAATAGACATAGTCGGAAATATGCAAACTGCAATAGGATTTGTTTTAGTTCTTCTAGTATTATTTAGAAGCACTTTAATTACTTCATTCTTGAAATAGAGGTTTAAAAATGTCATTAATTCTTATAAGAGCTTTGAATAAATCAAAGCTCTTAAATTCTATTTCTGATGTTGAGAGGTATGCTAATTTGAAATTGATAGGAAAACCTAAATTAATTTCATCCGAAAAAGCTGATAAAATTGCAGAAAAAATTTTAAAACAAAAATTAAGAACAGAATCTAGAATTTCTGCTATTATAAATGTTAAAGCAGAAACTACAAAAACCATCATGCAAATTAAAAAAATACATCCTCCTGCCCACATAACAGTAATAAGCGAAGAATATGATGATTATAATCATATAACTGAATTATATGAGAATTTAGCGCAATTAGATGGTTATTATTCTCCTAAAACTAATAATTATAGAAAAAGTAACTAAATATGGTATGAATTCTAGTTTATTTAACTGATGAAAGTAAAAAACATGATTTTTATGGAGTTTGTTTATCCATTTTTTTAGAGATAATAAAGAAAAAAGAATAAAATATTTATTTAATTTCAACTTTAACCATTTTCTCTTCAGGTTTAGGCTCTTTCAGAGGAATTTTCAGCTCAAGAACCCCATTTTTCATGCTCCCTTCAACTTCCAATGGATCAACTTCTTTAGGGAAATTAATTGTTCTTTGGCATGATGCATAGGCTCTTTCTCGATGTAAATAGTTCTCTGATTCTTCTTCTTTTTCTTCCTTTTTTTCTGCGTTAATTATTAATAAGTCTTTATTTAATTCTATGTTAAGATCTTCTTTATCATATCCCGGTAATTCAGCTTTAACAATGTATTGGTCTGATTCTTCTATTAAATCAACCAATGGCGCTCGGGTTGGAAGACTGCTTAAAGTTTTTGGAAAATATGTTTTCATGGGTAAAAAAGGCGCCATTAAATTATCTAAAGATCTTCTAAAGTCCTCAAATATAGAATCAAATCCACTTGCTAGTTCGTAATCTCCAGTTGGTTGTTGTACTAAAGATTTTTTTCCACTTGAAGGAGATTCAACAGTTTGTTTCTTTTTAGAAACCATTTTATCTACCTCCTAGTAGTTTTGAACTATCAATGGTTGATGTTGTATAAACATCAATTATATAATATGAATTAAATCATATAAATATTTTTCGATTATTTATATTGGATGAATAATAATGGTAATCTATTATAAGTAAATAAAAAGTTAGTAATATTGTTTATTATTAAACATTAATAATTTTAATAATTATTTTTAAAATTTTATCCAGTTTCTTTTATCAAAAGACTTAAAACAATTGAGATAACATTAAAAAATGCTGCAGCAAGCAGGGTGGTATTCATTGATTCACTTATAGTTATATCCATAGCTCTAACTGCTTTTTCTTCTAGTTCAGGAGGTAATTTTATTGGTTTTGTTTGCATTTTTTCTATAAAGTATATAGCATCTTTTTCAGTCACTCCCATCTGAGAAAGCCCTGATTCATCTAGTGCAGGATTAATACTCATGAAAATGCTAAAAAGTAGTATAGTGCCTATTAATGCAGTTCCAATTGATTGGCCTAATCTACTCCCAGTTTCCATAATAGAAGAAGCATCGTTTTGTCTATCTTTTGGTGCAGACACTAGTATATTATTTGGTAATAATGTAGTTGTAAAACCATAACCAGCACCTAATAAAAATATACCGGGTAATAGATCCCAAATGGTTGTTTTAAGGGAGAAGGTGCCTAATAAAAGTATTATCCCCACAAGTTGAATAATTAATCCGACAGTTACTAACCGTCGAGGATTTAAATAATCTGTAAACTTGGTTACCAATAAAGCAAAAGACAATGTACCTAGAGTAGCTGGTAAAAGAGTAACACCGGTCATAAATGCATCAAATCCCATTACCTGCTGAACAAATATGGGAAAAATAAAAATTAATCCTCCAGTCAAAACTATGTTTGTTATAAGGCGGGTAATGTTTCCTAAGGTGAAATTTTTGTTTTTAAAAAGTCTTATATCTACTAAAGGCTGAAGAGAATTATTTATTCTTCTTTTTTCTAGGAAAAAGAATGCAGATAATAAGGTGATAGCCACTAGGATAGTTAAGACGGCCATCAGGATATTTTGAATGTCTTCGATAAGCATAATACCAATCAGAAGTAGTAACAATCCAGTAAATGAGGTTAATGCTCCAGGAATGTCTAAATCTCTCCAGGTAGCTGTTATTTCTGTTTCTTCAAGTCTTCTTGAATAAAACCATAAAATGACTGCAATTATCACCATTACACTAAAAGCCACTCTCCATGAGAAGTAAGTGGCTAAAAAACCACCCACTAAAGGGCCTGATGCAGCTGCAACAGCAGTTGCTGCTCCAAAAATACCTAAAGCTTTTATTCGTTCTTTTCCGATATAGGTTTTACTGATAAAGGCAATTATTGCGGGTAGCATTAGAGCAGCCCCTATACCCTCAATAACCGACCAACCTAAAACTACCATGGGTAGATTAAAACTTATTACTGTAATAAAAGCCCCCACTGCGAATAAAGCAGTTCCAACCACGAAAGTTTTTTTCCTACCTATAATATCCTGAATTTTTCCACCTAAAAGCAGTAAACTCCCCATAATCATGGTATACAGTGCTATTGCGAATTGAATTCCGCTGGTTGTGGTTTTAAGATCAACCACTAAATTAGAGATTGAAACAGACATTATAGAAGAATCAATAACAAAAACAACTGCTGTAATAATACCAATAATTAGAACTGTCCATTTTCCAGAAGAATTATTAGATATAAGTATCCCCCTTTTGAATAAATTTAATGTTTATAACTATTTTTCTAGAGATTTCAACTTTTCTTTATCCGGGCAATATCACCTATAGTTGATCCTCGGATATTGGAGGCTTTAAATTCTTGGCTTTGGTTATCTTCAATTTTCTCTACAATGGAAATTTTCAGAATATTTTCTAATTTTTTAGCCAGTTTTACATCGGGAATCATTTTTCCTGATTCTATTCGGTTGATTACTGAAACCTTTTCATATATTTTCTCTGCTAAATCTTCTCTTGACCATCCCCTTTTTTCACGGGCATCTCTTACAAGTTTATTATACTCTTCATGAACCTCGTAGCTAGGTTCTTTTCTCATAGGTGGTCTTGAAGCAACTCTTTGTTTTCTGGGTTTTACTGGTTCTCTTTGAATTTTACCTAATTTTGCACATTCATTGCAAGCGTACATCACTGATCCTTCAATTTTAGTGCGCATTGGTTTTCCAATAATATTTTTTCCACATATCTCGCATCTCATGACTATCCCTTAAAAATTTCTCATTATAATAATCTATACCTCAATATTTAAATATTATCAAAGACAAGATAGTAACGATAAAATTTAAATAGGAGTGATCTAGGATCATGGAAAATTCCTCCAATACTGCATTAAAAAAAATAGAAGATTTAAAAAAAGAAATTAGGATTCTTAAAGAGGAAAACACTAAGACTAAGCGTAATCTCATGTGGAAATTAAGAAAACTTGAGAAAGATAAAGTTTTGATTGAAAATGAAAAAATTAGATTAGATAGGGAAGTTAAATCGTTACGTGGTGAAGTAGAAAGATTTCGATCCCCGCCACTGGTAATTGCTACGATTACTGAGGTTTTAGAAGACGGAAGAATTGCTGTGAAGAGCAGTACTGGCCCTCATTTTGTTATAGGATATTCAAGGTTCTTAGATGAAGACTTGTTAGAACCTGGTGCAAGGGTGGCTTTGAACCAGCAAACTTTTAGTATAGTAGATGTTTTACCATCTGAGAAGGATCCTATTGTTACTGGCATGGAGGTTGACGAAAAACCTGATGTTTCATACGAAAAGATCGGTGGATTAACTGAACAGGTTTTGGAAGTTAAAGAAACTGTTGAACTACCTTTAAAGAAACCAGAATTATTCGAAAATATTGGAATTGAACCTCCAAAAGGTGTACTTTTATATGGGCCTCCAGGAACAGGTAAAACACTACTAGGAAAAGCAGTGGCCCATGAAACTAATGCTACATTTATAAAAATAGTGGCATCAGAATTTGTTAAAAAATACATTGGTGAAGGGGCAAGGTTAGTTCGTGGAGTATTTGAATTAGCTAAAGAAAAAGCACCCAGCATAATATTCATTGATGAAATAGATGCTATTGCAGCTAAGCGACTTAAAAGTTCAACAAGCGGTGATAGGGAAGTTCAAAGGACTTTAATGCAATTATTAGCTGAAATGGACGGATTTGAAGCGAGAGGAAATGTTGGTATTGTAGCAGCAACCAACCGACCAGATATACTTGACCCTGCATTACTGCGGCCAGGTAGATTTGACCGTTTCATAGAAGTTCCAATACCCAATGAAGAAGGTAGATTGGAAATTCTAAAGATCCATACCAAAACAATGTCTCTAGATGATGATGTAGATAAGGAACTAATTGCATCCATCACAGAAGGTGCCTCGGGGGCAGATGTTAAAGCTATATGTACTGAAGCAGGTATGTTTGCTATAAGAGAAGAAAGAGAAATAGTAACTATGAATGATTTCATGGATGCTGTTGATAAGATAGTTGGTATGGAAAGCGAAGAAGAATTTAAAAAAGAATCTGGTGTAATGTTTGGATAATTAAACTCTTATATCAAATACCGGAATTTATTGTGGCAAATTAATGCCACAAAATACTTTTTTTTTAAAATTAAAGCCTATGATGAACCCTATGAGCTCTGATTTGTGATGAATGATGGGCGATCTGAGGCTATTTAAAAATTTTTCATTAAATCCTTTTTTTATATTAAATCAAAAAAATCCCCTAGAACAACTTTTTTATCAGTCTGTATCATTTTAGGTATTTTTCCAATGGTTCCTGCATATTCCCCAACTATTACCACTGCTCCGTTCATATATTCTCGAAAATTTTCAGCATAATATATGCAGTTTTCAACAGTATCTTGATCAGATTCACCATTTGCTTCGTTAGCTATTGAAGTGGCCAGGGCATCAGCGATGCTGGCCTCATCTGCAAAAACAGTAACTGAATCGGCTCTTCCGAAACTGATAGAATGTCCTATAGTACCTGAAGATGTACATATTCCCATAGGGGTTTTCTTTGATTTAATTTTAAACCCAATTTTTCCAGAAAGGGATGATAAACCTGCAAATAGTCCTATAACAACATCTTTATCGGTTTTTAGAGAAATATCTCCACCATTATCCACTATAACATATTTTGAATCTTTATTTAGAAGATAATTCATTGAAAATTGAGCAATTGTTCCAGCCACAGCTGCCATTGGACCGGTATTTGCAATAACACCAGATCTTAACATCTTCTTTACTATTAAAGGGCCTTCATATATTTTCAATGGTTCTAAACTAGTAAGAAAATCCGGATTTCTTATAATAAAATTTTTGATTAATGTTCTAAGTTTTACAATGTAATCAGTTAGACCATGAGGTTCAATATCAGTTTTCAACTGAATATTTGTTTCATTGATTTTTATCTTCCTATAAATCATTATATTCATTTAGTTGCTTCTACATAATAATATTTAAATAATTGAATATATTTGAGAAAAAATATTTAGATAGGTAAAATAATAATGTAAATTTTATCTATTGGATTTATATAAATATAATTTTGATATAAAAAAGAAAATTTATCAGTGATTCAATATGATAGGCAAAGATAGAACTGAATATCACACCAGAGAAAAAGTCCTCTTTGAAACAAAACCAAATTTCTTTATAGGAACCAAATCAGCTCTAATAAAGGTTATAATAATAATTTTAATATTATATTTTTCTGGAACAATTATTCAACTTGCAGTTAGACTTCAAAACAATATAATTAATATGATACAGATTCCTTTGGTACAGTGGATAACTATTATTCTATACCTAATAATATTTTTACTAGTTATATGGGTTATATGGAATCTCCTAGCATGGAACAGTACAATCTATAAATTAACTAACTACCGTGTAATTGTTAAGAAAGGTTTAATTAGAAAAAGTAAGGCATTTATTCATTACGAAAAGATTCAAGACATTAATATAACTCAAACTATAATGGAGAAAATATTTTCTAGTGGGGATATTTTAATATTTGGAGGACATGAAAATACCCGAATAATCATGGAAAATGTTCCAAACCCGGACAAGGTCGAAAATATGATAAATGATCTTATTGAAGGAGATTATTATGGCTTTGAAGATGAAGAATCCCGAATGATAAAATCAAAACCCCAATCAAAAAGACCAATCATGGAAAGGCATTCTAAAAAATTTAAGCGATAAACATTTAGGGAACTGTTAAAAAATTCCAATTATTCTAATTTTAAATTAATTAATAATTAAAATGATTTATTAAGTGATATAATATTCCGTTAAATCAATTTAATGTAAATAGGAATAGGCTTAGATATCATGACACATGATAAATTTGATTACGACGTTATAGTTGTAGGAGGAGGTCCAATAGGCTCCACATTTGCCAGATATATGGCAGAGAAAAATTATAAAGTGGTTATCTTAGATAAAAAGACTAAGATAGGAGTTCCACTACAATGCGCAGGGTTATTAGGCACTAAAGTTAAAGAATTAAACATATTACCCTCCCATATAATAATAAATAAGGTTAATGGGGCTTTTTTACATTCTCCTTCAAATCACACTCTCCATGTTTCAAAAAAGGAAGCTGCAGCATATCTATTGGATAGAGTAGCCTATGATCAATTTCTTTCGCAAAAAGCAGTAGATCAAGGTTCTGAACTATTATTAGGCCACAAAGTTTTTGATGCTGACTTAAAAAAAGGAGAAGTGAAGGTTAAATATAAAAACCAAATAAAAAAATTAAAATCAAAAGTTATAATTGATGCAGGTGGACATTCATCTATCGTGTCTCGTCAATTCAATCCCCAACCCAAAACATTTGAAGCAATTCAATACATGGTTAAAACGGATCAAACCATTTTAGACTCTGAAAATGTCCATCTTCATGTAAATTCAAAAATATCACCCGGCTTTATATGGGTAATTCCTTTAAATGATTCAATGGCCAGGATAGGTATGTTCTCAAGATTGGATTATATCAAGATGGATAATATATTGTCTGATTTTGTTGAAAAAAATGAGGCTTTCGAAAAATCAAAGATATTGAAAAAATATCATGGGTACATACCCCAATATGATCCTAAAAAAAAGCTGGTCAAAGATAGAACTATTCTTTTAGGGGACGCTGCTTCCCAGGTAAAACCTACTACGGGTGGAGGTTTACTCATAGGATTTGAATGTGCTAAAATCGCAGCAGATGTGGTTGAAAAAGCTTTGGCTAATGATGATATAGAAATATTAACAGATTATCAAAGAATATTTAATAAGAAATTTAAATCAGAGCTTAATGTACAACTTCAAATACAAAAGACCTTTGAATTAATGCAAGACAGAGAACTTGATTCAATGTTTCTTAAACTTAAAAAGGAAGGTGCTGAACAAATAATTTCTGAATGTGGGGATATGGACAGCCAATCTCCGCTTATTAAAGAGATGATTAAAAGTGGTATAATATTTTCAGTTCTTCCTAAAATATTTTTTAGGAGGATAACTAATTTATGGAAATCTACATAGTTTTGTCCCGTGAAAATATCACATTACCTAAATCAGAAGTTAAAGCTGTACTTGAATCAGAAAAAATACCATATCAAATAGAAAAAGATTTGAATGGAATTTTAATTATTGAAATTCCAGATAATGAAAGTTATATTGAAATTCTTGGAAAAAGGTTGGGATATGTTCATGAAATAGTTGAATTGTTATTTGAAACTGATATTAAAAATCTTTACTCTGCATTTGAAAAATTCAAATGGAAGGATTATATAAAAAATGATTATGCTATTAGAGTTAAAAAGATTAACTTTTCTGGCGATATTGATTCTCAAAAGAATGAAAGAGACTTGGGAAGATTAGTTGGTGTTAATCTAGATGATGCAAGGGTAAATCTGAAAAACCCGGAAACATATATCAGGGTAACATTCACTGATGAGAAAATATTAATAGGAATAAGAAAAATTAAAATTGATAAAAAACATTTCTTTAATATTAAACCACATAAAAGGCCTTTTTTTTATCCTGGATCCATGAGCCCTAAATTGGCCCGTTGCATGGTAAACCTTTCTAGAATCAATGAAGGAGATATTATCCTCGATCCTTTTTGTGGAACAGGTGGAATTTTAATTGAAGCAGGGATAATTGGGGCCCGGGTTTTAGGAGTGGATATTGATGAGAAGATGGTTAATGGAACTATAAAGAATCTCAGAAAATGTAAAATAACCAATTATAATATTGTCCAAGGCGATGCCCGATACATAGAACTTGATGGTTTAGTGGATTCTATTGTAACTGATCCTCCTTATGGAATTTCGGCATCAACTGCAGGTGAAGAGAGTATTAAACTGTACAGGGATGCGATTTTTAACATGCAGAATCTACTTAAAACTAATGGTCATCTTTGTCTGGCTACTCCTCATTATGTGGATGTTAACCAATTAATAAGAGACACTAAATTTATAATAAAGGAAAAACATGAAATAAGGATGCATAAAAGTTTAACTCGTATAATAACGGTTTTAGAAAATTTAAATTAACTTGAATTATTTATTTAATAATTTTTTAATCTATAAATTTTAGGGATTAATTGTTTATTATTGGGAATTAAATAACTTGATATAATGTGTATACACTAATAATTATGCATAAATTAGATGCTTTTTAAAAATTTGGAGAGGGGAATTTTGTGGCAGTAAAAATTTTTGACACAACACTAAGAGATGGAGAACAAACTCCAGGGGTTTCACTCACCCCTGATGAAAAGCTAAGGATAGCCATAAAATTGGATGAATTAGGTGTAAATGTTATTGAGGCAGGTTCTGCAATTACTTCTGAAGGTGAAAGGGAAGGAATTAAGAAGATTGTAAATGAAGGATTAAATGCTGAGATCTGTAGTTTTACCAGAGCAGTTAAGGTTGATATTGACGCCGCTTTAGAATGTGGAGTTGATAGTATACATCTAGTAGTTCCCACATCTGACCTACATCTTGAACATAAATTAAATAAAACTCGGGAACAAGTTAAACAATTTGCTGTTGATTGTACAGAATATGCAGTGGATCATGGATTACTAGTTGAATTATCTGCTGAAGATTCAACTAGAAGTGACGTGAAATATTTAACTGATGTTTTTAAGGAAGGAATTGATGCAGGTGCACAAAGAATATGTGCCTGTGATACAGTGGGAATGCTAACTCCAGAAACAGCAACTAAATTCTATGGTCCATTAAGTAATCTTGGAGTTCCTTTAAGTGTTCACTGCCATAATGATTTTGGATTGGCAGTTGCTAATACTCTATCTGGTTTAAGGGCTGGTGCGACACAAGCCCATGTTACTGTAAATGGTATTGGAGAAAGAGCAGGAAATGCTTCACTAGAAGAAGTTGTGGTTTCATTATACTCCCTTTATGATGAAAAAACCGATGTAAATATAAAATTATTATATGAAACCTCAAAAATGGTTGCAAGAATGACTGGAGTCTATTTGCAGCCAAACAAAGCAATTGTGGGTGAAAATGCTTTTGCACATGAATCAGGAATACATGCTGATGGGGTTATAAAAAAAGCCGAAACATATGAACCAATAACTCCTGAACTGGTAGGTCATAAAAGACGCTTTGTTATGGGTAAGCATATTGGAACCCATACACTCAAAAAAAGACTTCAAGAAACAGGGTTACGTGTGGATGATGAAAAACTTGGCCAGATATTCCAGAGGGTTAAAACTCTTGGTGATAAAGGTAAATGTGTAACTGATGTTGACTTACAAGCTATTGCTGAAGATGTTTTAGGAATACTCCCTGAGAAAGCAGTTGAATTAGACGAGCTAACTATAGTATCTGGAAATAAAGTTACTCCTACTGCATCAGTAAAACTAAGCATTGATCACAATGAAATAGTTGAGGCCGGAATAGGTTTAGGACCAGTAGATGCAGCGATTGTAGCAATAAAAAAAGGTATAAAAGATGTTGCTGATATAAAATTGGAAGAATATCATGTAGATGCTATAACGGGAGGTACAGATGCTTTAATAGACGTTATTGTAAAACTTAGGATGGGAGATAGAGTAGTCAGTGCCCGAAGTACCCAGCCAGACATAATAATGGCCAGTGTAGAAGCATTTTTAAGTGGTATTAACCGGATACTGGTGGAAGATGATTTTAAAAAATCTTAATAACATTTTTTTAATTAATATCATAAATGTGTTATAATGAAAAATAGTATAGAAATTGCTGGTTTTAAAGCATATGTGAATGATTTAGAAAATCTACTGGAAAAAACCATCCAATTAAGTGATGAATATGTCTTAGATCCATCTCATAGACATACATTGCAGCTTCTAAATGCTGATGCAATTGCAGGTTATGATCACATATTAAATGCTGCTAAACATGCATTAAATGCATTTCAGAGGGGTGAAAATGTTGCAAATGATCTTGGATTGGAGATATGTTTAAGAGCATCCCTACAAAGACAAATTTCCAAGGCAATAACTATCATGGGTTTAAAAGAAGGGGATATGAATATATGCGCTATTTCAATCAATTGTAATAATAAAATCATGGATCATTTAGAGCAATTTTTAGGAAATCGCGATGATACGGTCATAAACCCTGATTTAGATCATTTAAAAAACATTTATGGTTTCTCTGAATCTGAAATGAGAATATATGGATCTATTGAAAATTTAATGATGGAAAGAATGGCCATTTTAATCTTAGAAATCTAGTAATATGTTTTATGGTCATTATAATCTTAGAAATCTAGTAATATCTTAATCTAGATTACTATTCAGTAATCATTTAGTGAATTTTTTATTGTAAATATTATTTTTTCAACTATTCCTGATTTTAAACAGTTAACATCCAAATTCTTTAATTCAAAACACACGGCACTAGATAATGTTCTATTATAATCTGGACAAATAGTAACCACTCTACGATTTTCAGCCATAATATTTTTTCTAATTATATATCCAACCCTTCTAGGATCATCAACTATCAGGGCAAGAACAATTCCTCTTTTATCTTGATGCATAGCATTATTGAATTCTTTTTTCATTTTTTGGCAAGCATTGATAGTGGAGTTAAGGATATGGGGAGCATGATTTATCTCTTCATAAATACCAGCAGCTGTTATTCTATCAATTTTAACTGAATTTAAAATATTTTTAGAATCTTTCAAAATTTTATAGTCATTGGTTGAGATAAAACCACCATTTCCTACATTAACTATCTTTGGGGAACCTGTTGATGCAATTATCACATGGCTATGCTCACCATTAGCTAATCTTTTTTCAGGATCTCCTATAGCTCCTGAAGCATCTTCAACCATTAAAACATTACGGTCATCACATAATTCAAATAAATCTTTTACCGGCTGTTCTGCAATATAACCTGCGAGGCTGGTTAAAAAAAGAGCTTCAGGTCGATGATTATCAAGATATTTTTCTAGAACATCCAATTCTATGATACCTTGACTAGTGGGTATATAAACTACTTCTAATCCCATAAGATCAGCAATTTTCTTAAAACCTACCCAACCACCTTCATCAGGTATTAATATCTTATTTTTGAGTGTGCTCATAACCGCCATTATTGCTGAGTTTCCACTATTAACCAATTTCACATGTTCATGATTAACAAAATGAGTAATTTTTTCTTGAGTTTTTTGTATCTGATCAGATCTACTCGTGGTTCTAAGACTTTTAGAAGCTCTACACATGGCATTAATTGTCTCTGGGGATGGCTTTTTATAGTATAATTGCAATGACATCACTTATAACTTTCAATTTACTCTTTTTAGAGTCACCACTATAATCTGCGGACGGGCAAAAAATCTTACAGGCAATATTACAGTTCCCAATCCATTACTAATTATTAGGGTGGTGTTATTATATTTTTGAACACCAGTTAAATATTTCTGTCCATAATCAGATCTGGGAATAGGCGCCCACAAACCAAAAAAGGTAACCTGACCCCCATGAGTGTGTCCAGTTAAAACTAAATCTACCATTTTCTGGTTTATTTGTGGGAAATAATCTGGGTTATGGGTTAAAAATATTACAAAATCTTCTGGTTCTGAATCTCCTAGAGCAGTTTTTGGATACTGGTAGCCATTATTATAATCACCAACCCCACAAATTCTTATTTTTGAACCGTTAATTTCTATCCATTCTCCTTTATTACCAATGTAAGTTATTGGAGATTCATTGAATCTTTTCAAGGTAAAATATTGGGGGTCATTATTACCTAGAACACCATAAACGCCTAATGGTGCTTTTAATTTCTCTAAAGAATTAAATACTGGTTCAATATAATCTTCTTGTCGATCCACGTAGTCTCCACCTAATAAGATCAAGTCGGGGTTCATGGCATTAACTTGTTCTACCACCTTATCTATTCTATCTTGGCCATAGAAGGGTCCGGCATGTATATCAGTCAGATATACAATTTTTTTACCATCAAATTCTGGAGGAATTTGTTCTGATTCCAGTACCACCTCTTTGGTTTCTATCCAGTAGGGCTCCAAGAACATGTAGCCAATAATCATTAATCCAACTATAATGGTAAATAGATAAATTCTTTTCATATAATATCACTCAAAAATCTATTATTAAATCTCTCTTTTAATATAAATAGGATTGAAAAAGTTAAAATTCACGAAATATATAAATATTATTTATTTATAATTAAATTATATAAATAATAATTATATTTAAGGATTATAAACATTGCAATAATTTGGGGCTGATATTCCTAGAATATTATCAGATATATTAAAGATATAATAAAATTGGAGTTTTAAAATGTTAAACTTTATCATTGCACTATTTGGATTATTTTTAATTGGTGTTGGTATATATTTAATGACTTTTGGTTTTGATACTCCACCAAATTTTTTATATTTCTTTATAGGATTATGTATAGCAGTTATAGGTTTTTTATTATTAATTATTTCAGGTTCTAATATTAAATATACTTCTCAATCTAAAAGATTAACTTTTAAGAGTTCAGAATCATATTCGGCTCCAAGAAGATTAACTTTAGAGAAAAGGGAGTATTATTCTTCAAAACCCCAGAAAAGATCTAAAAAAGGCATAATAGTTATATTATTATTAATTTTATTTATAGGAGCAGGGGCTTTTGGATTTAAGTCTAATGGAGATAATAAATCCTTTTTTGTGGATGGAGAACATAAGATATTAGTTATGTCTGCAGATCCATCAGAACCAAGACCTGGTATGGGGGCTGTGGACATGGCCTTTGTATTCACCCTAAAAGATGGTCAATTAAATAACATTACTCCTATTTATCCCCATAAAATGGCACATCCCACTGAATCAGCACCATTAGAGGTTCAAAAACAGGGGGTTGGAAAAATGTTACTACATGATTCATTATGGTACAAGGACAATGAAAGAGGAGCTAAGTTAGCCCAAGAAATAGTGGAGTATAATACGGGTATAAAAACAGATATGGTGGTCATATTTAATGTTGAATCTATTGATGCAATTATTAGAAGTATTGGCCCTCTTAGAATAGAAGGTGTAGGTTACGTTAATGGCAGTACTTTAGTCTTTTTAAGAGATTTACAGGATAATCATGGTTATACTCGCGGAGGAGCTGTTAAGTCTTTAATGAGTGCCATTTCTAATGCAACCAGCTATGATAAAACAAAGTATCTTACCCTTATCAACACGGTAAGTGATCAATACAATAAAGGAAATATATTTGTATATCCGCCTAGTGCATTCCCAGAATTAATATCCCAGGCAAAATCTAAAGGTTTCAATGTTCTATTTTAGTTTTTTTAATTAATATTTATCATTTCTTTTCTAACTTATCTAAAATTTCTTTAAACCCGGATTCAATATCATTTGCTGTTTTGGACTGCTCTTCACGGAATTTTTGGGTTGTTTTAATAAATATTTCCCTATCTTTATCTTTTTCTTCTCTAAACTTATTTATAAGGGTGCTGGCTACAGATGCTGTGGCATAGCCAGTAAATGCAACTCCAGTTACCATCATGATCACTCCAAAAATTCTGCCTAGGGGAGTGATCGGTACTATATCCCCATATCCTGTTGTGGTCATAGTGGTCACCGTATACCATGCAGAATCTTCATAAGATTGTACTTCTGGATTAACATTTCTTTCAACTAATAAAAATCCAGTGGATGTTATTAAAAATATAAGGGTTAAAATGGCTATACCATAATTAAGACCAGTTTTTTGTGAAAAATCAACAAAACTTGAACCAATTTTTCCTATGGTTTTTATAATGGCAATGATGTGAATGATTCTTAGAATTGCAAGGGGTATGGACAGGGGAAATCCTAATAAACCTATAAATATAAAGTCGAATGGTATTACAGCAAAAACTGAAAACCAATTATTTTTTAAGTAGTCTATTTTATCTTTTTTATATATAAAACCTGCAATTAAACATAATAAAAGCAATAAAGATACCATAAAATCAAAATCATAAATTTGAGGTATTGTAGAAGGCTTTAGATTAAAAAAGGTTAAAATTATAAGTAGAGCAACATCAACTACCATTAATGAAATCACAATGGTCAAATAAACTTGGAAAAGCTTACCAAGATAATTCTTAATATTTTCTTTCATACAACTTCCTCTTAAAGTCGTCAATATTATCTGTGATTCATTAAATCTTTATTATATTAATCTTATTTAATTAATACTAAGGCTTTCCAAGGATTTAATAATATGGATCAATTAGATACTGTAATTAAAAAATGCATCCAAAGTGGTCTGTCTTGATCTTATAAGTTCTTGCAATAAATTACTCTTTTTAATAAATCTTTTTATAGGAAGCTTCAATTTATTAGAAACATAATCAAGTGCGTTATTTAAATCGTCAAATTCCACTGGGTTTTGATTTAGAGCACTTCTAACATTTTCTCGAACATTAAAAACCCCTAAAGGTATGTAGCCATTATAAGCTTCCCTTAAAATTATGGCTGTGGCCTGTTTTTTGTCTCGGGCTAATTTTTCTAACACAGCCATCTTACATGTGTAATAGCATCCCCCCACTTTTGAATATTCCTTTTTACCACTATTAGTTTCATAATCGGAAAATATTACTTCTTCATTACCTAAAACATGTAAAAAGGCTTCCATCCATTCATACTGCCATTCAGATGGTATTAATATAACTGCATAGTAATTGTTTAAGCTGCTGAACTCATAAACTTGATATGTTTCAATAATGTCACAGTATCTCACTTCTTTTAATAATTTATCAGCAACAGTACTATCACAAGCAGTAATAGACCATCTTGTTGGTACTAATCGCCTATTTTTTTCAACACCCATAGATCCAACTGAAAAAGCTTTTTGAATACTTGAAAATGGCAGCCCTTTAGAATGAAGATCTATTACAGCATCAGCAGCCTTAAGATCAGTGTCATAGAAGACCTTTTCCAGCCAATGATCCCAGCGCACGCTTTCAATATGAAATTTTTCTATCAGTGCACTAGGCCCGTGGGGTGTATGTTCATCACTGAAAGAACTGCCTTTTGGTTTTTTAAGGAATTGGGCTTCACTTTCAATTGATGTTTTTGCAAGGGATATTTCTTGAAGTTTTTCCACTAAAAGATTGTCCAAGTCTTTAATTTCCACTCGCTGTTTTCCTCTAACTAGATTCAAACGGTATCCAATAATTTCTTCTTGACTTATATTGGAAGGAATCCATGACTCTGGCATGTCCATTATAGAGGTGTTGCCTTGCTGGGGAGCTATCATTGGCCCGGCATAGACTTTAGGATAATTCCAGCTTCCTATAAATACTGAAGGAGGAGTACTTCCATCCAATTCAGTTCCCACATCAATGGATTTAATATGAATCTTTGAGGTGAGCTTTTTAAGGTAGGCAGTTTTTCCACCAATCATATATTTATATACTTAACTGATTTAATAAAAAAGTATTGAGAGCAGTTGAATAATAAAATAAATATAAAAAATCAATTTCAAGTAAAAATTAAAAAATAATATTTCTAAATTTTATATAATTTACATAATTCTTTAAAAATTATTATTAGATTATCCTCTAAATTATGCAAATTCAATTGTACTAGGTGGCTTGTCACTTACGGATAATGCTACGTGGGTTACTTCACTTATTTCAGCTGTTATTCTACTTGAAATTGTTTTAATCATATTCCATGGAAGTTCAGGTACATCAGCAGTCATTGCGTCCATAGATTCCACCATTCGAAGCACCACTAAGTATCCAAAGTCTCGGATATCTCCTTTAACACCAGTAACTTTAGTGTTAGTTAAAACTGCGAAATACTGCCATAGTGTTTCATCTAAACCCTCTCTTTTTACTTCTTCTTCTACAATGGCATTTGCTTTTCTACAGATATCAATTTTTGCAGGTGTTAACTTACCAACCACTCTAACTGCCAGTCCGGGCCCGGGGTAGGGTTGGCGTTCAACCATTTCACTGGGAAGACCTAACTCTTTTCCTAGTATTCTAACTTCATCTTTGTATAATTCCCTTATTGGTTCCACAATCTCCAGAACCAATCCATGGGGTAATGCTAGATTGTGATGTGATTTTATATTTCCTTGACTTTCTATCCAATCTGGAGCTATGGTTCCTTGGACTAGATATTTGGCGTTTTCTTCTTCAGCAACACGTTCAAAGACATTTATGAAGACTTCTCCAATTATTTTTCTCTTTTCTTCTGGATCTTCAATTCCATTCAACCTATTCAAAAATTCGTCTTTAGCATTTATAAATCTGAAATTTAATCTTTTTTCAAAAGTATCTTTAACATAATCTGCTTCTCCCTCTCTTAAAAGACCATGATCAACAAAAACAGCTACTAAATTGTCTCCTAAAGCTTTTTGAGTAAGTACAGATGCCACAGAACTATCAACACCACCTGAAAGTGCTATAACTGCTTTACCATCACCTACAGTTTCTTTGATATTTTCTATCGCTTCTTTAATAAAATCAGATGGATTCAACATTTTTTCACCTAGTTAAATTGTAATGATAATATTATACTATTAATTGAAAATTTAATTTATATTTTTTAAAAAATATGCTTACCTACTAATGTATTCAGCATTATATTTAATTTTTGTATAGTTTACAGACTTGATAAAAATTTTCAAATATTTTCGAACCATTTTCAGTATGATGAACTTCTGGATGAAACTGAATACCATATAATGGTTTTTCTTTATGGGCCATAGCTTCTATGTCACATATAGATGAGCTTGCCAGTCTTTTGAAATCTGTTGGGAGCTTAGAAACTTCATCTTTATGGGAGGCCCATACATTCATTTTTCTTCCTAAACCCTTAAAAATATCATCTTCATCTTCAATATTAATCTCAATTTTAGCATAGCTTTCCACACCAGCAGCTTTAACTTCTCCACCATAAACTTTGGCAATCAGTTGATGCCCAAGACAAATACCTAAAACAGGATAATCCAACTCTTTAACATATTTAACACAATTGCCAATTCTCTCCAAGCTGGGACCACCTCCTAGAATAATACCTGCCGGATCTTTTTCTATAATCTGCTGGGGGGATAATGAATTTGAAACTAATTCAGAAGGTATTTTAAGATAATTTAAAGCTCTATAAATTCTATGATTATATTGCCCGTGATTGTTTACAACCAGTATCTTCATAAAATTTCTCCTAAACGGTTATATTCTCTTAAATAAATTAAAAACACCCTATCGAAACATTTTTATATAAAAAGTTATAATTATATTATTTATGGAATTTAAAGATTTAATATACATTTTAATTGCACTAGTACTGGCTGTAGTATTTTTTTATATAATCTGGTGGCTTCTTCCAGTTATAATAATACTCATAATAGCCTACGTCATATATATATTTTTAAAGTCGAATAATCCCTGAAAAAAATTATTCAACAATTTTTTATTTTAGAGTTTTATTGCTGAAAATAGATTGTATTTTCATTTTAATGATTAATTTAATAGTTATATTATTTACTATAACAATGATTTTTATTTAATATTGTTATACGCAGAAATGGCAGCAATTGCTCCTTCACCAGCAGCGACCACCATCTGTTTAACTCCACCAGTAATGTCACCTGCTGCGTAAACATGGTCCATATTGGTTTTTTGCTCTTTATCAGTTATAATGTAACCGTTTGTATCTAGTTTTACTCCTAATTCTTTAGCTAATTGATTGTTAGGTTCTTCACCTACAGCAATAAAAACGCCGTCAACCTCCATTTCTGTTTCTTTATCTTTTATCTTATCATAAATTTTAATACTTCTAAGTACAACGTCTCCATTAATTTCAGTTACTACTGAATTCCAGATGATTGGGATTCCGGCTTCTTTTATCCGGTCTTTACCATCTTTCTTGGCCCGGAGTTCATCTCGGCGATGTATAATTGTAACTTCACTACAAACATCGTTAAGGTGTAGTGCATGTTCAACAGCAGAATCTCCTCCACCGATAACCACAACTTTACGGTCTTTAAAGAGTAGAGCATCACATATTGAACAGTAAGATATGCCCTTTCCAACAAAGTCATCTTCTCCTTTAGCACCTAATTTTCGATATGTGGTGCCGGTACATAATATAATTGCTTGGGCGCTGTAATACTGTTTTGATGTTTTTAAAATGAATTTCCCTGCTTCTGCTTTGATTTCTTTCACATCTTCTAGTTCATTGATTTGAATATAATTCGATGCTTGTTCAATCATTCTCTGGGATAGATTGGCGCCAGTAATTGTTTTGAATCCAGGGTAATTACCAACCAAGGGAGCTACATTCTGCATTCCTCCTGCTGTACCTTTTTCCAAAATCAGTGCTTTAATATCTTCTCTTCCAGCATATATTCCTGCTGTTAACCCAGCAGGCCCGGCACCAATTATAATAACATCATATTCTTCCATTTACCTCATCTCCACTAATAAACACTTATAAACATCTTTTTCCTGTTTTATTTTTATTAATTTTATTAATAATATGATATCTGAACCATTTATGATTAATGATTTTCAATTTTCTCTCTCAACATCCTATTGATTATTTTTCCATCTGCTTTACCCTTTAATTTTTTCATAGCTATACCCATTAAAGGCCCCATAGCACCCATACCTCTTTCCTCAATAATAGAACTATTCCCTTTGATAATATCGTCAATAATTAGTTCTAAATCAGATTCAGATAGCATTATTAATCCTTTATTTTCTGCTGCTGTTAATGGTGAACAATCCTCAAAACACACTGAACTAAGTATTTCTGGAATTGCATCTTTAGAGATTTTATGATCTTGAAGAAGTTTAAATGTCTCTATCATCCTGTTTAAACCAATTTTTTCAGTATCGCATCCTTCACGTTCAAGTTCCTTTAAAGTATATGCTAAAATTGAAGCAACAATTTTAGAATCAACATCTAACTTTTCAATGATATTTTCAAATTCATTTACTGCATCCCTTCTAACTAATTGTCCAGCTAAATCTTCACTCAACTTATATTCATTCATGATCCTAACTTTCTTATCTTCTGGTAGTTCTGGAAGATTTTCTCTAATTTGATTTATTAGATCAAGATCTAAGCTGGTGGAAGGGATATCAGTTTCAACGTACATTCGACTGGCAGTGGGTAGAGGTCTTAAATATTCAGTATTTGCATCTGGAAGTGCTTTACGGGTCTCTTCAGGTATCTCTTTTAATGCAATTTTTGATCTTCTTACTACTTCATTTAGAGCATTACGAGCTTTATCCTCATCATCAGCCACAATGATAATTGCATCGTTTGGGGAAGCTTTTAACAGTTCACGGAGTTTATCAACTTCAACCTGAGATATACCATAGGCTGGCAATTCATCAGTATGGAATAATCCTGAAACTCCCATTTTCTTTGCATATCCAGCAAGTTCTGTTCCAAATCTTCTATCTGGCTGAATTTCTCTTCCAATTAAACCTGAAAAACCTTCCAATTTTATGGCCAATACTTTTTCACTTTTCTCAATAATACGAGATTCAGTATCTGCAAAAACTTCTTTAACATCATATAATCTATCATCAACTTCAGCATTCCGTTTTAAAAGGTCATCCTTTATTTTCAGCAAATTTACTTGTCGTTTAACTTCATTCTCAACCATTTTTGGCATTAAATCAAGGTCTTGAACCCCTTTAATTTCAACCCGTGCACCTTCTTTTATAGAGATATTAAGGTCTTGGCGTATGGTTCCCAAACCTCTTTTTACCTTGGTACTTCTTAAAATCTGGCCAATTTGATAAGCAACTTCTTTTACTTGCTGGGGATTTTTCATGGAAGGGTCAGTCGTGATTTCCAGTAACGGTATTCCCAATCTATCCAGTCGGAAAACCGTATTACCCTTTTTATGACCAATTCTTCTGGCTGCATCCTCTTCTAAACATAGATTTTCTATTTTCACTTTTCCTTGATCTGTTTCAATATAACCATCAGTGGCTAAAAGACCCGTTCTCTGGAATCCTCCAGTATTACTACCATCTATAACTTGTTTACGCATAGTGTGGAATTCATCAACTATTTCCATATTCAGTAAGGTTGCTATGATTATCCCTATTTCCAGTGCTTCCTGGTTTATAGGGTGGGGTGGTTCTTCATCAATTTCTACTAGACAGGTTTCATTGGAGTAGGTTTCATAGATAAATTTGAGTTTTCTACGAGATTCTTCATACGCAGCCCGATCTATTTTTCCCAGTTCACTTTGTGTGGGTCTAAGATTTCTTAAAACGTTATATTCTGGTTTTTTATCAGTGAGATTACATTCACATCCGCAGAACAATTTTTTCTCGGTATCTAATTGTTGATGGATTTCTAAACCCATTTTAAGCCCAAGTTTTTCATAATTCATCTAATCACCATTAAAATAGAAAGTGCTTCATAGAAGACTTTTCCTGAATTTCTCCTGCAATATTAGTTTGCATTATCGTTTTAACTTCATCTAAATCATCAGTTTGTCCCAATGTCCAGATAAGTTTCACATATGCTGTTTCTGGCATCATATCCCCTGCAGAAATAACTCCAGCATTAATTAATTTACGGCCCGTACTGTAAACATTCATATTAACTTGGCCGTATAGACACTGAGAAGTCATAACCACGGGAATAGAACTTTCTTTAGCCCTTTCTATTGACGGAATAACTTCTTCCGGAGTATGACCCAGCCCAGTTCCCTCTATAACTATTCCTTTATAACCCTTATCTATATGATAATCAATTAAATCGCTTCTAATACCCGGATAACTTTTTATTAAAGCCACATTAGGTTCTATATCCTCGTATATCTTAAGATCAGATTCTCCCCTCTTTTTAAATATTGTATTATGATTTAATAATTTTAATGAACCATTTTCAATTCGGGCCATAGGCAAGGCATTAATGCTTCTAAAAGTATCTCTTCTTGAAGTATGCATTTTTCTAACCTTAGTACCACGATGTAAATAGCAGAAAGAATCATTTTCAGTACCATGCATACAAACCAAAACTTCAGCAATATTAGATTTAGCAGCAGTAACTGAACTTATAAGGTTTAAAAATGCATCAGATGATGGACGATCAGAACTACGTTGTGCACCGGTTAAAACTACCGGAACAGGAGTTTCAAGCATAAAACTTAAAGCAGCTGATGTAAAATGCATAGTATCTGTTCCATGAGCTACAACTACACCTTCGGAACCGTTATTTATTTCATCTGCTATAGATTTAGCTGATTTAACCCAATAAGATGGCTTCATATTTTCGCTCAAAATATTTAATATTGCTTCTCCCTTAATATTAGCATATTCCAAAAGTTCAGGAGTGGCCCTTATTAAATCATCAGCAGAAAATGCTGGGTGTACAGCACCGGTTTTATAATCAATAATGGAGGCCACAGTTCCTCCAGTGGATATGATGGATATATTCATTTTTTGATCGTCTTCATCCACAACTACTGGTGGCAATTCAATTCTGGGTTTTGAACCTTTTTTTAGGAGTTCAACTCTTGTTTCATTAATATTTACTCCAATATTGTACCCATTGTCTAGTTTTATAACCAGATGTTCATCATCAGCATCTTCCGCCCGGTCTAAAAGCATCCCAATATAATATATGTTTTTTTTAGTTAATTTTACAATATCTCCAATGACAATATTCTCTTTTTCTAAGAATTTTTTGGCTGATCCTCTATAATTCATAAAATCCCTCATATCCAACTAATATAATTGATTAAATTGATGTAAAGTCATTTAAGAATAATCTAATATGTTTATTTCTTACAGATAAATATTTATAAAAATTATATAATCCCTATAATTTAATTGTAAATTATAGTTAATTACTAATCTTTTTTTACTTTTATTAGAAATTTTTTTATCCAT
>JASEJD010000022.1 GCA_030016715.1 Methanobacteriaceae archaeon | reverse complement strand
AACTCCATATTTTGATGTACAGTTAAACCAATATAAAGTGCAGTTTCTTGAGGCACATATAACCAATGGCAGATGCAATCTTTTTATCAGGAATTTTATTTCCAAGCACATATGCCTCACCAGACGTTGGAACCAGTAATCCACTCAATATCTTAATGGTTGTGGTTTTTCCAGCCCCATTTGATCCTAAAAGACCATAAATTTCTCCTTTTTGAACCTGAAGATTTAGATTATCAACAGCAGTGAAATCTACAAATCTTTTAATTAAAGACGATGTTTTAATGGCGTAATCCATTTTTATCACTTCCAGATTTAAATGTGATAAATGTATTTAAATAATTTTTGTCACTAATAAAGTATAAAATGAAACAAGCCCCAAAATATGATGGAGGGATAAAAATTACAATAAATAGAAATACATTAGACGCTCTTAAAATCCTTGGACTTACAGACTATGAGATACAGGCATATACTGCCACAATATCCATTATTTCCGGAACAGCAACAGAAATCAGTTTTGCATCAAATGTACCGCGGTCCAAGATATATGAAGTCCTAAAAAGTCTTTCAAAAAAAGGCTTTGTCGAGATCATTCGTGGAAAACCATTAAAATTTAATGTCATACCCCCACACGAAGTTTTTCAAAAATCAAGAAACAATATTAAAGAACAGCTTGACGAAGCTGAAAAAGAACTGAACAGGATCTATGAAGAGCAAATTCCTAATGTTCCCGCACCTATATGGTTAGTACACGGCCCTGATAAAAATATGAAGAAAGAATTGGAGATTATTTCTCGAGCAAAGAACTCTCTTTTTATAATTAGCGGTTTTATGTTTAAAGATGAAGCTCAAAAATTTAAAGAAAGTTTAAATAAAGCTTCTAAAAGAGGAGTGCATGCAAGAGCCGTGGTCGCGCCTTTATGTAATGTTGATGATGATAAAATTGATGTAATAAAAGAACTTGGTCAATTAAACATCGAAATGAAAATATTTCAGCTACCCCACATTAAATTAATTGTCAGAGATGAAAAAGAAATGCTCATAACCTTCTGTAAACTTAAGGATGAAAAAATTATATCTCAAACCGCCATAGGAATATGGAATCAATACAGCGAGTTTGTTGAGACCATAAGCGGTGTTTATAATTTCATCTGGACAACAGAACTATTTAATAAATTATCAGTAAATCAACAATGAATTTTATTTTATTAAAATAAGCATAGTTTCTATTGAATTTAATATTATAGAAAGAATAAAAGAAATTAAAAAATTACCTTTTTTCGTTTATTTCTCTATTGATTTTTCATATTCACAATTTCTTTTTTCTTAGTATCTTCTTCCCCGCCACTGCCCATTATGGAAGCTAACCAGCGAGTTTCATCAAACTTATACAGATATCTTATGATAATCAAGGTCAAAGGCACGCCAATGAAAAATCCAGTAGGCCCTAAAATCCAGCCCCAAACGAATACTGAAACAAAAACGACGTAAACTGACATTTCAAGACCTTTTCCGGTTAGTTTAGGAAATATATAGCTTTCAGCTATGGTATTTATGATAACAAATACAATTCCCAGGATTATAGCAGCTTGTATTCCATATTTACCCCACGCTACCAATACAGGAGGTATTGCCGCCAGTATAATTCCTATGTAAGGAATGTATCCAAGTACAAATGTCAAAAGGCCCCAGAGAATTGCAAAATTTATATCAAAGACAAATAGAACAGCTGAAACCCCTATACCATAAAAAAGATTTACTTTTGTCCTGATTACAAAGTATTCAATGAAATCCTCAACAATGACAAATGCTTCTTTTAAAGTGGGACTATCAGCGCCAAATAAGTTTAAAAGCCTTTTTCTTATTTGAGGAAGCTCATAAACAAGGAAAATAACTGAAAACAACATAAATACTCCTATCGAGATAAGCCCTGCAGAATCTGTTTCGGGTATATGATTAACAATGAAAGTTATTATCTGATTTCCGTATTCTGCAAGAAAACTATTCTTGCTTATAGTTAAAGTAGGAATTGCCTTTATTAATTGAGCTAAACTCACGACTAAAAAACCTATTACGGTTGCACCCAAAGCTAAAATTCCAACCAGTGTTATAATAACTGATAAATTGTAAGATAAGCCTCTTTTCTTAAGCCACATTAAAAATGGATATATTATTATGCTTATAAACATTGAAAGCAGTATTGGCCCTACAATTTCAGAAGTATATTTCATTCCTATAACGACCGCAAAAATAACAGCTATTACAATGATTTGCTGAATATATGCTGGTATTTTAAAATCATGAACCATTTTTTTTCACTCCTTTTTTAAATAACTTAATAATAATTAGTCAAATTAAATATAAATAATTATTTATCTTAAATGTCCAATTAAAATTAAATAATAGGGTTCAGATATTAATAAGCATATTCATATAGCCCGGTAAGATTATGGATCGCAACCAATTAATTCTGCCAGAGATAATTATTGCTGTAGTTGTAATTATTGCTGTTATATTAGCTGCCAGTCTTGGAAGTAGCACATTTGACACAGGAAACTTGTATTTCCAATATCCAAAGTCCTGGAGCCAGGAACAGGTAATCGGTAATTTCGAAAATAACTCATTATTTTCTCAAGTTACTTTAAGTGCAAATATTCCAAACGACGATAATCCAAAATCATTATATAATTATTCAAATGCAGAAAAAATCTAAGGGAACAATTCATCTTCCATGAACAAATACAATAGCAATGAATACTACCAATTCAACCGTTGGAACTACCAATATTGGAAATCTCAAAGCAACTCAAATTGGGACTTATGGTCAGGATGTAGCTCTAAAAGTAACAATTATAGATGCAGGTAATTATTATTATATACTGGAATACATATGCCCACCAAATGCAGTAAATCAAACTGAAACAGATTATAATTCGATTTTAAAGACTTTAAAACTACAATAATTAACAAACTTTTCTTTCACTCGAAAATCGTAGCTTGCAAAAACTATGTTTTTGCAGCCAGGAAGCGAAGCAAGCAAAACCTT
This sequence comes from Methanobacteriaceae archaeon, assembly GCA_030016715.1. GTDB lineage: Archaea > Methanobacteriota > Methanobacteria > Methanobacteriales > Methanobacteriaceae > UBA117. Next base: position 4,597 of record JASEJD010000022.1, on the reverse strand, counting down.
TGGCTTTGCGCTCCAAAAACTTCGTGTTTGAGAGCTTCCTACGGCATTAGAAAAACTAAATTTTTCTATGCCCCAAAATTCTATGAATTTTGAGGGATTTTCAATGCTTGTAAAAACTGAAAGTTTTTACAGCCGAGAAACGGAGTTTCTCATGCCCCAAACACGGATGTGTTTGAGGGTTTTATTCTTTTAGTTTAAAGAGACAATTAAAAACAAATATAAGATTATTCAAACATAAATAAGATAGAGGAATAATTTAATAACGGTGATGAAAAGTGGTAGTTGGGCATCATGAAGGAAATAAAATTGTACTTAAGCTAGAAAAAGATGGCTTAAGCCTTAAAAAAACCGGAAGATTAATAGGACGTAATAAAGGAGAACAATTTGTTGAATATGAGGATATTACTGGCATAGAGTTTAAAAAAGGTATTGTATATGGAGATCTGGAAATTTCAACTTCAGGAATGAAAATTGAAGTTGAAAGAATTAAAAAGAACGAAGGAAACGCTTTCATCACAGTATTAAGAAATAAACTGGAAGAAACTCGGAAACAAAAGTATACAACACCAGAAAAGGTTAGTCCAATGGATGAAATTAAAAAAGCCAAAGAATTATTAGATGCTGGAGCAATCACTGAAGAAGAATTTGAAAATATTAAAAAGAAATATTTATAGGATTTAATAAATAATATAACCTTTATAGGGGGAATTACATGCTAATATTAACTACACCAACCATCGAAGGAAAAAAGATAAATAAATATCTTGGATTAGTGACTGGAGACTCCCTTTTGGGGGCAAATATGTATAAAGATATGTTTTCAGGAGTTAGAGACGTGGTAGGTGGAAGAACCTCTAAATATGAAGAAGAGCTTACAAATGCCAGGAAATTGGCTATAGAGAGTATGCAAGAAAAAGCAGAGCAAAAAGGTGCTAATGCAATTATAGGAACTCGTGTTGCCTACCATAACCTGGGAGGTACCATGGGAAACACCATAATGGTTACAGTTTCTGGAACTGCAGTTTCTTACCAGGAATAATAAATTTAATCTTAATTTAGAGGAATATTATGGTTGCATCTCCAAAAAAATTTCTTATAGAAAAACGCTGGGCACTGGTTGCCATAATTGTAGGGGCAATATTAGGATTTGGTTCTGCTATTCTCTGTATAGCATGGAATTTAGTTATTTTTGGATTCAACATTATGTACATAGTGTCTCCCTTACTGGCGGGATTTGTTGAAACTATAATAGCTCGCAGGAAATATGGAAAAAGTACAGGTGCTATCAGCGCTCTTATAACGTTCATTCTAATAAATGGTTATGGCTGGTTTAGTCCGGGTTATATTTTCCCTAAAGAACCTGTTAGACTCAGTTTAATTACCATAATTGCCATAATACTCACACTTCAAGCCGCATTCCCGACATTGATTAATTATATTCTTTTTGTGGTCGGCATAGGTACTGTAAGAAAGTTTATAGAATTCCTCATTTTCCTTCCTTCTAGAATTCAGAGAAGAATACCTGAAGTTGAGGAAAAAAAGGAGGTTATTGGACCATCTGCAGATGAAATTTTCCTTGATGAATTACCTGTACCTTTATTATCAGTTCCTCCAGCAGAAGGAGAGAAAATAAAAAAATATATAGGTTTAGTTGGTGGAGAAGCCGTAGCGAAAGAAAAAGAAGTTGAAGGAAGGGTTTCTAAACTTACAAAGTTAATTGAACCCACTTTATTGGATGATATGTACTTAGGAGAGGCCAAGGAGAAAGCCATATCTCGAATGCTTGATGAGGCTGAATCAGCCGGAGCTAATACAGTAATAGACGTTATTGTTGACTATGTCTCCACGGGAGGATTACAAGGCAGTGCTTTAATTGTAACTGCAACTGGAACTGCAGTTATAGTTGGAAGAAAAGCAAGTAATTTAGAGGAAAATATATCTAAAAAAGAACCTAAGTCCGAATTAGATAAAAAAACATCAAATAATGCTCCTAATTAGAAAAATAATGCTTATAGGATCCTTGAAAAGATTTCAGGCGTCGGTACGATTATTTCAGATGAGGAAATCAACGTTTCTAAAGTTAATAGAAATATACCGTTTATTGTTGATAAAAGAAGAGTTTCCGGACAAATTATTGGAAAAGAAGTTATAAACAGTTCTGCAACAGTAATTGGTAAAGTAAAGGATATAGAAATAAATATAGACAATAATGAAATTGAAGCAATTGTATTGGGTAAAGATGGCATTTCTAATAGTCTAGGCTTATCAAAAGAAGAAGTTGTTATTCCTTTTGAAGTAGTGGAGCAAGTTGGGGACAGAATACTTGTTAAAAAAGTAGAGAAAGATGAAATTAATGTTGATGATTATTATGGCTATCTTGAAAGTAAAATTAAGAATATTAGACTATAATGAGGATCATAGTTACCTAAATAATCTTTTTTATCTCAATATTATTTGAAATGTTTATAGAACATTTATAAGCTAAATAAATCAACTTTATTAACAAATTTTTTACAATCTTAATTTTAATTTAATTAAGTTAATCTATCAAAAAGAAATATAAAATCATTAATAAGTATAATAACAAAATTTATGACCATAAAATAGATGGTGAATTAATGAAAGCATTATTTATAGTTACCGGTAGAGGAATTGGTGGTGATGCTGCAATAGCGCTTAATATAGCTAGAGCTCTATTTAAATACGATTTTAAATGTGAATTTGCTCTAAATCATGGTTCCATAGGCTCTTTATTCCAGAAAAATGGAATTACATGGCATGAAACCAGCATTCCCCAGGCAGGAGGACATGCTGCCACAAAAGCCACATTATTAAAAGGAGGGTTTAAAACAATTAAAGCAGCTTCTGAAGCCATAAAGTTATTTCGAGAAGTGAAACCAGATGTTGTTGTTGGAACGATAGGTGGTGGAGCAATAGTTGGATGTACAGCAGCAAAGATAGCACGAATTCCATCTGTAGGAATTGTATCAACACCTTCTGATTCAAAAGTAGCTAAGCTCACCACCACAGTTGCGCTTCCAGAATCACCCTTATTTAAACTGGAAATAGATAATAAAAATGTGCATAAATCTTATATGCCCATAAATCCTGAAATTATTAATGGTGATAAGGAAAAAGCACTTAGATTAATGCCAGAAGAGTTCAAACCTTCCCTCCCTACAGTTTTATTATCATCTGGTTCTACACTCTTTGAAAAAATGGCCCTCGCCGCACCAAAACTTCGAGATAGCGGAATCAAAGCAAATATAGTGGTTATAGGACATCCTCTTCATGAAGAATACCGGCAATTCCTTGAAACTCCTGGGATTTTATATCTGGGCTATATTGATTGGGTTCGTGATTTATACACCCTGGCAGATTTTGCAATAATTACAGACGATGGAGTGATGCTCCATGAGGCCATAGCGTGTAATTTACCAATTATAACTCTTTTAAGGGTAAAATATGGCCGATATCACAACATGGGGGAAGTTTTTAAGGGTGCTATGGTTGAAAGTGACCTTGATAACTTGGATGATACTGTAAATGAATTTTTAAAAAATTTAGATAAAACAAAAAATAAAGTTTCCAAATACAGGAAAGAAGTCCTTGAATCTGGCGATAAAATCGCGAAAATAATCGTTAATGAAGCGAATAAAAAAAATGGATAAGATTTATTTTACAACCTTATTTTTTATTAAAGAACCTAAAGTTCCGGCAACTGCCCCTATAAATGTATAAATAACCAGTATTAATACCAGATTTAACCATCTTGTAGTTAATGGGGTTGTTTGAACTGAATAAAGGTTTGCTATAACTAATATGATTATTAAAGCTATTATATAACCTGAAAAACTTATTATTGCCCCATGGGTCGCTCCATCTTTAAGGCTGCCCCCAAGTAAATAACCACCGAATAAAGCCCCCAAAACGAAACCAAGTATACCCATAGAACCTAAACCAAAAGTTAGAAATGTAAAATATAATAAAACAGCCACTGCAATACCAAAACCTATAGATTTAAAATTGAACATTTATTTATCACCTTTTAAAGTTTATTAATATTATACACGTATTAATCATTCAAATCTTGCAAAAAATCTCATTAATTTGTATATGGCATCTGTTGAAGGATGTACTTCTATAAAATCATCGAAATCATCAATTTTTTGCCCTTCCCTCAATAATTTAGATATATAAGCCATGCTGGTACGTGATGAAGGCGAAATTGAAAAAATCCTATTTACACCCCTGTCTTCGTTCACATTCATCTTTGTAAGGCCTGTCATGCCTTCAAGAACTCTCCAAAATGAACCCGGACCTGCTGAGCCCGGAATATATCCTTCCATACCTTCAGAATTAATTCTGGAATCTATAAAAGCCACATCATAATATAGATTAATTGCATAAGGAATAAGACTGTAATCCATCTCTGAATAAATTCCGCACGCATTTCTAGCGGCTGCAACTCCTTCAGCCCTTGAAATCGGTGTGTTTCCTATTTTTCTGGCAACATCTCCCGCAGCATATATGTTTTCACGACTTGTCTGCATCCGATTATCAACAATTATATGGCCCTTTTCATTGGTATTAACAA
>JASEJD010000011.1 GCA_030016715.1 Methanobacteriaceae archaeon | reverse complement strand
GTATTTTTTTAAATTCTAGTTTATTTAATGTTTTTAATGCCATTTCCAAGTATTTTTTTTCATTTTTACGTGAATAAAATTCTCTTATTTGTTTTAAAGTTAACATATCTTTAATATTTAAAAATTTACGGAGTTTATCTCGATTTTTCACCTCAAAGTAAACATGTGATACTTCTAAATTAAAATATGATGCCAATAAAACTATCTTTAACATATTTTGATATTTATTCGTGCTTTGAAGTTTGTTTCGGGCCAATTCTTGCTGAAAATTTCTACTATCGATAAGTTTAATTACTTTACCAAACAAAGTCCAAATAGGGTCTTTTGAATCAGGATTTAAAGGGATATTCATTTTTATCTACCAATAAAATATTATATCCTCTATTTAATGAATCTTTCGGTTCTTAAGACCTCATTTTAATATATACAAAATATTAGTCTGTACTTTTATCAGAATGATTTAAATAACATTCTATATATGAATTTGAACCCTAATAACTCATAAATTTTCACACTAAATCAGACACTCTGTTATTAAAAATTTGTTATTACTCTGGACCATTAAATAGGTAGAAAAGTAATACCAAACCAAACATTTATATTATATGGTTTAAAAGGATTGTTAAGGGTGAAAAACGTTTAATAGTATTACTTTTACGGCCCTTTTTTTGAATTATAGTAATACTTGATTGAGAACCCCTTAGTAGTAGAAGATAAAAATATAGGAGGTTAAAAAATATGCATATACCAGATGGTTTTATTCCTTTATGGCAATGCGCAATATATTGGATCATAGCTCTTATAGCTCTTGGTTATTCACTAAAATGGGCTAGAGAAAATCTTGATGAAAAAAATATACCGTTACTTGCGGTTTTATCTGCAGGTATATTTGCAATCCAGGCAATGAATATACCCATACCTTGGGGAACAAGTGGTCATATGGTTGGTGCCGCTTTAATAGCAATAGTATTCTTCAGTCCGTGGGCTGCTGTGCTAGTTTTATCTATAGTACTAATATTACAGGGATTAATCTTCGGTGATGGCGGAATGACTGCTCTAGGTGCTAACATTGTTAACATGGGGATCATAGGTGGTTTCATTGGATTTTATGCCTATAAAATTCTTAAGGGAATTGGTAGGATTCCTGCAATTTTCATTGCAGCATGGGCATCAATATTCCTAGCAGCTATTGCTTGTGCCATTGAAATGTCTATAGCAGGTACTTTCCCACTAGTTGAAGGAGTTATATTTATGGGATTATACCATGCAGTGATAGGTGTTATTGAAGGTGTGATCACAGTAGTAGTAATCTTGGGAATAGACAGTGCACGTCCAGACCTATTACCTGATTGGGTTAGCAGTAGAAAATCGGAGGTGTTAGAATGAACACAAAGAACCGTAATCTTATAGTAGGAGGATTATTAATCGCTCTAGTAATTGCTATTCTCGCACCATTTTTGGCTTCAAGTAATCCTGATGGTTTAGAAAGTACTGCAGAGAGTCTTGAAGTGCCAGAATCAGAACCTGCATTTGAATCTCCTCTTCCAGACTACGCCATACCTGGAATGGAAGATAACCCATGGGGTGGAGTTGTAGCCTTGATAATCGGAACCATATTGGTTTTGCTGGTAACGTTAGGATTAGCATCAATTTTCAGCAAAAAGAATGGTAATGGATCCGAATAAAAAAAAATTGAAACGGGGCATTAATTATGCTCCAACTTATTTTATTTTTAAATAAAAAAATTTTAAAACAATAATAGTCGTGATATAATTATGGAAGGACTTGAACAAATTGATAGAGAAGCAGGTAAAGACAGCTTCATGAATAGTTTAGATGGAAGGATAAAACTCATATCTTCAATGTTAATCATTATATACGCTGTTTACAGTACTAATCTATTAATACTGGTAATAATGGAGATTTATCTATTAATCTTGATTTCATTATCTAATGTTAGTCCTAAATATGCTTTAAAGCGTATAGCACTAATTCTTCCATTTGGAGGATTTATAGCACTTATTCAGCCGTTTTTCCAGCCAGGTAATATTATTTGGACCGGCCCATTTGGTTGGTTACATATTACTGATTATGGTTTGTTTTTTGGTGCATTATTACTTTCTAGAGTAACAGTGTCAGTAACTTCCATCGTTTTTTTATCATCCTCCACTTCCATGCAAGATCTGGTAGCATCTGCTCAAAAGTTAGGAGTTCCTCATCAATTAGCTATGCTTTTAAATTTAACTGTAAGATACTTATTTTTCTTCTATGACCAACTGATGAATATTTTGAATGCCCAAGCTACCCGTTGCTTTGACATCTTCAACAAAAAAACTACCTATAAATGGCGACTTAGAAAAGTGGGAGAAACTATAACCATGATGTTTCTAAGAGCATTTGAACAAGGAGAAACGGTATATTTGAGTATGATGGCTAGAGGCTATTCAGATAATACCCGTATATACAGATCAAAAGTTAAGTTAGATATAAAAGATTTTGCTTTTATTGGAATTACTTTAACACTAATAGCATCACTTCAATTAGTGAAAATATTTTTTCTTTAAATTATAAATTATTTAATAAGTTATCTAGTCACCTTGAGGAAATCTAAATGAGAAGACCAATTATACAAACAGAAAATATGAATTACACCTATCCAGATGGCACTGCTGCTCTAAGAAATATAAATATTGAGATTATGAATGGGGAGAGAGCAGCAATTATTGGACCTAATGGTGCCGGTAAGTCTACCTTATTTTCACATTTTAATGGGATAATGCAACCTAGCTCAGGCAGAATTAAAATTGATGGTAAATCTATCACTTATAAAAAAGAGGAACTTATAAAAATCAGACAAAAGGTGGGAATGGTATTTCAAAATCCGGATGATCAATTATTTTCACCTACTGTAGAAGAGGATGTTGCCTTTGGCCCTATGAATCTTGGGTTATCTGATGAAGAAGTAGAAAAAAGGGTTGAAGATTCTTTATCAATGGTAGGTATGGATGGTTATGAAAAAAAAGCTCCTCATCACCTCAGTGGCGGTCAGAAAAAAAGGGTGGCAATTGCAGGGATACTTGCTATGCAACCGGAAATAATGGTTCTAGATGAACCTACTACCGGACTGGATCCCAAAGGCGTGGAACAGATAATGGACATCCTATATGAACTCAATCAAAATGATATGACTATTGTTATTTCCAGCCATGACGTGGAGATGGTTACAGAATTTGCTAATAAAATCTTTGTTTTAAATGAAGGCCAAATAATAAAAAAAGGGACTCCCCAAGAAATATTTAACGACCCAGAAACCCTGAAAAAAGCTCATTTGAAACAACCAAAGGCGGCCGAACTCTTAAATCTCCTTAAAAATAATGGAACTAATGTCAATATCAAATTAACAGTAGAAGAAGCTTATCATGAGATATTACATGCCATAGGTGCTGATGCTTACCATAATCTTTTGCATTTGGTGCATGAAAAGCACCATCATAAACTATTACATGCTTTAGGTCCAGAAAAGTACCATCAAATGTTACATATCTTAAAAGAAGAACAGAATAATGAAAATCATTAATAAAATAAATATTTACATTTTTTAAATATTATCTATTATAAATCAGATTAATTTGATCAAAAAAAATAACAATTAATTTTATAATACTACAATTTTGGTTCCAGTCTTTTAATCATAAATGCCATGAACCCTACTATTAAGGGGAAAAAGAATAAATACATAATTAATAACATTATAGGGGGCACAACTGGCCCCATAACTGTTGCCGCTGCGATTAACATTATTAATAATATAACTGGTCCCAGTATAGCCACAAACATGTAGATCATAGTGAATGAATTTAATTTCTGGGAATAATCTTTAAGTTTCATTCGCATTTCATAGGCAATATCTTCAGCAATCACATTCAATGTCTTTGCTAAATCTCCACCACTATTCAAAGTTCGAGTAATCTGATAAACTGCCCTTTTTAAACCATCTGATTCTATTCTTTCACTCATATCTATAAGGGCGTTTTCAGTAGTTTCACCATATTTTATTTCTTCTAGGGTACGAGCAAATTCTTCAGAAAGCGGTCCATAGCCAGACATGGCCACTGACCTCATACTATCATGCAATCCCAATCCTGCTCTAAGTTCTGTTGCCATCTGTCTTAATGCATAAGGAAGCTCCCTAGAAGCTTCGGCAGATCTTCCACCCTTTTTTAAGTTGGGCAAGAATACCAACACAATGGACATCATAAAAATAATCAAACCAAAAACCAATCCAATAGTAATCCCAAAGCCTAGTGCAATCATGGCCACCATAACAATGACAAAAGAAGTTAAACCAATAGCCATGATAAATTTAGGATCTAAACCTTCTTTTTCCTCTTCTTTAAGGATTTCTTCTAGAGAAGCTTTTTCAAAGGTTTCTTTCTGTATTTTTTCTTCTTTTTTCTCTTCTTTACCCTGATATTCCTCTTCAATAAGTCCTTTAAAAACATCTATTTCTTCAGGAGTCATTCTCATTCGTTTAATAACTTTAGAAGAAGCTTGTCGTGGTTTAATATTTCCTATCTTAGTAACAGGGGCCTGTACACCTTCTCCAACTTTTTTACTTGAATTAAGAGTTATACCTCCTATTTTATCAAAGATCTTTTTTAAACCACTTAAAACCATTATATCACCAAAAAAATCATAAGATTTTTTCTAAAACTTCATCAGGATCCTTATAATAATTATGAATACATCTACCAACTTCGTCTATGGCCCGAATATTTTTATCTGCCATGAATTCTAAAACCAGTCTTCTTCGTTCAATTTCTTCTTCTACTTCGGTAATGCTTATCCCTCTAAGATCAGCAATTGATCGTAAAGTGTTACTGGCTATACCCACATATTCAACTTTATCTGCAACATTATTCCACTCAAATATCCTGTTTAACTGAACATTCCCTTCCTCCATACCTACAACTTCAGCAACTTCAGTTACACGCCTTATTGAACCACCTTCAGGACGATACAATCTATTCTGCATTATTATGAAATCTAGTGCGGGAATCATTATATGTGGAACATTCATCGGCGAATTAGTCAGACGTGTAATAGTTTCTCTTGCAGTATTAGAGTGAAGGGTGCCGAAACCAGAGTGACCCGTGTTAATAGCTGTGAATAAAGTTACCGCTTCTTTACCTCTTACTTCCCCTACAATAACCCGATCAGGTCTTTGTCTGAGTGAATTTTTAACCAAGGTATCCATGTCTAATTCACCCTTTCCTTCAATGTTTGGAGGTCGAGTTTCCATACGAAGCACGTGAAAGTGAGGTAATTGAAGTTCTAAAGTATCCTCTATAGTTATTATTCTTTCTCGAGGAGGAATAAATGCTGCAACAGTATTTAGTGTAGTTGTTTTACCTGAACCCGTACCGCCCGCAATTATTGCATTACAGGGTTTTACACCCATCCCATCAACACAAACCCATAAAAATGCGGCTAAATGAGATGATAAAGTTTTAAAATTAATAAGGTCGATAACTGTTAATGGATCCTTCCTAAATTTACGTATAGTTAATGTGGAACCATCAGCTGACACTGGAGGAATAGTCGCATTTACCCTTGAACCATCAGGTAATCGAGCATCTAAAATTGGAGTTTGCTGGTCAATTCTACGGTTAACTTGACGGGCAATAAGATCTATAAGTGCTTTAATATCTGAATCTTCCTGGAAATATACATTAGTAACCATCATTCCTATTTTACGATGATATACAAAAACAGGTTTATTAACACCTATAACCATGATTTCTTCCAGATCATCATCTTTAATCATGGGATCTAATTCACCATAACCTAACATTTCTTGAGAAATTTGGGAAGCAAGTTTGTCTATATTTCTTACACCCTTAGTCCTAAGAAATTCTTTGACTTCACCAACAAAAGTATTTTCATCTAATCTAAATTCTTCGCCTTTGGCTACAGCAACTTCAACTAATTTTTCACGAATTTCAGTCAGTAATTGCCTTTCACGATCACTGAATTTAGGAACACTAACATTATAATTAGGTATAAGTCCTTCTTCTATTATTTCGGCTTTCACATCTTCAGTCATTTTTTTTATGCGTTTTTTAGGCTTAGAAGCTTTTTTAACTACCGCTTCTATATCTGAATCTTCCTCTTCTCCGCCGAATAAAATATTTTCCATTTCATCCCTTTCAGGTTTTAATTCGTCTTCCAATTCTTCTTCCGTATCAACAGAAGAATCTTCTGAAGAACCAAATTCACCTAAAAGGTCCTTAAGTATTTCTTTCCGCTTCTCTTTCATATTGCTCATATATTTATATAAAATAACAAATATTTAAGCATATGGTATTAAGTTGCACATGTGGAAAAAATTGCATTAATATTTCATCAGATGTTCTCCATAATATACACTCTTTTTATAAACCTTGTAACCAATGCAGTGATTTTCAACTAAAAAAATTTAAACCACTTCAAGAACAAATCCCACTAGAAAAAATTGACAAAAATTGGGGAAAATGTGAATGCGGAAAGCGTCACATGGATGTGGTAATGGCTCATATACTTAAAATAATGATTGAAGAAGGGATTAAACCAATAAAATCCACTTTAAGAATGGTTGGTACTCCTCTTATTACTCCCGGATATCCCACCCCCCATATTCCTTATCTTCCAAAAAAATCATTGATAATTGTAGATAAAGAGATTAATAAGAAATGTGCTGAAAGACTATTTTATGAAGTAAAAGAGATAAAAGGAGTTCTTAAAGGAGACCCTAAAAAAACAGTTGGTATAAAAGATTTTAATTCTGAATCTTACAGTTATGAATTGCTTATGGGGTGCGATATGCGTTGTGATATCGTCTCATATCCAAAAGGAGATATTTGTATCTACAAAAATCAGAAAGAAATTCATATAGAATTTTCACGTTCTCAATCTCCAAAGATTGAGAAAATTATGAGAGCTCAGATCAAATACGATTCTCCGAGTTTACTGGACAGTACTTGTGGTCCTGGAACTCTGGGAATTGCTGCTTTAAAATTAGGAGCTCAAAAAGTTGTTTTTAATGATATATGGCCTCCTGCAGTTGAAATGACATTATTAAACTTGGAGGTAAATGGATTTACAGTTGAATCAGTAAAAGATCAAAATGAAATCATCAGTAGTAAAAAATCAGATAAATTGATTGCATCTGGAGAAAAATTTGAAGTTTACTGTATGGATGTTAGAAATCTGGCAAAAGTATTAAAACAAAAATTTGATATTGGGATCGTTGATACTTTTCCCGGTGTTAAAAATCATGAAATAGTGGAATCCTTAACTGGTTTGTGCCATGAAGTCATTGTAATTTGATTATTGTATGGATAATAATGTAATAGATTCATAGATAAAATTCCTATTTTTCACATATTAAAATAAACTACAACTGCAGGTATAATTAAAACACCCATAAGGTTGGATTTATTAACATCAACAACATTAGGAAGTATTCCAATAGCGATAGAAGTTATGTAAACCAGTAAGATGAATAATATGTTGGCTTGTTCTATTAATGAAAAAATTACAACTAGAAAACTCATAAATAATATAGTAGTCCAGCATAATTTTTTATAATTTAATTTTTGAATATATTCACTAACAATATCCCCTAATTTTAGGCAGAGGAAGAGGGAAATTGAAACCGCAGTTATTGAAACAAATATAAACAGCATAAGATAATCTAGGTTAAAATCTAATAGTATTTTAGAGATGTAAACAGCTATACCACTTCTAGGATTTCCGATCATGTATATGGCTATCATGGAAAAGAGAGCATCGGCAGTGTTAACACCGCTCATGGCTACTAAAAAGCTTTCTTTATTATTTGATACATCCCCACCACCACTTAACTCTTGAGCTATTAGGCTGCCTTGTGCTGGGCCTAATCCTGGTAAAAATCCCATTATTGTGCCGGCAATTCCTCCTGCAAATATTCCTCTTAATATTGTGCTATTTATTCTTAGATTATAATACTTATTTTGTGATGGGAGCGTTGATCTTTCATTTAAACTGTAAAGTAAATTGCTAGTACCAAATAAGCCCGTGAAAATACATAATAGTGACACATTGGAGGATACTGGAGAATTTAACATGACCCATCCTAAAATTCCAGAAATCAGAAATAAAAAGGTAGACCAGAAAAATGAGGTCCAATGTTTATTCATTCTAATCATCATAGAAGAGACCACTAAAATTAGTAATATCCATATGTAAGGTTTAATAAAGGTGTAAATAGGTGGAATAAATATTATGAAAAGGGGAGATAGTATAATAGTAACAATTACAGCACCAAATCCTCCTAAAGAAACCAAACGTATAAGCTCTTTTCCTCTTCCTTCTAATAATAGAGCATGGCCCGGTAAAATAGATAATACAGTTCCTTCTTCAGGTACTCCAAGAAATGTTGAAGGTATGAACTCTAAAAGAGCATGAGCTATGGACATTGAAAACAATAATATACATAAAAATTCTGGTGACAAACTATTTAATAAAAATGGTGACGAAGCAAATATGAAAGCCCCTGCAGTATTTACATGAATCCCTGGAATTAGACCAGTTAAAGTGCCGCATAAAACGCCCAGTAAACAGGCCATAATCAGATCAAACATTATAAATACCCCTCCCCTAATTTATTAATAATTATATAAAAAGTATTATTTATATTTAATGTCACTTCTTTATCCTAGTTTATATAATTAATTCTTTGGTTTAAAAAAGAAGATCAAAACCAAAAGTATTCCAAAAATGAAGTTAGAGAAGAATACTTCTATAAAATGTGCGGTTTGTATATAAAAGGGTAATTGGTTAAATATTAAAAGATTTGAAGCCATTAATATTGAAAAAAGTAATCCTGTTGTAATTGCCTTTTTAGCTAAACCCCCTTTTATAACATATAATATTGGAAGTAATAAAAATGTCCAGAATATGCCTCTTAAAAACTGGAAAAAAACTAAAAATAAAATAGGTTTCTGTCCAAATTCATTTATATAAAGTAAAGTTGTATTTAGATTTAATAAAAGAGCTATATTTTTAAAAACAAATGCTCCGGAAAGTATATACAATAATATCCAAACTCCTCCAGCCAACATGAACTTGCCAAATATTGTTACAAATTCTGTGAAGTTTAAATGATCTTTAAAAGATTTATCATTCTTTTTATGATTATCAGAATTTTTAAATTTACCAAGAATAATTACAACCATCACAGAATAGATTAGAGAAACAAATCCTCCATTTATAAACAATCTATTTATTAAGAGCCAAGATGATACATTAGTCTGATATGAAAATTCCAATCCAACTAAAAAATATTTTAATGCAAAAAAAGCTAAAAAAATTCTTAAAATCAGATCCAAGCCATAATCATCTGAATTTAAAATTACATAAGTCACAATCAATGTATCCAAAAAAGCCATTATCATATACATTCCAGGATGACTAATTAAATCTGTATTTAATGATAGTCCAACATAATCGAATGCATATAAAGTAAACAGAAGAATAGTTAATACCATTATTTTATTGTATAAGCTGAGTTCAAATCCTTCACTCATTTAATCACATTATGATGTTTCTATCAGGTTATATGATAATTATTCCTTTAAACTATAAAATTGATTTTGAAAAACAATCCTCAATGGGAGAATCAAATCATAATTATCTTATACTATAAAAAAACTACAAAAATTTATGACAATTAATGACCTAATGGGACTTGCATTTGTATATTTATATGTAGTTATTTTAATCATTATTTCTGAAAAAGTACTTAATAAATATCCCAGATTCAGCAGGAAATTTCTGCACATCATGGTAGGAAATGTTTTATTTATTTTACCAATATTTGACACAGCATGGGTTATGACTTTTCTGGCTGCCGCGCCATTTATTCCTTTGACATTCTTAATGAGCCCTCACAGCCCTCTGCATATTAAAGATAAAATATCAACTTCTGGACATGGTTTAGGCCTAGTTTACTATGCCATATCCTGGACAATCCTTGCATTTTTCTTTTTTGATCAACAATGGGTAATTGCAGTAGGTATTGCTGCCATGTCTTATGGTGACGGAGTAGCATCACTTATAGGGGAGAGATATGGTAAAACAAAATATAATATATTTGGAGATGAAAAAAGTATTGAAGGGTCTCTGGCCATGTTTTTTGTTCTTATAATAACATTAGGGATAGTATTAACATATTATTCTATCCCCATTAATCCCCTAATATTAATAGTTGTGGCTTTGGTTGCAACAATTTTTGAAGGAATTACACCTAAAGGATTGGATAATTTAACTGCCTGTTTCTCTGCAGTGGGCAGTTATTTATTACTAAATATGCTATAAATGAATAAATCTATTAAAGGCCATATAATGAAATTTATTGTTATTGACGGGCTTGATGGATCAGGTAAAGATACACATGCCCAATTAATCAAAGAAAAATACGAAAAAAAGGGCAGCGTGATATTGAGAAGCCATCCATCCGATGATAATCCATACGGCATCAAAGCCAAGAAAGCTCTTTTAGGAAGAGGAAAATTAAATAAATTTAGAGCATCAATATACTATGCTCTCGATGTGATTAGATCAGTTCATATGTATTATGGAAATGCAGATACAGTAATATTTGTCAGATATCTTATGGGAGTAGCTTATTTACCAACCCCCTTAGCTAAGTTATTCTATAGAGTTTTTACATTATTCCTCCCTACCTCAGATTACATGATCTTCTTAGACTTAAAACCTGAAGAAGCCCTGCGGAGATTGAAAAATCGTGAAGATAGAGAAATATTTGAAAATCTAGAGGATTTAATTAAAGTGAGAAAAAAAGCCCTTCTATTGACTGAAAAATGGCGAGTAATAAATAATTCAAATAGTATTAAAGAGGTTCATAGGGAAATAGTTTCTTTTCTTAATGGTCAATAAAATCAACATTCACCTAACACAAATAATCATAAAATTATTTAAAATGCCTAGATAAGAGCTATTTTATAAAAGATATTTAATTTGCTATTTAATAATTCCTAGTATATTACTAATACTAAAGATAATATTTTATTTCTATAGACTATAGATTTGGGATAATTTCAATAAGAATCCTCATCTGATTAATAATAATTAATCTTATTTATTGAGTCTTAAATATTTATTAGTTGCTTGAAATATTTGATTCTTAAAATTTATTCAATATATAGGATTTTAAAATTATTTTAGTTAAGAATAGTTGAATTGTAGTAAATTTGGTTTTAAAGCAATAACCTTGTGATTATGTAGTGGAAAATTTGATAAAATTAATTTATACCTATTAATTGCTTTGGAAGAAATGAAAAGTTTAAATTTTATTTCCTAAATGAATATCTAATGCTGTGAAATGATTAAATTTGTGATCAGTTATTTTAATTAATTTTACTATTATTTTCATTATATTTTATCTAAATTATTACTAGAATAGTAGACTTTAAATGATAAAGTACCTAATATTATATAGATTAAGAGTTATTTTTTGATTATTTTTTGCTAATTTTGATTTTTCCTAAAAAATCAATGCTAAATAATTGATTATAAGAAACTAAATTTAAAATAAGGAAGATAAAATGGATAAAATACAGTTTAAAGATATGAATATTTCTTTTGAAATAAAAAAAGCAATTGAAGATTTAGGATTTGAAGAACCAAGCCCTATACAATCCCTGGCTATTCCAAAAGCATTAGAAGGTAAAGATATTATTGGACAGGCCCAGACAGGTACTGGAAAAACAGCTGCTTTTGGAATACCTATATTAGAGGAGATTTATCCGGAAGATAAATCACCCCAAGCAATTATTTTATGCCCTACACGTGAATTGGCCATACAAGTTGCAGAAGAACTAAGAAAACTTTCAAAACACATGAAGAAAATTAGGATATTGCCCGTTTATGGTGGCCAACCAATTAATCGCCAGATTAAATCACTGAAAAAAGGGGTGCATATTATCATAGGAACCCCTGGAAGGATTATGGATCACATGCAACGTGGTACATTGGATTTAACTGGAGTGGAAAGAGTAGTACTAGATGAAGCTGATGAAATGTTAGATATGGGTTTTAGAGATGATATGGAATTTATATTAAAAGAAATTCCTCACCGAAGACAAACTTTGCTTTTTTCAGCTACAATGTCTAAGGTTATTTTGAAATTAACAAAAAAATATCAGAATAATCCGGAATTATTAAAAGTTGCTCATCACAAGCTCACTGTCCCAAAAATCAACCAGACTTACTATGAAGTAAAAGATAAAATGAAGTTAGAAGTTTTATCCAGACTTCTAGATATCCATGATATTACTTTAGCACTGGTATTTTGTAACACTAAAAGAAGAGTTGACCGTTTAGTAAGAGATCTGGAAACTCGTGGCTATCTGGTGGGAGGCATACATGGTGATCTTAGCCAACGCCAAAGAGATACTGTAATGTCAAAGTTTAGAAAAGGAAAGATTGATATTCTGGTTGCAACTGATGTGGCTGCCAGGGGGATAGATGTGCCTGACGTGGAAGCTGTATTCAATTATGATGTTCCAAATGATGATGAATATTATGTGCATCGAATTGGAAGAACTGGACGTGCTGGAAAAACAGGACATGCATTTACCTTTGTTTCTGGAAAAGAGATTTATAAGTTAAGGGATATTCAGAGATATACTAAAACAAAAATTAAACAAGAAAAAATTCCCTCAATTAAAGATATTGAAAAAATTAAAAGGGGATTATTGCTGGAGAAGATTAAAACCAGCATCGAGGAAGAAGATCTCAATAAATATATTCATATGGTAGAAGGGTTAATTGAAATAGGATATAATTCTGTAGAAATATCTGCAGCACTATTAAAAAAGGTTATGGGAGAAGAATAATTACTATTTATATAATATTAAAACACCCATTAACATTGAAACCAAATAATAGTTGAACTATGGTTAAAGGTTCTTCAAGGATATAAAATGCGATTATTGTCCCAAATAATGAATTTAAGGCTAGTATTGAACCTGTCCTTGATGATCCAATTTCTCTTATTGCAAAATAAATTATAAATAGAGAAAAACTAGCACAAAACATGCTAATAAATAGTAAAATTGCGAGTGCCTCTAAGGTTATTATTAAGTTCAAATCGGGCACTATAGATATTATTAATAAAATAAATCCCCCTATTCCACTTTTTACAGCATATATGAAAATAATGTTCTCTTTTTTAGTTATAAATTTACCTAAGCTAGTATCTAAGCTCAAAAAAATGCGGCAACTATAATTAACAGATTTCCATATAAAGTAGGTTCAAAAACAAATTTTTGTAAATTGTCAGTAATTTTAAAATATAGCTACTATTGAAACATAAAAAACCCAAAATATCTTTAAATTCACACTTTCTTTTAAAAATAGATTCAATTAATACTATAAATAAAAACTCAACATTTAATAGAAAAACTGGGTTTACCACAATAATTTCATTTAAAGCATTTAGATATAATGCTGAAGCTATAACTAAACCAAAAAATGTTTTTAATAAGATAATTAAATAATGTTATACGTTAATGTATTTTTCTACAAAAGATTTTTGATGAAATATTCAATATCCTACGATTTAAGGGAGAAAATCGGATAATAAATAAAAATATTGAGGCAATAACATAGATTAATGCAGCAAGTGCCTATGGTTTTAAATATTTTAATAAGGTCTTATCCAAATAAAACCATATCCCCAATAGTAAAGCTAATATTAAAGCACTTAAATATCCCAAAGACGACTCATGTTTCACCGTTACTGTCAGAATCAAAAATTGATTTTTTTTGTAAAAAATTTATTTATGAAAATATAAATGAATTCTAAATTAGTATTAGCGATAATAAGATTTTTTTAATTTATTTAAAAAGAAATTCTAGAATTCAATCTTTTTTAGCCCATTTCTTCCTAAATTTTTCTTTTTCTTCAGGCGTCATCCAGTGACTACCATCACAAAACGGCTTATTATCTGATTTACCACAACGACAAAGAGTCATACGATTTCTTAGTTCATATATATCCCCATCTGCAGATTCAACTGGAATGCAACCACGAACCCATATAGGTCCTTCGCAGTTTTTTTGAGGATCATGTATTAGAACTATAGAAGGTTCAAATTTAGGTTCCATCATTTCACCTGTTTTTTTATTCCATAAGACCAGTCTACCTGAGGGGCAGATTGTAGCTTCTTCAATGGCAGTTTTTTCATCTTCAGGATCATCAGATTGAATGAGGTTTCTGATACCTCCTGCCCTTAAACAAAAACGGGAATGATCACAATATTCCCATACATCTGTTAGTTTTAAGTTATTACCCTCATAGATCCTAGCCCTTTCATTATATGGCTGTAGACTTGCAGTTTCAGTACCATCAAAATCAATCTTTGTATGAGTACCATCACAAAACGGTTTATTCTTAGATTCACCACATCTACATAAACTATAAGTATCTTTTATTTGATAATCTTTGCCTTCAACCCATTCACGAGTGTGTCCCTCTTTATCTGTTACTATAATTTTTTCACTTAGAGGAATAGAACCAAAAACTATGTATGGTCCGTTTTTGATTATTTTAATTTTTTTATCCTTATGATTTGACATATTTTCTCCCCTTAATTAAAACCAGCTGAAATAATATTTATTCTTTCTAAAAATCTAATTTTATGACTTCTAATGTTTTAAGAGGGATTTATGACTTTCATTTATGTTAATATTATATATCAACTTATTCTAGTTTAAGCTTTTGGATGTAACTAGATAATTAAGTATTTTACTCCAAATGCTATAAAAAATGATTTATTTTTTATTCTTCCGTTACTATAACATTAATTTAAAAAAAAAGTTTGTAATATAGTTCGATCCTAAAGCAAAGGCCAAAAATACTATTCCCATGCCAATTTTTATCCTTTTAGATATTTTTTTAGCATTTAAGACAGAATAATCTTTTAAAATAGATTTTGCACTTATTAAAAATATTATAATGGCAATTGAAAGTATTATAAAATAAAAAATGTTGAAAAGTCCCAGATAATAAAGTACTGGGCTGGTTATGCTGGATATAATCATGAAAAAAGCTGCAAAAATTGACGCTTTTCTATTACCATATATTATTGGAAAAGTGGTGGCTCCCTCTTCTTTATCACCTTCCACATCTTCCATGTCTTTAACAATCTCCCGGGCCATAGTCATCAAAAACGCATAAAAACCTAAATAAATTGAATTTATTATTTCTCCAGCAGCTATACCTCCAAATACAAAACATAATCCTGTAAGAAATGATATACTTAGATTGCCTATAATGCACCTTCTTTTTAGATCATATGCATAGTAAACCATCAAAAATGAGCTTAAAAGTGCTATTACTCCTAGTAAAAAGTTAATAATAAATGCTATACTTATTCCCAATATAAATAAAAATATCGAATACATGCCCGCTGTTTTTAATGGGATTCTTCCAGATGGAATGGGTCTTTTTGGTTTGTTTATTGCATCAATTTTATGATCAAAATAGTCATTTATGGAATTTCCAGCGCCAGTTACAATAAATACAACTGCACACGCTAAAAATATATCTGTACTAAAATTTCCGTTGATGATAGCAACTAAAATAACCGCTATTACAGCCATAATAGCATTCCATGGCCTCAATATTTCAATATATGCATTCATATGAATTCCAAATTTACATTGATTAATTTATACTTAAAATTACTGAAAATAATATATTATATAAATCAAAAAAAAGAATTGAATGGATTTTCCATAATTATGGATTAAACCCTTCTTTTATAAGTTCATATTAAATATTTTAACTATCTACATCAATCTTCTAATATCCGTTACTTCTATGTTACCAATATCTTCTAGTTTAGCTAGATTTGCTTCAACTTCTTCTGTTCCGCCTTCTGCATCTCCTACTATTACAGTAACAATTAAAGCAACTAATCCAAATGCTACCGGTTCTTCCTCTATTTTATGTAATTCCGTGGATTCTGGAATTGAATTTTCTATTTCTGCTTTAACCTTGTTCAGATCAACATCGGGACTTTCTGGCATTAACTTAATAGTTGCTAATACTTCACCCATATTTTTACCTCCAATAAACTCTTAAGGATTTGATAAGATTCTATAATCCTAGGGATAAAGAATATTATTTTATATCAATTCCATTAAATATTATTTAAAATTAGGTTTTTTAATCTTTTAAAATTATTAATAATACTTAAGGACCTTTAAATCCGCATTTACACGTGTATATATGTCCAAATGTTCTGCACTTTTGACATCGGTATATTGTTTCGTCACAGAGAGGGCATGTGAATTTAACATAGGTTTCCACCATGGGTATCTCTTGTTTACAAGATGTGCATTCGATTTTATCCATTTAATCACCTCTAATAAATGTGTATTTTAGTGTATTTCTATTTTTACCTACACTTTCACCATTAATTATAGAAATAGCTCTTTTTGGGTACTTACCATTAACAATATGGCAGTTTGACTCATATTTTAGCAAAAGTTGTGGTAGTGCTTCATCAATTGATGTCTCACCAAAAGATAGTAGTTTTTTAGCACTTATATTTCTTATTAATTTTGCATTACTAATAGATGGTTGGTCAGTAAATATGCCATCCACATTAGTTGCAATTAACAGTTTAGTTTCTAGTAGATGTGATATATAAAATGATAGGGAATCTGAGGTAACCTTCCATGAATGTTCCAGTGGATCAAGAAGATCAAGTAAATGTGAAGGTAACAAAATTGGAATTTTCGATTCTAAAATAGTATTTTTTGCTTCTTCCAAGGAATAAACAGCAACTGCATCTTCAATTTTATCTGCAAGAAGAATTCCAAGTATGTCCATGCATTTAATTGCACTTTTATGAGTTGCGGTTTCAGAGAATCCAATATTTTTATCAAATTTCCTTACATGGTCAGCTAAAGAACCACCACCACAAATAATTAGTATCTTTTTACCAACCAAACTTTTAACCAGTTTGATGGCATGATTAGGAAATAAACTTCCGCCAACTTTAACTACCCACTCCATTTAATCACTAACCTTATTGAGTTATTATAATAAAAAGTAGGGTCTATTAAATTATGTGTTTTATTATAGTTCTTCTAGATAATGATTATTATTTCATTATTTTAAGAGCTTCAGATCTTGTGTTATTTTATCTATCTTATCATCCTCATCAGGCCCTATTCCCAGACAAGTTATGGTAGACTTAGGAATTTCTGTACGCCCGGCGTCTCTAACTAAGTAAAATGGAATATCTGTACTTTTAAGTAATTCTTTAATATGAAAAAGTTCCTCTAAATCCTTTACTTTAACTATTACTTTCTTTTCACCCTCTGATTCCCATTTTTTTATGGAGATGTCATTTGATTTTTTGTAACTACCTAAACTGGCATGACATGCTTGGGCTGCGATCTTACCTGTGCTCATGTTAAGATCACTTCTTATGACAATAACTTGTTTCATTTTTTCACCAGTATACTTAAAAATTCATGTTTGTGATTTTTGATGTTTATCACATATTAATTTATAAGTTAAAATAACATGCGGTGTAGATCATTAGCACTAAAATATTATATAAATGATCATCAAGATTTGGAACTTCATCTTGACACATGCACCATAACCTATTTTATCTATGACACAATTACGAATTTAGTCAAAAAAATGTACAAAAAAACGATAAGTTTAAATAGTATGGACACCCAGTTAAAATTGAGGTGATATTATGGCTGAATTACCAATAGCACCAGTCGGAAGGATCATAAAAAACGCGGGTGCTCAAAGAATAAGTGACGATGCAAGAGAAGAATTAGCAAAAGCTTTAGAAGAAAAAGGTGAAGAAATCGCTTTACAAGCTGTAAAACTTGCTAAACACGCTGGAAGAAAAACAGTAAAAGCATCAGACATAGAAATGGCTGTTAAATCAGCATAAACCCCTTCTTTTTTTTATTTAATTTTTATTTTTTAAAATATAGAGAAATAGAGTATTCTCTATCTTTTTATTACTAACTTTTATGTTGTATAACGAAAACTAAAAACTGTTTTTTTCGGAATATATTTCTAAAAATTGGCAAATATTTTACAACAATCAAAACCTTATAGAATAAACTAAATAATTCATAACATAATCTATAAAAATATTTAACAAAAAATTTTAATTTACTAATTTTAGTTTAATAACGGTGATATATTGACAAGAATCGCTATACTGGATCATGATCGGTGCCAACCAAAAAAATGCAATTATATGTGCATAGAATACTGCCCCGGAGTACGAATGGAAGAAGATACAATAATCATTGATGAAAAAACAAAAAAACCAATTATTTCCGAAGAATTGTGTTCTGGATGCGGAATATGTACCAACAGATGTCCATTTGAAGCCGTGGCGATCATAAATCTGCCTGAAGCATTAGAAGACCCTATACATCGTTACGGTCAAAATATGTTCGAGTTATTTGGCCTGCCCAATATTAAAGAAGGTTCAGTAGTCGGTATACTTGGCCCTAATGGAATAGGAAAATCCACTATAATAAGAATCTTATCTGGTGAACTAAAACCAAACCTGGGAATTTATGAAAAGGATGTTGAATGGGATGAGATAATATCCTACTTCAAAGGATCCCAACTCCAATCCTATTTCCAGAAACTTTCTAAAGGTAATATAAAAACAGCCCATAAACCCCAGATGGTTGATTTGCTACCTAAGTTTGTAAAAGGAAAAGTTAAATCACTATTAGAGAATGTTGATGAACGAGGAAAAATAGAAGAAGTAATGGAAACCCTGGAAATTGAATCCATATTAAATCGTGAATTATCCAAATTAGGTGGAGGAGAACTTCAAAGGGTCGCCATATCTGCCGCAGTGCTTAAAGATGCTGATTTTTATTATTTTGATGAACCAACATCTTGGTTAGATGTTAGGCAAAGATTGAATGCAGTTAAAGTTATTAGATCTCTTGCAGAAGAAGGAAAATCAGTCATGGTAATTGAACACGACCTAGCCGCATTAGATGCCATATCTGATTATGTACACATACTTTACGGTCATGCAGGAGGCTATGGTGTTGTATCTCACATGCGGGGAGTGAGGGTTGGAATAAACGCCTATATCAGCGGATTTTTGAGGGAAGAAAATGTAAGGTTTAGAAAAAATGCCATATTATTTGAAGTAAAACCTCCCACAGAAGCCGTAGAATCAGAACCTATTGCTGATTATTCTTCCATCAAAAAATCTTTTGATGGTTTCCAGTTTGATGCCGAAGAAGGAGAGGTACATTTTAATGAAATTGTCACTGCATTTGGACCTAACGGAATAGGAAAAACCACTTTTGCCAAGATATTGGCGGAGGTAATCAAACCCGACGATGGAAAAATCAACAAAAAGGTTTCTATAGCCTATAAACCCCAATATTTATCTACTAAATTTGAAGGTACCGTTCAAGAACTTTTAATAACAAGTGCACCAAGCTATGGTACTAATATATTTAAAAGTGAAATTGTAAAACCATTTTCACTAGATAATATTATGGATAAGGAAGTTAAGGATTTGAGTGGAGGAGAACTTCAAAGACTGGCCATTGCCACTACCCTCTCTAAGGATGCAGATATCTATCTTTTCGATGAACCTACTGCATTTTTGGATGTGGAACAACGGTTAGTAGCTGCCAGAGCAATAAGAAAAATAATTGAGAATAGGCACAGTGCATCAATAATAATAGATCATGATATTGTTTTTATTGATTACATATCTGACCGTGCCATGGTATTTTTTGGTAAACCAGGTTTAAGGGGCCATGCTACTGCACCTACTGACCTAAGAACTTCCATGAACAAGTTCCTTTCCGATGTGGGAATTACATTTAGAAGAGACAAAGAAACAAAAAGGCCTAGGGTAAATAAATTTGGAAGTTATCTAGACCGAATACAAAAAGAACAGGGAGAATATTATTATCTTAAAGATAAATAAAAAAAAAATTAATTCTTAGATATTTTTATAAGATTAAAAAAATGGAAAAAAATCCAGAATACATCGTTAAAGGGACATAATCTAACATTTAAATTCAAATCTTCTTTGAAGATTTTAATGTTGCCATTGCCTCTAAAAATTTGTTAGCAAAAGTTTCAACTTGAATCTGGGGTATTGAGAAACTAACCCTTAAATATCTATGCCCAAACAATCGGCTGGTGTAAGATCCTTCTCTAACGAAAATTTTCTTATCTAGAAGATATTCTGCAACATCTACCGGTTTTATTCCTGTTTCATACATATCAATGGCCATCATATTACCATCTGATGGATAAACTGGTATAAATGCTCCTTCAACTTCATCAACAGCTTTTTTGATAATTTTCTGATTTTTTCGGGTTGTACTAGTAATATGATTCAACCATCTGCTTTTAGATTTAAGAGCAGCCATTGCACCATGCTGAGATACAACATTTGTTCCCAAGTCATTTATGACAATACTTTTTACTGAATCAACTACATCACACATTCCTACTATAGCACCGATACGCAGTCCCGCCATTCCAAAAATTTTAGAGAAACTGAATACAGTTATAGTATTTTCCGGTGCGTATTTAGCCATAAGATGATGTTCTCTGGCAAAGTCGCGGTAGGTGATATCATGCAATAAATAAAGTCCATTTTCATTAGCTATATCAGCAAATTCTTTTAATTCTTCTTTAGTATAACAAGAACCCAATGGATTTAGAGGATCAACCAATGACACCAACTTGGTTCTCTCATTCATATACTTTCTTACCAGTTGAGGGGTCAATTTATAGTTACAATCAGGATTGTAAATAGGAACAGATATAACCCTCTCACCAAATCTAGTTGCAAAATTATCAATTATTAAATAACCAGGATCACAAGTCATCATATTATCTTTAGGGTCAAGAATATCATTAATACTTAAATATAGAGATTCTGTACCTCCTGCTGTAACTAAAACATCGAATTCACTACCTAAACCTAAATCTTTTCTTATAAGTTCTTTTAATTCTGGAAATCCTTCTGGTGGAGGATATTTAGAATAATCCCTATTTTTTATGCAACCAATCATGGCATCCATTATGTCCGTAGTTTCATGTAAATGATTGGTGTTCTGACCCATCCAGATCATGTCTTTTTCATGGTAAATATAATTAAAAAACTCATTTGGTGTTTTAAAACCTTTAGGCAAAATTTTCGCTGCCCTAGCATATTTTTTTGGTGAAATCATGTATATCACAACATTAAATGTTTCATAAAATCCATTTTGATAACACTAATTAGTTTATGATGAAATTTAGAGTTAATTCAAAAATTTTTTTATTAGAATGTAACTCGTTAATATAATTTTATTCTCCAATTATCTAGTAAATCATGGGAAATTTACTATTTAATTAATGATTATAACAGTATTATTTGCTCCTATTAATAAATTTTACAGAAATATAGCAAAAATGATTATAGTCCAAAAACTATAAAAAGATCAAAAATCTGCAATTACTGAAATATTTACATCCTTAAATTTTAAATACAATTTTTTAATCCATTTTCAACAATTTTAAATCTTGCTTTAAGTCCTTCTGGACGGTTTCTGTGTCTTTTCAAAATAGCAATTCTCTCTCCAATAATATCCCCTTTTTCTAGTTCAACCATGGTCTTACTCCAATATTTCAAGATGGTGCCGCCCACTGGTTCAATTGAACTATGCCCGTTATCGTCAAAAACAGAGTAAATATGATTAGTTATGATAACTGCAACATTATGTTTACGGGCTATTTTGGATAGAAGTGCCATCTGCATTCCCAATTCGCGATTAAATTGTTGTGAATTTCCCTCCTTTAAACGATACAAAGCCACAGCAGAATCCAGTATAATAACGTCAATTGCTTCTTTCTTAGATTCTATTAAATATTCTATTTTATTTAATGTTTCATTCTGCTCTTTAAAAGTTGTAGGCTCAAAAACTATTATTCTGCCTGCTAAACTATCAAAATCATTTCCTGCTAGCTGTTTAATTCGTTCTATAGATATTCCGCCCTCTGTATCTATATAAATAACTTTTTCACCACTTTTAGCTGTCTGAACTGTTAAATTAAGCGCTATGTTAGTCTTTCCAGAACCAGGAGGGCCGTAAAATTGAGTTAGAGTTCCCTTCTCAACACCACCACCCATTATATGATCAATTGAACAACCTACAGGTATCTTGGTGTTTTTCTTCATATTAGACAAAACATTCAAATTTATTCCTCATTATTTTTTTAGCTTCTTATCATAAAAATATTTATACTAAAGAAATTTACTTGCTCCTTTCTTTAGATGTTTTAGCAAATTTAAGGGATTATAGGAATAATTTTTACTTACAGCCTATTAATAATCCATAATAATATTTTATTTATATTAAAATTTCACTAATCTACTGAAAAGGCATTTCTGAACCTTTTCTCAAAATCTTTGGCTTGGGACCAGTAAGATCAACCACGGTTGAAGGTTTGATATTTTTAACAGAACTAGCATCGATTATCGCATCAAATACATCTCCCAATTCCCTTAAAATATGATCCGCCGATTCTAGTATTTTTTCTCCAGATATATTGGCGCTGGTTGTAGTTATTGGAAATTCTTTTGATAATTCCATACAAAGAGTACTATCTGGAATTCTTACACCAATCTTTTTACTGCCTGCTGTTATAATATCAGGCACATTTTCTTTCTTTTCTAAAATGACTGTAAACGGACCAGGAAAAATTTTACTAATAAATTTCCTTAAATTCGAATTTAAATATGCTATCTTTTCAATTTCATCAATATTAGAAACACAAACAGAAAGGGGTTTAGCATAACTTCTTTTTTTGATTGAATAAACCTTTTTTACTGCATTTTCATCGAATATATTGGCACCTATTCCATAAACTGTATCAGTAGGATACAAGATTACCCCTCCGTTTTTTAATATTTCAATTAACTTTTCAATTTTATTTCTATCCGGATTTTGGGGTTCTATTCGCATTATATTCATATTATCAACTAAAAATTATATTAATCTCAGATTTTTAATTATTGTTTTATCAACATATATATCACTGGAACTAATAAGTTAAATTATGCTAAACCAATTACGACCATATCTTAGATCATTTCTTAACCCTATCGCAAGAAAAATTCCTTTAAATCCTAATATTATTACTATTATTGGGCTGATTATTAGTTTAATAGCTTCATACATGTTTGCTACTCAAGATTTAATTTGGGGGGCTATTTTAATAATCCTAAGTGGATTTATGGATGTGATTGACGGTGCTGTTGCAAGAAATAATTATTCACCCACCAAGTTTGGGGGAATTTTAGATTCAACCACCGATAGATTTGCTGATGCATTTATTTTAATCGGCCTCATATATGGTGGTTATTCTAACTGGATAATTGGTATCCTTGCCTTACATGCCTCTTTAACTGTTAGTTATGTTAGGGCTAGAGCTGAAGTAGAAGGAATAAAATGTGATGTAGGAATAGCAGAACGCGCTGAGCGAATATTTATTATATTAGCCGGTGTAATCCTCACTTTAATATTAAAAACAAATTTGATTGAGATAGCAGTTATAATAG
The DNA here is from genome assembly GCA_030016715.1 of Methanobacteriaceae archaeon. GTDB lineage: Archaea > Methanobacteriota > Methanobacteria > Methanobacteriales > Methanobacteriaceae > UBA117. Next base: position 26,272 of record JASEJD010000011.1, on the reverse strand, counting down.
TTATGATATTGGGCTATTTTACTGTTATACAAAGAGTATATCATTCCTGGATGCAGTTAAAGAAAAAAAGGATTTAATTGATTTTTATATTAAAATTTTATTAATCCTATCAATATTTGCCTTGTGATAAAATGAATTACGAAGAACGAATTAAGAAGGACATTGAATTATTTAAAAGAAATTTAAATGGAATTGAAGGCATTGAACTCAGCAACCGAGAAAAAGATATTATTGAAAGGGCTATGAATTATAATACTGATACTATTTATTATCTTGAAAAAAAAGATTATATAACTTCTTTTGGATGTATTACTTATGCTCATGGCCTATTAGATGCAATAAGAATAATGCATGACCTAATATGAATCTATTTATGATATAATTATGAAAGAAATAGTCCTTAGAAAAAGTAACTCTGAAAAAATCGTATCTGCTAAGTATGATCTGAGATTTCTTCTTAATCTAGGATATAAGAAAAAAAATGCTTTGAATTTTGTTGCAAATCGATATGTATTAGATAAAAAAGAGAGAAACTTACTTTCAAGAACTGTTTTTTCTAAAGAAGTTTCAGAATCAAGAAGTCAGAAAAAAATAGATTTGAAACAATTGAAAAACCAAACAATTATAATTGACGGTTATAACGTTCTAATAACTGTTGAAACTATCTGCGAAGGAAATTATGATAAACTTGTTATAGGTGATGATGAATTTCTAAGAGATGTTAACGCTGTTTTTGGAAAGTATAAATATAAAAAAACTACTAAGAAGGCCTTGATGAAAATTTTTGATGTTTTATGCAAGTATGAAGCAGAATATATATATGTATTATTTGATAAACAAGTTAGTTTCAGTGGAAAACTAGCAGTTTTAACTAAAACCTTGTTAGAATCTAAAAAATTAAAAGGAGAAGTTATACTTTCTGGAAAAGTAGATTTTGAAATAAAGGAATTATCAAATTCATTTAAAGGTGTTGTTGCTACTGGCGATGGTGTAATTATTGACAAAGTAGATAGAGTGATTGATCTACCTTTTAATCTGATAAAAAAAGATATTTAAATAAATATGAACAAATTTGAGCATTATTTATTTTTTAAATATCTAAATTCACTTTATATATTCATTTAGTATTATTAAATAATAAAAAAAAGAAGATGATTGATTTAGTCAATATCTTCAAATCTATCCTCTAATTTTTCAAGTACGCCGGGTAGAGTGGTATATTCCATTTCGTCTGCTGGTAATCGGTGTGGTTCAAATGGACCGTGCCTTCTCATATATTCTGCAACTTCTGAAGCCTGATCTCGACTTCGGTCAAATGCAGGATCATCGAAGAGATCTAGTGGTCCTACTAGTTTTGCATCAGCAATCTGGAATCCTAGTGCTATGACCCGTGGAGGGCCGTCGAATCGGATAGGGTGGGCATTTCTTTGTGCAACTGGCATTAAAGGACCATTGTGAGAACCTCTCATCCATCCTCCCACTAGATGAGGGAATGAAAATGGTTCTACTACTTCTCCTGCTGCTGGGAATCCTGATTGAGATCTTACAATTGCCACCGGGTCGTCTTTTCCTACATATCTTCCGGCCATTAAATTTAATCTCTCAGTACTTACTGATGCAGCTATTTCATTATCATCTTTACGGTATATATGTTTAATAACATATCGGCTGATTGTACCTAATAGAGCTAATAAATCATACATTTCGCTAGGACAAGATAATTTCACCTTTTTATGTTCCATTACATCAAATACTTCAAATTCGTATCCATTATGTAATGAAGGGTCAATAACTAAACCTGCAGTATTAAAGGGATCTGCAAACATTCTAAACAAAGGCAAGTTAAATGCTCCGGGTTCTGTCTTGTCACAGCAGAATATGATGACCGGGTCGCTTGGTCTTTCTTTGAATTCCATTTCTGCTACACCAGGACCCATACCTTTTATGTTACCCGAAAATGTATCTGATAAAAGGTCTTGACCTGCACCGTAGAGTTTTAATTCTCTGGCTACCTTTGTTGCTTCTTGAAAAGCATTCCAAGCCAATTGATGAACTTCTTCATTTTCTTCACCATTTTTGTGGGTCATGATAAGATCAATATCATCACCACAATTGGTTACATGATAGTCTTCCAGAAGTCCTTCTTGTTGGGCTGTATTAAGAATATCATCACACTTTTTAAGTAAGGCCTTATGAGCCACTGCGTGTCCAGCTACACTACCAACATCTGCTTTAATTACACTAATTGTTGTTTTCATATAAAAACACCTCCAAATAAAATTCAAATAATTTCATAGTATTTTTAAACAACTCAATTGCAATATTAATGGTTTATTGTATATTTAAGTTGAAAAACGAACAAAAACCATTTAAGTTGTCTATTAAACTTTATCCATGTAAAAAATATGCTGTTATGATCATATATAAGTTACTATATATTGATTCCAAAGTATTTAATCAGTTGAATTTTAGAGTATTGGCATTGCAAATCTTATAGGATAAGTTTAAATGATTAATATATCTTTAAAAAGAGTAGTAATGAATATTTTATTCTAATATATAATTTCTTTTGAAAAAAAAACCTTTTCTAATTCATCAATAGTGTTTACATCTTCTTCAGCTTTTAATAATTTTTCAATGGTTGAATTTGTTTCTGGATAACGGGGTACAGCAGAACAACCCCTATCTGATTCAATTGAAATCTCGTATGTTCCAATATTTTTTGCAATCTTTTCAATTTCTAATTTATCAAAACCAATCAAAGGACTTAATATGGGAGTCTTAACTGAATTTCGAGTTACAACTATATTGGGAAGAGTTTGAGATGCTACTTGGCCTAAACTACTACCATCAACTATAGCCAGAGCATTTTCTTCTTGGGCAATCTTTTCAGCAATTTTGTACATACCATTTTTGCATAATACACAAGTCATTCTCTCTGGCCCATAATCTTTACAATTCTTGAGATAATCTCCATACTTTACCATATATAGTTTAAATTTAACTCCCGAGGAATAACTTTTTAATTTTTCAGCAATTTTTTTTACCTTTTGTGTTGATTTAGAAGTGGTATAGGGTTCATTGTTAAAATGGAGAGCTATTACCTCACAACCTCTCTTCATCATTAAAAAAGTGGCGACAGGAGAATCAATTCCACTAGATAGTAACGAAACAATCTTTCCTTGTGTACCAACAGGCATACCCCCTAATCCTGAAATTTTTTCATGATAAATGTAAGTCTTTTCTTCCCTAACTTCTACAAAGAATTCAAAATCTGGATTAGTAAGATTAACTGGTGAATTGGTTTCAGATATTATTACTGAACCTACAAATGCAGCCATTTCTTGACTGGTAAAATCATGAACTCCTACTCTTTTACCCCTAACAGCAAATGATTTATCACTTGAAAATAAATCTTCAGAAACTAATTTTTTTGTATAATCTATAATGGAGTCTCTTATCAAATTAAAATCAGTATTAATTGAAATTGCGGGGCTGAAAGATACTATCCCCGGTATTTTTTTTAAATTTTCAATTGCTAATTCCACATCTAAATCAGATAAAATAATTCTACCCTGTTGAATATCTACTTTGCACTCAAGAGAAGATCTAATGTTGGAAATGAGCTTTTTTTCAAATCTTCTTCTAACTGGGGGACTTTTTATTCCAAGTTCTCCATATCTTACAATTATCATCTCATATTCCGGCATTAAATATCCTCTTTAACATTTATGTATTGAAAAATCGCCATTTTTAATTATTTCTTTAAGCTTTAAAGTAATTTCTCGTGCTCTTCTAATATCTGATTGGCGACAAGCAACCTTTGTTTCAACTATTTCTTGGTCAATTTCAAATTTAACTTTACCAGTTTTCATAGTGAAAGCACCATATGGGCATGAATATGCGCACATTCCACATCCAAAACATCTTTTTCTGTTAAGATATCTTTTATATGCGATAGTGGGGCATCTTTCTCTAACTAAGCATAAATCACACTCATTACATTTTTTAGGGTGGTAAGATGGTCTTTCATCAACATCATTCCACATAACACCATAATTAGTGGTTGATAGAATGTTATGTCTACCCCTAATATCAGCTATGGGCAAATTAATATCTTCATTCAATATGTAAGTGTTTTCTAAAATTTTTTGATTTAAAATGGGAATGGCAATACCTATACTATTAAAAATTTCCGGTCCGGCAGCTGTTTTGAATCCCCCTATGAAATGGGGATCCATATCATGCATATCAGCAGCAACCATGATATTAGGCTTTTCGGATGTGCTTCGAGTTCCTTCCCCAATCATGATCCCCTCGGAGCCATTTAAAAGAATGTTTGTTCCCATGCATATAGTCTTCATTTTTGGATCATTTTGTATTGGATTTAACTCCCCACACCCTGAAAATGAAATACCCTTAAAAGGGCCCTCCATAGGTATAGCATGGAAAATAGAAGATACATGCTCCGATTTTGGATTAATAAATGCTGTGTAATTTTTGAATGCCATTCTAGTTCCAATTATTTTGGCCGTGGCAATCTCTGAAATGTTTGAAGTAGTTTCTAATTTATCACCCTCAACTGATTCAACTTCAACAACTATATCCTTTCCAGATATAATATCTTTAAGAAGGAATCCGCCCCCATAATCTGATTCATAAATACTGTGAGTTGTACCATAAACAACCAAGTCTATTGTTCCTAAAAATTCATTAGGACAAGGCCCAGGATATCCTGGCACCCCATTTAATAAAATTTTTTTGGCTTTTTTAAATTTACCAGGTTCTGATACTTTCAAGTGAAGTATTGCAGCAGTTCCCGACATTATACCACAAGTACCAGTTGTAACCACATCAATTTCCTCGGCTTTTGGTTTTTCTCCATCACGCACCAGTTGGCTAATTTCTTCTGCAGTCAGTACGGTGGCATCCCCAGATGAGATCTTGTGATTAATTTCCTCAATGCTGCGAATATTCAAAATATGCCTCCAATGTCCTATTTAATTTATAAAGTTATTCCTTATCAATATGATTTAAGATTAATAAAAACACTTCTATAGATCATAATTACAAATAAATAAAAACTTTTAAAAACAAGATTTTAATTCTTTTAATGCTTTTTTATGTATGGATGAAAATTTATGGTTTTATAACATTTTTTAAAAAGTTAAGAGCATTATCAAGAGCTTCTTGCAATTTTTCAGATTTAGGACCTGCTCCTTGAGCAAGTGTTGGTCTTCCACCACCTCCACCACCCAGTATTTTAGCTGAATTTCGAATTATTTCATTTATTTTTATTCCATGATCAATAGCCTTTTTTGTAGATGCTCCTACAATTTTTCCTTCAAGATTTCCAATAACCACTACATCAACTTTATTTGTCTTTTCTGTTAGATCAAGAGCTATTCGTTGTAATTCGTCCATATCCGCGTCAATCTCTTTAGTTAAAACCTTTAAATTATCTATTTTAACTAAACTATCTCCTAGTGCTTCGATTTTAAGGGTTGCTATCTCGTCTTTTAATTTTTTTATCTTATTTTTTAATGATTTCCATTCTGTAAAGAACCTATCACATGTTTTTGGAAGTTGCTGAGGTTCAACCTTGAAAATAGCTGAACTTTCACTTAGAATATTTTCATTTTTCTGCATAGATTCCACTGCTGCTTCTCCTGCAGAAAAATCAATCCTCTCCACACCATCCTGTATTCTTTCAGTCCTATTTATTTTAATTAAGCCTATATCCCCAGTTTCAGAAACGTGTGTCCCGGCGCAAGCTTGTACATCTACTCCATCAATTTCTATTACCCTTATATCTGATCCAGGGACCACTCCTCCCTGATAAAGTATGAAACCATGCTTTTTTTCTGCTTCGTTTCGATCCATCCAAGTGGCAGATACATAGTAATTACCCATCACATATTTATTGGCAAGAAATTCGATTTCTTGCATTTCATTGGAATTTATTCTCTTGTAATGAGAAAGATCGATCCTTGATCTTTTTACACCTTTTTGAGCTCCTGCTTGCCATATATGATCTCCCAATATTTTTCTAGCTGCAGCAACAATTAAATGGGTAGCAGTATGATTTCTGGCTAGTGATATTCGTCTATCCCAATTAATACACCCTTTTACTGAATTACCCATAAATGATTTCAATCTAGATATATCTGATTCATTAACCTGGTGTAAAACAATTTTATCAATTTTTTCGCAGTGTATTACCTTTACTTTAAAATTATCGAACTCTAAAAATCCAATATCAGATGGTTGCCCTCCACCCTCAGGATAAAATAATGTACGATCCAATATTACATTATTTTCATAAAAACCAATTATTTCTGCACTGAATTCTGTTTCGTGAGGTTTACTGTAAAACAAAAGTTCGGTTTCGGGAAAATCTAATTCCACGTCATCTTTTTCTTCCTCTAGCTCTTCAGAGTGTTGGCTAGCAACAAGTGTGTAGAAATTATCCGGAACATTAACTTTAAAATTTTCGTTCTTTGAAATCTCCATGGTCGTTTCCGGCGGAATTCCATGGGAATCATAAAGTTTTATTAACATTTCCAGAGGCATTTCATCCATATTATCTTTTTTAAGATAATTTATGGATTTTTTTACCAAGCGCTTACCCTTGGATACTGTTTTTAAGTATCTTTTATCCTCTAATTCTATAATATTATGTATATGATGGTGATGATGCTTAATTTCAGGATACGTTTGAGATAAAAAATCAAGCTGAATATCCATTATATCTGATAGAGAATTTGATAGATTTAAATCATTAATAAAACGGATTGTGCGTCTTAAAACCAGTCTTGCTAGATATCCTTCTTTTACATTTGAAGGTATTACTCCGTCTGCCAGCATAAATGCTAAACAGCGCGTATGATCAGCAATTACATAAATAGCTTCCATAGGTTTAGTTGATTTTTCTAGATCATTTAAAGATAAACCTAATCTTTCTGCTACTCTCATTCTTAGAGTTCGAAGATCAGAAAATGTCTCAATATCCATCATCCCTGCAACACGGGCATTTTCTGCTAATATATGTTCATCAACTTCAATATTGGCCAGTTCTTTTAATTGATTAATAACAGGCCCAAAAGATGCATCATATGCTGTGGGGGTTCCCTGTGATATCCAGGCAAATCGTTCCAATCCATATCCAGTGTCTACAACTTTAAGTGGAATTTCTTTATATTTATTTTTAGGAAGCGTCTTATATTTTATGAAAACTAGTGTGGCTAATTCTACTCCCCTTACACATATTTCATAGCAAGGGCCGGCATTTCCTCCACCTTCCCACCAAGATTCTATGAAGCTTATTTCAGAAGGATCTATTCCTAAGTGTTTTATAAAATCGTGGCAATACCTTACTGTTTCATCTTCCCAGTAAATAGTATTATCAGAAGAATTAAATGAGTGGTGTCCCCCCATTGTAAAACAAGTCATGTGTCTGCCAGTTCTACCAACATTATCCACATCATTGAGCCTTATAGAAGGTTGTGCCACTACCAATGGGTTTGCTGGAGGTTCTACCATCCCTGAAGTTACCCATGGTTGAAAGTTATATATAGATGCTCCCACTAAAAAAACGTCGTCCCTCCATCTTTTCGCTAGAACTGGGTATCTGTCAATGGGAGTGTGAGAATTTTTTTCAAAAAAATCAATGAAAGTTTTTTGAATTCTTGCTAGATCATATTTTTTGTGGGTTGCAGGATTTCCTATAAATTCATATTTATCACAAGGAGCGTCCCCACAAGTATCTCTGTCTTCAATAGACCAAAATTCATTTCCACAAGTTATACAAGTTTTTTTTTTAAATCCTAGTTCTTCAAGTTGGTGGGACATATTAATCATTAAAATTTTTTCTTATGAATGTTATAATTTTACGATAATTATTATAATTAGATAAAAAATGTTAAAATTAATAAAAAAATTAATAAAAAGTCGAATATGCTTAATATTCGCATAATACGACTTTAATTGAAGAATTTAACCGAATAAGGCTCCAAGCCCTGCTGCAGCCTCTTCTTCTTTTTCTTCTTCAGATTCTTCTTCTTCCTCTTCTTCAGCTGCTTCTTCTTCAGCTGCTGGAGCTGATGCTGCTGCTGCGGGTGCAGCTGCTGCTACAGCTGTTTTTTCCATAGCTTCTTCTATATCTACTTCTTCAAGTGCTGCTATTAATGCCTTAATTCTGGCGTCATCAGCTTCAGAACCTGCTGCTTCAAGAACCTTCTTAACGTTTTCTTCATTTACTTCCTGACCAGTTGTGTGCAATAACATTGCTGTGTATATATATTCCATATGATCACCTCAAATTTCTTCATCAATTTTAATGCTTTTATACAATTTATTGGCGATTTATGCCAATTTTACGATTTTATTTATTAATAATATTATCCAAACAGAGCTCCAAGCCCTGCTGCTGCATCTTCTTCTTTATCTTCTTCTTCGTCTTCTTTATCTTCAATTTTTTCTTCTTCTTTTTCTTCTACTACTTCAACCTTCTTAGCACTTGATTTTAGTTTTTGTAAAAGCTCATCATCAACTGCGGATTCATCTACACCAGAAATTTCAGATGCCAATGCTAACATCTGGGAATAAGCCTTTGATAGTAAAGTATCTGAGGTTTTAGATGTTAATATTGATGCATTGATTGCCAAATTCATAGATTTGGCTTCCGCATTTTGTATAAGGATTGGCATAGATTCTTTTGTGTATATTAATCCATTTACTGATAAGTTTAATGCTTGAGAGAAGGCCTTTTGAATGTCGGAAAAAGTTTTTTCTTCGTCAATGGTTAATAAATCTGATGTATAAACCGTTTGATTTTCATAAGCAGCTAATAAGTCTATTCCAACTTCCATTGGGAAAATTTCAAGCCTTGCAAGAATACTTGCAACTTTAGCGGGGATTGGTTCTCCCTCTTCAACAATAGTTTTGTCTTTAGTTATAACAATTTTACCCTTGTCAATCTTAGCGGGTATTCCTATTTGCTGAAGTTCACCTAATATTGGGCCTGGTTTAAAGGCTGTATCACCTTTAGGCACTACAATATCAGATGGGGCTATGCTACCTGCCCTTGCAGGTGCTGGAGTTTTACTGTCCTCCAAGATTTTATAAAGTTTAAAAGGATTCATGCTAGTAAATACCATTGCGGGTTGTCCATTCATATGTTCCTTAAGACCGTTTATATTGGACTTATTCTTATCTGATTCCTCTAAAGCCAGCGCCATTAGAGTTTTACGGGACATTTTGATGGTTGCATTGCCTTTTAAGTTTTGTCGCATTTTTTGAAGCTGGGGAGCAGGGATATCTGCTAAATTAGCCATACCTATAACTTCATGATTATTAATTAGGTCTTTAAGGTTTTTAACTTCTTCCTTCTTCCAACTAGCTACATGAGGCATTAGATCACCTTCACTACTGGACCCATGGTAGTTTTTACATACATGGTTTTTATTTGATTTCTTCCTTTCTCCAGTTTTTGGTCTAATATACCAAGTACAGCTTCTATATTCTGGGCAATCATCTCATCATCCATATCTTGAGTACCAACAATTGCTTGAATAAGAGGTTGATCTTTTATTCTTACTTTAATAGTTTTTTTAAGTCTTTCAATTATTGGATCCGGTTTAATAGTGGCCGGTACTGGTTTTGGCATTTTCTTTCTAGGTCCCAAAACAGGTCCCAAAAATCTTCCTACCAAAGGCATCATGTCGGCTTGGGCAACAAAAAAGTTATAATTATTAGCCATTTTTTTGGCTGCTTTTCTATCTTTTCCCAGATCTTCTAATTGTGCTTTGCTGATTATAAGATCTGCGCCGGCAGTTTCAGCTTGGACAGCCAAGTCCCCATCTGCTATAAAAGCAATTTTTACGTCTTTTCCACGTCCATTTGGTAGAGAAACTTCTTCGTCAATACGATTTTCTGGTTTTTTGACGTCTAAATCCTTGATGTTTATTACCACATCAACGGACTGTGTGAAGTTTCTCGGCTTGGCTTGTTCCTTGGCCTTCTTCACCGCTTCCATTATCTCTTGTTCCATTAAAATTCCTCCATGAACTTTTGAATAAAAAGTTCATCATAAATATTTTTTGATAAAAAATTTGAAGTTATAAATGCGTTTAACCGGTTAATATGTCGTCATAAACGCCTTCATCAATTTCATTTTGCACTTCTCTTGGATCTTTTCCATTAACAGTTATACCCATACTTACACAAGTTCCTATTATTTCCTTGGCAGCATGTTTATAATCATTCGCTAAAAGAGAGCCAAATTTCATTCTAGAAATTTTTAAAGCCTGTTCTACAGAAAGATCAGCAACTTTATCCATTCCAGGATCTTGTGATCCTTTTTCTATTTTTAACTCATCCATGATAAGTGCCGTAGTTGGTGGTGTACCTACTTCGACTTCAAATTCTTTGGTATCACTGTCAACTATAATTTTTACTGGAACTTTCATTCCTTCAAAATCTCCAGTTTTAGAATTTATAGCTTCAACCACTTGCATCATATTGATTCCTAACGGACCAATTGCCGGACCTAATGGAGGGCCCGGTGTGGCTTTTCCACCTTCTATAAGAATCTCAACAGTCTCTTTAGCCATTAATCAGCCTCCTTTTGAATTATTCTAATTTGATCACCTTTAACAGTAACAGGAATTGGAACTGCAGCTTCAATTAGTTCTAAAACTACTTCTTCACGTGATTCGTCGATTCTTACTACTTTAGCTTTCTCTCCTTTAAATGGGCCAGAAATAAGCTCCACAATACTTCCCTTCTGGATAGAAGCAAGGATGGGTTCTGGTTTCAAAAAGGTTTTTATTTCCTCAAAGGTTATCATGCCCTCCACAGCCCCTCTAATATTAGGGACCTTTAGTGCAGGATTTTGCATGTCTAATTTTGATGAAGATTCAACTAAAATGTATCCTCTAAGAGTTTCTGGAACTAAAATAGAATTTACTTCAATTCCACTATTTTTAACATTTCTTGCTATCATTTGAGCAACATTTTTCTCTTGACCCACAAGAGTTCTTATTGCATATATTAAGTTATCACTATCTTCCATTAACCACACGACCTTATAAAATTTCATAGGTTTTGGGTTTTAATTGTAAAAAATATAATTACAATTTATTTCATATTATGAAATTACAATAAAACTTTAATTAAATATAAATTTCAATTAAAAACGTTAATTTATGAAATTAGATTAATCAAAATCACTAAACATATTTTTCATATTATTCATTTGAATTTATCATGATTATGCGCCTAATGCTTGAGCACCTAAAGTTATTATAAAACCTATAACTCCTATAATAATTATTCCAATGCCTGTTACCTTGGCAACATTAATATATTCTTCTCTATCTGGTTTTTTAGATACATGTAGAACTCTTCTACATTCTTTAATAAAATTGATAATAGTTGTTTTTAAACTACCTAAATTCATGAAAATCCCTACTTTGATAATAGTAAAAATAAGGAATAAAAAAATCTATTTTTTAGATTGTATTAGTTTGTTATCACTAGGGATTTATAAACCTTTTCATTTAATAACATAGATAGTGATAACTATGCTTAAAAAAAAGTGCCGATTTTTTTGGCACTTATTCGACAATGTATATGGATCAGCTAAAGAATGAATGATCAGATTATTTGTTTTTTAAAAAGTGATTATAAAATTTCTGGTTAAAAAACTCCATCTATGAACTCTTCTAATGAAGATTCGTCTGCGGATTCTTTTTCTCTCTCAGCTATATATTCGCGTTCAGCAGGTGTACCGAATATATGAGGAGATCTAACTCCCGCAACAACAATAGTGGTTCTGATAACATTCTCAAGATCTTCTTGTATCTGAGCTCCCCAAATTATATTAGAGTCAGGATCAAGTTCATCGGCTACTATCTGGACAATCTTTTCAGCTTCATTCAGTGTAAGGTCGGAACTTCCAGATATATTTATCAATGCTCCTTTAGCATTGGATATATCCAGATCCAATAATGGACTGTTTAAAGCTTCATGCACAGATTCTATTGCACGGTCTCCGGATTCTGATTCTCCCATTCCAATCATGGCCATTCCTGAGCCTTTCATAATACTTCTTATGTCAGCAAAATCCAAACTTACAAGACCGGGTTTGGTTATAAGCTCAGTTATTCCCTTAACCGCTCTTCCCAGAAGTTCATCTGCTACCATAAAGGCTTTGTTTAATGGCAGATTAGGAGCAACTTCCAATAACTTGTCGTTAGGAATGACAATTACTGTATCCGCTGCATTTTGTAGTTTTTCAAGACCTTTTTCGGCGTTTTCTCTTCTTCGAAGTCCCTCTGCACTGAAAGGCATTGTTGCAACCGCTATAGTCAATGCACCTGCTTTTTTAGCTAGTTTTGAAATAACTGGTGCAGAACCAGTTCCAGTCCCACCACCTAAACCGCAGGTGACAAAAACCATGTCAGCCCCATCTAATTTAGATCTTATTTCATCTTCGCTTTCTTCTGCACTTTCTTCGCCTACTTCCGGAACGCCTCCAGCACCAAGGCCGCCGCATGTATTTCTACCAATCAACAATTTTTCATTCGAATTGGAATAGAAAAGATCTTGTGCATCTGTATTTATAGCTAAAGTATCTGCTCCCTCGATTCCAATGTCTGTAAGCCTCGAAACAGTGTTGTTTCCAGCGCCTCCAGCACCTACTACATATATTTTTGCTCTACTCTTATCTATGATCTCTCTAAGGTCTTCGTCTATTTCCATGTCATTATGCTTGGGATGTGATCTATCCGTTCTGTTTTCAGATTCTTTTATGGCATCGTTTATGAATTTCAATTACTACCCCCACATCAATCTATGAGAAGTGTTATTGTACTAACTTATATTTAAAAGCAACGGTCGATATATCACAATTCTTTATCATTGTCACAAATTTTTACCCTTATGCATATAAAATTCTGATTTTTCTTAACCATCAACAGCTAAAATATAATCACCTTTAGTTGAAAAAAATATCTAACAAAAGATTTGTAAATGGTCTATGGTCTTGGCATTGCAATTATTTCATGAACCCTAAGATCAAAAACATTACTCATGTGGGCTGCTGTCAAAACTATGGCCGAATCGGCCCCTTTACCAGTTCCACCTATCGCTATGATCTCAGAATCAACTGGAACTAAACCTGCATCGGCAGCCATAATACTGATCTCCACACCTACCTTAACTCCTTGTGAAAACATTCTAAGAGATGCGGCTATTATTTCTACAGGAGTAATGCCTCCAAACTTGTTTGATATTCCTCTGCCTACACCACTTAAAGCATGAGAACCGACATAAGTTTTGATTCCTTTTTCTTTAAGTTTTTTTTCAGCATCCGGGTCTAATTCCAGTTCACCTTTATTTCTAAACCCGGCATGATGGGTGATGCTCACAATATCCACATCATCAATCTTTTCGGCCAGTTTAATTGCTGTTTCTCCAGAAACAGACGCAACCACTATTTTATCTATTCCTAGCTCCTTTTTTCGAGTTTTAACTAAATCTAATAATTTATCTGTATTTTCTTTACCTGGATTTTCAAAATAGAAAATGGACTTTTTCATATAATAACACCCTTAATTCTAAAAATCTTATATTCATTTATTATATATTGTTAGATTTATATTGTTAAATTAATCAAATTTATTCCAAGTAAAAATTATACTAAAAATTTTACTGAATCATATTATTAATTTTGTATATTATTTTTATTGAAATTTAATTCAAAAGAAGGATATAATATAGTAATAATTAATATTAAAACATTTGAATGTTATGAGAAGATAGTAAAATATATTTTGAGTTAATAATTGTTATTATGGATACTTAAAAAATGGATATTACTGTTTTTACTCAAGGCTTAATAAAATAAAAATAGTTTTATTTAAAGAAAATTTCTTAAATTTTTGGATTTAGTCCTAAAATGCAGTAAGTAAATATTCATAAACCAAATATTATTATTCATATTTATTCGATACAATAATAGTATAATAAATGACAAAATAATAAAAGAAAAATATGATCACATAGGTGATGAAATGAAAGCTTTTAATTTTCTCGCGCCAGAACGTGTGCAAAAACCCCGCTTAAATGGAACTACCATGATGTTAGACAAAGGTATGGGGTTAAAAGCCGCGGAAGATCTTATGGAAATTTCTGGTGAATATGTTGACTTCGCAAAATTTGGATGGGGTACAATAACCCTACATGATAGAGAAATTATTAAAGATAAAATTGCAATGTACTCCTCCCACCTTATTAGACCATATCCTGGCGGTACTTTATTTGAACTGGCTTATATAAATGATAAAATTGAAGAATATTTACAAGAAGCAGATAAACTTGGATTTGATACCCTAGAAATATCTGATGGTTCAACTGAAATTCCTTTAGATGAAAGACAAAATATAATAAGCCAAATAAAAGAACAAGGGTTTATAGTTATAAGTGAAGTTGGAAAAAAGAACCCTTTAGAAGACCACAAAATTGATACTATTAAACGAAACAATCTCATAAGACTTGATTTAGAGTCGGGTGCAGATAAAGTATTAATTGAAGCTCGTGAAAGTGGTAAGGGTATTGGGATATTTGATGATGATGGAAATGTTAAAGAGGATGAAGTGGATTTATTAATTAGAAAACTAGATAATACTAAAATTATATGGGAAGCTCCCCAAAAAAATCAGCAAGTATATTTCATCTTGAAGTTTGGAGGGAATGTTAATCTTGGTAATATTCCACCAGAAGAAATTACTGCCCTAGAAACCATGCGCCGTGGTTTAAGAGGAGATACTCTAGGAAAGGTGAAGATTTAATGATAAATGAAATAACCATTATTGGCGGCTATGATAAACATGGTGAAAAAGAACCTGTAAAAAACATTTCAATTAGTAAAGGAGAAATTTTTGGAGTTGTTGGTCCTACCGGTAGCGGTAAAAGTTCTTTAATAGGAGACATTGAGCAGTTAGCTCAAAAAGATACTTTTTCAAAAAGGAAGATCTTAGTAAATAACGAAGAACCTAGTTACGAAGATAGAACCAACCCCCGTAAAAAGATGGTAGCCCAACTCTCACAAAATATGAACTTTTTAGCAGATATGTCTGTAGGGGACTTTTTAAATTTACATGCCAAGTGCAGAGGGGCCAGTGATAAGTGTGTAAACTCTGTTATCAAATTAGCCAATACATTAACCGGCGAACCGATAAAAAAAGAACATGAACTCACTATTTTAAGCGGAGGGCAATCAAGAGCTTTGATGGTGGCAGATGTGGCTATTATAAGTGATTCTCCTATTGTACTTATAGATGAAATTGAAAATGCAGGTATAAGAAAACATGATGCCCTAAAAGTTCTATCAGGCCATGGAAAAATAGTTATGGTTGTAACACATGACCCCGTCTTGGCCCTTATGACTGATAAACGAATTGTGATGAAAAGTGGGGGTATGCAGAAGGTAGTAAGCACCACCCCCCATGAAAAGAAGATATCTAAACAACTTAACAAGATAGACGAATTAATGTTGAGCTTAAGAGAAAAGGTTAGAAATGGAGAATTAGTAGAGGATATAGAGTTAAATCTTGAAATTTAATTTTCCGAAAAATTTTATTTTCATACATTATAACTAAATCTATTTTTTTAATTCTAGTTTTAAGTATAGATTAAAAAAACTAAACCTAGAAATATAAAAAGGACATATACATTATTTAAAATATTATAAAGAGTGGAATTATGAGAATGGTAATTGTTGCTGGAACTCCTGGTTCTGGTAAAACTGCGGTTTTAATACATGCTTTAAAAAGCCTTAATGTTATGAATCTAAAATCATCAGTGGTTAAGATTGATTGTTTGTATACTGATGATGATCAAAAGTTTGCAAAAATAGGTGTACCCACAAAGATTGGGCTTTCCATGGATATGTGCCCCGATCACTATGCAATATATAATATAGAAGATATGATTGGCTGGGCTGAGGAAAATGAATCTGATTTTTTAATAGTTGAAACTGCAGGGCTATGCCACCGTTGCGCACCCTACACCATGAATTGTTTAGGGGTGTGTGTTATTGATGCTACCAGCGGTCCTAATACTCCACTAAAAGTAGGTCCGTTCCTTAGCACAGCAGATATAGCAGCTATAACCAAGGGTGATATGATATCTCAAGCAGAAAGAGAAATATTTAGAGAGAGGGTTTATGAAGTAAATCCTAATTGTAAAATAATTGAAGCAAATGGTTTAAGTGGACAAGGATGCATGGAACTTGCAGAGGAAATGACCAAATCCAAAGAAGTTTCCCTCGATAACGAAGAATTAAGACATTCTGCCCCCCTTGCAGTTTGTACATTATGTGTCGGGGAAACTAAGGTCAACAAAAAATATCATCGAGGAATATTAAGACGAATAGATGGATTTCAGGATTATGAAGGTGAATAGAGGTTACGATAAATGAAGGATAAACCTAAAAATATTGATCATAAAGAGACCATTATAAAACTCTTGCCGGGTTATAACTGTGGTATATGTGGTTTTGCACGATGCGATGAATTTGCAGCTGCTCTTTTAAAGAAACGTGGCTCAGTTGAATCCTGTCATTTCATGTTTCAGGAAATATTTTTTGAAAATCTGAAGAAGTTAGAAAAATTATTAAAAGAAGAGAATATTATCCCTGAAGATGAGAAAATTGTGGGAGTTTTAGATGGTTATGAAGCAGATTTCATATTGGGACCTCTGCCTAAAGAACATTCATGCCGAGAAATTTTATATCCTTTTACCCGAGAAGAACTGAAAAAAGGAGATACAATAAGATATAGACCTTTGGGTTGTCCAATAATACATTTTGCAAAGATTATTGATGAAAACAATGGGCTGATTACAGTGCATATTGTTGGGCCATGCCACCGTTTAGACAAAGAAGATTTTGAATTTAAAGATGTGGGAGTCTGCATGGTAGGGGGATTTGAAGGTATTATAGAAGGTAAAGTTCCATCTGTTGGAGAAACCGTACGATTTCTTCCAAGACACTGCATGATGCAAAAGGTTCACTCAGGAGTTATAGTACAGATTGAAGGTAAAAAAGCCATTATTGAAGGAATTGATTTAAAAGTTTGGGCACCTCCAATTAAAGGATGATTTTATTTTAAATTAAAATCGTGATTGAATTTTAAATTCGTCTATAAATTATGCCAATTAAAAAAATAAATAATTCTAAATATGTTATTATACCCATAAAAACGGGTTATATTAAACCGAATACCTCTTTTGAGGTGATAATTGATAAATGTCTAGATTTGGTTGAAGAAAATGATTTTTTAGTTATCTCAGAAACTCCAATTGCAATTTCTCAAGGCAGAGTTCTGGATGAATCAAAATTTGAACCGTCATTAAAAGCTTATTTATTGGCAGAAATCTGGTCAAAATATATTTGGGGCTACTTTTTAGGCCCTTTACTTGGAATTAAGAAAAGAACAATTAGAAATTTAAGGAACTTACCCAAAGCTGCAAGGTATCACAAACAATTAGTCCTTGAGACTTATGGATTAATACATGCACTTAAACCCGCTTCAGAAGCCGGTATTGATCTTAGTAACGCTCCTGGAACATTTGTATCACTCCTACCATCAGATCCTAAATCTGTTGTTGAAGATATAGCCAGAAATATTGAATCTAAAACTAATAAAAAGGTTATTTCCATGATCATCGACACTGATGCGACATATGAGTTAATTGGTAAAAAATTCACATCATTACCACTAGCTGCCCCGGGCATTACATATAACTTAGGGGTATTCGGATATATGCTAGGAAGAATTGGAAAAATAGTAGGCCCTACAGTACTGGCAGTTTCAACCAACATAAAAACTGATAAAGCTTTAGAAATCGGAAAAATTGCTGAAAGTTATCATAAAGAAAACAAAAATAATATTGAAACAGTTTATGATATGAAAGACGCTTTTAATATGGATTATGATGAAATAACAGTAGATATGCTAGATTCCGTTGAACATACGCCTGCAGTTATAGTTAGAAAACTTTAAGGATTTTTTACGATTTCTTTATTATGGAATCATTACTTTTAAAAAAATATATATAACATAAAGTTAATAATAATGGTTACTAGATAATATTGAAAATTTTATTAAAAATATTAAATTTGATATTTTTTGTGGATAAAATAGGGTTAATATGAATAAGAAAGCTAAATAAATACTATGATAAAAGCTATTCAGTTAGAAGTCATTAAATCCTGAGATAATATCCATTAGATAATTTAGATAAATTCAAATGACATTGTTAATTTCTTTATTAAAACTGTATTACTGATAGTGTTGCAATGTTATCAAAAGGAGGAAGTGACATGCTTAAAGATCCTTTAGTTATCGAAATGCTCAATGAAATCATTCAAGAAGAAGATGAAGGCAGTATTTCTGTGGTGGAATGCTTAGTGGATGGTAAGGATACCGACGAAGAAATAGCAGAAGAAACAGAATTAAGATTAAATATTGTTAGAAGAATTTTATATAAATTATATGATGCAGGAATTGCAAGTTATAAAAGAAGTAAAGATCCTGAAACACAATGGTACACCTATAGTTGGAAATTTGAACAAGAAAAAATAATTGATATGATAAAAAGCAAACATGAAGAAGTTCTAAAAGAATTAAGAGAATGTTTGCAGTACGAAGAAAATAACATTTTCTTTGAATGTAAAGTTAATGGATGCCGGTGCAGTTTCGAAGAAGCATCAGAAAATAATTTTTTATGTCCAGAATGTGGAAAGGAACTGGAATATAAAGATAATTCAGTATTTATTAATAAATTGAAAGATGAAATTCATTTTTATGAAAGTAATAACCTTTCAATCAGTTTTGAAAGTGCCAGTCCAAATTCTAAATAACATTTAAGAGTTTTTCTCCTATACATATATATTAATAAGGATTAATTTTTATAAAACGCTTTTTTTAGGAGCATATTGTTTGACTTTAGAACTTTTAAGACAATTTAAGTGTTCTCAATCTGTAATTGAACACTGCCAAGCCGTTGCAAAAAAAGCATTGGAAATTTCAAGAAAATTTTCTGTTGATTCTGAATTAGTGAAAAATGGAGCTCTATTACATGATATTGGCCGTGGTAAAACTCATGGTATTGAACATGCAGTAGTTGGTGCAGGAATTTTAAAAGATTTAGGATTTTCCAGAGAAATGGTAAATATTGTGGAAAGACATATAGGTGCAGGGATACCTTTAGAAGAGGCTAAAAGTTTGGGTTTACCTCCAAAAGACTATTTACCTTTAACATTAAATGAAAAAATTGTAGCACATGCTGATAACCTTATTAATGGTGTTAAAGAGGTTCATATTGATTTTGTGATTGAAAAATGGGAAAAAAGGTTGGGATATAATCATCCTTCTATTGAAAGGTTGATTAATCTGCACCGAGAAATAATTGATAAAAATTATTCCCCTTCCCCAAAAAAATAATTATAAATTCTTCTTTCATTTTTAAAATTATTAAAAAATCTATTTAATAAAATTGAAACTAAATGATATAGTTATTAAATTTTTATAAATCAATAGTTTTCTGAATCAATTTTTCTTAATTTTAGATTAATAATTCAAATCAAGAACTTTATATTACATTTTAATCAATATTAATATGGGGGATTATTTATGTCAAAAATCGAATTTAATATGGAAAATCTAGAAAAATGCGCCTGTCTGAACTGTCCAGTACAAGAAAAAAGTGCATGTATAGCTGAAAAAAAGAAAATGATTAAAAATAAAATGGAAGAAATTAAAGAAACCGGTGAAATGCCCAATCCAAAAGATGTTCCTGCTGTTTATTGTGCAACAGAAGTGACGGAATGTGATGATTTGGACTTTGAAAAGATGTGTATGTGTGCTAGTTGTCCCTTATGGCAAGAAAAAGATCTGGGTAATGGAATGCCAATGGGTTACTACTGTAGAGACGGGGCAGCTCAATAAAATAAATAGCTTCAAAAACTAAAATTTACTATATTGGTGATTCAAATGGTCCAATATAGGTGTACAGTCTGTAATTATGTCTTTGACGAAGAATTAGAAGGATTTGATTTTGACAAATTACCAGAAGAGTGGAGATGTCCGGTTTGCAACTCTCCCCAGAATGTTTTTATTTTATTGGAAAAAGAAAAAATAAGAAAAGTCGAAGATTCATCAGTTTCAGATGTGATGGTTCAGCAAATGGTTGAATGGGGTGTTCAATTTGTTTTTGGTATACCTGGAACATCATCACTTGGAATCCTTGATTCTGTACGCAAAAACGATTCTATAAAATACATTCAAGTAAGACATGAACAAACAGCGGCTTTAATGGCATCTGCTTATGGAAAACTTACTGGAAATGTTGCTGCATGTTTAACTGTAGCCGGCCCAGGAGCTACAAATCTAGCAACTGGATTATATGACGCAAAACTAGATCATTCACCAGTATTGGCTTTGACTGGACAAGTTAAAAGACAATTAATTGGTCCGGGTTCGTTTCAAGAAATTGATCAACACTCTTTTTTTGAGCCTATGTCTGTATTTAATAAAACTTTAATGTCAAAAGACCAGGCCACCACCCTTACCATTCTGGCAATTAAACATGCCATTTTAAAAAAAGGAGTATCTCACATAGGCATACCAAAGGATGTTCAGAAATTACCATGCAAAAGTGAAATAATTTCATTCAAAAATAACATGCCCAATATGGCTCTTACAATATCAAAATCTCTAATATTAAAGGCATCTCAACTTATTAATAAATCAAAAAGACCAGTAATTATCGCTGGTTTTGGAGCAATGAATCAAGGTAAAAAACTGCTTAAATTAGCACGAAAAATTGATTCACCTGTTGTAACCACCTTTAGAGGTAAAGGAGTTATAGATGAATATGATGATCTATATGTGGGAAGCCATGGGACTATTGGTTCTACAGCAGCCACCAAACTAGTCAGAGAATCTGATCTTTTAATTGTAATTGGTTCTTCCTATTCTGAAAAGACCCAGATACCTGAAAAAAGAACAATTCAAATAGATATTGATCCTAAGATGATTTCACGTAGATATCCAGTGGAGTTGGGTCTTGTAGGTAACAGTTCTCAGTTAATCCCTGAACTAACATCACTTGTGGATGCAAAAAATAATGTGGAATATCTAAAAGAGATAAGAAAATTGAAAAAAGAGTGGTTAAATCTTTTAGATAATGAAATTGACATAAAAATGGCTCCATTACGGCCACAGTACATAATAAGTGTTTTAAACAAAAAAATAGATCCCCATGCTATTATAACCTTGGATGTGGGTGAAAATTCCTGGTGGTTTGGACGAAATTTCTGGATGAAATCCACCCAGAAACTGTTGATGTCTGGATATTTGGCTTCCATGGGTTTTGGACTTCCAGCTGCATTGGCTGCGCAAATTGTATATCCTGATAAACAAGTTGTATGTATAAGTGGGGATGGTGGGTTTACAATGGTTATGGGAGATTTTTTGACGGCTGTAAAATATAAACTACCCATAAATGTATTTCTCTTCAATAATAAACAATTAGCAATGATTCAGCAGGAACAAATGGTAGAGAATTACCATAATTACCAAACCGAACTTCATGATTGTAACTTTGCAGATTACGCAGAAATATGTGGTGGTAAGGGAATTAAAGTTTCAGATCCTGAAAAGTTACCCGAAGCTGTTGAAGAAGCACTTTCATCGTCAGAACCAGTTATAGTGGATATAGATACTGATCCTAAACGTTTCGTATAATTTAATAAATATGGGATGTTATTTATATGGTTAAAGTTGAAAATACTAAATCAAACAGGAAAAAATGTATTTGCATTAACTGCCCCAGCTATCCTCAAAAATGTGATGGAGAACTACTTTATTGTTCTCAAGGAAAAAGTTGTGCTGATATACATGAAAATGGATGCATATGCTACATGTGTCCAGTATATTTTGAGAATAAATTAGAGGGACTTTATTACTGTGATAAAGAAATTGTTGGGGAAAGTAAGACTTTAATGCGTAAAAAAAAGTCAGATGAAAGCAAATCATTCTATCAGTCGCTTGTTGATATTAAGGACATTAGTATTTTAGGTGAAAGTGTAGTACGTTCAATGGGTTCAACCAAAAAAATGCCATTTGATTGGCAAGATTTACATTTAATTCCGGCCCAGGTTTATAAAACTCCTCTAAACCAGGATGCTAATGTTAAAACAGAAATTGTTATTGGTCCGCAAGCTAAAAAACCCTTAATATTATCGTCACCCATATTAATTTCCGGTCTAAGTTTTGGCGCAGTTTCCAGGAAGGTTAGAACTATCATTGCCCATGTTGCCGCTGATTTAGGTATTGGCTTCAATACGGGAGAGGGAGGAATATTAGATGAAGAAATTGAAACTGCTTCAGATTACCTTATAATGCAATATTCAACTGGAAGATTTGGTATAGATGAACAAAAATTTAAGATGGCTGCTGCAGTTGAATTAAGATTTGGACAAGGTGCTTATCCGGGAAAAGGCAGTTATTTACCTGCCAGTAAAATAACCCCGGAAATTGCAGAAATAAGGGGTTTAAAGTATGGTGAAGCTGCTTATTCTCCTGCTAGACATTCTGACATATTAAGTCCCTCTGATATAAAACAAAAGGTTGTTGAGCTACGTAAAATTACTTCTGGAGTTCCTATAGGGGCTAAAATTGGTTGTGGAAATATAGAAAAGGATTTAGAAGTGCTTGTTGATGCAGAAGTTGATTTTATTGCTATTGATGGATTTGGTGGAGGGACGGGTGCAACCAATATTTATGTTAGAGAAAATGTTGGAATTCCCCTTATTGTAGCACTGCCGCGAGCTTTAAAAACCTTAAATGAAATGGGAGTTGAAGAAGAAATTTCACTTATTGCCGGTGGAGGTCTTAGAACTTCACCGGATTTTATTAAATGTTTAGCTATGGGTGCTAATGCAGTCTATATTGGTACTTCAGCATTGATTGCAATAAATTGTGATCAGTTTAGAATTTGTCATACTGGAAAATGTCCAACCGGTATAACCACTCAGAGTCCCTCATTACTAAAACAATTAGATATTGAAGATGGAATAAAAAAATTGTCTAATTTCATTAGAGTTTCAAATAAAGAATTAGAAAGCTTCATCCAAATTGTTGGAAAGAATGATTTGAGTGAAATAAATAAAAATGACCTTATATCCTTAAACAGAGATTTGGCACATATTACTGGAATAAAATGGTTAGATGGGAAAAATTATTAAATATCTATATGTGTTTTTCTACTATTATCTCTTGTCCAGGGGGGTTGGGTATTATTATAAAATGATATATTCTAATACTTTTAGGATACGTTAAGAAAATTTTCAGTTCTAAATTAAAAGCTTTATTATTATATTATATCATATAAAAATAAGAAGGTGATTCTATATCTAAAATTCCCATCTATTTTAATAAAACAAAGAAAATTACTTTAGTGGATAAAATTATTAGATCTGATGATGAGTGGAAAGAGCTATTAACCCAAGAACAATTTGAAGTGGCAAGAAAAAAGGGAACTGAACCGGCATTTACAGGTAAATATCATGATTGTCATGAAAATGGTATATATAAATGTGTTTGCTGTGGTACCGATCTATTCAGTTCTAAAACCAAATTTGAATCTGGAACTGGTTGGCCTAGTTTCTGGGCACCTGTTGCTGAAGAAAATATTAATTTAATAATAGATACCAGCCATTTTATGATAAGAACCGAAGTACTATGTGCCCGATGTGATGCCCATTTGGGCCATGTATTTGATGATGGCCCTCCTCCCACTGGAAAACGTTATTGTATGAATTCTGCATCACTAAAATTTATCAAAGACTAAAATAAATCCGTTTAGTAATAATGATGATCATGCTAATTCTAGAGATCTTAAATTATGAATATTTTATCAAAAATTAATCAAGGAATGATAAATATGAAAGTTTTAGGAATCACTGAAGAATCCTTATTTCGACCAGAAGCAGTTAGATGGAGAAATAGGATGAATCTTTTAGAGCCTTTAGGAGATACAATTGTTATTTTACCTTGTAGTATGCGAAAACCATATTCCTCTTCATCATCCCATAGGTCTTTTATGAAGTATACTAAAAACTTTCAAGAATTAATTTTAACATCTCCCTTTGGAGTCTGTCCACGTGAACTTGAAAAAACATATCCTATACAATCATATGATGTTTCAACCACTGGAAAATGGTCTTATGAAGAGATAGAAATTGTTGGTGAAGTGTTGAAAGATTATGTTAAAGATAAAACTGTTATTGCTCATGTTACTGGTGGTTATCGGGAGGTATGTGAAAAATTCCTTGATGAGTGTATTTATACTGCTGTTGATAACAAAATAAGCTCAAAAGAATCTATTTTTAACTTGGGCAAGGAACTTAGAAAACAAAAAAAAATAAAGGGCAAAAATAAAAATCTGCACCGTTTAAGATCCATTGCCAGATACCAATTTAATTCAAAAAAGGCAGATATACTGATTCCAGATAAATCAGAAAGCAGAGGCCGATTTAATCAACGAATTGTTTATGATGGTAAAACCATTGCCACTTTACTTTATGAAAAAGGTTTATATTCCCTTAACATATATGGAGGAAAACTATTAAATGAAATTGATTTAAATTGGGTTGAAATCGACTTTGAACTTAATACTAACACTTTATTTTGTCCAGGAGTGGTAGATGCTGATCCAAATATAATTCCGAACGATGAAGTAGTTATTATTAAAAAAGGAGAGGTTTTAGCAGTTGGAAAAGCTGTTTTAAGTGGTGATGAGATGAAAAAGGCAAATAAAGGAGTTGCAGTCAGAATAAGGCATAGGGTTAAGTAAAAATTTTTAGCAAACTATAAATATATAAATAATAACAATGAAATGATATTAAAAAATTATTTACTCAAATATTAATTTATTTTTCGAGGTATAAGATGTCAGAAGAACTAGTAGAAAAAGTAAAAGGTGCCCTTTCAAGTGTCCCCGATCCCCATATGGGTATAAGTATTCTTGAAATGGGACTCATAGAAAGCGTTGAAGTTGTAGAAAATGGTGAAACAGTTGCAAAAATCGTTATAAAACCTACTAATCCCGGTTGTATGAGTGCCGCAGGTATGGCTATGAATGCTCGAGTTGCTGCTGAGAAATTAGATGAAATTGATAAAGCAGAAGTGACTGTGGAAGGCCATATGATGGCAGAAGCCATAAATGAAATGGTGAACAAATAAATGGATTTTTCATGGAACCTTGCCATTGTGGTGGGTGTTCCAGGTGTGGGAAAAACCAGTCTTTGCAAGAGTGTTTCCCGGGCTGTTGGATGTCATTATATCAACTATGGAGATTTAATGCTTGAAATAGCCCAAACCAATAATCTTGCTTCAAATGATGACGAGATGTTTTCTCTGGATATTGATATTCAAGAAAAAATCTGGAAAACCGCTGCACTGCAAATTAAAGAACTCAATTATGTATTAGTTGATCTGCATGGTGTGGATCAATCAAATATTGGTTATATTATTTCCCTACCTATTGAAATTATAGATCCAGATTTAATTTGTATGATTCAAGCCTCCTATGAAGATGTATTAGAAAGAAGAATTAGAGATAAAACTAAAAAACGTATAATAGAAAGTTTTAAAACATTTAAGAATCATGAAAATATTCTTAGAAATTCAATGGGGATTTCTTCTGTTATATATGGTTGTAATTTTTTTATCATTGAAAATAACGACTTCATAGAATGCCGAGAAAAATTGATTGAAGTTTTAACTGAAAAAACTGTCCAAAAATAAATTACTATCGTAAAGAATATATATGATAAAAATTAAACTTTGCATCTACCCCTTAGAGTTTTTCTAAGAATTTATATAATCCAATAAAGTACTATTCTGTGATGGTTTAAAGAAAATGGTAAAATTATTTACATTTGATTAACTAAATGGGCCCGTGGCTCAGGCGGTAGAGCGCACGGCTGATAACCGTGAGGTCCTGGGTTCGAATCCCAGCGGGCCCATCTATTTTAATATAAATTTTATAACTCATTTATCAGTTTACATAACCAAATGTAAAAATGATTTGAATAAAAAAATATATTAAAAATCCATATTAGTTAAAATTTGTTAATTGATTATAGTTAAATACGTAACCTTTTTAACTAATAAATTTTATAGATATTGTTCAT
>JASEJD010000021.1 GCA_030016715.1 Methanobacteriaceae archaeon | reverse complement strand
TGCAGTGGTTGTTGGAGATGGATCTCCCCTTGCTCATTACGGAGGTACAGGATTTGCTGGAGCTGCAGGAGACATAAAAAATGATAAATTCGGCATAGAAACTTCAAAAAACCTTGGAAAAAGGATAGCTGAACTTTCAAAGAAAATTCACGGATAAAAATTATATTAAAGAAAAATAAATTTTTATGCAAATGTACTTTTACACAAAACAATAATAAGATACATAAAACTATTCGAGCAGGTAACCATGAGATCCGCAGTAGATAAAGATGATTTTAGCTCTTACGGAGTTAATAGTGTTAATCATTCCTTTGAGTCTAACATGAACTATTTAGAATCTTCTAAACCAGCCATCTATGTAGTTATACCTGCCTATAATGAAAGCAAAACAATTAAAAACATCATTGAAGAGCTAAAAAGTAGGAAATTTAACATAATCATTGTAGATGATGGATCTACAGATAAAACATATGAAATTGCAAGCAAATCAATTAATAACTCAAATGGATTAATATATAAGCATGTTTTAAACAGAGGAGTTGGAGCTGCCCTTAAAACAGGAATAAAAGCTGCATTAGCAAGGAATGCTGAAATTATAGTGACTTTTGATGCTGATGGTCAACATGACCCTGATGACATATCAAATTTATGCCAGCCCATAATAGATGGTAAAGCTGATGTTGTTAATGGAATGCGTAAT
Organism: Methanobacteriaceae archaeon; assembly: GCA_030016715.1. GTDB lineage: Archaea > Methanobacteriota > Methanobacteria > Methanobacteriales > Methanobacteriaceae > UBA117. Next base: position 8,553 of record JASEJD010000021.1, on the reverse strand, counting down.
TTTAATGAAATGCCTGCTTCCAAAAAACTTGGAAACCAAATAATGAACGTTATTACCCAAATTTTTTACGGAATTAAGGTTAATGATTCACAAACAGGGTTTAAAGCTTTTTCAAATAATGCTGCACAATTATTGGACTTTAATTCAAGGGGATTTGGAGTCATTTCAGAAATTATGGGCGAAGTGAAGAAAAACGACTTAAGAATGGAGGAAGTGCCAATAAAAACTATTTATACAGATTATTCAATGACCAAAGGGACCAATTTAAAAGTTGGCCTTAAAATTCTGTTTAGACTAATTATAAATTTATTTAAAAAGGTGTTAGCATGATATATCAATATTTTGGTGTTTTTATCAGTTTAATCGCTATTATTTTAGGAATTTTAAGATTTAAAGAAAATAAGATGACTTTAGGAATGTTGTCTTTCTGGATTTTTATATGGATAGCAGTAATTCTTGTCTCTATATATCCAAATTCAACCAACATTTTAGCTTCTATGACCGGGATTCAAAGAGGACTTGACCTTATAATCATATTAGGATTATTTGGATCCTACTACTTGATCTTCAAAATATATACAATGATTGAAAGCATGGAACAGGAAATCACAAAACTTGTAAGCGAAATAGCGCTTCTAATGGAAGAAATTGAAGAAAAAAAAGATATTGAAACTAAATCTAAATAAAAACGACATTTAACAAGTGATACTTGTGGACATTAATTTTCCTAAAAATTTGAAGGATTTTAAATATCATCTTAAAGATCCTCTCTATAAAAATTCGGCCTATATTTTACTAGCTCTTGTTATTGGGGCAATATCCGGCTTTATATTTTGGATAATTGCTGCAAGAGTATATCCGCAAGACGTTGTAGGAGTAAATACTACATTAATTTCTGTTGTAACCTTAATAGCAATATTATCATTTTTAGGTCTTGATCAGTCCATAGTAAGATTTTTTCCAGATGGAAATAAGTTAAACATTATTATTACTTCATCAATTGTCATAATTTTTTCTACAATAATTCTTGGAATTATTTTTATATTAGGAATCAGTATCTGGTCTCCAAAACTCGGCTTTTTAAAGGATAATCTATTATTGTTCTTTATTTCTATTATTGCATTTTCTTTAACTTCCCCATTAGGACAAGCATTTATAGCCTCTAGAAAATCTAAATACTATTTTTATCAGTATATTTTAATGGGTTTAAGAGTTATTATTGTCCTTCTTCCTTTTTGGGGAAATTTAGGAATCTTCATTTCTTTCAGCATATCATCTTTAATCGCCACAACAATATCACTTTATTTTGTCTTTATTTTAAAAAATCAAGAATTTAAATTAAAAAATTTTAAAATAGACACTAAATTTTTAAAAGATTCATTTCATTTTTCTGCGGCCAATTATTTTATAGGAATCTTAGTTATTCTGCCAGGATATATTCTTCCAATAATGGTTTTTAACTTATTAGGAGGCGAACAGACAGCTAATTATTATATTTCATATTCATTTGCTTATTTATTGTTTATGATTCCTTCAGCTTTTAGTACTTCATTATTTGTTGAAGGTAGTCATGGAGAATCATTGGGGAAAAATACTTTAAAAACCATTTTTGCAGTATTTCTATTGCTCCTTCCAATAGCTTTTTTAATGTATGTATTTGGAGGATATTTCTTGGGTTTACTTGGTAAAAGTTATTTAAGCGGGTTGGAACTTTTAAGAGCCTTGATTATTTCAAGTTTCTTTGTTTCTATATTTTATATTTATATCTCTATAAAAAAGGTTCAAAAAAATATCGTTGAATTGATTCTAGCCAGTTCTCTAATTTTCATATTATTATTAGGGTTAAGTTATGTTCTAATGCTCCAATTCGGGATAGTGGGGGTTGGATATGCATGGATAATAAGCTATTTGGCTGGTAGTATATTTGTATTTATTAAATTAAGAAAATACTGGTAGTTAATTAAATTTAATACAATTTTTCTGAATTTTTTCCAATAAAATATTCTTTTTTATTTCTTTCCTGATTTTAAAATTATTTAAAATGATTTCAGTGCCTTTAAAAAACGTTTTAAGTTTAATTGAAGAATAAAGAAATCTGTAAAATGTAAAAAAGAATTTATGCGGTTTAAGTATAATTGCTGCGATTACATATTTTACTGGAAAATATCTCAAAACTATAATCATCCAGTTTTTACTTCCATGGTACCATTTGAACAATATATCATTGGTTTTTGGTTTAAAAAAGATTTGTGTAATTGTCATAGGGTTGGATATACCTCTTTTATGGTGCACTATTGATTTAGGTGCTAATACTGCTTTTAGATCATTTAATCTTATTTTCCATGATAAATCTACATCTTCAAGAATAATAAAAAAATCAGGATCAAAAAGACTTATTTTTTCGAATACCCTTCTTCTATATAATGCAGAAGCAGCGCAAGAGCCAAATATTTCTTTATATTCAAAATTATTCCTATTATTCGAACCCATTCCTATATCTTCTACTCCCCAAATGAAAATCTTTTGGCCTAAGGAGTCAATAAGAGTTCCATCTCTATTTAAGAGTACTGATTGAACACTTCCAATTTGCATATCAATTTCTGCTATATTGATTAATTCCTTAAGAAATTGACTGTCAACAATAGTATCATTATTTAACAGTGCAATATAATCATCTTTTAAATTATTTAAAACAAAACGTATGCCTGTATTGTTGCCTTCTGCAAAACCCCTATTTTCACTATTCTTAATAATAAAAAAATTTTTATAAGCCAATTCATCTTCAATACATTCCATTATAGATTCTGACTCTTCTTTAGTATATTCAAAGATTTTAATGTGATCCTGATTATTATATTTCAAGGAGGATACTTCATTTAAGTATTCCTTTATTTTAAAAAGTGAATCATCAGAAGAACCGTTATCTACTATTATAACATTATAATTAGGATAATCTATTCGATAAAGCGATTCTAGACATTCTACAGTGTCTTCCCATCCATTCCAGTTTAAAATTATTATTGATACATTAGGCATCATAGAATCATCTATATTTTAATAGAATTTTTTCAAGTTTATCAACGGATTTTTCCCATCTAAAAGTTCTTATTTTCTCATTTCCATTATAAGCTAATTTAAATCTTAAATCCTTGTTTCTTAGAAGATTTAAAATATTTTGAGCCAACTTATTGGGATTTTTAGGCTCTGAAAGAAGTGCAGTATATCCATGTATAGCATAATCACTTACACCACCTATATCTGTTGATACTAAAGCGCAACCACATGCCATAGCTTCTGCAGGTGGTAAATGCCAGCCTTCAGCCCAACTTGGACAAAGATAGATAATACTTTGATTATAAATATCATTTACTAGTGTTTCTTGAGTGGGATTATAGTAATATTTTATCCAGTCTGGTAAAGTTGGTGTTTTCCTATCTGTTCCAAATAAAACAGCTTTTAAGCCTTTAAACTGTTTTTTAGCTATCATTAAAGCTTTAATCCCTTCATTTGAACCTTTCCATTCTAAAGAGCTATAAAGCATTGCTATTTGAGTGGGACGTTGTTTAAAATCATTTATTAATTTAAATTTATCAAAATCAATTCCATTAGGAATATAATCCATATCATTAGCTGGAACTCCAAGTTCCAATCCTTTTCTAAATAGCCAGTTTGCTATAACAATTTTGTGAAGGGGTGCCTTCCATGTTGCATTAAGTCTATCCACTGGAGCCCAATCTTCATAATGTTGAAGAAGATAAAATTTATGCCCTTTATTTGAAGGATATTCCATCACGTATTCAGCAGTACTCCAAGCAGTGGCAAAAACCACGTCAGAATCAGGAATAAATTTTGCTTTTGGTTCAGGTACATAAAGCATCTCTACATTCTTATCAATGTGTTGCCAATCATGCTTTGGTCTAATGAAAATATCTCTTGTTCTACCCATTTTTCTTAACATTTTTCGTTTTAATTCTTTGGGTTCAGGTATGTTTTGCATTTTTCTTGGGTGAACTACTGTTACTTCATTTCCTCTTTCTACGAGGTTGTTTGCATATTCATATACTACCCTGTAACCACCAACAGGAGCCCATGCATAGGTATCTAAAATAAATGTTATTTTCATTAAATCACCAAATATTCAAGATTTCTTTCCAACACCAATTATATTTGGACATATCGAGTCTGAAGGAACTCTTATAATAAAACTTATAAAAGAATTGTAAATGGGTATAGCAGCATTTTTAATGTAATCAGTTATTTTTCTGGGCTTATAAGGTAACCATTTTTCAAATTTAACATCTAATCCCTTAAAACCTGAAGCTAAGAGACACTGACTCAAACTGGACCTAGTAAAAGCGCTTTCATGAGTAAAATCCTGGTAGAAATTATAGGATGAAAGAAATGGATGTTCCATATTTGGAACTCTAATAATTATTAACCCGTTTTTATTTAGCTTCTTATAGGACAGTTCAATTAATTTAAATGCATTATTCTTGGATAAATGTTCAATAACATCTATCAAACAAATAATATCAAATTTATCAGATGACTTCAAAAATTTAGTAATATCTTCAAGATAAAAATTAACTTTATCTTTAAATTCGGTTTCATAATAATTTAAATTATGTTTCGCCATAACTAATTGTTCTCTTGAGATATCAACCGCGTGAATATTTGTAAAACCTTCTTTTAATAAATAATATTCAAGATATCCTGTTCCACAGCCTGCATCAAGAATTTTTGCTTTACTATCAAAGCCCGAAAAATACTCTCCAAAACTATGATGTGTTAAATCTATTGTCCATTGCCATTTTTCTTTAGATTTAGGGGCATTAGACTCAAAATGTGATGAAAAATAACGCTTAAATAGACGATTTCTGTAATATTCCTCATTATTTTGAATTTTAGAATTTTTCATATGTAATACCTCATTTAATCATAATAATAAAATCTCTGATTCCATCTTTAATAGCCTTTAATCCCTCTTTAGATGTATTTATATCTTCTTTTATTAGCATTAATACAATATTAAACAACAGATATATTATAAAAAACCCACTGAATACTATCTTTTGGAACGTCGAAGCATATCTCCAGATGAAAATAAGTCGATTACGCACCAGAAAGTGATAAATTATAAAATAACTGAAGTATGTGTCCCATGAGACTCCAATTTTATGCCATATCCGTGCCTTTGGTACATATACCAATTTATAGCCCGCATTTTTTATCCTGACGCAAAGATCTGCTTCTTCCCAGTATGCAAAGTATATGGGGTCGAACATCCCCACTTTTTCAATGACCTCCTTCTTAATTAGCATACAGCTTCCATCAATCTTATCATTTTCCATTATTTCATCATACTGACCTTTATCTCTTTCAAATCGTCCGAAACGCTTTCCACGAGATGTATAAAAATTAATATTCTCACCTGCATAGTTTATGACATCTCTTCTTCCTTTATAATCATAATAATAAACTTTAGGCCCAACAGCTCCAATTTCAGCATCACTTTCAGCCATATTAAGTAGTTCACTTAAAAATTTTCTATCAACAACAGTGTCATTGTTTAAAAGCAAGATATAATCTGGATTCATGTACCTTAAAACAAATCTCATTCCAATATTATTTCCTTCGGCGAATCCATGATTTTCATTATTTTTAATCAAAATTAATTCATCACCAGATAAATTAACTGTTTCATGGGATAATTTCGGGCTATGATGATTCAATTCTTCTTCACTGTATTCCAGAACCTTAATTGGCTTATTACCTTCATTATATTGAAAAAAGTCAGATCCAACTCTTATATTTCCTTCACAGTAATCTTTAATTTTTTTTATGGATTTATCGGAAGATCCATTATCTATAACAACAACATTATAATCAGGATAGATATTCTGATAAAGAGACTCAAGACATTCTACTGTGTCTTTCCATCGATTCCAGTTAAGAATAATAATTGAGACTTTTGGATACATTGAAAATCACTTATTAGAGAGGTATATTAATTAATTGTTAAATTACTATTTAATCATAAAAAGGATATAACATTATTTGAGGTAAAGAATGTTGATCACCGTTGGAATAATTGCCAGAAATGAGGAGAAATACATATCAAATAGCCTTAAAAGTCTTTTTAAGCAGACTTTTGACCATTCATCCTTTGAAATAATTGTTGTGGATGGTAATTCACAGGATAGAACCCGTGAAATTGCAGAAGAAGTGTTAAGCTCCTCAGATATTAAATATAAAATCTTAAACGAAAAAGATTTTGGTTTTTACGGCCACTGCTTTGCAAGAAATCTTGTTATTGATAATTCCAGCCAGAGTTCAGAATACATCGCCTACACAGATGCTGACTGTATCGTTGATAAAGACTGGCTAAAAACATTATATGAAAGTATTAAGGATACTGGAGAAGAAATTGCAGGTGCTGGAGGGCCAAGACTAATAGCACCAACAGATAATAAAAAAGAATTGATTATAAATCATTTTTTAACTTCCATAATAGCTTCAGGAGGGAATCCTGCCTTTTCGAAACGTAATGTTAAATATTTAATGAGTATTCCCAATTACAACGCTATCTATAAGAAAGATGTAATAGCGAAGTTTAGATATGATGACAGCCTGATAATGTCAGATGATACTGAATTGAATTTAAGATTGGGTAAAGCTGGCTATAAGTTCCTCTATGTCAAAGATGCCAGGATTTATCACCGCGAAACTGATTCTGTGATACAATTAGCAAGAAATATGGTTAGATATGGAGTAAACATTGGAAATGCCATAAAAAAACTTAGATTATTCAAAATAAAAGTATTTTTAACCATATTATTATTATTTTACCTTATTTTTTTCATTCCATCATATTTTGTATGGGGCTGGATTGTATTAATCCCACTAGGGCTCTATCTTATATATGCAGTTCTTGTATTTCTCGAGATTTTATTTAAAACCAGATCCATTTATTCTCTGCTTGTTTTTCTACTGGTACCCATCCAGCACATCTGCTATGCATATGGAGTCATCTACAATTTCCTTTTTGTAAGACCTGTGCATAAAGATAATAAATAGGGTGCAGTATATTGTAATAAAAGTTTGAATGTTTACTTTTAACTGGTGAAGAAATGATATATTTTAGAGGCTGCGTAGCACGAGAAAAACTTGGCAGGATATCTGAAGCCACAGAAGAGATATTGAAATCTGCAGGTATTGAGTACAGAATATTAGAAAATGAAGAATGCTGTGGATCATTTTTACTCAGGACTGGATTCGTTGAAGATGCCAAAGAAGTGATGAAGAAAACTCTTAAAGAAATAGCGGGGGAAAAGATACTCACCTCATGTGCCGGGTGTTACAAGACTTTTAAAAAGGATTATAAAGAAATACTGGGCGTTAAGCTGGATGTAATCCATACATCACAGTTTTTCAATGAATTAATTGAAAATGGAAATATTGAACTGGAATTTCTAGATGAAAAGGTCACATATCACGATCCATGCCATCTGGGTCGTCATCTGGAAGAGTATGATGCGCCGAGAGAAATTTTAGATAGAATAACAGAACTGGTAGAAATGGAACGAAATAAGGAAAATTCGAGGTGCTGCGGGGCTGGGGCCGGATTAAGATCAGCATTCCCCGAAATTACAGATAAAATTGCAGAGATGCGCCTGAAAGATGCAGAAGAAGCAGGTGCAAATATTATTGTAACTTCCTGCCCATTTTGCATTTTAAATCTTGACTCTGCCTGTAGTGATGATAAAAAGGTGCTTGACCTATCTGAAATAATTATTAAGAGTCTAAAGAAATCATAAATCACATAAAATTATTTTAACTGGAGTATAAAGATGAAAGAGTCCAAATTGAAGGCAATGCGAAGGTCGTTCAGCATACTTGAAGATAGAAAAAAAAAGCTTTTTGAAAAGGACTACCATCGCATTAATGAGTTATGTGAACATGTAAAATCAATAAGGAAGCACAGCATCTCCAATTTAGAAGAGCTTCTGGATACTGCAAAGAAGAATTTCACCGAAAATGGAATAGAAGTAATATTTGCTGAAAACTCCCAGAGAGCTTTAGATGAGATTTACAATATCGTTAAGGACGAATGTGTTGTTGGAAAATCCAAATCCAACACAGTAAACGAGATCGGGCTTTCAGATTTTTTAAAGGACAAAGGAATAGAACTGGTAGAAACAGACCTTGGAGATAGGATTGTTCAGCTTGATGAAGAAAGTAAAGGACCTTCACACCCTATAGGTCCTGCTGCGCATCTAAATATGGAGAAAATCGCTCAGATTGCATCAGAAAAATTTGGAATCCCTGTTAAACCAGAGCCAAGAGCAATACTTGATGTAATTAAAAAAGATGTAATTGAAAGGCTTTCAAAGTGCACTGTTGGGATAACTGGAGCCAATACCATAGCTGCAGAAGACGGTTCCCTGATTATGGTTCACAATGAAGGAAATATCAATTTAATATCAATGAAAGATACACATATTGTAGTTGCAGGTATTGATAAGCTGGTAAGAACCATTGAAGAGGGAATAT
>JASEJD010000020.1 GCA_030016715.1 Methanobacteriaceae archaeon | reverse complement strand
ACATTCTCTTTAAGAGCTTGTCTTAATACAGTTTCTGTTTGGGGCATGATTCCTTCCACAGCGCATACAACTACTACTGCACCGTCAACTGCTCTCATGGCTCGGGTCACGTCTCCACCAAAATCAACATGTCCCGGAGTGTCTATTAAATTTATGAGGTATTCGTGTTCCTTATATTTATGAACCATAGATACATTTGCAGCATCAATTGTTATACCTCTGGCTTGTTCTTGTTCGTCAAAATCAAGATATAATTGGTCTCCTGCAAGTTCTGATGATATCATACCTGCACCTGCAAGTAAGTTATCAGAAAGGGTGGTTTTACCGTGGTCTATATGTGCCACTATCCCAATGTTCCGTATGTGTTTGGGATCGTACATCAATTCTTTAATCTTATTTATCATTTTATCTCGTCTACTCACCGTAATCACCTGATAATAATTTAATCCCAAATATTAGTGTGCAGATCTAGCAATTCTCTCTTTTTCTTCTTTTTTCTGAATAGCAAAGCTTCTAGTATCAGATTCTGAAGCTAATAGTAGTTCATCAGCCAGAGCTTCTTCAACAGATCTCTTACTTTTAAATGATGACTGCATAGCGCCTCTGGTAATGAAACCTAAAGCCAAGTCTACTCTTCGTTGAGGTGCAATATCTACTGCAACTTGGTATCCTATACCACCGTATTTTATACGTGTTGTTTCTTCTCTAGGAGCAGTATTTTCCACGGCTTTAACCAGTATCTGTATTGGATTTTGTTTAGAGCGTTTGTTTATTATTTCAAATGCTTCCTTTACCATGTTATATGCTTTGTTTTTCTTTCCTGAGTTTCTCTGGGTTTTCATAACTTTGTTCATTAGTCTTTCCACTATAGAAACTCTTGATTTAGCGAACTGTCTTTTGACATGTCTTCCTAAGGTGTGTGGAACTAGTATTTCATCTAAACAAATATAATTTACTAAGCCCAAGTCCTCTACTTTCACCTCTTCTAAATCCCATTTATCAAACACTTGAGTCATAAAAATTACCTCACTGGTTTTTCTATTTTACCCTTAACCATTTCTTCTAAGGATACATTATTAACTTTAGTTACCTTCCATCTGACTCCGGGAATATCACCCATAGAACGGCCAGAAGGTCCACCTATACCTTCAATCATAACCTCGTCGTGTTCATCAATAAACCCTATAGCGCCGTCTCCCGGGGCAAAGGCAGTTAGCTGTTTCCCATTTTTTATAAGTTGAACTCTTACACACTTTCTTATAGCAGAGTTAGGCTGTTTTGCTTCTATACCTACTTTTTCTATTACTATTCCTCTTGCTTGTGGTGCACCTTCTAATGGATCAGCTTTAACATCTAACCTTAATGATTTCCTTTTATAATGCGTATCTTTCCATCTGAAATTTTGTCTGTTCTTTTTAAGCTTTTTAGCTGCGAATAATCCTGGCAATGAAATTCCTCCTCATTAAAATCATGATTATCTTTAACAATTAGTATTAGTGAATATCTAGTTTAATTCCATATCCATATAAATTACTTTATCACAATGTTGTTTATATTGTGTTGCCTTTTGGCCAAAATTCTTGCTCTTTCAATATTTTGGCCACCTTTTCCAATAGCAGTCCTTTTATTTCTAGCATCTGTCTCAACAGTTGCAATTTTTTCTCCATTTTCTTTTTGAAGTATTCTGATACTTCTAACTTTGGCAGGGGCCATTAAATTGTTAATGAACTCCACTGGATCTTCGGAGTGTTCTATGACTTCCACACCCTTATCTACAGTTTTCTGAACTTTAGTAACAGTACTGCCTCTTTTACCTATTGCAAGTCCCATATCACCGTTTTTAACCAGAAAAGTTAGTTTTCCATTGGAATCATCTATTATACAGTCTTTTACCATAGCCCCAGTCATGCTCTCAAAAAGAGCTATGTATCTTATTTCATTGGTTGAAAATTTTATAGTCACAGAAATTACCCCATTACTTCTAATATATTTGAGTCACCAGGATCTTTAATTATTAAGGTTGCCACTGAAAATGGTTTACCACAAACTGATCCTAGTTCTACACTTGTACCATTATATTCATAAACAGTAATATCTGATAATTTAGAATAATACATAACATCTTCCTTAATATCTTCAGGACTGTTATCAGCGATTATCACCAATTTTCCTTTACCAAGTTTTAATTCTTGAATTGATTTATCTGATCCTAATGTGACATTTCCTGTGTCAACAGCAATTCTTATTCCTCTATCTACGTCCATCTACTGCCTCCTATTTTTTTTGTTTCATGACGACACCAACTGAACCTGTTCCCAGTGGTATTGGTTGTCCTATTATAATATTCTCAATTATTCCAGTAAGATGATCAATTTCACCACGAATACTGGCCCTTAAAAGGTGTTTTCCAGTTTCTTCAAAAGAAGCTCTAGCAAGTACACTTGCCTTCTCACCACTTATACCATGCCTACCAATGGATTTAACTTTACCATCAGCAGTCATCATATCAGCCACAAGCATAATATGCCTTACATCCACAGTAAGCCCTTGTTCTTCCATGGTACGTTGTGCTTCGTGTATTATTGCATTTCGAGCTGCTTCTATGCCTAAAACTTTTTCAATTTCATGAATATCATTGGTAGTGGTTCTGACCTTATCTATACCTTCCATTTTAAGAACAGTTCCAAGGTTTGAACCCTCAGTATGTATTACCCATTCTTCTTCTTCTTTTCTTATAACAACTTTTCCGATGTTTTTAACACCGCTTATCTGTAAATCTCGAATTTTATCAGCTAAAAGTCGTAATTCTCTTATGTTAGAAGTTGTAGGTTCAAAACTTAGTATGTTGTTATCTATATGTACTCTTTTAAAAGCTTTTTCAATTCGGGCTATAATATCATCATAATCTAATCTTTTGTCTTCGATCTTTTCTAGATTTAATTCTACTATAACATTCATTTCAGCATAATTTATATTGAAATCTTTTATGATATCCTTCATGGTACTTTTACCAATTTTATTGGCCATCTTTCTGACAAATTCCTCATCAGATCGGAATTCTTCCTCAAAAAATATGGCCATAGTGGGAGTTGATATCTTTTTACGAGCATCAACTATCTCAATTAATCTGGGAAGACCTAAAGTAACGTTAAGTTCTGCCACCCCTGCATAGTGAAATGTTCTCATGGTCATCTGAGTACCTGGTTCTCCTACTGATTGGGCTGCTACAGTTCCCACAGCTTCACCATCTTCAACCTTAGCACGTTCATATGCCTTTTTTATTTGACCTACCAATTCAGTTAACTCTTTATCAGTTAATTCATGTCTTTTGGCTGCTTCAGTTATATCTTGTATAAAACTTTCTGGGAAGTTTGCCTTCTTCTTCTTTATGATCTTTACAACCTTTTTTTCCAACTCTTGCACAAAATCACCTAAAACCCGATTTTCATGCCACAGATTAATGGGCATTAATAAGGATAATTATTTATTTGATTTAATTCTCATTCCCTCAATCAGCTTATCTATGTCTACTACTTTACCATAATCACTTTTTGCAGGATCAACTTTGTCTTCACCATACATGGTTTGTATTATTACTCCTCTGTTGTCCATAACAGTTCCATCGGGTTTAACATTCAGATCTTGCAATGCATTGACTAGTCTCCTCTGCATGTAACCACTCTGAGCAGTCCTGATTGCAGTATCTACCAGACCTTCTCTTCCCCCCATAGCATGGAAGAAAAATTCCAAGGGATCCAGACCTTCTTTATAACTTGAGTGGACGAAACCTCCTTCTCGAGCACCAAGTTCACCTTTTTTAAAGTGAGGTAGAGTTCTCTCTGAATATCCTCTTTTTATACGACCACCACGAACAGATTGTTGTCCTACACAAGCTGTTATCTGGGTTAAATTCAACATAGACCCTCTAGCACCTGTTAATGCCATTATTACTGCGTGGTTATCCATTCCAAAGTAACTTTCAGCTATTTCTCCTGATTTATCCCGGGCTTCACCTAAAACTTGCATGATCTTCATTTCTAAGGTATCTTCCAAGCTTCTTCCAGGCAGAGGTTCAAGTTCTTCATTTTTGTAAGCTTCAATTAACTGCTCTACACGATTTTCTGCTTTGTCTAGAAGTTCTTCAATCCTTTCTTTAGCTTCTCTTGGTATTTCTTCGTCATTAGTACTTGTGGTAAATCCTTTAATCATTATACCAGATATGGCAAGCTTTGTTGACGCATCTAAAAATTCGCGTGCACGATCTGTTCCGTATTCCTTTACAATATGGTCTAATATTTTACCTGAAAACGCACCGTATGCTTTGTCATCAATCGCTCCTGATTTTAAGATACCATCCTCTATAACAACGTAAGCGTCATTTTCACATTCGTTACGGAGACATTCATCACATTTTCGGCAAATTTCTGCCTTGTAAACTAAATTAAGGTCATCTGGTAATAATAAGCTGAATATTTGTTTTCCAGTCCATGGGTTACCTGTTTTTTTCGGCAGTGGGAGTTTAGATCTTAGTAACATCTGAAATACTTCATCCTCTTTAAATACCGAGTCTTCTTTGGTCAGGAGATAAGCACCGGATATATGATCATGTATTCCCCCAATAATTGGACCACCAAATCTTGGAGATAATATATGCTCTTGAACCCTCATAAGTGATTTTGCTTCTGCACGTGATTCTTCAGTCTGGAAAACGTGCATATTCATTTCATCACCATCAAAATCTGCATTGTAAGGTGGGCATACACAAAGGTTAAGTCTGAAAGTTTTATAAGGTAAAACTCTTACTTCATGAGCCATCATAGACATTCTATGAAGTGAAGGTTGTCTATTAAATAGAACAATATCTCCATTTTTCAAATGTCTTTCAACCACATATCCTGGCTCTAATTTTTCCATTACAACTTCTTTAGTTTCTTCATATATCCTGATCTTCCGATCATCAGGTCGGATAACATAATTAGCTCCAGGGTGAATATCAGGGCCATTTTTTATATATTCTTTTAACTCTTCAATGTTCCATTCAGTGACATATACGGGAACCGTAACCTCTTTTGCTATTAATTCAGGAACACCTACTTCATTTATGCTTATATTTGGATCAGGAGAAATAACTGTTCTTGCAGAAAAGTTAACTCTTTTACCAGATAAGTTACTTCTAAATCTTCCTTCTTTTCCTTTTAATCGTTGAGCGAGTGTTTTTAGTGGTCGTCCTGATCTGTGTCTGGCAGGAGGTACTCCGGATGCTTCATTATCAAAATAAGTGGTAACGTGATACTGTAAAAGTTCCCAGAGATCCTCTACAATCAGTTGAGGTGCTCCAGCTTCCATATTTTCCTTTAATCGTTGATTAATTCTTAAAATGTCCACTAACTTATGGGTTAGATCATCTTCAGATCTTTCACCAGTTTCAAGGGTTATAGAAGGACGCACCGTTACAGGTGGAACTGGTAAGACAGTTAAAACCATCCATTCTGGTTTAGCTACTTCAGGGTTTACTCCAAGAATAAGTGCATCTTCAGGAGGGATCATTTCAAGCCTTTCTCTCACTTCGCTAGGGGTTAGCTTATAATTTCCCTCTACAATAGATACTGGTTTGTCTATTTTAATGTCTTCCTGTTCTTCTTCACAATGAGGACATTTATCTCTTCTGGCTTCTGCGTATATCTCCTTAATAATAGAGGTTAAACTTTCCTCATTTTTTATTAAGTGTTCAATTTTAGTTTTATATTCAAAAATTTCTGTTTCAGTTAATAGTACTCTTCCACAGCTTTTACAAGTAGATCTTAGAATTTTATGAATAGTATCAGCGAAACCTACGTGAATTACTGGCCTGGCCAAATTTATGCTTCCAAAATGACCCTGACACTCACCACCTTTTGATCCACAGCTACGGCATTTAAGACCAGGGTCTATTACTCCCAACCGGGGATCCATTAGACCGTTTTCTATGGGGTATCCATCTTCATCATAGGTGTCAGGGGTCATGATTTTGGTCACTGACATTTTCCTAATATCTTCTGGAGACATTAATCCAAAATTAATCTGGGAAATCTTTTTTAATATTCCTCTCAAGAACATTCTCTCCTTAAATTCTCTCCATAATATATATAATCTTATTTAATTAGGCCTTATCCTCTAGAACCAATCTAGGATATATACAAAGGCTCTTAAGTTCATCAAGTAGTAATTTGAATGCATAGGAAATTTCTACAGGGAATGAATCAGATTCTCCACATATTGGACAATATATTTTATCCCTAATTCTATCATATACAGCAATCATTCCACATTCACCACAAACAATTGCTTCATACTTGTCTGATTCATCCAGAAGCCTTTCTTTTAAGGCCAAGGCAGCACCATGCGCAATAAGACAATCTCTTTCCATCTCTCCAAATCTTAGACCACCTTCTCTAGCTCTTCCTTCAGTTGGTTGTCTAGTTAAAACTTGCACTGGCCCTCTGGATCTGGCGTAAACTTTGTCAGATGTCATGTGATGTAGTTTTTGGTAGTAAGCCACTCCAATAAAGATCTCGGCTTCTATTTTTTCACCAGTTATTCCATTATATAGTGATTCAACACCTGCTGTTTCAAATCCATTTTCCTTCAATAACTTTTTAATTTCACCCTCATGATCGCCACTGAATGGTGTACCGTCCATTCTTTTTCCTTCTAAACAACCAGCTTTACCTGCTATCATCTCTAAAACTTGCCCAACAGACATCCTTGAGGGTATAGCATGTGGGTTAACCACTAGATCGGGAACAATACCTTCTTCAGTGAACGGCATATTTTCTTGTGAAACAATTAAACCTACTACACCTTTCTGTCCGTGTCTTGAAGCAAATTTATCTCCAAATTCTGGCTGTCTCTGGTCACGAACCCTTATTTTAGCAAGTTTACTTCCTTCCACAGTTTCAGTTAAAAGTACGGCGTCAACTATCCCCTTTTCACCATGCCTTACTGTAACCGAAGTCTCTCTTCTCCTTTCAGCAACAGTTCCGAATTCATCTATTTCCTCTAAAAATCGGGGCGGGGATGTTTTACCAATCAAAACATCACCAGATTTTACTTCAGATTCAGGATTAACTATTCCATCTTCATCTAAATGTCTGTAAACTTCCTCTGATCTGTAACCTCTAACACCCTTCTCAGGTACTTCAAATCGGTCTTCTTGTCCACCTGGATATCTTCTTTCAGATGCTTCGTATGATCTAAAAAATGATGATCTTGATAATCCTCTTTCTATGGATGCTTTGTTAAGGATAAGCGCATCTTCCATATTGTATCCTTCATAACTCATTACAGCAACTACAAAGTTTTGACCAGATGGTCTTTTATCATAAGCAGTTGCATCAATAATTCTGGTTTTTACTAAAGGTAATTGGGGATGATGTAAAAGGTGAGCTCTAGTGTCTGTTCTTAGGTTATAGTTTGATACATATAGACCCAGTGCTTGTTTAGTCATACCTGCTTCCATAGTATTTCTTGGAGATGAATTGTGATTAGCATAGGGAATGATACCTGCACATATTCCCAGCATGGTAGATGGATCTATTTCTAGGTGAGTATGTTCATCATTCAATTGATCAGGGGACATGGCAATATAGGCATTTTCTTCTTCTTCAGCATCCAAATATTCAATAATACCCTCTTTTAGAAGATCTTTCCATATCATCTCTCCTTTTTTGAGTTTAGATAGAATTTCATCTTCTAACATTGATTTACCATCTTTTACTATTATAAGAGGTCTTCTTGCCCTTCCAGGATCGTTGAATATGTAAACTTCATTTGTTTCATCATAATAGGTTATGTTGGTTTCATCTGAAATTTCACCTGTTCTTCGCTTTTGTCTAATCTCTTCAACAAATTCTTCAGGTTCTTTGCAACTTCCTATAAGTTTACCATTAATGTAAATTTTAGCTTTTTCCACAAAATCTTCCTCCAGCTTAAGAATCTAAAATTCCCATCTTTTCAATCACTTTTTCAATTTCTTCAGGATCTGAACCTTCTGATATTTTTGATAAAAGCGCCAGGTTTTTCACCAGACCACAGTTAGGGCCTTCTGGTGTTTCATTAGGACAAATTTTCCCAAATTGAGTAGGGTGAAGATCTCTCGCCTCAAAGTGAGGTTGACTTCTACTTAGAGGAGATACAACACGTCGTAAATGTGACAATGTCCCCATGTAACTGGTCCTATCCAAAAGTTGACTTACACCAGCTCTTCCACCTACCCAATTCCCAGTGGCAATAGCATGTTTAATATTTTCAGTTAAAACGTCAGATCTAACTGCTTGTTTAACTGATGGTTCCTTACCACGGGCTAAACTTCTTTCTAACTGATAGGTCATATCTCTAGTTAAACTAGTAAATGCTACTCTAAATAAATCTTCCATTAAGTCTCCAGATACTCTAAGTCTTTTATTAGTGTAATGGTCTTTATCATGTGGTTCTCTCATTTCGAAAATTACTTGAAGTAACATTTCAGTCATTTCAGCCAGATAAGTTGCTTTTTCTGCTCTGTGCTCAGGTTCCACGCCAATATGTGGCAGTAAATATCTGTCTATAACATCTTCTGCCCTTTTTATACGATATTCTTCAGTCATACCCTTTGCAACACGATTTCCAATGTATTTAATGGCACTGTTAATTAGATGCTCTCTTTTTTCTTCCATGGAAAGTTTTTCCATAACTTCTGGTTCTAGTTTTAATGTGGGTTCTGACACTTGTATGTCATCTGCCACAACCATCTGGAAGTTGAAATCATCTGAAATTTTAGTTATAATTTCTTCATCTGTGCCTAGTCCAAGTGCTCTAAGAAGAACAACTAATGGTATTTCCCCTGGAACATAGGGAAATGATATCCTTAGAAAAACTCCGCTTTTTCTAGGTTTTCGATATTCTAACGAAATTCTGGCTCTAAAACCGCTTTTTATAGAGGTTACTATTGCTCTTGCCCGTCTATCTTCTATTTCACCAATCCTTTCCAGTATTATTTTGTTCGGAGCTATTTCTTCCATGGTTACTATTGCTCTTTCTGAACCATTTACTATGAAATATCCACCAGTATCTTGAGGATCTTCTCCTTTTTCTATTAATTCTTCGTAACTTAATCCTTTTAGATGACATATATCTGATTTAAGCATCAAAGGAAGTTCTCCAATATAAACCTTTTCAAATTCAGGTTCTTCTTCCCCTTTTTTTATTAGAGCCATCTCTAAATACATATGTGCAGAATAAGTAAGATTTCTGAGTCTGGCTTCAGTTGGATATATTTGACTTTTAGATCCATCTGCTTCCTTGGTAAAAGGTTTTTCTATCATTAATTTCCCGGTTTTAACCGAATATTCGCCTTGTTCTAAGACTATAGACTCGGTTATATCTATTATGTCTTGTATTCTATGGTTTACAAAGTCGTTGTATGATTTTATATGGTGGTCTACCAAATTGTACTGGTCAAAAAACGCGTCTACTAATCCCCATGTATTATTTTTCATGGATTTCCTCCCAAAAATAATCATTTATAATTAATTTATTAAGTGCTAGCATAAATTGTAATAATATTTTTATTTAATAACTTTTTAATAAGTTTCAAAACGTTAGTTAATAAAATTTTAATAATAAGGTTATTAAACAATTAATAATGAATCTATTCCACTACTAAACGATAAGTAACAAATTTTCCCGCTGTAGCGCTTTTACGGGTTATTTCTAAAACATCTCCACTTTTAGCTCCAATTTCTTTGACGACAGGGTCATCAATTTTGATCTTGGGAAGCTGTTCTGCGTGGATATTTTTATCTTTTAATAATTTATTTACTTTAGATTTCGACAAAATAACATGATCTGGTACCATTTCATGCTTTAATATATCCCTCTTCACAATCTATCCTCCAGTTAAAAATCAGAAACGGGTCCGACGGGAATTGAACCCGCGACCACTTGGTTAAAAGCCAAGCGCTCTGCCAGA
>JASEJD010000009.1 GCA_030016715.1 Methanobacteriaceae archaeon | reverse complement strand
CTCTCTTAGAGGTGGGTGCTAGTTTCACTCCTACGGTTACGGTGACTGTGGATGAAATTGCACATGGTAAGGATCTAACAAATATTGTCACGGCACATAATGATCAAGTACCAATTCCAGTGGAAGATACTGAAACAATTCATGTAAACTCAGCAGATGTTGGAATAACCAAGACTGCCAGTACATTAAAACCTAAATATTTAGATAAACTAACTTACACTATAACTGCTACAAATTATGGTCCAGACACAGCTACGGGAGTAGAAGTAACTGATATTTTACCTATTGGTTTGAAATTTATATCAGAAACCACAACACAAGGTACATACAACTCCAATACTGGAATTTGGGATGTTGGAACCATAGAAAAAGATAAATTTGCAGTTCTAAAAATAGTTTTGCAAGTGGTTAAATCAAACACAAGCATAGAAAATACAGCAACTAAAACCAAACAAAATGAATACGATCCTAACCCTTATAACGACTCAGACAGTGTTACAATTACAGTACCTACTGCAGCAGATCTAGCTATAACTAAAACAGTAAACAATCCACGACCAACTATCAATGACACCATTTTCTTCACATACATTGTTCTAAACCGGGGACCAGACACTGCAATGGAATCAAGAGTAATTGATGTACTACCTGCAGGACTTCAATATGTTTCATCTAAAGCCAATTATGGATCATATAATCCTAAAACTGGAATATGGACTATTGGAGATCTTCCAAAAGATGCTGTTGCCCGGCTTACCATAAGATGTATTGTAACCAGAACAGGCAGAATAACCAATAAAGCAAAGGTAGAATCATTAACATACGATCCTATACTGGATGATACTGTAGCCACAGCAACTGTAGATGTACAGTCAAAACCTAAACCTAAACCTAAACCATCTAATGGTAAGAAGGTTCCAATGAAAAAAACAGGAATGCCAATGGGAATGATGATAATTGCAATAATAATGCTATTATCGGGAATGTTAATTCCAAAAAAATGGGTTAAATAAACCCCTATTTCTTTTCTATTTTTTAAACTCAAAAAAACGATTAATCAATGTTTATACTCTATTAAATGACATTGAAAAGATTTAAATTAAATGATTTAATCATAAACAAATCTGCCCTTATTTTCCATAATATCTCCATCTTCCATTACCATTTGACCCCTAACCAAGGTCATAACTGGCAAGCCTTTAACTTCAAATCCTTCGAAAGGAGAATATTTAGCCTTAGATTTAAAATTATCAGGATTTATAATTGCTTCTTTTTTCAAGTCCACCACTACCAGATCAGCATCAAAACCCTCTTTTACAAAACCCTTACTATTTAAACCAAATCTTAGGGCAGGATTTTCACATAAAATTCTTTTAATAGTCTTTAAACTTATTATTCCTTTATTAAATTCAGTTAAAAGTAGTGAAAGTGCAGTTTCTAGATTTGGAACACCTGGAGGGGCATCCCATACATCCTGATTTTTTTCCACAATTCGATGAGGAGCATGATCAGTACCCATCATATCAATTTCATCTAATCTTCCTAATCCAATTTTAAATTTATCAGAACGCAAAGGGGGATTAGTTTTTGCAAGGTTACCCTTCAATTTAAGATAACTAGAATTTAAAAACAAGTGATGTGGAGTTATCTCAGCAGATATGTTACAATTATCTTTCCGGGCATTTTTAATTAATTCAAGGGATTCTAAGGTGCTTACATGGCAGATATGAACCTTGTTTCCTATGTATTTAGCCATTTCAATAGCTTTTGATAAAGAAATGATCTCTGCTAGCGGTGGCCGGGCTTGGGCATATAAATCAGGTGTTAAATCAATTTTTTTCATAATCTGGGAGGTGCAGTACTGTATAATACCTCCATCTTCAGCATGCAGAGAAATTAAGGGATTGTTTTTTAACTTTGATATTCTCAGAAAAGCTTCCAATAAAAATTTATTGTCCACCAAATCCATGAAAATTTTAAAAGAAGAAGGTTTTAGTTTAGCTAGTTCTTCTATTTCATCTAGATTTCCTACCCCTGCATGCAAACCAAAATCTACCAAACTTTTCCTTCCTGCTATTTTCTTTTTCTGGCGAAATGCAGCAGCAGTGTTGGTGGGAGGTATGGTATTAGGCATATCCAAAACAGTTGTAAATCCACCATTAGCTGCAGCCATGGTCCCGGTTCTAAAATCTTCCTTATCTGTCAATCCTGGATCTCTTAGGTGTACATGAACATCTATTAGTCCAGGTAATACTGTTTTACCCTTTAAATCAATAGTTTTATCACTTGCTATTGGAAGTTTTTTAATGGAAACTATTTTCCCATCCTCAACACCTATGCAGCATTCTATTTTTTCAGGGGCAATTTTACAGTTTATAATGCTAAGATCAATCATTACAACACCAATTTAATTATAGGCATCTCATTTAATATGGAAACTTCCTACTACAATATCTAAATTACTTTTCTGTTTATCAAACTCTTCAGGAGGTATAATAGTACAAGATATGGTATATAGATATCCATTCTTTTCAAATAAAATGATTCGTTGTTGTTGACGTGTCTGGGTATCATCACAACCTATCTTATAGATAATTTCATAGGCATCCACACCATCCACTTTTAAAGTCCGCTCAGATATGGGCTGATAACAATATTTAGCCAGATTTTCTTGGTTATTATCTTTTAATGTAGTATAATAACTTTCTAAATTGGAAGTGTTATTGATTTCCTTTTTAGATATTATAACGTCAACATTATCTCCGCTTAGACCAACTATAGCACCAGGCAGATCCATAATCTTAACGGTTTTCCAATTAGAGGGATAATCAAAAGATATTTCATCATCTTCAAATTTTTTCTTACTTTCAAAGCACCCACATATAGCTACAAATGAAATAAAAAAAACAAATATCATGATTAAAAATTTAACTTTCATATTTATTCCCCTCAATGATCATTATGAAGCACTATCTATAAATTTTTTTTGAAATTTAATCTAATTTTTGATAAATTAAATAGATAGTTTACCTAAAACTTTTTAGAAAAATTACCATTTCTATAATAATATTGATGATAAATATTTTATCCAGAAAATACACATAGTGTATATGGATTCTCAACTATCATTAACTGATTTTATCAGAGGTATTATTAAACGGGATCGTAAACTATTCTTTGAAGATCTAAATAATGAACCCATACTCCAGGAACCAACAAATTCAGTTAAGATCATGGCAGATTTTACTGAATATTCTCCTCTACATCTAGGGCATCGTCACTGCATGATTAAGGCCAAGGAAAAACATCCAGAAGCCCTTTTTGTTGCAATAGTACCTGGATTTTTTGAGCGAAATGGTAGGGGAATGCCCTATATCATGACCCGCCATGCACGTGCCCAGGCCGCAATTAAAGTTGGAGCCGATATAGTGGTAGAAGGACCACCTATGGGTATAATGGGATCTGGACAGTATTCACTTTGTTTAGCTAAAATGTTCCAAGCTTTAAACACGGATTTTATACCCCGCGGCTACAAACCAGTACCTGGATTAATGGAGATATTAAAACACATAAACCAGGGTCGGGCAGTAGCCCCTAAACCTTACAAGTTCGTTGATGTGAAAACTAGAAAAGTTTTAAAGGAAGGAAGACTTGATGAAGATAACTATGTAATAGCATCCCTTTCAAAATCTTTAAATAAGATTGGATTTGACTTTAAAAACAAATTTATATTTGTTAAACGTATTGAAGGTGTCAGCGGTACAAAAATCCGTCAATTTGTTTCCAATAATGATTTTGAATCAGCTAAAAAGATGTTACCCCATGAAACTATTGAAGTTTTAAAGGATGAAATAGAAAATAAAAGAGCACCTTTAAATGATTTAAGAGACCATGAATCAATACTAACTGTTGTAAATGAAAGCAGTATAGAATATTTAAATTCATTAAATCTTATTGATAATGTTACTGCTCACAATATAGTGGATGGACGTCCCTTTGATAGTATAGATGAGATTGAAAAAATTATTTCCTGGGGATTCAGCCGCCATTATAAGCAAAGGATTTTATCCTCATTAGAGGCAAGAATAAATAAGGATCAAATATCAAAATATATAGATTCTTATCCATCAATAATAAGAATATTAAATTTCAAAAATAAAAACACATTAAAAAATTTTAAAGAAAAAATAAGACACAGGAGGCTAGAGATATGGCAGTGAAAGAAGGAGATTTTATAAGATTAGAATATACAGCAAAAACAAAGGAAACAGGAGATGTTTTTGATACCACCATTGAAGAGGTGGCAGAAGAGGCAGGAATACTTGCTGAAAATAAAAATTACGGACCAATACCCATAGTTGTATCTGGTGGCCATGTATTAAAAGGTCTTGATGAAGCATTAGTGGGCATGAAAGAAGGAGAAGAAAAAACCGTAGAATTAACTCCTGAGGATGCATTTGGTAAGAGGGACTCTAAACTTGTACAATTAGTACCCATGAGAGAATTTAAAAAACAAAAACTAAAACCTTACGTGGGAATGGCCATCACCTCAGAAGGACATACAGGTATTATTAGAAGGATTAGTGGTGGAAGAGTCACTGTTGATTTTAACCATGAATTAGCCGGTAAAAATCTGATTTACCAGGTTAAGGTTGAAAAAATTATTCAAGATCAATTAGAAAAAATAAAAAGCATGATTGAACTTCACTACCCAACTGCTAACCTAGATCTAGACAAGACAAAGATTGATATAAAGGATGGTAAAGTGGTAATACAAATGGATGAAATGGCCCGGTTTGATCAAAAACCTTACATGGACATTACCTTTGCCCGGTTTAGAATTGCAAGGGATATCTGGGAAAACATTGAGGGTATTGAAAAAGTCGAATTCGCCGATGTATTCGAGAAAAAAACAGAAGAAGCCACAGCTGATGAAGTTATTCAGGATGATGAAGCTGAAGATGTGGAAGAAGTAGTTGAAGAGATTGTGAAAGAAGCTAAGGAAGAATCTGAAGTTGCAGAAAAATTAGATGAAAAAATGGAAGAAGAAAAGGAATAAATTCCTTTTTATTCTTTAATATTTCCCATTAAAATATATTAAATCCTTTTTTTTAAGGCCAGGTTAAAATTTTCGGAACTTTAACATCATTAAATCTTTCTTCTACATTTTTTGGCCAGTTTTCCGGATTAAAACCTTTCTGGGCTAAAAATGCAAATATCCACCTGGAAATACCAATACCTAGGCAGCCAGTCCATAATACATGTTTATGAGATTCTTTAATTGAAAATCCTTCGGTAAAATGAGTTCCATGCACATTGGCTGATACCACGGCAACTCCTTTATCTTGATCAGGAGCAACTAATCTCATTTCATACTTAGGTATGTCTGGAAACTGTATTCCCCGTTCTTCTACTTTTCTACCTTCCAGGTAGAATGGATCATCACCTATTTCAGTGTACCATTCAAGTTCCATTTCATCAGCGATTTTCTGGGAAATATCCACGGTAGTGTCTCTTATTTTTTCAACATCGTCAGGTTTACCCAGCCAAACCAGCTCCACTCGCTGGAATTCATGAACTCGATCCAGTCCTTTGGCTCCTCCGGCTTCCCAACGATAAGTCCAGCCACTTCTATCAAAAAATTTTATAGGCAATTCTGATTCATCAACTACTTCATGGGAGAAAAATTCATAGAATGGTTCGCACTGGGCTGGTGCTAGTACATAGGAAGGATCTTTAAGCCCTTCTTTTAAAAGATCAATAGGAACATCTTTTTTAATGACTAGTTCTTGTTTGAATTTTTCAAATATTTCAGGATCTCTACGGGGGGCAGAACAGTAGTACATACCCTCTGGAAGTCCTTCTAGGTAACGCATTTTATTCATTACAGGTATGGGTATCAGTTTAGGCCACATACACTCTAAGAAATCCAGTTTGTAAACCAATTTTTCTAAAAATATCTCTTCTATGGTCCTCTGTAGTGATATTAATTTGGGCCCGTAAAACCACTGTCCTTTCCCTGGGAACTTTTTAACCCAACCTAACTTAGCAGCTTCTTCTGTAGGGTCTCCTTCAAAAAAGAATTTTTGCTTTTTACTCTTGGATACTATTGTGCCTGGCTCTATTTTGGTGACTTGTTTGGTGAGTATATCACTGGGACCTTCATTAGTTGTGGTTTCAGTTTCAGATAGAACTTGTTTGATCACCCGGTCAACTACGTGTCTTCTTATATCTCCTTCTTCTAAATCATTGAACTTAATCAGTATCATATTCTCCATGGTTTCGAATTCAGCCACATAAGGCATTTGACTTAAATCTATTATTTTACTGGTTGGTATTTGGATTTCATATTCATTCACATGAATCTTCCTAACTCCAATATGATATTTAGGTCCCATTACTTGTAGTAATGGTTTTTTGATACGTAAAAGTGCGTCGTGAGCTCTTCCACGCCTACCAGATTTAATAGTAATGTTCAAAGTGTTTCCATCCAAATTCCACTTCGTTATCTGGGATGCATCTTCTATTTGGTCTTCAGGGACTCCTCTTTGAAAGAGGTCGTGGTTAGCAAAATCAATGAATTTTTCAATGTCCCTTTTTGCTTCTTGAGCATCTTTACTGAATGTAATTTTACCTTTAAGTTTAAATTTCATTTAAATTACCCTTTTATTCAAATATTAATATAATGATTCTTTTTTAATATTGTGTAAGTAATAATGTTCATTTCATCAATTTTAGATTGAATCTAAAACTTTTTCTGACATCATTTCACAAAATATTAGGTCATCTACTGTGGCTAATATAGTTCTTAAAGATTTTCCTTCTAATTCATAAATTAGATTATTATTTTCAACATAAGAATGTATAAAACCCATATTATCTGGTTTTAATGATTTATGGACAGTTTTAGCCTGAAATTCCTTGTTGTATACAAACTTTATTTTTGTTTTAATGTTCATGTTTTTTAACTCATTGTTTAAAATTTAAAATATTTTCGGCAATATTTTCTATGGACTTTAATGCTGCAGATTCTGGATAATTAATCAAAGGTTTTCCTTCCATATCCGCTATTATAACTGTTTTGTCTCGGGGAATACATCCTATAACATTTATACCTTCTTCATTCAATTTTGATTGTGTAAATGATTCTTCTAATCTATCAGATGCTTTGTTTATAACAGCAGTAATGTTTTTAACCCCAATATCGGTTGCCAGAGTTTTTATTCTTTTAGCGGTTTCTACTGATTTCAAGCTGGGCTCTACCACCACAATCATAAGATCCACAGATTCAGAAGTTCTACGTCCCAGATGTTCAATCCCTGCCTCCATATCCAGGACCACTATTTCATCCTTTTTAAGGATCATATGTCTCATTAGCGCTTTTAATAAAACCGAGGCAGGACATACACATCCTTCTCCTCCTTTATCCACAGTTCCCATCACTAAAATCTTGAGATTATCATTGTATTTAATGGATAAGGAATCTGGCAAGTCATTTATTTTAGGGTTCATCTTGAATACTTCACCAAAGGATGATCCTGGCTCAGCACCAGTCCTATCCTTTATAAGATTTCTCATTTTTGATATGGGTGTGATCGGTTCATGAATACCTAGACTGGATGCTAGGTTCATGTCGGGATCAGCGTCAATAGCGAATACTTTATAAGTCTGTGAGAAGATACATGATAAAGTACTAGAAAGGGTTGTTTTACCCACCCCTCCTTTTCCTGTTATTGCAATTTTCATGTTTTCACCATCTTTTTATAATCAATATCATCCATGGTTTAGTTTTATAACTAAAAACATGATGGGGTTATATTAGGTAATTATATGAATGTAATAATTATGGTAATAATATGTTTATATATTAAGGAGAAGGTTTATTAAGACTGTGAACTTAAACTTTTATAAGACCAATTTTAAGGTATAAAATTCACACTCAAATTTTTATTAGGAGGATTATTTATGGTAAGAGCATACACAAGAAAAGAGTATATACGCAAAATTCCAGGCTCACGAATTGTACAATTTGATATGGGTAATCTATCAGCAGAATTCCCATTATCTCTCAGTTTAGCAGTTAAAGAGCCAGCACAGATTAAACATAATGCATTAGAAGCAGCCAGGATAGCTTCAAACAGATATATGCAGAGAAAAGCAGGAAGGATGGGATATCATCTTAAATTGAGGGTATATCCACATCATATAGTACGAGAAAATCCAATGGCAACTGGTGCCGGTGCAGACCGGGTTCAAGATGGAATGAGAAAAGCTTTCGGTAAACCTGTTAGTTCAGTAGCAATGGTAAAACCCAACCAAAAAGTTTTAACTATCCATTCCAACAAGAAAAACTTTAAAGACGTTAAAGAAGCTTTAAGAAGAGCAGCCATGAAACTACCTGTACCATGTAGAATTTTGATTGATAAGGGAGAAGAACTAGTCAAATAGAATTTTTTATATGATATTATTTCAAAATTTGTAGTTAGGGGATTAGCATGAAGAGTGTCGCATATTTTGATGAACTAAACAAAGAAGATGTTGCAATAGCAGGTGGAAAAGGAGCGAATCTAGGTGAATTAACCCAGGCAGGAATACCAGTCCCCCCGGGTTTTGTTGTTACATCCGCAACCTATGAAAGATTCATAAATGAAACCGGTATTTTCGATTCAATTATGGACATTCTTGATGCACTGGATGTTCATAATAATAAAGAACTCCAGAACGCCGCTAAACGGATTAAAAAAATAATAATGGATGCATGGGTTCCTGATGAAATAAAAACTTTGATTACAGAGGCCTACAACGCTCTTTGCGAAAAAATTGGTAAGGAAAATGCGCTTGTAGCAATAAGATCTTCAGCTACTGCAGAGGACTTGCCCGAAGCATCTTTTGCCGGGCAACAAGATACTTATCTTAACATCAGCGGTGCGGAGGATGTTTTAAAATATGTCCAGAAATGTTGGGCATCTCTTTTCGGTGCACGTGCAATCTTTTACCGGGAAGAGAATAATTTCGATCATTCCAAAGTTTATATTGCAGTTGTAGTTCAAGAAATGGTGGATGCAGAGAAAGCAGGGGTCATGTTCACGGTACATCCTTCAACTGGTGAAGAGAAGATATTAATTGAAGCTTCATGGGGATTAGGGGAGGCAGTTGTTTCAGGAACAGTAACACCTGACACCTACTGGGTAGATAAAAAAACCGGCGAAATTCTTGATACTATGGTAAGTGAAAAAAATATTATGTACCATAAAGATCCCCAGTCTGGACGAACAGTTAAAGTAGAAGTTCCAGAAGACATGAAAAATAAACAAGTTCTAAGCCCTGAAGAAGTGGCTGAGCTAACTGAACTTGGAAGAAATATTCATAATCACTATAATTTTCCACAAGATACTGAATGGGCTATTGAAGATGGAAAAGTTTACATGCTTCAATCAAGACCAGTAACCACTCTTGATAAATCATCACAACCTGAAGAAGAATTTGAAGATGAAAGGACGATTATAACCAAAGGATTAGGGGCAAGCCCAGGTATGGGGTCTGGAGCGGTGAAGATTATTAGAGAGATCGATGAATTAGACAAAGTGGAAACAGGTGATATTCTAGTAACAGTTATGACTACTCCCGATATGGTGCCGGCCATGAAGAGGGCCAGTGGAATTATAACTGATGAGGGCGGTGTTACCTGCCATGCAGCTATAGTATCTAGAGAATTAGGAATACCTTGTGTAGTGGGAACCACTGATGCTACACAGATCTTAGATGAAGATCAACAAGTTACCATTGATGGTAACAAAGGAATTGTCTATAAAGGAAAACTACAAGTTTCTGAGAAAGTTGAAGTGGAAGAACAACCAGCAGCTGTCCACTCACCAATACTCACAGTAACTGATGTAAAAGTTAATGTAAGCATGCCTGAAGCTGCGAAAAAAGCATCACTTACTGGTGCAGATGGTGTGGGACTACTTAGAACGGAACATATGATGTTAACCTCCGGTATACATCCAATTAAATTTATTAGAGACGATCGTGAAGATGAACTTATTAAACTGCTAATGGAAAATATTTTAAAAGTCGTTGACGCGTTTTATCCTAAGCCAGTTTGGTACAGAACACTGGATGCTCCTACTGATGAATTCAAGACATTAGACGGTGGAGAAGACGAACCATATGAACATAACCCTATGCTGGGATGGAGAGGTATCAGAAGAGAATTGGATCAACCAGAAATTCTAAAGGCAGAATTTAAAGCTATTAAGAAGTTACATGAGCAGGGTTATACTAATATTGGCATAATGATCCCATTAGTTCAGCACCCTGATGAACTACGAAAAGCCAAGCAGATTGCAGAAGAAGTTGGTTTAAAACCACAAAAAAACATAGAATTTGGTATAATGGTTGAAACACCCGCAGCAGCCATGGTAATTGAAGATTTCATTGATGTGGGAATAGATTTCGCTAGTTTCGGAACAAATGATTTGACACAGTACACCTTGGCCATTGATCGTAACAATGAAAATGTAGCTGATTTGTATAGTGAAGGACACCCTGCAGTCTTAAAGCTAATTGCCCGGGTTATCAAGAAATGTAATGATGCGGGAGTAAAAACCAGTATATGCGGACAGGCAGGGAGCATTCCACATATTGTAGAAAAATTAGTGGAACTGGGAATTGACAGTGTATCTGCTAATACTGATGCAGTACCTGCTGTAAGGGAAACAGTTGCCCGGATTGAGAAGAAGTTGGTTTTGAAGGCTGCAAGGAAAATGATGCAGGAATAATTATTATTTTAATTCTTTAAATTACCATATAATACTTTTTTTTTATTATTTAATTTTTTAAGGTAGTCAACATGGATAAACAGGGACTTTCAAGAGAGGAAGTATTCCAGGAACTCCAAGGATACCAGAAACAAGATCTTACCCACCGGTCTGGAAAAATATTAGGTTCAATGTGCACCTGCCCTCATGAAGTGGGAAGAGATGCATATTCTATGTTTTTAGAATCCAATCTAGGTGATCCTGGTTTATTTACAGGTACTCAGAGGCTTGAAAATGAATCAATTGATATTATTGGAAGTTTTTTAGGGTTAAATAAGGTTTTTGGCCATATTATTACTGGTGGAACTGAAGCTAATATTATGGCTATGCGGGCTGCTAGAAATTATTCTGGTATAAAAAATCCGGAAATTATAGTACCTAAATCTGCTCATTTTTCCTTTAAAAAAGCATCAGATATGCTTTGTTTAAAAATTAAAGAAGCGGAACTTGATAGTAATTATAAGATGGATTTAGGCTCAGTAGAGGAACTTTTATCAGATAAAACAGTGGCAGTGGTAGGTGTTGCTGGGACCACTGAACTTGGAAAGATTGACCCAATCCAGGATCTGTCTAAATTATGTCAAGAACGCAATATATATTTACATGTTGATGCTGCATTTGGTGGTTTTATTATACCTTTCTTAAAGGAGCTTGATTATGATCTCCCCAATTTCGACTTTTCCTTAGATGGTGTATGTTCCATTACCATTGATCCACATAAAATGGGTTTGGCACCTATCCCCACAGGTTGTATATTATTTCGAGATGAAAAATATTTAGATGTTATGAGTATAGAAACTCCCTATTTAACAGAAAAAAGACAGTCAACTATTGTAGGTACCCGTTCTGGAGCTTCAGCAGCAGCTACATGGGCACTTCTAAAATACATGGGAAAAGAAGGATATATGGCTTTGGCCAAAAAATGCATGGAAATTACAAAAACTCTAGTTCATGGTATAAGAGAGTTAGGATTAGAATTAATAACTGAACCAGAACTAAATATAGTCGCTTTTAAATCTAAAAAAATGTCTATAGATGAACTTGCACAAAAATTGAATGATCGAGAGTGGGCTGTGTCAATATCATCCTATCCAAGAGCTATAAGGATTATAGTAATGCCACACATAAATAAAGAACATATTAATAAATTTTTAGCTGATCTGAAACAGATAACTGTTAATTATTAACTAAGTAACTGAATAACTTTTAATTATACTCCAATTTCTCTTAAATGGTGAATATATGAAGAAAATTAAAACACCAGTTGACATTAAATCAATTGAATCTTTGGATATAGGTGATCAAATTGAAATATATGGTGAAATATTCACTGGCAGAGACGCGGCATTACCACAACTGGTTAAGGAACTCGAAAGAGGTAATAAGATTCTAGATCTAGAAGGTTCAGTAATAATGCATACTGCGGTAAGTGACGCCGGAATAGCACCAACCAGCAGTAACAAGGAAGATATCGAGGAAAATATTCCTGCACTGGCACAAAATGGAGTTAAAATACATTTAGGTAAAGGTAAGCTTAAACAAGAAACTATTAAAAGTCTTAATAAGGCAAAATCCGTATATGTCATTACACCCCCGGTAGCAGCCCTTTTAAGTAGTAAAATTTTTTCAAAAAAAATAATAGCATTTCCTGAAGAGGGAATGGAGGCCCTATATCAATTAGAAGTTAATGGAATTCCTGGTATAGTGGCAGCGGCCCATGGAAATTCCATATATGATAAAAATATTTAATTGGGCTTACCAAAGGCAATATCTCCCGCATCTCCCAGTCCTGGTATGATGTAGCCTTCTTCACTTAATTCTTTTTCAATGGAACAAGTATATATCTCAATTTCGGGATGATTATTAATTATTTTAGCAATTCCTTCTTCCGTGGAAATTATGTTAAATAGAACAAGTCTTTTTGGTTTACCATAGTTTTTTATGGTCTTTAAGATAGTATTCATAGTATTACCTGTGGCCAACATAGGATCAGCAACAATCACTATTTTATCATCTAAACTGGGTATTTTAATATAGTCCATTTTTACTCTAAATGGTGGTTCATCTCCTCTCCAAGCACCAACCACTCCACACTGTGCTTCAGGAAAAACCCTCATTATACCATCAACCAATGGAATAGCAGCTCTTAATATGCTTATAACTACCACATCATTAATATTTTTAATTTTTATTCCCTCAGCAAATCCTAAAGGAGTTTCTACTTCCACGGGCTCCCTTTCCATGGTGTTAATAAATTCGTAACTTATCAGACGTCCAATCTCAACCACACCAGCTCGAAATCTAACACTATCAATTCCCTTTCTCCTTATTTTAGACAGTATCTCCTGGGCCAGAATATGATCAACAATTTTTAACATTTATATCACGTTTAGAATTATTCATGAATATTATTAAGTACTAATAGAGAGTTATTAGATCACTCTTTTCTGTTAGCATTTATATAATTATACTCCTATTACTATTTATTTTGTTTAGATTTTACATTTTTTATGATTCTCATATATTCTGTATTAAAAACTGGTTTTCTATAAATAGATGGATTAATAAAATATATATCTGAATAAACAATTTTCACAACATAATTCGAGGGGTTTTATATGCAGAAGAAATTAATTATTTTTGTTTTCACAACATAATTCGAGGGGTTTTATATGCAGAAGAAATTAATTATTTTTGTTTTGGCTGCAATCATAATATCAGCCGTCTTCATATTTCTGGTTATACCTAGTCCCTTAGATGAGTCAGGATACCAGTCCGAAGTTATTATAACTAATCTGGACACACCATGGGCTATTGCATTTTTACCAGACGATAGGATGATATTTACAGAAAGAGGTGGAAAGGTCAGAATATGGGATGGAGATCAGGTAATTGATATTGGAAATATTAATGTAAAAGAAATCAGTGAATCTGGTCTATTGGGACTTGCTGTTGACCCTGAATATAACGAAAACCAGTATATATACTTATATTATACATCTCCAAATAATGGAAATCAGGTTTCCCGGTTCCAAATTAAAGATAACAACCTTACTGATGAAACAGTTCTACTGGATAACATACCTAGCTCGGGTATACATAATGGAGGCCGAATCAAATTTGGACCCGATGGAAAACTTTACATTGCCACTGGTGATGCCGGTGACGAACCACTTGCCCAAGATATAAACTCTTTAGCAGGTAAAATTCTCAGGATGAATAAGGATGGTTCTATACCCGATGATAATCCCTTTGGAAATTACGTTTACTCCTACGGGCATAGGAATCCTCAAGGAATAACATGGGACACATCCAATGGGTTGATGTACGCCTCAGAACACGGTCCTACTAGAAATGATGAAATAAATATAATTGAAAAAGGTGGGAACTACGGATGGCCGATTGTACAATGTGATAACACTACAGACCAATATATAAATTCCTTAAGATGTTTTAATGAATTTACATTGGCACCATCAGGTATAGCTTTTTATGAAAATTCTCTTTTTGTAACTGGTCTAAGGGGCAATCAACTAAGAAGATTGTTTTTAGATAGTTCTGGAAAGAAGATCATTAGTGAAGAGGAACTTTTCAATAATCTGGGTAGGATAAGAGATGTGGTGGAATATAAAGGTTACCTATATATTGCTACCAGTAATAGAGATGGGAGGGGAGTTCCAAAAATTAATGATGATAAAATTATTCGTATAAAAACTGGAAATTAAATTTATCTATCCCTAATCTATTTTTTTAGGTAAATCTATTACATCAATTTATTTTTTTATAATTAATCTATTATCTATCATTTTTTTGGCTTATAACTTTTTTACCTTTAGCAGTAGGAATGATTTTCATTTCTCCGTCTTCAAAATCTAATAGAAGCTCTTTTCCTTCATATAACATGTGTAAAAATACGGCCAATGATGATACTTCGGAATGTGGCTGTGAAGTAACTGAAACATTATGATCAGCTATTTTATAGACCTTCGTTGGAACCCTGGAACCCCCAACAACCACTAGTTTATCTCTATAAGAATTTTTTATAATGGGCATTGCTTCTTGGATGGGAGTGCCATACATGGTTAGATGAACAATTTCTCCACCACTTTTTTGCCATTCTTCCATATAATTTTCCCAGTTTTTATGATAGATTATTTTAAATTTCCCACCCCATCTTCTTACCACATCTTCCACATTTTCCATTAGTTTAGAATCTTTTTCCCCACTTAATACGGCTTTTGATGCGCCAAAGGCTCTGGCTGTTAAACATACATGGGTGGTTATCCGGGCATCCCTTTTTCTTCGATGATCTAATCTTAAAACATTAACGTCCATGGTATCACCACACTGGTCATTATTAATAAAGATAGCATTCTCGCTATTTCATTGGAGGCACCTAAAATATCTCCTGTAGTCCAGTAAAAACTCTTCCTAGAAATCAATGCTAATATTATTCCAGCTAAAGCACCACCAATAATTCCTAGAACTCCCATAAAATTTAGGATTGCAAATCCTAACACTGAAAATAGTATAAATGATAATAAAAGCAATTTTTTGTTCATGGATTCTATGAAGAACTTTCCAGTTCCATTTTTAAAAGGTCTAGAAAATGTGCAGCATGTTATTAATCCCATCTTAGCTCCTATCTCTGATATTAACAGAACAAAAAATATGGAATCTGGGCTGATTGTATTGATTGATGTCACAGTTATCAATGCTATAATAAAAAAGGTAGCAATTCCTCCTGTACCAATTCTGGAATCTCTCATTATATCTATCTTCCTATTAAAGTTACCATGAGCCATCAGGGCATCGCCCATGTCAATCAAACCATCAAGGTGGTGGAAACCAGTTAATAAAATTGAAAAACTATAAACAATGGCCGCGGTAATTAATTGGTCTATAGAAAAAATATTGAGAACAACAAAACCTGATGTTCCTACAATTATTCCTATAAAACCTCCAAGTAAAGGCCACAACCAAGTCACCTTTGCCATTTCCTTAATGCTGGTGTGTATATTTAGGGGCAGTATAATTGAAAAGGATAATAAACCCAATAATCCTCTCAAACCATCTAAAATCATGATCATTCCTCAAAGATTTTTGACATACAACCTGCCACTAAACCAGCAAAAACATCATCAAGCATAGGTCCCAATTCACTGATAATACCTGGTTTTTCTTCATCATACCTTTTAAAATTAAACATAGCCTTTGTACCTGCAATTTGATTAGCAATAGCCATACCTAAAACCTCATCAGCATAAAGATAGGCAGGATCATCATCTGCATCAACCTCTTCAAGGCGGTGTTTCTGATAATCTTCTTCAACCCTAATACCAGCCATAATTAAGGTAATGACATTAATGTCTCCTAAAGATTTAAGGATTTGATTTTTAAGCTTTTGATATATTTTTTCAGTTTTTTCCACCCCTACACATAAATCCATACCCGCCTCTACCAGATCATCAATTTCTACTCCCACATTATTAATAAAGTCTGTTATGTTCACAGAATAACCAGAACTTCTAAGGGCCTTAACTATTGCTTGACTCACACAAGTTTTTACTAATTTTTCAACTTCTAGTAGGTCGGTTCCAGAGGATTCTTCAAAATCTCTACAAGCAATTATAATTGAATCGTGGCTTTTCCCGGTAAATAATTCATTTAACTTATTGCGAACATCTAATTCCCATAATCCTAAAACTTTACCTTCAACCACTTTCATATTTAATTTTAAAAGGGATTTTTTGCTCAATTTTTTATCTATGAATATTAAAATGTTTATCTTTTCAATTGGTCTAGTTATACCACTTAATGTATTTGCAGAATATTTATTATCGGATTCCATATTATCCATTTCTAAACTTACCATGGCGGTTACAAAATCGTTGGTTACTGCTACCACATCTTCTACTTCAACATTGTCAATTAATAAACTAAAAGGGGGAGTAACATTTTCCTTAACATTTAATTTATCCAAAATATTGTTAAAAGATTCAGCACCTTTTTCATATTTAATTATAGATTTAACTTTCATAAACCTGTCCTTAGATTTATCATTGTTTAAAACTGCAAATCCTTCTTTTCTACTTATAATAAGATGATTTTGCCCAAAATTTACTATTGAATCTTCAATAGATATCTTATTTACCATTAAATCACCAATTAAGGGAATAAAAATAAAATTATAGATTAATAGAATAAATTAAAATTTTTATTCTACTTTTTTATTCTAAACATTAAACCCATTAACTCCTTATCATATTCTTCTATATTGCTTATAGAAACCTCTAAATCTTCAAGCCACTTAATAAACTGGTTAGTTGAGATAACAACCACTTTTTCTGATTCTTCTAGGGAATCAAAAACTTCATCTGATTTTTCTTTTTCCTTGGAAATTTCAATTTTACCATTTTTATAAGTACCAAAAGCACCCCGGAATTTCATTTGAATCCTCCCATATTTATTTTATAGTTAATAATGATTTTATCACTATTTGTAAATAGTTATTTTAGATCTAGATATTTTTATCTTTTTAAAACAAATTTAAAAAAAAATATATTTCATCTCTTTTTTGATAATGATCTGCTTAGAATAAAAATTAGTTTTATAATATCTGAAATTCATAATTTAATAGGTAACTGAAAAATTTTATAGTCATTAAAATAAAAGTATAATAAAAGAACATGTCCTTAGTATTTTAACTTCTTGTTACTTTTAAGGATAATAAAATGAAGGTGGTAGAGTGAAGTTCCATTTAAGGGTTTTTGTAGAGATAGAAAATCTGGGCAAGGCCATGAACGCCTTAACAGATTCGGGTATAACTGGATTTTACATTATAGAATATAAGGGAATGTCACCAGAAGATTGGGAAGGATTTAGTATAAAAGAGGATCCTAAATCAGCCATAACCATGATTAAAGATTATGCCACAGATGCAGTCCAGATATGCACAGTTTTAAATGAGGAACAGATACCCATTGTTGAAGAATCAGTTAATAAGGCCTTAAAAGATGATAGATACACCATAATTGAAATTCCAATTAGAAAGATAATTGTAAACTACGGTGGACAAGAAAAAAAATCCAAAGAAGTAGATGTATGGTTCCTAGAAAAAAAAGTCCCCTGTTTTTACTGTGGAGAAGATACTGCTCAGAGAATACGTATAGATATGAACAAAGCCAAAATATGGTGTACTAATTGTGGAGCAACCCGACATTATATTGTAAAAGGATCAGAAAAACCTGGGGAGTGATAAAAATGAAAATTGAACCTTGGACCCTCAAAAAATCTTCGAAATGTTATAACTGTGGAGATGCCACTATTCATGAAGTCAACATAGACCAGTATAAAATGACCATAAAATGCAGGGAATGTGGATTCACCAGATATTATAATTTTCACATATTAGAAACTCCGGAATGAAAAATATCTACAATTTTTTTTAATTAAATTGATTATTAATTTAATTTTTAAGAAAATCAATTTAACACACTATTTCTAATAATAAAGAGTTAAAACCTTTTTAATTCATTCAGATTTATTTATAAATTTTAACAATAAATATAAAGATTTCAATAATATGATATAAAAAAAATTATCTTTTAGGGAGATTGATCATGGTAGTTGTATTTGATCCTCAAAATTCCGGAATAGCGGGAAACATGGTATTGGGGGCTATGTTAGATTTAGGTGCTGATCCTGATATTACAACCGATTTGATGGAATATTCAGGTTCTTATTTTGGTGATGTAACCGTTAAAATAAAGAAAACTAAAAAATCAGAAATTTCAGCAACCTTAGCAGAGGTAAAATGCAAGGATAAGGATACAATTACTTATAATGATCTTATTGGAAGATTAGAAAAGATCAATCATGAAAATATAAGTAAAGATGTTCTTAATTTTTCTAAAAGGGTTTTTAAAACACTAGCCACTGCCGAATCAAAGGTGCATGGCATGAATTTAAATGATATACACTTTCATGAGGTGGGTGCAGCTGATGCAGTGGCTGATGTAATTGGAACAGCTTACTGTTTTCATAGTTTAGGATTCCCCTCAAAAAGAATTTATAGCTTGCCAGTGGCTTTAGGAGGAGGTAGAGTCCAAAATGTTCACGGAAATTTAAAAATACCGGCTCCAGCCACAATTGAAATATTAAGGGGAGTACCAGTAATGGGCGGGCCAGTTGATTTTGAATTAACAACTCCTACTGGGGCAGCTTTATTAGTAAATATGGTAGATGAATTCTGCACTAATTACCCCCTGATAATAAACCGAAAAATTGGTTATGGTGCTGGAGATATGGATCTGGAAATTCCTAATGTTTTAAGGATAGTAATGGCAGATTCCACTATCCCCATGGATAAGATATCCATACTAGAAACTAATCTGGATAATGTAACTGGTGAAGTATTGGGACATGTATTTGACCGGCTTTTAAATGAGGGAGCACTCGATGTATCTTTAATATCCACGGTAATGAAAAAAAATCGGCCAGGACATCTATTAAGAGTTATATCCAAACCACATGATTGTGATAGATTATCTGAGGTTATTTTCAGAGAAACTGGAACTTTGGGAGTGCGTGTTCTACCTTATGTACATAGAAATATTTTGAAAAGGAAGTTAATTCCTATTAAATTGAAAATAAAAGGTTACACAAGAATAATTAATGTTAAAGTGGGTATGATCAATGATGAAATTATTAATTATAGCCCAGAATATGAAGATGCAAAATCAATAGCCAACGAACTTAAAGTTCCATTAAAAGTTGTGATGAGAAAGGCTGAAGAAATATTTAAAGTAAGTATTAACAATCAAGAATTAGATGAATAATATCTATATTTTTAGAAATTTATCCCCTATTCATATTAAATTCATTAAAATATTTTTAATCATTAAAGGAGTTTTTTTATGGAAAAATATAAAGAAAAGGCAATAACTGTTCTTTCTGGAGGCTTGGATTCTACAGTGGCCACAGCATTATATAAGGATCATTATGATATCCATGCTTTAACCTTTAATTATGGACAAAAAAGTTTTAAAATGGAAATATCATCATCTAAAGCAATCTGTGATGAGTTGGGTATTGTTCATACGGTTATTGATCT
This sequence comes from Methanobacteriaceae archaeon, assembly GCA_030016715.1. GTDB lineage: Archaea > Methanobacteriota > Methanobacteria > Methanobacteriales > Methanobacteriaceae > UBA117. Next base: position 52,785 of record JASEJD010000009.1, on the reverse strand, counting down.
TCCCTGGATGGGTGAAATAAGTGGTTCGGCTTTAACATCTTCTAGAGATGTACCTGAAATGAAAATGGAAATGTTAGATGATGAAGAATTATGCCATGAAACTGCTAGTTTGGTATGGGTTCCTGGTAGAAATATTGTTTTTACCGCTATAGCAACAGCTTACGCTGAAGCAGAGAATGCTAAAAAGATTATAGTGGGTTGGGATTATGAGGAAGCCATCACTTTTCCTGATAATTCAGAAGAATTTTTAGAAACATTTAATCATCTTTTATTTATTGGATCGCCTGAAGAAATAGAGATTAAAGCACCTTTAATAAAAAGTAACAAAAAAGAAATTGTTGAAATAGGTAAAGATATTGGAGCCCCATTACATTTAACTTATTCATGCTATCTTGGTGATGAATTTCATTGTGGCGTATGTGAATCCTGTCTAAGACGTAAAAGGGCTTTTAAAAAAGCAAAAATTAGCGATGTTACTAGATACATGGATTAATTAAAGTTTAAGAGAATTTATTAATATTAATGAAGAAAGATATATTGTATATATTTTTCTAATAATGATTTTCTTCTTATTTAATGACCATTAAGGTGTCCCCTGCATTAACAGTATCACCTTCTGCAACAAATATCTCTTCTAAAGTTCCAGATCGGGGGGCGTGGATGTCATTTTCCATTTTCATGGCTTCAATCACCGCCACCACATCACCTTCCTTAACCTTATCACCCAAGTTAACTTTAAGTTTTAAGATCATTCCCTGCATAGTTGAAGTTACACCGCCCTCAACAGGTCCGGAGGGTTGATTTGATGTATTAGCATCAGTAATTGCCATATAACCTGTGGGAACAACCTTCACATCAAATACATCTCCATCTACTTCAACGCTATACTCAGTTGGTATTGCATCAGAGATTTCAGTTGATCCTGTTTCTTTTGGAGGTTCTAATGTTTCTTCTTCAGCCTCTCCTCTCAGAAATTTAGGTGCAACTGCAGGATATAGTGCGTAAGTTAGAATATCTTCTTCTTTTTTAACTAAACCCATTTCCTCAGCTTCTTTTTTCAATTCTTCAAATTGTGGTTCTAGGAGGTCTGCAGGCCTAACATCAATTTTCTCTTCATCACCAATTATTTTCTTAGCAATCTCTTGATCAATAGGTGCGGGTGGTTTACCATAACACCCTTTAACATAATCTTTAACCTCTTTGGATACTGATTTATATCTTTCTTCACCTAAAACATTCATCACAGCCTGGATTCCCACAATTTGACTGGTCGGTGTGACTAATGGTGGATATCCTAATTCCTTTCTTACTTTAGGCATTTCAGCTAATACTTCTTCATATTTATCCATTGCATCTTGCTGTTTTAGTTGAGATACAAGGTTTGAAAGCATTCCTCCAGGGATTTGGTAGATTAGAACGTCAGTATCAATCCCTTCAGCAATAGGATCTAGAATACTACTGTATTTCTTCTTAATCTTTTCGAAATATTTCTTGATATGGGTTAAAATTTTTAAGTCAAGCCCAGTATCATAAGGTGTGTTTTTTAGTGCAGCCACTATACTTTCGGTTGGAGGTTGTGATGCTCCCCATGCAAATGGTGATATTGCTGTATCAAGAACATCAACTCCAGCTTCACATGCTACATAGTAACTCATGGGGGTCATACCACTAGTACAGTGACAATGTAAATTAATATCAAGATCTGTCTGTTCTTTAAGAGCGGTGATTAGTTCATAAGTATCTTGGGGAGATATAAGTCCCGCCATATCCTTTATAGTTACTGCATCACATTCTAATTCTTCTAATTTTTTTACAAACTCAACATATTTTTCTACCGTGTGAAAGGGGCTAATTGTGTATGATATAGTACCTTGTACATAAGCGCCTTGTTCTTTTGCAACCTTAATGGATAGTTCCATATTTCTAATATCATTCAGAGCATCAAATATCCTGAATACATCTATACCATTTTCATAGGACTTTTCTACAAATTTTCGTACTATATCATCGGGATAGTGTTTGTAACCCACCAGGTTTTGGCCCCTTAATAACATTTGAAGCGGTGTTTTAGTGATCACTTCTTTAAGATCCCTTAGTCTTTTCCATGGATCCTCGTTTAGATAGCGAATGCATGTATCGAAGGTTGCACCTCCCCAAACTTCCATTGAAAAAAATCCTACTTTATCCATTTCTTCAGCAATAGGTAGCATATCCCGAGTTCTCATTCTGGTTGCTAGAAGAGACTGATGTCCATCCCTTAGTGCTGTTTCTATGATCTTTATTCTTTTCATCGTGACCCTCACAGTGTCCCTTAAATAATTTTTATTTCTCTATATACATAGTACAAAGTTCCATATATAATGTCCCTATAGCTTGCAAACTACATATAAACACATTAATTATATTTTAATATTCTATCCTTACAACTTATTACATATTAGAATTTCCAGAAAAAAATAGGATAATTTAAGAAAATAGTATATATTACCTCATTATTATTTTTTTATAATATTCTTCATCGCGAAAAATGGATAAAAGGTTGAAATAATTACCAAAAGAATGGAAAAGAATTTTGGAGGGTTCTGAATTGCAAGTTAAGTATATGCAATGATAAACCAAGCAATTTCAATGGCCATTGGTTGGATTCAAAAATATTTAATACTAAATCCTTAAATCTGTTAAATATTGATTTGGATTAATTATGGTGACCATTAGATTATTATTTCAATCCCGGTCTTTGGTAATGGTAATATTATTGAAGGTATATATGAAGAGTTTTATTCAAATTTTTAAAAATTAATAAATCTTAATAAGATTGAAGTAGATTATCTTTCTCTTTTTCCTTCTATAAACTCATTTACCATCTCATAGGCTTTTTCATCAACAAATTGTTCTGGGGGGTGTTTCATTGTATATGCTGAAATGGAAGTTAATTGTCCTCCAATACCCCTCTCTAGTGCCAGTTTACAGCATCTAATTGCGTCTATGACACAACCTGCTGAATTGGGAGAGTCTTCCACACTCAATCTTAATTCTATATTCATGGGAACGTCACCAAAGGTTCGTCCTTCCATACGTAGAAAGCAGATTTTATTATCTTTCTGCCAGTTTACATAATCACTTGGGCCAATATGTATATTTTCTGGTTCTAAACGTTCTGCAAGTATGGATTGTACTGCCTCAGTTTTTGATTCTTTTTTTGAATCGAGGCGGTTTCTATTAAGCATGTTGAGAAAATCAGTATTTCCACCGGTATTAAGTTGATAAGTACGATCTAATTTAACCCCTCTTTCTTTGAAAAGGTTAGCCAGGGTTCTATGGGTGATGGTAGCACCAATTTGTGCTTTAATATCATCCCCAACTATAGGTATTCCTTTTTCTTCAAATTTAGAGGCCCATTCATTATCACTTACTATGAAAACAGGCATATTGTTTATATAGGCTACTCCTGCATCTAAGGCGCACTGGGCATAGAAACGAGCCGCTTTTTCAGAACCTACTGGTAGATAATTTAAAAGAACTTCAGCTTTGCTATCCTTCAATATCTGAACAACGTCTGATTCTTCTTCGTCCGACACAATAAAAGTATAATCGTCTGGATAATCTTCCATATGAGGTGCTACACCATCTAATACTTTTCCCATAGATACTTTAACTCCAGTTTCAGGAATATCTTTACAGAAAACTTGTGTACAGTTGGGTTTGGCAAATATGGCCTCATTTATATCTTTACCTACCTTTCTCTTGTCTATATCAAAAGCAGCCACAACTTCAATGTCTCCAGGATTATATCCTCCAATATCCCAGTGCATCAAACCTATGGCATCTTCTGGTTGTTTATCTTTATAATAATAAATACCTTGTATAAGTGAGCTGGCACAGTTACCTAAACCAATTATGGCAATTTTTATCTTATCCAATTGAAACACCTTTTAATGCTATTTTAAACGTTAATTGTAATATATTAATAGTATCTTAAAATAAATATCATAATCTAATTATATTAATTTTAGGTTAATATCTCTTTAAAATTTACTTGTTATACTATTAAATGTTTCGATCAAGTTCCATACACTAACTATCCCAAGTCTAATATTGTTTCTTTATTAATAAAAAACAGATCTTTCTTTAGCATAGAATTTTTTAAGTGGACAAGCTGTTAAAAAAAATAAAATAATATTAAAGCCAGAAATACTTTAAACTAAATATCTATTATAAAAAACCCATAATATATGGCAGTTGTTAGTAAAATGCTCCATAAAACAATACCTATACTTAGCCACAACATTAAACGTTCATTAGGAGCTTCCAAAGCAATTCCAATAGCAGTACCTAACCATGCTCCGAATAAAATTGGTGATGACAATCCCAACCCTATTAAACCATATTTATTCCATATCTGATAGGCACGGCTACTCTTCTTATCTTCACCCAAACTCCAATCTAAAATATGATCTCTGAAATTTTCACCTATAAACAATATTATTAAGGCTCCAACAATATTACCAGAAGAAGAAAGCAGTATAATCATAGGGGGATCTAGATCTAGTGCAAAACCAGCAGGTATAGCTGCCCATAATTCTAAAATAGCCAGTCCAAAAATAATTAATACCGTAATAATCTCCATAAACTACTCCTAATATACTTTAGAAATTTATCTGTTAGATAACAGCAACAGTTAAAAATACAAATAACCACCAAAATACATATAGAGCTATGGTTCTTTTTAAATATAACTTATTCTCAGTTATATTAACTAACTTTTTATTTAAATGGTAGGACAGTGCTACTATAATTACTAAAACCAGAGTGTTGATATTTCCAAGTATGTTTAGGGGATTGGTAATATAATGTGCTAGCCATAATATTATGGTTAATATGAAAGCTGCCCAGTAATAATTCTTAATATAGGAATTTACCTTAATAGTAATTTTTAGCCAATCTTCTGATTTTCTTGATTTGAATAGTAATGATAGGATGATGGTTAAAGTACCTAGGGCAACTATAATACCAATAAATTGTAAAAACAGGCCTATAATATTTTTTTCAAAAAATCGCTGTTTCAGGATAGGTAAAAGAAACATGGCTTGCAAGGCTTCTTCAGGTGGAAATGCTTCTATTTCTCCAACAGCCAATGAATATTTTCCCTTATTGTCATCATTGAAAACTTTGATGTAATATGTTCCGGCACTAACATTCTTACGAACCTCCGGACCTTCCAGATATTGATCTCCTCCAAATTCCTCAAAATAAGGTTTCCAATCATGATCAGAGCCATTTAAAAATAATACTGTTTCACCAGAGGAATCAGTAACCTCTACGGACATATAATTTTTTTCAACCCCTGAAATGTCAGGGATAAGAATTCCCACATATAACTGGAACGGTTTATCAGAGCTAATTTTATAATAAACAGGCTTATCATTCAGTTCTCCGTAAAATGCTTGTGATATTTCTGGTTCTTCTATAAGGATTGCATTTTCGGGGAAGGAAAAATCTCCATCAATTATTCTCGGTTGATGGGCAGTTACAATCGAAACAGAACATATTATCAGCCCCATAACAATTAAATATTTAAATAAGTGATTATTCATATTAAATCCCTTTATCATTAAATATTCCCCCCTTCCAAAACTAAAATTTTAATCTTTCTTAATTATTATATTTGATTATATTTATTATATTTTCAGTTAACCTACATATCTCCTTAGTGAGTTCAGTTTCACGAATAAAAATAATCTAGGGTCTTAGATTTTTCATGGTTTGGATAGTCTTTTTAAGGCTAGTTTTTTGTCTTGTAAAATAGTAGTTGTGGGTAGCCTTATGCTGAAATAATATAAATTTGTTTTTAGTTGTTCTTGTGGCCGATTTTGGTGTGTACTTTTGTAATTTTTTTATTTTAAGCCTTGATTTGCAGATATTATAGAAAAGATATTCGATTTTAACCATTTACTGGTTTGTATTGTTTTTAATTGTTAATTTTTCGTGATTATTTTTCTTTTTTTTAAGGGTTCTAATATGTTTTTTTTAGTTTTATTTTTATTGGTCTTTAAATGTCTGTAAAATGATGGTTTAATTGGTCTTTTTGTCTTGGTATTTGAATTTACTTTTAGGATAAATTATAGGGAATGATTATTATGCTAAATAGTTTTTCCCCCTATTTCGCATGTTTTTTTATAGATGTAATATTTCTCTATCAAAGTTTTTGGTGTCTTCCTTTTTCTTGTTATTTGATTTCTTTTTTTAGGGTGGTCCGTTATTTTCCGTTGATCTGTAGAATTTTAGTGGAGGCTAGAATAGGATTTAAAAAAATGTGCAACTGGCATTGCATATTTTTTATTCTATTGGCTGGGTGGCTTTTAATCCGATAATAAAATTCATAAGAGGATGCTTAACTCCATATTAATTCCCCTTTTTTATAGTGAGGTGTTTTTTGCACCGGTTTAAGCTGTAAATCTAATCTACTGGCGCTGTATCTACTAAAATAAAAATTTTAATATTAAATGTCTTTAAGCGGTTTATTCTGCATTATAAGATATTATTAACTATTTTATATGTATTTTTTTGGCTTTAAATCTCGGATAAAAAATTCTGAGAGTTGGACAGCTTTATGAACTATCTTTGATTTGGAATAATTTCCTCAATTTTATGGTTCCTTTTTAATCATTTTACCATCTCATTAAACTGTGATGTTAGAAAAATATATTTTTGTGAAGACGAGTTATAAGGGGATAAAAATCATTATTATTAATGTTTTTAACACTTTTAGATCTGATTATGGGTTTAGATTTATAGAATCGATATTTTTAAATATTCTACCTAAAAAAAACATTAATTCGAGTCTTCTTTACTGATACTTTAATAATGTTTCTTTTTATTTATCGAATAAAATTATGTTAATACTTAAATTTATAGGTTTAGAAGGGTTTTAATAATTATTCAATTAAAATTAGAAGTATTTTTAGGAAGGTACTAATAAATAAATTATTAAACATGCAAAATCTGAAGCAAAATAATTTTTTCGTGATGAAAAATCTAAGGGTTATATTATTATAATGTTAAATCATATCCTTATTTTCAAAATAATAAAAATAGATAAAGTTTAAAGCTTAATAGCAAAAAATAGATATTAAATTCGATTTTAATTATATAATTGATTTTCAAAGGTTTCTCATGATTTTTTTGAATTTATTAGTTTTTAAATCATTATAGAATTGGTTAAATATCAATAGTGTAGATACAAAAAGTACTTGAAAAAATAATATTCATTTAATGAATTAATCACTTAATGGATTAAAATTTATTGAATTTTTAATTCAATAGATTTTCAAGAAATTCAAGTACATATTTAAGTGTCTCATTTTGTTGTTTTTCTCTAGTTATGGTGCTATTATTATCCCCTTCTTGAGCACCATAATTACCAAAATTATAGTGATTACCTCCCTCTATGGTAATGAATGTTGTATTCTGGGGAAATCTATTAATATTATCAGAAATGTCACTGCTAGTGGTAAGTCCATCCAAAGAACCCCTAATTGACAATGCTTTTATTGTGGTATTGGAAGCATCTGCAGAGGGATAGGCTGCTAGATATATTATTCCATCAATTTTATCTTGATTATTGACAGCGTAATCTGAAGCAAAAACACCTCCAAGTGAATGTCCAATCATCACCCAATTTTTTATTTCACTGTGTTGAGCTATAATACCATCTGCTTTATTTGAACCAAAAAATGCTAAATTGAACGGCATTTTCACAATTATGGTAGTGTAACCATTGGAAGCAATCTTTGATGCTAAAACAGAGTATGCTTCTGCTTCAACTTTACCACCGGGATAAAAAATTACTCCTGTTGTACTTGTGTTAATCTTGGGAGTAAATGTTATAAAATCAGCATTATTTGAAACAGTATATAAATCTGTTGATTTAAGGGCTGCTTGAGCCGTATAGTCTGCTTTATAGTAGTCAGATACATAATAAATAAAAGATGCAGCAATAAGTAATATTAATGCTAAGAATGATAAGAAAATAACTTTCTTTTTTGAATTTAATAGTTTCATTTAGACTTCCTTCTTTATATACATGCCTTATATATTAATATTATTGAATGTAATATTTATATCAATTTTTTTCACACCATTCTTCTAGGGCTTCTATGCACGCCCTTTTAATTGATCCTTTTTCATAATGGAATTTTTTATAAGATTTTTCTTTAAATTTGTCCATTAATTCCATGGGTATTCTGACGTTCAATGTTTTTTGATGGGGCATAATTATCACCAAAAAAATTATATTACTACAAAACTATTTAACTCTTTTGATTGCAATACATCAACAAATATTGTTATAAAAGATTATATAATATAATAATAAAACATATAATTGAAAAAATTAAGTCACTGGAAATCAAAGATAATTTGATGAAAACCAGATTTAAAAATCCTTATACAGATTTTAAGATTAATAACGCCATTTAAATTGAATTAAAATAAAATTTTCGGTTAATATTAAGCTAGGCTTAAATAGTAAATATTGAGAGGAAAAGAAATGAATTCTAAGTTTGCCACATGTTTTAATTGTATTGATGGTAGGGTTCAGTTACCAGTAATCAATTGGATTACTAAAAATTATGAAATAGATTATGTAGACATGATTACTGAGCCAGGTATGGATGGTTTACTGGCCAATAAAAGATATGATCCTACTTCTGTATTGAGCAGATTAACCATATCCATAAATAAACATGATTCTAATCATATTTTTATTGTTGGACACTTTGATTGTGGAGCAAATCAAGTAGATGAGGAAACACATAAGCGACATATTAAAAAAGCTGTAGACCGAATAAAGAACTATACTCTTTCTTGTAAAGTAATTGGACTATGGGTGAATGAATTTTTGCAAGTGGAAAAGGTATGGGAAAATGGAGAATCAATTAATGAAGATTCTTCAGCACTTAAATATGTTAAATCTTGATAAAATTCATTATTTTTCAAATCTATATTTAAAGAGGTTACATCAAACTATTTAAAATTATGATTATCATTATTACCAGAAAGGTATTGGCCAATGGATCAGTTAAACTGGTTGATAATGGTATAACTATATTGTCTGGATCTAAGCCTTTTTTATAGGTTATGATACTTAAAAAAAATCCAATCAACAGTATGAAAGGCGTTAGCAATATTCCGGCAAAGGTGCTTATTAAAATCATAGCTTCAGCCCCTATAGAGGGTATGCCTAAAGATAATGCAGCTAAATATGCAATTAATCCTATAATTGGATAAATAAGAATGGCCAGGATTATAATTATTCCGTAATTTCTTAATACCTCACTATTAGGTTTAAGAGAGGATTCTATAGACCCAACATGTAATCCTGATGATAGTCTAGCGCCAAGTATGCTTACCAAGTCACCACTTTCACCAGAAAATAGTGGAATTAAAGCTAAAATGCTAGGGTTATTTAAAATTGTGGAAAAACTGCTGTTTAGTATTGTACCAGCAGTAGTACCAAATATCGATGACAAAAAAAGTGTAGGGGTGCTATGTTTAATGATCATTTTTAAACTATATTCTCCTTTTATTCCAATAATAAAACCAATTATTCCCATCATTATGAATATTATGAATAAAGTCACTTCAAATAATCCATTTCTAATCCATAATAGTATTTGAACTGCTAAAATTATTGATGGAATTGTAAAAAGGTCGCCTGTTGCAGCTATAAGGGGTGTTGTTATATTATCGGGATCCCATCCGTTTTCATAACTTTTAATTGAAATTATTATGGTAGCAGGTAAAAGAAGTGCTCCTGAAAATATTCCTCCCATAACGGATATTACTGTAAAATCAACCAGATCTATACTTTCAAATCCCATAATAATGCAGAATCCTTTCGCCATAACTGCTAAGAATATGGACATTATTATGGTCAGAATGATTGCAGAACTAATATTCTGGTTTAATAATTTAGATTTTTTGAGTTTTGGAGATAGGGTACCTATGTGAAGGTTTGAGCCTAATCTTGAACCTAAAGCTCCGAATATATTTCCCCTCATACCAATTGCTCCTGGAATTAATACCAGAATTCCTGGAAGTATTAAAAATGTTCCAGTCATTTTGCTGAGAAGTAAACCAGCTATCAAATCTCCTATAGCACATATAAAAAGAGCTATAAATGCTTCCCTTAAAACTTTTGAAGTATCTTTAAGAAAATTAATAATCTTGCTGCTGAAAAAAAGAGGGATATTAACAATTTCCAAAAATCTTCTAGAAAATAGAATTAATACATTTACCATCCAGTTTAAAATAATATGGATGAATTGAACGATTTTTTTCAGTATTTTCTCCACCCATTCCACGCAACCACCCTGAAATTCTAGCAAAGGCCAGATATATATAATAATTTAAATAATGCATTTATACTATCCAAAGTGTTATTATTATGCTTTTTTAACATTTTATTTGTTTATTAAATTATTGGCACATCTTCTTTTACTCGTTCCATCACAATCATTTCTGTTAAATCTTCCACACCATCAATTGAACGTATTTTTTGATTTATTAGTTTATTCAGTTGGTTAATGCTTTTAACCCAGACTTTGATTAAAAGGTCGTACTCTCCGGAAACACTATACACTTCTGATACTTCTCTAAGTTGGGATAGCATCTCTTTAACAGTTTTATGTTTTTCTGATTCTGTTTGAATAATAATTATTGATGTTATTTCCACTCCCAGCTTTTCCCAGTTTGGAATCATGGTATAACGCTTTATAACTTTATCTTCCAACTTTTTCAGTCTATTAGATATAGTTGCATCTGGCACATCAATTTCTTTTGACATTTGAGAAATTTTCATCCTTGAATTTTTCATTAAGGAACGTATTATAGCCAGATCAATTTTATCCATTTTTTTCCAAAACCTCTTTATGATATATAAGACTTCTTTAAATTATGTATTAATATTTGGGAAATATACTAAAAATTTTTAAAAAAATTAAGTATTTTCCTAATTTTCAAGAGTAATATTAGAAATTTCTAATTAAAAAGATTTTCTTATAGACTCATTTAAATATTATTATATTAATAGCATATTCTATGTATATAATATCAGATCTCGAGGCTGCCATTCTAGGACTACTTTACGAACACCATCATTACGCTTATCGTCTTGAACAGATCATTGAAAAGAGAGGTATGCGTAAATGGGCAGATATAGGATTTTCATCCATATATTATGTTCTAAAACGTTTAGAAGAAAAAAATTTAGTTGAATGTAGAGTAAGAGTCAGTGAAAGTAAACCTTCCCGAAAGGTATACTATATTACAATGGAAGGGAAAAAAGCCATGGAAGCCAAAGTAAAGAATCTTTTATCTGAGAATAAAAAACAGATTTCACCATTTGATTTGGGATTAGCAAATATGGAAATTTTAGGCAAAAAAGAGTCAATCAATTGCCTCAAAGATTATGTAAAGTCAACAGAAAAGCGGATTAATTTTCTTGAAAAATCAATAGAAATGCATGAAAAAATAAATTCACCTTTAAATGTTATAGGAATGTTTTCCAGGCCTTTAGCTATTCTAAAAGCTGAAAAAATTTGGATAAAAGAGTTTATTGATCAAATTAATAATTACAACCCCGGGGAAATTAATAATTTCAATTGATTTAAAAAGTAAAAAATAAAGATTATATGCTCAAATAATGTACATGGAATTATATTCAGAATTATAAACTACTTTGGATTGATTAAAATATTAAGGAAGAGGGGTATGTATCTGGTGACCGCAAATTTAGGGATAGACATCATGAAAAATTATTTAGTCATATATGTCTTAAAGGGCTTGAGAAACTTGAAATCATAATCAAATCACCAATTCGCTGAAAGTGGTAATTATGAATAAAAATTTAAAAATAGGGTTATTCGGATTCTTGATATGGCTGATTCCTTTCTTAGTTTCATTTTTTATTTACCCTTTAAAGGATTTAATGAGACCTCTTTTTGAATCTATAATGCCTTTAGTACTTACCATAGTAGTGGTGATATTTGCTTATAAATTCATGAAGAATTTAAATTCTAATTTTTTATATGAGGGAATTAAAATCGGTTTAGCATGGTTTATAATAAACATAGTTATAGATCTTTTCATGTTTATCCCTCCCAGTCACATGCAAATGGGTTTTGCAGACTACATAGCTGATATTGGGATAACATATTTAATTATACCTACTATAACTATTGGTTTTGGATATTTAATGGATTATAAACTTTAAAATTAAATATTAAAGTTTCTCAAGGTGATGGAGATTTTTAGAATGTGTGATCAACTAGAATCTTTAGAAGTTTCCTGCGAAGCTGGTCCATCTTATAATAAAATTCGTTTGGGGTGGGGTTCCAACGATCTTAAACAAAGAAGAAAAGTAAATGGAGATGAAAGATTCCTAAGCGCTATTTTTAAGATAAAAATCATAATTTTTGTATTGATTGCAACGATTTTCCCTGCAATTCAATATAAAAATTGAAAAATTCACATCCCGGCGACTCCATATTCAATTATTTTAATGAATTAATATGATTATCTCAAAATAATTAAAGAAAATTGTATAGAATACGGATTAATGATCAAATAAGCAGATTTAAATGTCCAAAATGCAAGGACAAATTTTATGGCATGATTATATACGTAAAAATGTAATCATGAATAGTCACCTTAAATTAACCCTTTTATTATTAATGATTAGTTTATAAATCGTTATGGGGTACACTAATTGTTGACCTATATACAGCTATATCTAACAATGTTATATTAGAAAAATGGTTTTAGAAATGATCAAAGAAAAATATGGTGTTGATTAATACACTCATGTTTTCCAGATGATTATTTAAAAAAGAACCGAAACATAAATTCAAATGGTGAATGAAAGGATTGAAGATACATCCCATGGCCTAGAATTTTGCACCAGATGATAAAATGATTTGACTAGTATATAATGGTTAGAAAACATTTTTTACCCATCAAAGTACGTTATGGGTTAATATTGGCTAATTAAATCGTTATGGTGAACCAGAAAAATGTGAAGTTGTTTTGGATGACTATCCAGATTAAAACTAATTAAAGCCCATTTAGGCAATTTTGGGGATATAATATTGATTTAGGTGATAAATATCTATTTATAATGTTTGAATTGGTATTTGCTATTTCTCAAATACAAATTCTGCTAAATGGGGAATTATGAAGCCGTTGACATTATAAGAATTATCAATACTGATTAAATCCTTTTTGGCTCAGATTATCGAAGGATAGGATACTAAAAGTGGAATTGAAAGAATAAAAAGATTACTATCCAGGTAACTGATAATTTTGTAAGTTAGAATGCGGGAAAATTGTTTTATTTGCAGTATATAATCTGAAATAAATATTTAAGGAGTATAAAATTTTTTGGGATGAATTATATGAAGTATGAAGAAGTTATAAAAGAATTAGAATTACTATCAAATCCAGAAGATGTGAATGGAATGTCCCGATTTGGTATAAATCCAGAAAAGACCTACGCTGTTAGGATCCCACAATTAAGACAAATAGCCAAAAAAATAGGTAAAAATCATGAAATGGCCCATAGACTGTGGGATGCTGGTTACCGAGAAACTAGAATTATTGCCAGTATTATAGAAGACCCAAAATTAGTTACTGAAAAGCAAATGGAAGAATGGGTATTGGATTTTGAAACATGGGATATATGTGACCAGTGTTGCATGAACCTCTTTAGAAAAACACCATTTGCTTATGATAAGATTTACCAGTGGAGTCAAAGGGATGAAGAATTCGTGAAAAGAGCTTCTTTCACATTAATCGCCACTTTAGCAGTTCATGATAAAAAAGCTTCAGATGATACATTTGAAAAATTTTTCCCAATTATAATCCGAGAATCTGGTGATGGTAGAAATTTTGTTAAAAAAGCAGTAAATTGGGCATTAAGGCAGATTGGGAAGAGAAATATTCAACTTAATAAAAAGGCAATTGAAACAGCAGAAAAGATTCAAAAAATTGATAATAAAACAGCTAAATGGATAGCAAAAGATGCATTGAGGGAATTAACTAGTGATAAGATTCAAAAAAGAATAAAAGGTTGAAATTACCAGCTTACCAGTCAGTTCATAATAATATAATAAGCTAGTTTTTCAAGGCAATTATCTCCTTGACATCCACCAACTTCCACACAAAAGAACATTCCATCTCGATTAAACAGGCAAGAGGATCGTCAGGATCATGACCCAGAGCAGCTAAAACATTTCTTGATAGTCCACGGCTTTTTATAAGTTCTGCAAATTTACTTCGAATTTCTTTCTTCTTTTCAGGATCCGTTTCTTCCACAATACGACCTCTAAGGGCAACGAATTTGTAATGTGAAAGGTCCGGCTCATATTCTTCAATCTCCACAGAAACTTTAGGATTGTCCTTCAAGCGCTGAATTTTTTTTCCGTATTTGGTAGATAAAAAGTAAAGATATTTCTGGTCAAATACATATAAAAAAGGAGCAATATATGGGTATTCACCATTAAATGCAATTCTGCTCATGAAATTTTCATTTATCAGCTGATCATACTCTTCTTTATCCATTAAAGGTATTTTATACAAGCTCACAGATATCACCTTGATATTTTATAATTATGATTTGATTTCAAGTTAGATTAATTTTTTCATTTATCAAAAATTATTTCACCACTGGAAAACCTGCCTTTAACCATGCACCCATACTTCCCAATACACTTTTTAAATTAGTATAACCTTGTTTTTTAAGAATACTACAGGCTAGGGTTGATTTGAATCCAGAATCACAGTATACAACTACTTTTTTGTCTTTAGGGATTTCATCAAGATGATGTTTTATATGGCCAACCCACACATGATGTGAATTCTTAATACGTACCTTCTCATAATCGTTAATTTTTCTAACATCCAATTGAAATATATCTTCTTCATTATCAATAGCTTCTTTCAATCTTTGAACCGACCATAAATCTAATTTATCCACTTTTTGGGCATCCATATACCATGCTGGAAAACCACCAGCAAGATAACCGTATACATTGTCATAACCCAATCTAACAAGTTGGCGGACAATATCCTCAATATATTCTCCGTTATCGTCAATTATTATAATAGGATCTTCATAGTTAAGGTAATAACCTACAAATGCTGAGAATCCTTCCCGCCAGATGTTAATGGATTGAGGTATGTGGCCGCCTCCAAAACTAGTGGGTTTCCGGATATCTATTATCTGAGCTCCTTTTTTTGTTAATTTTATTATCTCATCAGGTTTAAGTGGCTGACAGTAGGGAAGTCTTTCCAGTATATTAGGACCATTTAAATTATTTATCTCCATTACCTTAAAATAAGGAGGGCTGTAAAGTTTTTCCTCGGTTTTTCGTTTTATAAATTCTTTTTTGCTAATTTTAAGCATATTATTGGTTTTTTTCTCATAACCTACTGTTGTTATATCTTGTTCACGTAACTCTACTCCGCAAACAGACCCCGCGCCGTGGGCGGGACATACAATCACATTATCTCCCAGGGGCAATATTTTTTCATAAATACTGCTGTATAATAATTCAGCCATTTCAGGGGTTTTATCTTCTCCAAAAAAGTCAGTCCTTCCCACATCTCCAGCAAATAATGTATCACCAGTAAATACCATATAGGGTTCTTCTGATGCTTCTCTGTCAATCAAGGATATGGAAATACTTTCATGGGTATGACCAGGGGTTTCCAGAATTTCTAATTCAATGGATCCTACCTTAAAAATATCCCCATCATAAACAGGACTTCCATAAAGAAAATCCATCTTTGATCCATGATATATATCTGCACCGGTTATATCTGCTAATTCAAGTGATCCAATCACATAATCTTCGTTACGATGGGTTTCAAAGATGTGGGTAATTTTCAAGTTATTAGAATCAGCCAGATTTAAATAAACATCAACATCTCTTCTTGGATCAATAACTAGTGCATTTCCCTTAGAACCTATAAAATAAGATTTATGGGCAATTCCATCCGATTTTATTATTTCAAATATCATCTTCACACCCCTTTACAAAAATATTCAATTTTATAATAAAATCATACATCTTAATATAATGAATAATTTGTATTTTAATAATATATTATCTTTATTAATAACAGAAAT
The DNA here is from genome assembly GCA_030016715.1 of Methanobacteriaceae archaeon. Taxonomy (GTDB): domain Archaea; phylum Methanobacteriota; class Methanobacteria; order Methanobacteriales; family Methanobacteriaceae; genus UBA117. Next base: position 36,596 of record JASEJD010000009.1, on the reverse strand, counting down.
TAATTATTAATAAATTGTCGAAATTAAAGGGTATAATTCATGGCTGTGTGTTTATAATGGAAAATATAATTGAAACATGGGATATAACCAAGAAATACGATGATTTCACTGCTGTTGACTCTGTAAATCTCCAGGTACCTAGAAATAGTGTATATGGTGTTTTAGGTCCTAACGGCGCTGGAAAAACAACTTTAATTTCTATGCTGTGCACTATTTTACACCCTTCCTCGGGCAAAGCCCAGGTAAATGGTTATGATGTGGTGAAAAACCCTACTGAAGTTAGGAAATCAATCGGGATTGTATTTCAGTCAAGGGCTTTGGATGATATTTTAACTGGTAGAGAGCATCTGGAGATGCACGCAGCATTGTATGGTGTACCTAAAGAACTTAGGAATCAACGTATAGATGATATTCTTGAATTGATAGCTTTGGGTAAAAAAGCAGACGAGTATGTGAAAACGTATTCTGGTGGAATGAAAAGAAGACTGGAAATCGGACGTGGATTAATCCATTACCCTAAAGTATTATTTTTAGATGAACCAACATTGGGTCTTGATCCTCAGACCAGGGAGAGTATATGGAATTATATTGAAAACTTGAATAAAAATGAGGATATAACGGTTTTAATGACCACTCATTATATGGAAGAAGCAGATAAGCTATGTGACGAGGTTGCTATAATTAATAGTGGTCAGATCATAACCTCAGATTCACCCCGCAACCTTAAAAGGAAATTAAAAGCAGACACCATAACCTTAACAGTAGATGATCCTGAAAAGTTCGTGGAAAATGCTAAAAATCTAGATTTTATTAAGGATATATTTGTTGTTGATTCTGAAATAAAATTAATGGTAGAAATGGGTGAAAATTTAGTAACTGAAGTAGTGGAATTTGCAAGTAAAATAGGAGTTCAGATTCAATCCGTAGAATTAGAACATCCTAATCTGGAAGATGTCTTCATAAAATATACTGGATCACGCATTCAGGGGGAGAAATAAATGAGTGAATGGGAAGGAATATTCACTATCTGGCTTAGAGAAACCAAAAGATACATCCGATATCGCTCTAGAATAGTAACTTCTGTGGTAACTCCTTTGTTATGGCTCATTATATTCGGCACAGGTTTAGGTGCTGCCGTTAGATTTGGAGGTATGGCAGGAGGATATCAGCAATTCATTTTCCCCGGTATTGTGGGCCAGACCATACTATTTACTTCAGTTTTCTCTGGAGTTTCAGTGATTATTGACAGGCAATATGGATTCTTAAAGGAAATATTAGTAGCACCTATTTCCAGGCCATCTATAGTGATTGGTAAAGCCTTGGGGATCAGCACAGCCTCATTGATCCAAGGAGTAATACTGTTATTGCTGTCATTTATAGTTGGTATTCAAATGACTCTAATCTGTTTTGTGGTTAGTACAATATTAATTGTTATGATTTCAATGGGTTTGGCTGGTTTAGGATTACTCATAGCATCTTTTACAGATAGTATGGAAGGATTCAACCTAATTTTAAGCTTTATTGTTTTGCCTATGTTCCTTTTAAGCGGAGCTTTATTTCCTATAACTGGACTTCCTTCATGGCTACAATTCGCAGTTTATTTAAATCCACTTACATATGGGGTAGATGCATTAAGATTTACAATTCTTGGAACCTCTACTCTTCCACTCTATTTAAATATTATTGTGATATTTGGTTTTGCCTTGTTAATGATATTCGTATCTGCTTTCGTATTCAGTAAAAAGGAACAGAGTTTAATGTGATTTCATTTAATAATTGTTTTTTATTTTTAATCTTTAAAAAAAAATTATAGAGTAATTAATCTAATTATAGATTTCATTACTCTATCTTTAATAATAGGCATTACCCGAAAGTTTCCAAGAGTATATATATGGTGCTTTGAATTTCCAGCCCCAATACCTTGAAAAGGTTGGATAAATGGTTCCACTATCTGCATATTGCCATACCCTGTTTCCATTGTATCTGTAGTAAATATAGCCTTTTATTGTGTAACTTCCGTAATGCCAGTATCCTACATCGATATATGGAGTTAAAGTGGAGCTAGCTGTATTTATCTTATAGGTAGACACCTTTACTGGCACTGATTTTGCAAATATGGGGGATGCACATAACAAACCTATAGCCAATATTAGCACACCTACTACCATCTTATTTTTCAATATTATTCACCTCCTATAAAGTATTACAAATTTACAAAAAATTAATATAGAATTAGAAGGTAAATACTTTATTAGTAATATATTAATAATAAAATTTATTACTTATTAATAATATAAAAATTAGTATTACTAATTAAGGAGTGATTACATGAGTATAAACTATAAAATCTTACTAATTGCTATAAGTATACCTTCAATTTTTATCATTCAATGGCAGATGGGAGCTTTAATAGAATTTATATTCCCTAAAATAACAATATTCATTAATTTAGATACATTTATCACGTTTTTACTGATTTTTTTATCAAGTATGGGAGTATCATTTTTATTAAAATTAAATTTTAAAAAAAGTTTATCATATGGCTTATTAATAGGGTTTATGGGTGAAATAGTTTCTATTATTTTAATAACAATTTTTGCTGTATTAATTCAATTATTATCTGACAATTTATCTTTAGATGTTTTCACAATAGATATTTTTTATTATTATATGATTCCCCGGTTATTATTTCAAATGTTGAATGGTGGTCTTGGAGGATATATTGGCTATTTATTTGTTAAACTAAAATAAAATTTTAAAATTCGTATTTTTCATAATCCTCTTAAGGATAAAGTAATCTGACCTAAATAGGGGATGATTAAAACATGTCCACCTATCTTAATTGCTCTAGAAATAATCTGTGAGGGATATACTACTGTTGGATCTGGATGGGGATTGTTATCCCCCTTAATAATAAAATACTTTCTGCCTTTACTGTCAGTACCTGAGCTTATCACTCTGTGTATTACTGGGCCATCATTAAACCAGGTAGCATCATAAATTACAATATCTCCCACATTTATATCGCTGGCATTAAATTCATTTAATCCCATAAAATTTGTTTTTTGTGTCAGAACAATATCCCCCCTATATAAAACAGGTTCCATGCTCTTGGAAACCACAACATTCATGTGTTGACTACTAATAAAAGCTATTACTAATATAATAAAGTATATGCCTATTTCTCGAAATTTACTTTTATCTTCATCCATCAAATCACCAATTAAAATAGTTTCTAATCTTACATTATTATGGTATTACTAATATTTAATATTAATACTTTTTCAACATAAATTATTTCTTAAAGTTTCAAACTATAATAAAAAAATATTTGGCTTTAATATCATATTATAAACTAAAAAAATATTATTGATAAATATTGGGTTAAATTGTTCTAAAATTAATCTATAAATTATCTTTCGGGGGGCCCTGTTCTTTTACCAATCTCTACAGAGATTAACATCATCATGATTATACTCAATGAATAAATAACTATAATCATAGCCATTACATCGTAATCTGCACTGAAGTTAGCTAGAGCGACTACAAAGCAGCCGATGAGTTTCTCATAGCAGTACCAATACCCAGAACTGTTTTTGTATTTTTAGAAGGGCCACCCATTAAATATCCAATTGAAAAAGAAGCTAATATAAAAGTTACAGAAGCTACTAATGCTCCTGTACCAAATACTGATAAAAAGTCCTGATAATTAAGACCCAGATAAAGAATAACTACTACAAATAGGAATATGTTAGATATCTGATTAAAGGTGGGTTTTATTACTTTAGCCAGCTTATTATATCTCCATTTTATTAATGTTCCACTGATTAATGGTAGAAATATTAAGATCAATAATGAAACAGCTATAGATGCCGTGTTCACGGAAACATGGGGTAGAAGAAAAGAAAGTACAAATGGCAGATAGATTAAAGTCACGGTGGATAATATTAGCATTAGCCCTACTGCAAATGCAATATCTGCTTTCATAAATTGGATTAATTTAAGCATAAAAGGCGATCCTGCTCCAGCAGCCATTAAAACCAGTCCAATAGCCAGACCTGGCCTGAAGAGGGATTATTTGTAATATGATATAGGTTAAGAGAGGTACAATTATGAAATTCGCAGTTAAAGATTTAATTATAAGTTTTTTATCTTTTAAGGGTTCTATAAACTGTTTTGGAAAAAAATTGAGCCCATAGATAACATTGTTGAAATAATATAAATTAAAATGCTCAGATTAGAAAACTGTTGAAGTATAACTTCCATTTAAGATCACCACTCTTAATACTATTTATTTTACTGTTTAATACTGGATATAAAAATTAGATATAAAAAAATTTTATAGGAATTATAACATTTTAAATTGATTTTAAATTAACATTATTAATTATTCTCTTCTCTATTCTTTCTTAAGTTAATTATAAGATTAATAGAATTACTTAGAACAATTTTTAAACCTAGCAAAATAACTAAAAATCCTAAAAATACTATCCAACTAATTTGATTATTCAGAAATATATATACTAAGTAGGCGGCACCAAACCAAAACAGAATATCAGTGAAATTTCCAACTTTTCGGTTCACATAGTCATTAATTAAATATCGCAGAATTAATGCAAAAATTTGGAAAAAACCGAATATTATGCAGAATTGAAATAAAGCATTGTAAAATTCTGGATAAAAACCAGTTGGAGTAGGAACATAAATATTTGAAGGAAATTCAGTAAAATTATTGGAAGAAATTGCTGTTATGTTAAGTTCGGCAAAAAAATTAGAAATGCTGGCAGATAAACCTGGAATAAATACAAATAGAATTCCAATTAGTAATATGAAAAATCCAAAACTTAAAATACCCACTAAATCTATTTTATTTTGTTTTTTTGACATAATAACACCAGCAATATTAACTTTTTCAAAAGTTATATAAAAGTTTATCAGATATATGTAAACAGATTAAAAAGTATTTTTCTAAAAGTTTAAGATTATAGGGGGAATTTAATGAAAATAATGCTTATAGAACCTCCAAAAGATGCTTGGTTTGTAATGGGAGAATATTTACCTCCACCTCTAGGAATATTGCAACTCGCAGCATTTTTGGAGGAAAAAAATCCAAATCTAGATATTCAAGTTTTAGACTGTCAAGTAGAACAAGTTGACTGGCATGATTTAGTGGACAAGATTGCTGATTTTAATCCGGAAGTAGTAATTTCTAGTGCTTTAGCCACTTGCAATACTTATTCAGTTCTCAGAACTCTGGAAATTGCAAAGAATTTTGATAATAATGTTAAAACAGTGGTAGGTGGACAACATTTCACTGCACTCGCAGATGAAAGTTTGAAAAAATATCCAGAGATAGATTACGTTATCCGTGGAGAGGGTGAGGAAACTTTAAATGAATTAATAAAATCTTTGATTGAAAAAAAACCGTTAAATAAGGTTAAAGGATTATCATTCAATCATGAAGGAGAGATTATCCATAATCTGTCCCGGCCATTGATTCCTGATCTAGATATATTGCCCTTACCTGGTTATCATTTTGTGGAAGATCATGTGAAAAAATATAACTTTAAGATGATGGCTGGTGATGCTGGATATGCTCTTGTGGAGGCATCTAGGGGTTGTAACTATCAGTGCACTTTCTGTTCCCAATGGAAGCACTGGCAAGGTAAGTGGAGAACAAAGTCTCCTGAAAGAATTGCTTATGAGATGGAAAGACTCTATATGGATTATGGGAGTAGTTTTCTCTGGCTGACTGATGATACCCTTGGTAACAAGTCCCGGGTTGATTCCATAGCCCAAGAGATAATTAATCGAGGATATAAAGATGATGAAATAATGTGGTTTGCCCAAGCCCGGTGTGATGATATTATTAAATATGATAAGATTCTCCCAAAAATGCGGAAAAGTGGAAATTTATGGATAATGGCTGGATTGGAACGCCATGATACTGTTACATTAGATGCTTTCAGAAAAAGGACCAAACCTTCCGATGCAAGAATAGCAATGGACTTATTAAAGGAAAATGACATATTCTCACAGGGAACCTTCATAATTGGTGATAGAAACGACTCTCAACAATCTATAAATGAACTTAGGGATTTTGTGGATTTTGTGGATCCAGATCTAGCCATATTCATGATCTTAACTCCTTTTCCAGGCACAATTCTCTTTGAAGAGGCGACTAAAAATGGATGGATCGAAGATACTAACTGGGCTAACTATGACATGGCCCATGCAGTTATGTCCACCCAACATCTATCTAGATTAGAAGTTCAAAAAGAACTCTATGAATGTTATAAAAATTTTTATGGTAGTATGGGGCGCCGTTTAAAGGGTATATTTTCTAGAAATGCTTTCAAGAGAACAACTTACCGATACATGGCTAGTCAAGGCCTTCTTAAATCTTTGAGGGACCTCTTTTGATGGACAAAAAAACTAATAAAAATAATTCAGTTACATCAGCAATATATTTCTTTTCTTTAAGTATATCGGGATTAATTATTTTAGCTTTAATCTTAAATACAAATTATCATGCCCAATCATCAAATATAGAGATTCAAAACCTTTTTTTATTTCTTTTTGCCATTATATGTGTAATGGGCATCATTGCAGGATTATTTCCCTCTAAATGTACAATTCGAATTTATAAAAAAAATAATTCTAAAAAAGGAATTTTAGAAAATAAAGAAATCAATGTCATGAAAATGGAGGGACACCATCCTAACTGTGAAAAGTTTAATGACCATATTTTCCATTATAATCACAATATCTATTGTGCCGGGTGCACGGGACTGGTAACTGGGGGATTTATTTCTATTATCATGGTTTTAATAGGATTTTCACGTATAATTCCACTTAATTATTTTAATATCATATTTTATATGGGTTTCATTACTCAATTGGTTACTTTAACTTATTTCATGTCAATCAGACAATCCAAAAATATTCTAAAGTTTTTTTTAAACATAATCTTTGTTTTTAGTTATTGCCTAATATTTATATCAGTCATAATGGCTTATAATAACCTGTTTTTATATTTTTATGTAACTGTTTTGTTATTTGTGGTTATTTTAACGCGAACTTCTATTTCAAGGTATAAACATAAAATTATTTGTAATTATTGTGATCTAAAGGACTGTAATATTCCTTTTCATTAATCATGTTCTTCTTTTATAAGCTAAATATGCTCCGGTAATTATTAGAGCACCAATTACCACCATTACCAGCGGACCAATATATCTTCCCAGATCTATTCCAAAGGCAGCTGAAACACCTAGAAGAATCAATATAATACCAAACATTATACCAACAATTAAACCACCATGGGGAACTCCAAAACATTCCTCATTAATATCATCAGATTCATTAAAGCAATCATCATGTTTACGTTTTTTCCATTTTTTACCCAAATTATAGCCACACTTAGAACAATAATCTGCATCTTCTTCATTTTTTTTACCACATTTTGGACAATAAACCATTTAATTCCCTCCAATTCTAAAATTAATTAATTATATGTAAAAATTAATATAAATCTTGATTGATTAAAATTAATATAAAATTTAAATTACTGAATAATAAAAAAATGGATAAAACATTTTGATCAACCCTTATCAGGTAAACGAGGTATTAACCATGATAAGAAGGAATCTTCACTTCTAGATTGTATCCATGCTTTTCCCGGCCCAGTTAATTCTACAACCAATCCTTCTCCACTGAATAACGTTGACTTCATACCCCCAATTTTTTTCACATTATATCCAACACCCTCTTCAAAGGCAACTATATGTCCGGTATCTACAATGTATTTTTCTTCTGCTTCTAAATTAATTGGATGAATAGCACCAAAACTGGATGCAAATAATTTCCCGGTTCCTTCAATTTTTAGTAAAAATAATCCTTCTCGTGAAAAGAATGTTTTAGATCCTCCCCATTTAGTATCAATGTCTATATCTGTTGTGGCCGACATAAATGACCCGGATTGTACGAATATCATCTGTTCTTGAAGATCAATTGCATGTATATCACCCGGCAGTGGCGGGGCCATATTTATCTCCCCAGGAGATTCTGCTGTGAATTTATTTATAAAAAAACTCTCTCCACCAAGCAAACTTCTTTTTAAACCACCAAATAATCCTCCTTTCATTCCAGTTTCAATTGATATTCCACTGGACATACTGACCAGTGCTCCTGCTTCTGCATTAATTTGTTCTGATTCTTCTAAATCTAATTTCAATAGGGCATAGGAGGGTTGATACAAAATTTCATATTCCATTTCTTTCACCTCAACTTTAATAATTTATTACAATTTTTATTAATCAAATTAATCAAGTTGTCTATTCAAAGTTAATGAAAATAAATTAGATTTTATCTATCACAATTACATAGTTTAAGATTCGATAACAATATCAATAAATTTAAAGTTTCTGTGGATTATTCTACTTTTAGACGTTTTAATTAATTTATTTTAATAATTTCAATTTCTATAAAATGGAGGTTTTTTTAGTTTATACATAATTTTTGGTTAACCAAAAGATTAAGAAAAGCAAAAAAATTAAAAAGAGTCATATATCTCTATATAAATATATAAATGTATCGCAAATAATTCGAAGGAGGTGATAATATCAACAAGAAAGCGATATTTATTATAACTACCTTAACATTAGCTATAATACTATGCGGAGCAGTAACAGCAGCTGATCCTTCAGATGAAAGCATAGTTAGCGATAATCAATTGAATTCTGAAATTGTTGAAGTAACTAATCCTCCTCCTGAAATATCAGAAACATCACAATCTATTATAACTGGTTTTGTAACTGATTGTCAGACTAATGAACCATTTAATGGTGCAAATATAACTGTAAAAACTCAAAGTGGTGGTGATGTTGCATCAACCACTACTGACGAAAAGGGGTACTATGAGCTGGCCTTTGAAAGCATTGAAAAATCTTTTAAAGTAATTGCCAGTTTCCCGGGGCACGTTTCAGCAGTAAAAGATGTGAATCTAGGTTCTTCTAATGATCCAAATGATCCAAAACTTTATGGAGAAGCTAACTTCCAGTTAGGAACACTCAACTTAGTGAAAGGATCATGGGATGATATTGGACTAGATCATAACAATGTAAACCAAGGACCAAATCAGTTCCTGATTCAGATTCGTGTAACCAACAACGCAGCTACCACTGCAGAAAATGTATCTGGAACACTACTATGGACTACAACCAATTCTTATATAAATTTAGCACCTGGACAAGATCAAACGGTATTTTTAGGTGATATTGCTCCTGGTGCAACGGTTGATCTTTTCTATTTAGTGGAAGTAACCCGAAATGCAGCGGCCCGAAACACTACCAGAAATTACTCTATAACTGTGGCTGGAGATAATACTGGAGCACCTGCAGACACAATCACTGGCCAGTTATATGTAAGGCCTTTGATATCACAAAACCGTAATAATGTTGTATCCATCACCGTAACCAACCCAACTCCAGTAATTGGGGAAACCTTTGCTTTGACTGTAGTAAGTACCACAGCTTCAGCAACATATGAAATAGTTGATTTACCTATGGCATATAATCCCGCCCTGGTTAAACCTTTAAGTTACACTGTAACCTATGGAGCTAATTCTTCAAATAACATCAGACTTGATAACCCTGGAACAACAAATTTCGTATCAGTATGGATTTTTGAAGCTCTATCAGCAGGTACTAACGAATTTTTAGCCATAATTACAGATAAAAGTGGACAAAGTTATCACTACAACAGTGATTTTGGAAAATCAAACATTGTAGAAGTGATACCCAAAGCTGACTTAGCAGTTACCAAGACAGTAGATGATCCTAATCCCACCGTTGGGGATACAATAAATTTCACAATCAATGTAACAAATAATGGTCCTAACCCCGCCACAGGGGTTATTATGGCTGATACGGTTGTACCTGCAAGTTCTTTAACATTAAATGCAGCAACACCCAGTAAAGGAACATGGAACCCTGCTACAGGTATATGGACTATTGGAGATTTAAATGTAGGTGAAACTGTTACTCTAGTATTTTCTGCTTTAGTAAATCAAATTGGACAAATAACTAACATTGCACATGTTTCTGGAAATGAAGAAGATCCTAACCTAACCAACAACCAGTCAATTGTGGTTTTAAGTTCAGAACAATTAACCACTGATCTTGCGATATTTAAGACAGTAAATAATGCAACTACTAACGTTGGCCAAAATGTACAATTCACACTCACTGTTTTAAATGATGGCCCTGACATTGCTACAGGAGTTATAGTAACAGATACTTGGCCATCAGGATTCCAACTATTAGCGGCAACACCATCTCAGGGGACATTCAGCCAATTAAACCCAACCACTTACCAGTGGATAGTTGGAACACTGGCAAATAAAGCAACTGCAACACTAATAATTGATGCAAGGGCACTTCAAACCGGCACCTGGACTAATACAGGTGTAGTGACTGGTAATGAATATGACCCACACCTTGAAGATAATACCTCTTCAGTGGATGTTACTGTAAATCCTACAGCAGATCTGGCTGTTCTAAAACAGGTTTGTAACTGCAGCACTAATGTTGGTCAGACCATAAACTTTACCATATCCGTAATAAACTACGGACCAAACAATGCAACTGGTGTTATTCTAAATGACTTACTTCCTCCGGGCCTAAGTTTTGTATCTGCAACTCCTTCACAAGGAAGTTATAACCCTGCTACTGGGATCTGGAATATAGGCAACTTAAACAATGGTGCAACTGCCACCCTACAATTATTCGCCACAATAACCGCCACCGGTCAAATAAACAATGTTGCATCAGTAACTGGAAATGAATATGATCCTAACCTAACCAATAACCAGGATGTTGTCACTATAAATAGTCAACCAAGCGCTGATCTTAACCTCCAGAAAACAGTTGATCAACCACTTACTGATGTTGGAAAAACTGTAATATTTGACCTCATACTGAAAAATGTAGGACCTAACACAGCAACTAATGTAGTGGTAAATGACATTCTACCATCTGGATTAACCTATTTAAACTCCATACCTTCCCAAGGGACTTACAACTCAGGAACTGGTGTTTGGAATGTTGGTACACTGGTTAATCAGGCAATTGCAACATTGAAAATAGTGGCAAGGGCAGATGAAGTAGGAATATTTACCAATATTGCAACAGCATCATCTGATGTATATGATCCTCTCCCTGAGGATAATACAGATGCTGCAACAGTACAAGTAAGACCCTCTGCAGATCTAGCAATCACCAAAACAGTCGAACCACTAGAAGTTCTAATAGGGGAAAATGTAATATTTACATTAACAGTATCTAACCTAGGACCTAATGCTGCTACGGGAGTAGTTGTAAATGACCTATTGCCGGTTGGATTAAGCTTTGTATCTGCAAATCCAAGTAAAGGTACCTACAATAATCTTACAGGCATATGGGCTATTGGAGAAATGAACAAGGATGACATAGAGACCCTTACAATCGAAGCAACGGTGAATACTGAAGGAGCAATATTAAATATAGCCACAGTTAGTGGAAATGAATATGATCCTAACCCTACCAATAATCAAGGCTTAGCTCAAGTAAATGGTGAACCCAGCGCAGATTTAAGCATAACTAAAAATGTATGTGATTGTACACCTTATGTAGGTCAAAATATTAATTATATTGTAACTTTGACCAATAACGGACCCAGCGATGCAACTGGAGTAACGGTAGCAGATATTCTACCCCCACAAGTAACCTTTGTATCTGCAACTCCTAGCAAAGGTAATTATAACCAAGGATCTAATATTTGGGAGGTTGGAGATCTGGCTAACGGTGAAACAGTAACTCTTAATATAATCGTAACTGTTAAAGAGTCCGGATCAATAACAAACACTGTAATAGCACAAGCAGAGGAACCAGATCCAATTCCAAGCAACAATGAGGCCTCAGAAACAATAGAAGCACAAGCTAGTGCAGACATACAAGTTGTTAAAGCAGTTACTCCTACCACTCAGAATTATGGTAAGAATGTTACCCACACCATTACTGTAACCAATTTAGGTCCAAGTAATGCAACTAATGTGGTTGTAGCGGATGTAAGAGAAAATGCACTGGATCTGATATATGTAAGTCATACTCTGAGTCAAGGAACATATGATCCAGTATCTGGTATCTGGCAGATTGGTTCAATTTCAGGTACAGCACCAAATAATAAAGCAGTAATCAATATTACATTTAAGGTGAATACCACCGGATTCATTGAAAATTCAGCAGTAAAAACCAATCAAGATCAATATGATCCTGATACCAGTAATGATACATCAACCGTAATATTAAAAGTACCTCCAGCCGCAGCACTGTATATTAAGGTGAACACCACCAGTCAATGTATTGAGATTGGAAACAATGTTCTTATCCAGTTAAAACTCGGAAATAGAGGACCAGATATGGCTGAGAACGTAGTTGTAAGGTGGGTTGTTCCTCAGGGAATGGAATTTGTTAGCGCCACCCCAGAACCAGGATATGGTACAGCTAGTTATGATGCTGCAACCAGAACAGTTACTTGGAAAGTGGGAAACCTACCAATAATAGATCCTTACTTAAATATAATTGTAAGACTATTAAAACCAGGTAAATACCTAATTTCTCCTACCATAGATTCAGATACCTATAACCTTACACCACAAGATATTACACCAGCAAATGTATGTGCAATATCAACCAATGGTAATGGTGGTAATGGTGGTAAAAGAGTACCAATGCAGCCTACTGGAATACCAGTACTTCCACTAGTAATAGGTGCATTAACAGTCTTTGCTGGATTCTTAATACCTAGAAGAAAACTAAAATTTTAAGGGGGTTAATTCCCCATATTCTTTTTTTTTAAATTCTATTTATAAATAACAAAAATCACAATAATATTCTGATATAAATTAATAGGTTTTTTCAATTTCAATTATTGCAAAGTATTTTATGCAAATCAAATAAACAATTTATTATTCAAGATAATTGGTGACATCATGAAAAATCTATCTAGAGAAATAGTACAACGTATAGAAGATATATCTCAACCCGTCAAGATAATGCATGTCTGTGGATCACACGAACACACTATAATGCAACACGGTATAAGGTCTTTAATACCAGAAGAAGTAGAAGTAGTTGCTGGACCAGGATGTCCAGTTTGCTGTGTTCCCTCTAGAGAAATCGATGAATGCTTAGAACTTGCCAGAAGAGGCATCACAATAACCACCTTTGGTGACATGTTAAGAGTTCCAGGTTCAAAAGGAACATTAGCAGATGCTAGGGCAGAGGGAGCAGATGTAAGGATAGTATATGGGGTAAATAACGCTGTAGAAATTGCCCAGAAAATAGATAATGAAGTGGTTTTTATGGCTGCTGGTTTTGAGACCACCGCTCCCACCACTGCATCTGAGATTGTTTCTGGGCCGCCTGAAAATTTTTCAGTATTATCATGTCACAGATTGATTCCTCCTGCACTAAAATTTCTAATTGAATCTGGAGAGGTAAATCTCAACGCTTTAATCGAGCCAGGACATGTTTCTACCATAATTGGGACTAAGCCGTATCTTCCATTTTCCGAGAAATACAAAATACCTCAAGTAGTGGCTGGTTTTAATCCATTCGATGTTTTAATAGCGATTTATATGATATTAAAACAGCTTAAAAATGAAAAAGCAGAGGTACAAAATGAATATAAAAGGGCTGTAAGGGAAGAAGGAAATATAAAGGCTCAGAAACTTTTAGATGAAGTTTTTTATATAAGAACCAGGGAGTGGAGAGGTTTTCCAGATATTCCTGATTCAGTTTATGAGATTAGAGATGAATTTGCTGATATTAATGCTCGGCAAAAGTTTGATATAAAAATAGAAAAAGGTGAAGATGTAGTAACTGGCTGTATATGCGGGCCTATACTTCGTGGAGTGGCCCGACCTGAAGAATGCAAACTTTTCAAGAAAGAATGCACTCCAATGAACCCTGTTGGGGCTTGTATGGTCAGTAAAGAGGGTACTTGTAATATAGCATTTAGATACGGTTCCATATAATTACTGTTTCAAATATCTTTTTAGAAAATGTGAGGCATATAATGAAGGCCATAGCCTTAGATATTGATGGTACCATTACCAATAAAAATAGAAGGGCATGTATAAGTGCCATTAAAGCAATACATCAGGCAGAAGATAGTGGAATTCCAGTTATAATTGTCACTGGTAATATGCTCTGCAGTTCTCGGATGATATCAACATTACTAGGCACTACAGGTGGTTTAGTAGCTGAAAATGGTGGAATTATAGAAACATCTAATGGTCGAAAGATACTGGGTGATTTTAATAAATGTGAAAAGGCCTATAATTATCTAAAATCTAAACATGATGTGGATAAGGTAGATCTATCCAACCATAGGATATCTGAAATTGCTTTAACCAGAAAGATTCCGGTGGAGGTTATTAAAGAAACATTAAAAGACTTTGAAGTTAAGATTTATGATTCAAAGTTTGCTATTCACTTAACCGACCCTGCAGTAAATAAAGGTTCTTCACTCCGGATGGTGGCTGCTGATTTAGGCATAAATGTTAAGGATATTATGGCTATTGGTGATGGCGAGAATGACATAGAATTCCTGGAAGTATCTGGGCTTAAAGTAGCAGTTGCCAATGCTAACCCTGAGCTTAAAAATATGGCTGACTATGTAACCACCAGCTATTATGGAGATGGAGCTGCAGAAGCTATCTACAAATTTGTTTTAAAATAAATAATCTTAGGGACTGTTAAATTTAAGAAAATTTTTGATAATGAGGGTTTCTATATGTTAGAAGATGTTGCCAATCAAACCTTGGATCTGGCACTTAAACATGCTGATCTGGCAGAGGTTTATGTTGAAAAGGAAAAGAATTGGGATATAGATATTAAAAAAGATAATGTGGACTTTGCAAAAGAGTTATACGTGCTGGGTGTTGGTGTTAGAGTAATCATAGATGATAAGATGGGATTTTCTTACACCAGCAACATGAATAAACTAAATCTAATGGTTAAAAAAGCTGTTTTCAATGCACAAGCTAACATAAAGGACGAAAATTATTCTTTTGCCAAAAAATCGGAATATAAAAAAGTTAAAGGTACTTATGACTCTAAAATAGAAACTCTTGAGTTAAAGGATTCAATTGAATTTGCCAAATCCATGATCAGCACAGCCCATGATGGGAAATGCCAACCAACTTCTGGCGGGTTCTCTGCAAGGTGCTTAGAGAACTTAGTTAAAAATTCCGAGGGAATAAATTGTAAAGATAAATCAACGGCTTTTTATGGATATATATCTGTAAACTATGAAGGTGATGAAATATCAACTGCCTATGAGTCAGATGCATCCAGATATATGGATATTGATCCGGAATGGATTGCCCAGCAAGCATCAAAAGTTGCTAGAAACTCTGCTGGAGGTAAATCTGTTGAGACAAAAGATTTAGAGGTAGTTTTAGATTACCACGCTGCTTCGGGTTTGCTTTCCACATTCACCCATTCCATAAATGCGGATAATGTTCAAAGAGGGCGGTCAGTGTGGGCTGATAAAATTGGGAAAGAAGTGGTTTCTCCTAACATGAGTATTTATGATGATGGAACAAAAAAGAGAGGGCTTGGTTCTTCAAAGTGTGATGATGAAGGTACGCCTTCCCAAAAAACTATAATTATAGAAAAAGGAAAATTAAAAAGCTTTGTTTATGATCTCTACACCGCCAAAAAAGGAAAAACTCAAAGTACTGGTAATGGAATGAGAGCCTCCTATTCAGACACTCCTAATGTTAGTTTAACCAATTTAGTAATGGATTATACAGATCCTATTAATCTCTTTGATGTTAAGGATGGATTATGGGTAACTGATGTTCTAGGAGCCCATACAGCTAACCCTATATCTGGAGATTTTTCAGTAGAGACTAATAATGCATTTAAAATTGAAAATGGTGAAATAAAATATCCCATTAAAAAAGCCATGATATCTGGAAACATTTTCCAATTACTTAAAAATTCATCATCAATTTCTAAAAAAACTCGTCAGATAGGACCATTCATAACACCGCGTATTCACTCCAAACTAAGGGTGGTAGGATAAAAATTTTATAGATTATTATGCAGCAATATAAGAAAATAAAAGATTCATTATCCCATTACTTTCAAGTAATGTCAAATAAAAAACTCTCCAAATCCAAAGTATCGTCTAAAATAAAAACAGTTTATAGTGATGATATAGATCAACTCTGGATAGAACATGAAAATATACGAAATCAATTCAATGACTTATATGAAGGTTTAGCACATAAAAATCTTGAAAATCCAGATTATACTTTTTTAGATTTAAAAATAGAAATCGCAGAAAAGATAATTGAAAACTGCCATTTATGTGAGAGAAGATGTAATATTAATCGCTATCTTAGTAAGGGGGAATGTGGTGTTAAAGAATCCAGAATTGCTTCCCAGTTAATACATACGGGTGAAGAAAGAGTTTTAGTACCCAGTCACACCATATTTTTTTCAGGTTGTAATTTCCAGTGTGTTTTTTGCCAGAATTTTGATATTAGTCAAAATCCCCTTACTGGTGTTCAAACTAGCCCTGAAAATCTAGCAGAAATTATAGATAAAAATAGAAAACATGGTTCAAGGAATGTTAATTTTGTAGGGGGCGATCCTACCCCTAATTTACCTTTCATCTTAAAAACAATGAATCTGGTTAACGAAAACATCCCTGTGGTCTGGAATAGTAATTTTTACATGTCCCTGGAGACTATGAAATTATTGGATGGCTTTGTTGATCTATATTTAACTGATTTTAAATATGGTAATGATAAGTGTGCAAAAAGACTCTCAAAAATTAATAATTACTGGGAAGTTGCAAAGAGAAATCACAAAATGGCTGAAAAAAATGGAGATTTGATAATCAGACATCTGGTTCTACCAGGGCACCTTGAATGTTGCACAAAACCATTATTAGAGTGGATATCTCAAAATCTAAAAAAAGACACAGTAATAAATATTATGGGCCAGTACCGGCCGATTTATTTAGCGGAGAATTATGAAGAACTGGGAAGATATGTATATCTTGCTGAAATTAGTGAAGCAGTTAAATATGCAAAAAGTTTAGGACTAAAAAATGTTATCCACTAAGAATAACATCTAATCGGATAAATTAGTAATTTTTTTTATTTAATGTTCCTTTTTTCTAGTATTTTTCAAAAAAATAATAATACCCTTTAATAATGCCAAAAAAACTTATCATCAATATATAACTCATAAATAGTTATATGAACATTTATTAATTATCTAGAGCTTGAATAAAAACTTTCTAAAAGATAGAAAAAATTAAATTTTACTAAAAATTTGCATATCAAATTTTAGTTGTTTCCCTATAAATTTAATTATACTCAAATAATATTTTTTGGAATGGAAGGAATATTAAATGAACATATTATTAACAGGAAACCCTGGAATTGGAAAAACAACAGTCTTAATCCAGATAAAAAACCATCTTCAGGAGAACGGTTATAGAATTGGCGGGGTATGTTGCCCTGAAATACGTGAAATTCGTCAGAGAGTAGGATTTAAAATAGTTGATTTAATGACCAAAACTGAGGGTATTTTATCCCATATAAAATGTAAGGGGCCCCGTTTAGGTAAATATAGGGTGAATTTATCTGATTTGGATGATATTGGTACATCAGCAATTTATCAAGCTTTAGATCAGACCGATTTCGTATTGATTGATGAAATTGGCCCTATGGAGTTACATAGTCCTAAATTTCGCAGGGCAGTTTTAGAAGCATTTGAAAGTCCAAAAACCGTAATTGCAGTTATACATAAAAAATCTAGGGATCAATTTATCTTAAAACTAAAAAATAGGGGTGATGTGAAAATTTTTGATATTAATAACAGAAATAGGGATTCAATCCATAAAGATATAATTAAACAGTTAATTTAAGGTTATACTTTATTTATAAATTAAAATAAAATAGAATGTAAGGTTAGGAATAATATTTTTTTAATAAATCCTATTCTACTATAAAATTTATAAAGATTTAAGCATTTATCATAAGGTGATTATATGGAATGTCAGGATTATGGGCTTAATAGGTCCGTTGAGAGGAGAAATTTAAATTTAAATCCATTACAAAGGGGTGGAGTACTACCTAAAGAGGCAAGAGTGGCTCTTTACGAGTTCTCTGATGGTTATAGTGTATGTGATTATTGTGCCGGGCGCCTGGATGAGATATCTAAACCAGCAATATCTTCTTTCCTAGAGGATATGGCAAGATTTATCAACATTGACATAGCTAGAACTGTTCACGGAGCACGTGAAGGTAAATTTGCCGTTATGCATGCTTTATGTAATCCTGGAGATACTATTATAGTGGATGGAAATGCCCATTACACCACCCATTTAGCTGCAGAAAGAAATGGACTGGAAATCATAGAAGTTCCTAATTCGTCTCACCCCGAATATATTATAAACCCCGAAAAATACAGAGAAGTATTAGAAAATTCTATTGATGAAGGAAAAGAGATTAAATTAGCTGTATTAACACATGTAGATGGAAACTATGGTAATTTAACTGACGCAACCAGGATAGGTAAAATTACAGCTGATAACAATATTCCGCTCCTTTTGAATTGTGCATATTCCATGGGAAGACTTCCTATTGATGCTAAAAAGATGAATGTTGACTTTGTGGTGGGAAGTGGACATAAAAGTATGGCTGCCTCTGGACCAATCGGTATTTTAGGTATTAGAGAAGAATGGGCTGCTAAAATACTTGAAAGATCAAAAAGACACCAGGTTAAGGAATTAGAAATGTTAGGATGCACCAGCCGAGGAGCTCCTATTGCTACTTTGATGGCCTCTTTTCCACATGTGATTGATCGGGTTAATTCTTGGAAGGATGAGATTAAAAAAACAAGACATTTTGTTAAGAGACTTGAGGAGATTGAAGGCGTAACCCAGATTGGTGTAAAACCTACAGAACATGATCTAGTAAGATTTGAAACTCCAGGATTTGATGAAATAGCTCAGAATCATCCTAGAAAAGGATTTTTTTTGTATGAAGAATTAAAAAAGAGAAATATAGTAGGAATAAAGAGGGGTCAGACAAAATGGTTCAAATGTAGTGTGTATGGATTTACAAAAGAACAGATCGACTATATATCTCTTTCTTTTAAGGAGATTGCCGAAAAAAATAGATAAAATTTCTTATTTAAATTTATTCTATCTTTTGCACCGGAAATTGAATCTCAGTCAATAATTCGCTTTCTTGAACTTCCATAGGATCATTTAAGTAAATCTCCATTGGCGCTCCCATCATAGCATAACCATTTTTCACAGAATACTCATAGAGACCAGTATAGACTGGTGGAACCTCATGGTAAGGTCCTTTATGTATGGCGTATAGCACAGTCCTTGGCGGTATATTTTTAATTTTCACTTCTTCTTCACTTTCAGCATCTCCAGAGACTGCAAATCCCACATCATACTGCATATTTTCCATTCCAACCTCAGCGGGACTATTATAATATATGCCAAAGGGCGGACCGACAATTTGAAGTCCTTTTCCAATAACCCATTCTGCTACTTTACCAATAAGCTCTGGCATATTTTCCGGAGTTCCAGTGTGGAAAATGTATGCCACCTTCATTTCTGGGACTTCTTTTTCTTTTATTTCCATAATATAAACCTCCACCTAAAACTATAAAATTTATCCATATATAGTCATTTCTTTTTCTAATTCATGGCTAGTACCAGTTAAAAGATAATCTTCTATAATTTCTTGTATCTTTAATCCCACACCTGGAATATCTGTTAATATTCCTTCATGATAATGTTTAAGTATATTTTCATCTAAATTTTCAATTCTTTCAGCAGCTTTATGATAATTCCAGTTAGAATGAATATTACCTGATTTATATTCCTTTAAAAATGCAATGAGAAGTAAATGTTGGGCCAAGTCCCGATTTTCCTTTATAAAATCATCAGTGGGAATAAGTGTTTGCTGTGGTGATACCACCTTGAAATCGGGTGGTTCAATATAATTTTTTATATCATATTTTTTACATAATTTTAAAGCAATGTAATTTATTTTCTGAAGGTATTGATGGGGAGGATCTGTTCTATTTTTATACATTTTTTTATATTCATCAAAGAGTTCTGGAAAATTTATTTTAAGTAGTTTCAAAAATCTGGTTCTTTGATTAGAGCGTAAAGTCATCCCTGAACCAATTAGTATGTAATCTGCATATTTTGACGTTTTTTTAATTACATCCTCAATATTATTTTTATCATCCAAAATATGGGGAATTATGGGAATAAAATTGACTCCGACTTGTATTTCTGCTTTTTTAAGTTTTTTAATTGCTGAAAGTCTTCTTTTGGGGCTAGGGGCAGAGGGTTCTAGGTAGGCTAAAATGTTTTCATCAAATGTGATAATGGTAAAAGATACAGTACACCAAGAATCTTTTGACATTTCCTTTAATAGATCCATATCTCTTAAAACTAGATCACTTTTAGTACTAATATGCACCGGGAACTGATTTCTTCTCAAGATCTCAATGATCTTTCTAGTTAATTCATATTTTTCTTCTGCTGGCTGGTAAGGATCAGTAACACCAGATAAACCCACCACATCTGGTCTAAATTTTTTCAATTCTTTGTTAAGAATGAAAGGTGCATTTCTTTTTACATATATCTCCTTGGCAAAGTCGTGATAGTCACCATGTATTAAATATTTTTCAGTGAGTGCATCACAATAGCTACAAGTAAATTGACAGCCACGATAAGGATTAATAGCATATCTAACCCAGAACCAGTTGTCTTTGAATCTATGACGATAAATGATACTTTTAGACTCTATCTCAATAAATTTGGGCATTTTATCATATTTATAAAAGATTTATTATATTATGGAAGAATATTATTTTTTAACTGAAATTTCTATTTCTTCAGCTTTTTTAGCTTTTTCATGTTTTAAATCATTCTGGCAATTTTTTAACTGTTTTAACAAGATATTATATTCTCTTTTAATCCATAGACTTTTTAACCATAAATATATGGAAATAACTAAAAGTATTAAGACTATTATGGTTAAAAATCCAATTATAATTCCGGCCGCCATACCTTGCCATATTATCATAAACCCGTAACCTAAATAGATTAAAGCTCCAATAAGTCCAATAATAAATGAAATTACAATAATTATTTTAAAATTCCGTATAAGCCGATATTTTTCCATATAACACACATCTACAAGTTATTTCCCTTTATATATGCTATATCATAATATTTGAAATGAAAAATTTATTTAAAAAGAATATAAAAAGCCTAATTATTTTCTAATAAAATAAATTAAATGCTTTTATTTGGTTTAGGTGGATTTAATGTTATAGCACTATCTGCAGAATTTTTAAGTGCAGTACTAAATCCAGGTTCTGCTCCTAGGACAATTGTTTCTTTACCATTTTCTTTAGCTATATTTATTAAAGGGAAAAAATCAACGTCTCGTGTCATTAATGCAATTATGTCAATATTAGGGTTATGTATGAGTTCGTAGGCTTCCACAGCCATGTGCACATCAGTTTCTCCCGCTACAACTATTGGGGAAAATCCTTCGTTAGTTATGGCTTCTATTAATTTATCAGAAGCATATTGATTTAGGAATACTTTTACTATTCTTATATTACCATATTCTCCTAAAATATCCTTAACCAAGTCCAAATCAAGATCAAACTCCCTTCTTAGCATGTTAGGACCGTCTATTAACAATCCAACATTTTTGTCTTTAGAATTTCCTTTTTTTATAGGAAGATAATCTTTGAATGAACTTAATGTCTGGCGCATTTTATACCTCCATGGTATATCAAAACCAAAAAAATCTTTATTTTTGGAAATTGAAAGTTTTATACAAATTATTTTATTATAGTTCAAACGAACTAATTTTAATTTTAATAAATATCTAAACTTAATAATTATTATATCAAGATAACAATAAATAGTTATGCCTAAATCTGACCTAAAATTAATTTTAAGTTTTTCCTTTAAATTATAATTATTACTAATTGTTGTGTTATTTACATTTACCCCTTATTAATTACCTTTACTTTTTTCCAACTATTTTTGCCCAGAATAATTAATACCAGTGCAAATACAGCCAATATAATAATACTATATAATCGTTCCCGCATAGCATCCTTCAAGGCGGGATTATCCACTACAGCCAATATAATAATACTATATAATCCACCTCCGAATGCCAGCAAGGATTCAGATTGGGATAGATATAAAGTGGAGGCAACTTCAGAACTATCCATAATTAAATGAAGTGCAACTGCTACCCATACACTTCTAGTGACCAGAACAGCGTAACCATAAATAACTGACACCACTATGGTGAAGATGGTGATATTTATTATACCCAAAATAGGTTGCCCGGGCCAGTTCATGCCCATATAAATATTTCCTGCATGCCAAACACCCCATATCATACCTAAAATTATTACACCAATATAAGATCCAAAAAGGGTAAATAGTCTGTCCTGCAGATAAAAACGCCAACCAAATTCTTCACCAAAGTATTGGGGCCAGATTATGAAAAAACTTAAGAAAATTAGGATAAGGTATGTGTTGAAAAAATTTGAAATATTATATCCTATCAAGGCTTCCCCAAAGCCAAATAAATGGTTTAAATAGTTCAAGATTATCATTATAATGGCAAATAAAATACTGAATCCAATAAAAAACTTTTTATTTTCTCCGAACCATAGCTTGGCTTTTATAAGGCCATTTTTCCACTTTTTATGTAAATTGAGTATTATTATACTGATAAAACCAAAAACTGCAATAATAGATGATAAAAGTGGTGTAACTTTAACTACAGGGAAATCAATTAAAGGATAGGGTATTAAAGGTTTGTAAAAACATTCAATTAAAAATATTAAAACATAAACTAGAAATATTCCTAGGAAAAATTTAGATTGCTTAGTTAATGCATTATCTTTAAATATAAATAGACATATAATTGCTGAGATGGCCGGAATAAGCATGTGTATTAACGTGGTGTAAGTTGGCACCTCACTCCATGAACCGTAGTTAAGATAGAACCATATAAAATGTATTATGGTAAAAAATGAAAGTATTCCTATAAAAACTATGGTTTCCTTTTTTAAATCTGAAGCAGATTTTTTGGATGATTTTAATATATGATCTTTCATCTTATCTCTTTAAACTCTTATTAAAAAAAGGATTAAATAGTGCATCTATAATTTTATTACCGGTAACCTCACTTCAGTTAATAGGTCCTTTTCTGGTGTTTCATTGGGGTTATTCAGATATACTTCAGTAATAGGCCCTACAATATCATAACCATTTTTCACTGCATAGTCAACCACAGCATGTATAACCGGTCCAACTTTAGTGTATGGGCCTTTGTGCATTGCAGCAATTACTGTATGTTCTGGGATCTCTTTAAATCCTAGTTTATCTACTTGCTGAAAATCTTCAGCAACCGAAAATCCAATTTCATACTGAAGTTTTTCTTCTGGAACATCCTCAGGACTGTTGAAATATGTTCCATAGACTACTCCTGTCATTTTTAAATCTTTTTCCATCACTAATTCATAAACTTCTTGCATATGTTCTGGTATTTTTTGGTAACTTCCAGTATAGGGGACATATGCTACTTTCGCAGCTTCAATCCGTTTTTCCTTTATCTCCATAAAATATCTCCAAAAGTTTTTTTTAAATACTCCTCGTTCTAATAAATAATTTCTTTGTGCTCATTATTATCTTTATTGGAAAATTTAGATTAATGAGATCTTTGATAAAAATATATTAATAAATCAATCAAGATATGCTTTTTTTTAGTGCCTTTTTTTAGGATTAAATTTGGTGATAGTTAAGTGATGCAAATGTTTATATAAAACATAATTAATTTATTTTTAAATTTTAGAAAATACCGAAAGTTATAAAAATATTGAAAGTTGTGATATTATGAATCAAGTATTAGAAACAATAAAAAGTAGAAGAAGCGTACGTCAATATAGAAAAGAACAAATAAAAGATGAAGAACTAGAAAAAATTCTTGAATCTGCTATTTATGCTCCTACTGGACATTTTGATCAGCCATGGCATTTTACAGTGATCCAGGATCCAACTCTTATTGATGAAATAAGTGAGGGAGCTAAAGAAGTAATGAAAACTATGGATATTGAATGGATAGCAAAGATGGGTGCTAAAAAAGAACTAAACATATTCCACCATGCACCAACTGCCATAATAGTATCAGCTCGAAAAGACGCTGCAACTCCAATGGTGGACTGTGCCGCAGCTGTAGAGAACATGCTTCTTGCCGCTGAAAGTATGGATATAGGTTCTTGCTGGATAGGTTTTGCTAAATTCTACTTTCAAAAACATGAAAACATGGAAAAATATAAAATTCCTAAAGGCTATGAAGTACATTTCGGTGTAGCTTTAGGATATAAGGTAAGAAAAAATCCAGATGCATTAGAAAGAAATAGAGATGTATTTACCTATTTTAGAAAAAAATTCTAAATAGGACTTTTGATAATATGGATGCTAAAAAAGATTCGCTTAAAGAAAATTTTAAAGAAGTCGTATATGATAGTTGTAAATCTTTAGGGCTTGATGATTTACCTTCAAGATTAATATCTATCTTGCAGAGCGAAACTAGTGAAATATCACTAGGAAAACTTTCTGAAATGAGCGGATATAGTCTTTCTACTTTAAGTACCATTATTAGGGGAATGGAAGATCTAAATATGGTTAAAAGATTTAAAAAACCAAAATCAAGGAAAGTATATGTTTTTATGGATAAGGATATTATCTCACTATTTAAGGAATTAGAAAAGAAAAGATTCGAACAAATCAGTGGAAGAGCTATAAACAAGCTTTCAAACATTATAGATGATTATGAAGATGTGGAAGTATATGAAGAAGAATTAGAACTAATAAAAAATTACCAAATCCAAATACAAGCCATAGCAGAAGAAAGCAAAAAATTCATCCAAGCTTTGGATATAAGAAGAGATTCTTTAAAAAAATCAGGAAAAATAAAATAAGAATAATTAAAATGGAAAATATAATTTAATATAAACAATGGACTATTAAAAACTAAATATTCTAAATTATCCCCTACCCCTTTATGGAATTTTAAAGTTACAATAACCTGTGAATTATAATAATAGAAATATTAATAAACCATACAAATTTCAGTTTATGCAATAGTTGCCAACTAGCATCTTTTAATAAAACCACCAGTAAAAAAGCAGTTGATAAACTTATACTTACAAATATATCGCTAAAATATGTAAAAATATTGAATAATCCAGAAATTTCCATGTTTCTATTACAGAAAGAATGAGAAACCCGAATAAAAAGTGGAAACAATATTATTTAGAAGATGCATATAAATCAATAGAACATCTGAAATTCTATATCTCGAAACTCTAATCAGACTTAAAGGAATAAAATATTATATAATAGATAATGAAACTTGCTGTGGTAAAAAATTTCCATAATCTTAAAAGAACTTATAATTTCATGGAATAGTCATTTTATACAATAGAAACCCGCTTGTAGATAAGAATACCACAGCATCTCCACATCTTTAAAACCAGAGTCCCTTAACAGTTTCAGATGTTCCTCTATGGTTATAGGAAAATATTCCTTATCAAAACGTTTTAGATGCTGTTCTACAACTTCTTTTTCCCTGCCATGTTCCAGTTGAAAGTTTTTCCAGTATTTTTTACCAATTTCTACACCCTTTTTTGTGAGAGGACGTATATTTTCAAAAGTAACAAAGATTCCATCATCCTTAATATTGTTATAACAAACATCCAACGCTTTTTTTCTATCATTAACTGATAAGTAATGATGGCATTGTATAGCGGTTATTACATCAACCTTTTCTTTAAGTATTTCACTAAATTCTTGGGTGGGGGAAGGTTTTAGAAATTTTAAACGATTCTTACTCAGATTACAAAACTTCATCTTAGCTTGTTTTAGCATACTTTCAGAAGGATCTAGAAGTAGGAAACGGGTTTTAGGAAATTTCTTAACCGCCATATCAATTAATGTCCCGGTTCCACATCCAGTATCCAACCAGATTTTTGGAACTGGATTAATGGACTTAATTAGATTTATAGTCTCTTGATGATAAGACAGGTAGTAGGGCAGTGTATTTATTACATTTGCATCGTAATCTTCCGATTGATAGGGGGTGGTGTTATCGCTTTGCATGTCTATAAATTTCATTTTTAAAGTTTTATTTTAAATTTGAGATTATTTTACGCCGGAACTGGGATTTGAACCCAGGAAGAGCAATGCTCAAACAGGATTTCGAATCCTGCGCCTTACCAGACTAGACTATCCCGGCAAATATTTGAAATATTTTCAAATAATATTATATTATACTGAAAATTTCTTATAATATTTATTTGATTCTATTTTTTTTTTTTTTTAAATTAGATAAAAATTTAATGTTTTATTAGGACATGGACATGTTAAATTTATGGGTGAATTTATCCTATTCAATTATAAAACTCCATAAACAGATTTTTTTTGGATGGAGATTTTATTAGCTATCAGTAAAAACCTCGTTCTAAACTAATTTAATTTTTAATTCCAGATATATTTGAAATAAAACATCAAGCTGATAGTAGATTAATTTTCATATTATATATTAAGATATATTAAAAAATTACTGAAATTTAGAAGGGTTCAAACGCTGAAATGGAA
This sequence comes from Methanobacteriaceae archaeon, assembly GCA_030016715.1. Lineage (GTDB taxonomy): Archaea > Methanobacteriota > Methanobacteria > Methanobacteriales > Methanobacteriaceae > UBA117. Next base: position 9,782 of record JASEJD010000009.1, on the reverse strand, counting down.
GGTTAAAAAACTTATTCTTTATGAGGAGGAATTAGGATTAAGTAATAATATTCAATTCTAGAAATGAAAATAAATATTAATACAATAATCATCAAAATCTTAAATTTCGCTCTTTAATACTTGTATTTATTTTAAATCTGATTCTTAGTCATATAAAACTGATTTTAACCACTTAATATTATTTATAGTCTGATAATCAAACTTTAACTTTTATTTAGTCATTTCTATATTCTATCTAGATCGTAATACTTATTGTAAATAAAATTAAATAAATTATTATGAAAGCCTACTCTCCACAGGATAAATTCAGATTCTTAAGGGAATTTAAAAGCTACAATAAGCAGATTAAAAAATTACTTGAAGATGAATATGGTTTAAAATTCGCCAGAAAAGCCAGTAATATGATTAAAAAGGAGTTTAAATTACTACTGGAAGAAATGCCCTATATTGGTGGTGATGAAAATCCTTTAACTATTACTCTTACCTCTTCAACAAGAGATCTTGCAGTTTACCTGGTTTTAAAGAGAATGGGTAAAGATGTTTCTGAAATCGGCAAAATCTGTTATCAATATGCTGAGGAATATTTTAAAAATAATTCGGACAAAATAATGTCTATGGACAATCCTCAAGTAATTAATTATCTAAAATATCTGGCAGAAGAATCTAAAAAACGCAAATATCCTGAAAATTATGTTTATGAATTTGTGGAAGGAGAAGATTTTGATTTTGGCTTGGATTTTACTGAATGTGCAATATGCAAATTTTTTCACAAGAAGGATGCTGATAAATTTGTTCCATACATTTGTGCCACGGACATACCTGAAAGTAATTATGGTAATTTAGGTTTGCAACGGTCTGGTACTCTTGCTGAGGGATATTCTAAGTGTGACTTTAGGTATAAAAAGGGACGTAAAACAAAGATTGCAAGTACTGTTAAAAAAAATTTAGATTAAATTATAATAATGTCATTAAGCAGTTAAGCAATCAGATTGGAGATTATATCTGATGCAGCTATTCCAAAGACAAGTTTAAACGTTTTATAATCATCATTTAACTGCTTGTATTCTTATTTAAAGCTATTCTAAAAAATTACTTTTGATTAGTTTATCAATAGAGATTTTTAATTAATAGATTAATATTAATAATGGTTACAAATTCTGTTATAAAGACAATTATGAAAGTTATTGATATGAGAATTTGATTGTTATTGTTAAAAATAGAATATAGGGGTCATGTTTCTGAATGTTAGCCTTCCCTCAACTTTAGGTCTTGTGGGTATTGACCTATAAAGAAACTATTTTGGATTTCCTATATATATGTCATATTAAAGGAAGCACTGTTTCATTAAGTTCAACCTTAATATTAATCCAATTCTTATGGAAATGATAAGTTTACTTTTTTAGATCCTATTTAATCTACTTATTCTAGCATTATAGGTTATTGATGATAAATTATTTAATCTATTCAATAGTTTACAGTTAAAATATTTTATAAATTTCAGGTATATTCTAGTTGTTTACGCCATAGTTATTATGATTACTATAATAGATATCAGATTCATTAAAATCATCCTTAATGTTCTGGTGTTTCCATAATCTAAAAAAAGTGAAACAGATGCGGTGCCTGATATGTAAAATAGTGTGTTAAAATAAACTTCCCATGGAATTATTATAGATCCAAGCAAACAAAAATACAACTCCAATAAAATTAAATCCAGATATCTGCCTAATCAAGTTGGATAAAAACCATTAATGGAGTATTAAATGCCAGAAAATCCATAAAACTAATAAAATAAATGTTCCAACTAAAGGGGAATAACTGCTGTAAATAGCATAGCAAACCCTCTACATCTTATTTATTGTCTTAAAAGACCTCTTATTAAAACGATGTGCTCAAAAGGAGTTTACTACATAAACCACATAAATTGAAATCTATGATCATATTTCATTCATTTAGTAAATTCTGCTATAAACCCCTTAAATAAGAGGTACTATAAAAATAAGAGGATATAAAATTAAGAAATTAATATCATTTTAAATCATCTTTTCCAAATGTATTATTTACTTATTAATTATTTAATTTCTTCAAGAGAAGGTAAACCCTCACTTATTATTTAAGCAACTATCCCTGCATTAATTAATAAGGTTAAATGATCAGAATATTCAAATTGGGAGATATAAAACTTAAAATCAATGTAGTTATAATAGCAATTATAAATATGATAATCTTTTCATTGTTTTTGTTTTTAATTCTGTGATTTTAAATGAAGGCTCATATAATGGCGGCTAATGAGTATCCTGCCCATCCTAAAGTTAATATCTTATAGAAGAAAACCTAATCCTTAACTGGAATAAAAATATATAAATAAAAAAATTCCATGAAATAAGGAAGATTAATATAAAATAGGATTACAACTGATTTTTTTATTATAATAGGAATGAAATTCATTTATATCTCCTATTTTTGATAAAAGAAACATAGATTTTTTTATTTTATTATAGCAGGGATTAGATGTAATAATTAAAATAATTTTATATCTACTGAAGAATTTGTTCTGCTCCAAAGATTAATATAATCCCTCATAGAAAATTTTTTTAATCTAATCTAATTTCAGAGGTTTATCATGGAAAATCATAAAATGATAGAAAAGGTTAATTTGCTTTCCGTTGCTGATAATCTTCCTGAATTATCAAAATATCTTACCATTGGGAAATTAAATGATCATGTTTTAAACATAGTTAGAGTAGAGAATCGAACACTTGATTTCCATGTTCATGATGAATCTGATGAAATGTTTTATATTATTGAAGGGAGTATGGAGCTTGAGTTTGAAGAAGGAAAAATAGAACTTTGTGAGGGTGATTTTATTATTATTCCTCGAGGTTTAGTTCACCGTCCAGTTTGTAAGAATCTGGTTAAAGTTCTTCTTATTGAAAAAATAGGTACATTAACTGGAGAGAATACTGGCGGTGCTTTTGAAAAGTGAAAACTGATTGTTTATTTTTAAGAAGTAGGACCAAATTTTTTGTTTTAAAATATTGAAATATTATTTGAATCCTTATTTTAACATGATCTTCTATAATATAGTTCTTTGTAACTGAAAAATGTATATAACGGTTTTATAGGGCATTAATTCAAAAATAGTTACTTTAAACGTATAAAAAGAATTAAAAAACATACATACTAACCGAAAAAATAGTAGGATCAATGAATACATATAATAAACATTTTTAAGCACATATACTGCAAAATTCAAATTTAATCATAATAAACATAAAGAGAAATATTATTAAAAAGTTTAAAAAACTACTCTTCTAAAAATTAATAGCAAAAAAATATAATAAGACTAGGAAATAGAAATGTATACTGGAAATTGAAATTTAATATGTTCAAAACTTTAAAAATTCAAATTAAATTTTTTCAAGATCTTTATTTAATAATAATCATTGCTTAACACAACTGATTTAAAAATTTTTAAATAAAGTCATAGTAGGATGGGGGAAAAGAGAGTGAAATTATGGATGAAAAAAGTAAAAAAACTACTCTGAGAGGTACCATGAACCTTGATTGGTGGCCAAACCAGCTCAATCTTGATATGCTGCGTCAGCATTGTAAGAAGTCCAATCCAATGGATGAAGACTTTAACTATGCCGAGGAATTCATGAGTATAGACTTCGAGGCATTAAAGAAAGACTTAAGAGAACTTATGACGGATTCACAGGATTGGTGGCCGGCTGACTTTGGCCACTATGGACCGTTATTCATTCGAATGGCCTGGCATAGTGCGGGTACTTATCGTGTAGGTGATGGTCGTGGAGGAGCAGGTAGTGGTAGCCAGAGATTTGCACCATTAAATAGCTGGCCGGACAATGCCAATCTTGACAAGGCTCGACGACTGCTCTGGCCGATCAAGCAGAAATATGGTCGAAAAATTTCATGGGCTGACCTGATGATTCTTGCTGGTAATGTGGCATTGGAATCCATGGGTTTCAAGACTTTTGGTTTTGGGGGTGGACGTGAAGACATATGGGAATCAGAGAAGGACATTTATTGGGGTTCAGAAAAAGAATGGCTTGGAGATGAACGTTATACTGGGGATCGTGAACTTGAGGATCCATTGGCTGCTGTTCAGATGGGTTTGATTTATGTGAACCCTGAAGGCCCTAATGGCAAACCAGATCCTATCGCAGCTGCACAGGATATCCGGGAGAGTTTTAAGCGTATGGCGATGAACGACGAGGAAACAGTAGCTCTTATTGCAGGAGGTCATGCTTTCGGTAAAACCCATGGTGCAGGTGACCCATCACATGTGGGTCCGGAGCCAGAAGCTGCCCCAATAGAAGAACAAGGATTGGGTTGGAAGAGTAGTTTCGGCACAGGCAAAGGTAATGACACCATAACAGGCGGCCCGGAAGTGATATGGACTAATACACCCATTAATTGGGATAACAACTTCTTAAGGATCTTATTTGAATTTGAATGGGAACTTACAAAGAGCCCAGCTGGTGCCTACCAATGGAAGCCTAAAGGAGAAGCTGGTAAATATACGGTTCCTGATCCACACGACCCATCAAAAAGTCGCACACCAGGAATGCTTACCACTGACCTCTCTCTGCGTTTTGATCCAGAATATGAGAAGATATCTAGGCGTTTCTATGAGAACCCAGATCAGCTAACAGAAGCGTTTGCACGTGCATGGTTCAAGCTGACACACCGTGATATGGGTCCACGAACACGTTATCTTGGCCCTGAAGTACCTGAGGAAGAATTAATATGGCAGGATCCCATCCCTGCAGTCAATCACGAACTGGTCAATGATGAAGACATAAAAAACCTTAAGGCTAGTATCCTGGCTTCTGGTCTTTCTGTGTCAGAATTAGTTTACACTGCTTGGTCTTCTGCATCTACTTTTCGTGGATCAGATAAACGTGGCGGTGCCAATGGGGCTCGTATTAGATTAGCACCCCAAAAGGATTGGGAGGTTAACCAACCAGCACAACTATCAAAAGTGCTGAAAAAACTACAGAAAATCAAGGAGGAATTTGATGAAGCTCAATCTGGTGGTAAGAAGGTATCACTTGCAGACATGATTGTTCTGGCAGGATGTGCTGGTGTTGAGCAAGCTGCGAAAAATGCTGGTCATGATGTAGAAGTACCCTTTAAACCAGGCCGTATGGATGCATCACAAGACCAGACTGATATAGAATCTTTTGCCGTGCTTGAACCTTTTGCTGATGGATTTCGCAACTATCAAAAGGATAAAAGTGTTTTGAGGCCAGAAGAGTTACTGGTAGATAAAGCTCAATTACTGACATTGACGATTCCCGAGATGACGGTTCTTATTGGAGGCTTACGTGTAATGAATGCAAACTTCAAAGAATCCCCAAATGGTGTATTCACAAAACAACCAGAAGCACTTACCAATGATTTCTTCCTTAATTTACTTGATATGGGAACAGTATGGAGTCCCTCTACCGATGAATATAATGTTTTTGAAGGTCGGGATAGATTAACAGGTGAAATCAAGTGGACCGGCACTCGTGTGGATCTAATATTTGGTTCAAATTCTGAATTAAGGGCCGTAGCAGAAGTCTACGCATGCGAAGATTCATCCGAAAAATTCCTAAATGACTTTATTAAAGCTTGGGACAAGGTGATGAATTTGGACCGTTTTGACTTGTTATTATCCTGAAAAGGATAATAAATCTATTTTTTTAACAAAGAAAAATAATTGTTTATTCACTACAAAGACATTATAGTTAGAAATTTATTATACTCTTGTATGATTCCTCTATAAAATCCTCTATAAATCGTTAGTCTCTTTTTTATTATAGATTTTCAGTGGATAATATATACTATCTTTTTAAAATATGCTTTGAAAATTAATTTTCATGATATTTATGCTCATTGTTCTTTGAATTTTTATTAGTGAAATATAAAGTATTCATAGATAATATCTAGAGCCGTTCAAATGTTTAAATTCTATTTTAAAAAAACTTTTTTTGAATTTTAATTATAAACGCCGGGACTGGGATTTGAACCCAGGCGGAGGACTCCTCCACGGGATTTCAAGTCCCGCGCCTTACCAGACTAGACTATCCCGGCTTTTTGGATTTATATTATCAGAAAAAATAGTTTTCAGCTAATAAAAGTATTAGCTTACTAGTGCCTTACATAAAAATAAGGATCTGCTAATATATAATATTAGCTTTTCAATTCTATTTCAATGCTCACATTATCTGGAACATTAACCTTCATAACCTGTCTCATGGCCCTTTCATCTGCTTCAATACCCACTAATCTTTTGTGGATTCTTAGTTCCCATTTTTCCCAGGTTGCTTTTCCTTCTCCATCTGGAGATTTCCTGGTTGGTACAACTAGTTTCTTTGTTGGCAGTGGAATTGGACCTGATAAGTCTACACCTGTACGTTCAGCAATTTTTTGTAGCTGATCACATACATAGGCTAGTTTTTCAGGGTCAGTACCTGTGAGTTTTATTCGTGCTTTGTGCATTTTAGTCCTCCATAAAAATAAAAGGAAGGGAAAAATTATTTATTTCCCTATTTGGCTGGTACAAGATCGATACACATTCCAGCAGCCACGGTTTGACCCATATCCCTTATAGCGAATCTTCCCATATGAGGGATTTCTTTAACATTTTCAATTACCATTGGCTTTGTTGGTTTAACTTTTACAAACGCAGCGTCCCCTGTTTTGAGGAAATCTGGGTTTTCTTCTTTAACCTGACCAGTAGCTGGGTCTAATTTTTTCTGTAATTCTAGGAAAGTACATGCAACTTGTGCAGTGTGACAGTGGAATACCGGTGTATAACCTACAGTGATAACACCTGGGTGTTGTAGTACAACGATCTGTGCAGTAAATTCTTTTGCAACGGTTGGAGCGTTATCAGTATGTCCTGCAACATCTCCTCTTCTTATATCGTTTTTACCCACACCTCTTACGTTGAATCCTACATTGTCACCAGGTTCTGCTTTGTCCAGCATCTCGTGGTGCATTTCAATGGATTTAACTTCTCCAGCTTTTCCTGCTGGTTCAAAAATCACGTTGTCTCCTTTGTTCATTACACCAGTTTCTACTCTTCCTACTGGAACAGTACCTACACCAGTTATTGAATATACATCTTGTATAGGAACTCTTAGTGGTAAACTTGTTGGTTTTTCTGGAGCTGCAAACTGGTCTAAAGCTTCTACGAGAGAAGGACCTTTGTACCATGGTGTGTTTTCACTTGGTTTAGTGATGTTATCACCTTCAAATGCAGAAAGTGGTATGAATTCAATTTCTGATGGTTTATATGCCACTGTTTTTATGAGTTCAGATACTTCGTCTTTTAGCTGGTTGAATTTTTCTTCATCATATTTTGCAAGATCCATCTTATTTATTGCAACAATTAGCTGGTTAATACCCAAGGTTCTTGCAAGGAAAGCATGTTCCTTAGTTTGTGGCATTACACCATCATCTATTGCAACTACTAATACTGCAGCATCTGCTTGTGATGCTCCGGTAATCATATTTTTAACGAAATCTCTGTGGCCTGGACAGTCCACAATAGTGAATTCGTATTTAGGAGTGTCAAATCTTGCATGTGCAAGGTCGATGGTTACTCCTCTTTCTCTTTCTTCTGTCAATTTATCCATGACAAATCTAAACTTGTCTTCTCCTTCTGAAAGTTGTTGTTCAGCTATAGCTCCTGATTGTAAGAGCAAGTGTCCAACAAGAGTGGATTTACCGTGGTCTACGTGTCCAATAAACGCTAAATTCATATGTTCTTTTTGTTTTGCCATTAAATATACCTCCATTTAGTGTTTAGCATTTTTATTAGTCTAAATCTATTAGTGACTAGTCTTTAGTCTAACTTCTTTTAGTATTTGACTTGCTTATTTAAATATATATTTATAAGGTTTAAATGATTTAATTTGATCTTTTCATATGCAAGGATTATCCTAAGTAATGGTCTGGTCCGTATGGTTCTGGACTTAATCCTTTTCTTTCACGAATTTCTCGTATAATCTTTTTCTGGAGTTCTCCAGGAAGCCTTTCAAAGCCTGCGTTTTCAGTAGACCATAAACATCTACCTTCAGCTGCAGATCTTATGTCTCCTGCAAATCCGAACATTTCTGCAACAGGTACTTTTGATTCTACTGTAACCATATCTGCTTCCTGTTCCATATTTACTATTTGGCCTCTTCTGTTTTGTATCTCCCTGGTTGCTGCACCCATATAATCTTGTGGGGTATTTATAAATACTTTTTGTATTGGTTCCAGTAAAGTAGGATTGGCCATCATAATAGACCCGTAAACTGCTTTTCTTATGGCGGGTAAAACTTGTGCAGGACCTCTGTGGACTGCGTCTTCGTGGATCTTCGCATCCATTAGTTTTATTTTAATACCCATAACTTTTTCTCTGGCAATTGGGCCATCATCCATTGCACTTTCAAATCCTTCTAATAGAAGCTCTTTAATCTCGTCCAAGTATTGAATACCTCGGGTCATGTTCAAGAATAAACAACGTCTATATACATCCCATACTCTCCGGGCTTCATCCTTTTCTAGGCCATGTTCAATGAAAGTGTTTGCCAGTTCTTTACCTTTAACTCGACCTTCTTTAATGTCCCCGTTTTGTATGGCTTGGAATACCTCATCTTCTAATGGTTCTATTTCTATGTAGAACCTGTTGTGTTTGTTAGGTGATTTTCCTTCCACTGGACCTGCAGTACCTGCTATAGTCTCTCGGTATACTACGATTGGTGCTGATGTTTCTATTTCTACACCTTTCTCATTTATTCTATAAGCGATAATTTCCAAGTGAAGTTCACCCATACCAGATATTAAGTGTTCACCAGTTTCTTCGTTTATCTCTACTCTTACTGTAGGGTCTTCTTTACCGACTTGTCTCAAGACTTCTATGAGTTTTGGAAGATCTTTTGTATTTTTGGCTTCAACAGCCACTGTAACCACTGGTTCTGAGATATGCTCTAGTCCTTCAAAGGCTTCTATTTTGTTCCCGTAATTGGTGATGGTTTCTCCGGCAACTGCATTTTTAGCACCTGTAATTGCTACAATGTTTCCTGCTGGAACTTTATCTGTATTAACACGCTCAGGACCCATATATACTCCTACTTGCTGGGCTCGAGCCTTCCCCATGGAACCTACGAAAAATATTTCACTACCTTTTTCAATTGTTCCACCGTAAACACGTCCCGTTGCTATTTCTCCGGCGTGTTTGTCAATACTCACATCGGTTACCATCACTGCCAGTGGCCCATCGGGACTGGTGTTGATCATGGTTTGACCTTCTTCACTTTCAATTTCCCCTGACCATATGTTGGGCACCCTATATTTTTGTGCAATGTCCGGACTTGGAAGGTGTTCTACAACCATTCCCAGTAGTACTTCGTGTAATGGAACTTTTTGAGCTAATTCTTTTTGATTTTCTTCTTTACAGAAGTCATAGATATCAGTAAAAGTTATTCCAGATTTTTGCATTATAGGAACGTTTATGGCCCAGTTGTGGTAGGCTGAACCAAAAGCTACACTTCCATCTTCAACCTTAGCAGACCATTCATCCTTGAATTCTTTTGGAGCCATTGATCGAATTAACTTGTTCGCACTAGCAATTATCTTTATAAATCTTTGTTGTAATTCCTCTGCATCCAGTTTAAGTTCATTTATTAGACGATCTACTTTGTTTATGAATAATACGGGTTTTACATTCTCTTTAAGAGCTTGTCTTAATACAGTTTCTGTTTGGGGCATGATTCCTT
>JASEJD010000019.1 GCA_030016715.1 Methanobacteriaceae archaeon | reverse complement strand
AATAGGAGAAAAAAATAAGGAAAACAGTAAATATACTCCCAAAAAAAATATAAAATCAAATCCAAAAACTAAAAACTTTCAAAAAAACAAAACAAAAAAATAAAAAAATGAAGTAAAAAGAAATTCTCTATTAATTTTAATATTATTAGGGATAAAATAATTTTTTTAACTAATAATCATCTAAAAAAATATTTAACTTTAAATTACATATTATTATTGTCTGTCTAAAGAATTCCAAAGTGTTTTCTTTTTTTTATTTGACTAAATTTAATCATACTCAGATAATATATTAAATGATATTATATAAAAGAAAGGTAATGTGAATTGTAATAAGTGTATTATGTTTATTTAAAATTGAATCATGATTATTATGGTTATTTTAACAATTTTTAGTTTAAAAATTTACTAATATGAATCATACCCCAAAAAAATTGAACTCAAATAGAATTGTGATAATAATGTTTGTGAAAGGGACTTTAAAAAAAGCTGGAATTCTGTTAACACTGGCCTTGATGCCCTTACTATTCGGATACTTCCTAATAAGTTTTTTATTATTTTCATTTATTGCATTTATGATGCAATTTTTCAGAGATCCTGAAAGAAGTGTAGAAGTAAGTGAAGGCATGATATTGGCATCTGCTGATGGTAGAATACTTAATGGAAAAATAGATAAGATCAAAATAGTAAACTATGATGATCATCTGATGAAATACATTTTAGAAAAAGGAAAAAGAGGCATACTGATAAGCACATTCATGTCCCCTTTTGATGTCCATGTTAATCGTGTTCCAGTATCGGGAAAGGTTATTAAAACAAAATATTGTCCAGGAAAATTTCAAATTGCATGGAAAGACGTACAAAAAGAAAATGAAAAAAATTTAATAGTAATTGATTCAAAGTATGGAAAAGTAGGAGTTATTCAAATTGCAGGATTTGTAGCCAGACGTATTGTACAATATGTAAAGGTAGGGGATCATGTAAAAATTGGTGATCGATTAGGTATGATCCGATTTGGATCCCGGGTGGACATAATACTTCCCTATGAAAATTGTGAAGTTTTAGTTAAAATAGGAGAAAAATCAAAAGCAGGAGAAACTATTATTGCTCAAATGATTGAAAATAATATTTAAATATTTAATGAAGTAACTGATTTTGAATCAGAAATATGCTATAAGTTGGGATAAAAATTATTATTATAATAAATATTGGAGTCGAAGTTTAATATGAATATAAAGTCATATATGTCCGTAGCAGATCTATTTTCTATTGGAAATGCTTCTTTTGGATTTTTATCTATTGTTATGATTATAAATGGTGATTTAGTTCTCGCTGCAAAGTTCATGTTGATTTCTGTGATATTTGATGCTTTAGATGGTTGGGTGGCAAGGAAGGTAAAAAGACTTGATGAGTATGGATTTGGAAAAAATATTGATTCATTATGTGATGTTATATCCTTTGGTGTAGCACCCGGAATTTTTCTTTATTCGGCAACTTTAACATTCAGCATACCATACATTAATATACTAGTAAGTCTCTTAATAGTTATATGTGGTATTTTGAGACTTTCTAGGTTCAATATTATCACTAGTTCAATAAAAAGTTCAAAAGAATTTGTGGGTTTACCCATACCTGCAACTGCAATGATAATATCATCATTTTATCTTTCAGGTATGTTCCATGTAGACCTCTCACTTGTAATAATGACGGCGGTGTCTTTATTAATGATTAGCACTATAACATATCCTAAAATTAGTGACATTAAAATTATGGTTATTGGGGGAGTACTTCTATTGGCTACACTGATACCTCAAAGTATTTTAGCCTCAATTTATTATATTCCGGGAAAAACTTTATTTGTAGCCTCCATATTATATTTATTAATCATACCTTTTATTAGGTTATATAGCAAAAAAATCTAAAAGTGGTCCACATGTTAGATAAGATATTGGGAAAGAAAAAGAATGAAAAAGATTCTCCTCCGAATCTTAAAAAAAATGGGAAATCTGATTCGGATATGGGAGAACGTCTTAAAGGCGTAGTAGGTAAAATAACAGGAAAAGGAGGTTCAGGTAAAAAAGATGAACCTGAAAAAGGTTCAGAAAAAAAACCATCGGCACGAATGGGTAAACCGATGCCAAAACCTAGAATAAAACCTCGAGATAAACCTAAGCTGAAAACCCCTCCCCAAAAACCTGGTGGGATTAAAAAACCAGGTGGAATTGGTAGGCGAGTTCCTGAAGAAGATCAAAGAACTCTGATTGGAGCGGCAGTTTTTGGAATTATATTAATAGTCATTGTGGGAGCAGGCTATTATTTCTTAGTTTATCAACCGTATCAAGAAACATTAAATGCTGCAAAAACAACTAAATTTAATGAAGTTGATGCTTATTTTAAAGATGCTCTAGCATTATATCCTGAAAAACAAAGTTTATTAGCCCAGATTGATGCAGCAGTTACTCCAGAAGAAGCTTTAGCTGTGGATGTTTTAGGTCCCGCTACCGCGGCTTGGAGAGAATATCAAACACAACAGCTCAAAGAGAAGAGAGATAATTATGGGCGGATAATGATTGTTTATAATGCTGATGAACAGAAAAATGTTATTATGAAAGTTGACACGGCTCAGAAGTTTATCCAACAAGCAGATGCCACAGTCCTTGCCAATATGGAATTGCAAACACCCGACACAGTTGCAGTGCCAATAATTATTACACGTTTACAAGCAGCTGGTGGATTGGTAACTGTAGGAAATATGGTTGATGTGTACTTAAGAACAACAGCAGAAGGAAATAATACTACCACCACCACCAATACTACTTCTCCAAAAATAAGTGGTGCTACTGTACTGGCAATATTAAGGGCTAAGGATAGTGGAGTTGTTGATGCTTATATTACTCGTTCACAAGATATATCCATTAATCAGATGATTCAAAGTAGTGCACAGAATCAAAAAGCTACCAATGATGTTGAACAGCTATTACGTGCCGCAGCATCTAGAAATTGGAATGAAGCTGAAATAAATTCACTACTTGAAAGTTATGGATGGAGATTGTCTGACTTTGAAAGAGCATCAAATCTGGGAGAACTTGATGCCCAATACCTTGTACTTCTGGAAGTTCCAAGAGAAGATGTTGGATTCCTAATTCAAAATATGGATAGCGTCATATTAACGGTTCCAACACAACAAGCACCTACATGGATGTCAAAAGAATTGCAGAGAATTTACGGTTAGAGTAGGAATATGATGAATAGTAGTGTTGGATAGATAGGGGGTTATTAAATGAGTATAAATAAAATATGCATAGTACTTATGATTCTGTTTGTAGGTGTAGGAGTTTCTTACGGGGCAGAAGCATGGATAACCGAAGATCCAAATGCCACCAGTGTAAGAATGAGCGACTTAACAGCAACCATACACATACATATAAAAAACAATAATAATCAAGTCCAATATTTCAAAATAAGTCAAGAATACTTTAAAACTACACCACCAATGGAGTGGCAGATTGTATGGACCAATCCTGCTGCGGTAAAGATGGTTAAATCTACTTATCCTGAATTAGGTGGTGATTACGGCTGGAAATTAAAACCAGGGGAAACTAAAACAATTTGTTTTAAACTTAGAAATACAGGTCCCACGCCACCACTTCCCGAATGGTATATTATAAAAAATGACTCTCAAGAAAATCAGTACTGGCCCTTAATACCAGAACCAGGAATTACTGCGACATGGTTTTTCCCTAATGAATTAGAAATGCTGAATCCTAAACTTGATCTACAATTATGGGAAGGTACTTTCCATTTCAAACTAAAAAATGTTGATTCAAAAACTGTTTCTGGAATAGTTAGAGCACCCATAGTCCCAATGAACTCAAAATTAACTTACAGTAACCCTAAGGCATTTATAGACGATGATATAATGGTAAATGCGAATACAGCGGCATGGGATGTTACTATGGCTGCGGGTGCGGAAAGGTACTTCACATATAAATATTTATGGCCTTCTTCTAGTTCCCATACAACATCAGGTGGAAAGTATTCCTCATCAATTCCAACTACCAGTGCTGCAAAAACAACTAGTTCAGTGCCAACACCACAAACAGGTACTCCTTACGGTTTACTAGTCATTGCAGCTGTTTTAACTGGAGCTGGAGTGCTTTATGCTAAATATGTTAGATAACAAGTGAAATAGGGATGATATAAAAAAAGTTAATGTTTATTTAGTGGACCACTAAACATTAACTTATTTAAGTCAAGAGCCTATAAATAACTTAGATGAAAATTTCAACTTTTTTTATTATAGTAGGGATGATAATAATATCTCTCTATGTTTTGATTGAAGTTAATTACTATGCCGCGGCAGATATTATTACAGAAAATCAAAGCGATTCACCCTATCTGGAAATACCCAAAATTGGGGTAAATGAAAGTATAAACAATAAGTCCGTTTCTTATGGGATTTACCACGAACCACAATCCTTCAAACCAGGACATGGGACAGTCATCATCTTTGGCCATAGAACTCTTTATGGATCACCTTTTTTAAATTTAGATAAGTTAAAAAAAGGAGACCAAATAAATTTAATTTGGCCAGAAATAGGAAACGCTCAATACACAGTTAATAACTCATTTATTGTTCCAGCATCCTATAGAATGTCTGTAGAACAAGGAAATACACTATTTCTTATCACCTGTTATCCTCTAGGATCCACTAGAGAAAGATATATTGTTCAAGCCAAATTTGACAGAATTACTCCTATCACCACTAAAACCACTCAGGAAAATCCAAAAGCATATTATGCTCCCCTTTTGATTATCGCTTTTTTGGGAGGGGGATTAATAATAAATTATATATATCCTGTTGAAGAGGATAAAAAATTAATTTTCGTTGCAGTTATAGCATTAACATTATTCTTAATATGTGGATATCTTTTCCCAACTCCTGCAGATTACATATCAAATAAATTAACTGAAATTAGCAGTTTTTTAGGTGTTTAAAGATGGAAGTGGATGAGAAATATTTCAAAAATATATCCAGTAGAGAAAGAACAATCTTTGAAGGAGCAATTACAATGGGAGCTCTTTTCCACCAATTTATAGGTACTCCAGTAAGCATTAAAAATAGGGAAATATTAGAAAAGTCCATAAAAAATGCAATGGAACTTCAACCTTGTATAAAAAAAGTTGAAGTTAAAATAAATCAGGAAATGTTACAAGAACTAAATAGTGAATTTGATTATGTATCTTTAGCTGGAGATATGTTGGATGTGCGTGTTTTCTCAGAATATAATGATATAAATGCCATTATTAGAATGGAGTATATTGAGGAATTAAAATATCCATTAATGTATGTAGAATCTGTAGATTAATTATTAGAGTTATTGGATGATTCTTATAAATTCAAATATGTGTTAAAAGACTAAAACTCAGCTCTAATCAAGTTTTAATTTATTATTTCCTAAAAAAAATCTATATTGGTAAAATTGGTTTCATGTTCCCCTTTTATGATCATGGTGATAAAACGAATATTCTTAATTTGATTAAAAGAAATCTATAAAAAAGAGTTTTCATAAAAACTTCTATTATACAATTAGATTTTAAATGGGAATAAAAGTGGGAAAAAATCATGAAATGAATTATTTTTATGATTCATGAATGATTTAGAAAAAGATACTCAAAAATTCAAAAATGATACTATGATAACCATAGATAAAAAACTGTGCAAAGGCTGTGACATATGCACTGAATTCTGTCCTCGGAAAGTTTATGAACATACAGAAACACTGGATAAAAAAGGTGTGCATATACCAGTACCAGCACATGAAGAAAAATGTAATAAATGCAATATTTGTACTTTGATGTGTCCAGATCAGGCTATAAAGGTTGATGAAAATGACGAAGAGTAATCAATTATTTATTCAAGGTAATGAAGCGTGCGCCCAAGGGGCTTTGAAAGCGGGTTGCCGATTTTTTGGAGGTTATCCAATTACTCCTTCAACAGAAATTGCTGAAACTATGGCAATGCTTCTTCCAAGAAAGGGAGGTGCATTTATTCAAATGGAAGATGAAATTGCTGCACTGGGTGCAGTGATTGGAGCGGTTTGGAGTGGAGTAAAAGGAATGACTGCCACTTCCGGACCAGGTTTTTCCCTAATGCAAGAGCATATAGGGTTTGCTGCGATGACAGAAACTCCTCTAGTTATTATTGACGTTCAAAGAGGTTCTCCATCTACTGCTCAACCTACTATGGCGTCTCAAAGTGATATGATGCAAGCACGATGGGGATCACATGGAGACTATGAAATAATAGCTCTTTCACCATCATCAGTTCAAGAATGTTGTGATTTTACAATTGAAGCCTTCAATCTTGCAGAAGAGTACCGTGTACCGGTAATGGTTATGAGCGATGAGATTGTGGGGCATATGCGGGAAAAAATCACTATCCCTGAAAAAGTTAAAATAAATAAACGTAAAATGCCAAAGGAAACTCCTGATAATTTTTTACCTTTTAAAGCTGATCCAAATGGCACTCCAGCAATACCCCCATTTGGAAGTGGTTATAAATTACACGTTACTGGTTTAACTCACGATGAAAAAGGCTATCCTGATGCATCTAATCCAAAGACTCACTCTAAATTAGTAAAGAGACTTTGTAACAAAATTAATAATAACCGAGAAAAGATTAGCCGAGTTCATAAAGAATTTGTTGATGATGCAGAAATTTTAGTTGTTTCTTATGGTGCTCCATCAAGGTCTGTGGCCACAGCAATTAAAAAAGCTCGTGAAGAAGGAATAAAAGCAGGATATATGAAACTAGACGTTTTATGGCCTTTCCCAGAAATAGAGATTAAGGAAGCAGCGAAAAATTCCTCCAAGATAATTGTAGTTGAAATGAATCTAGGTCAGATTTTTTATGAGGTTGAACGAGTTGCATGTGGATACGCAGATGTATTACTCCTACCCAAGATTGGTGGTGAAATTCACCGACCCTATGAAATACTGCAAAAAATAAAAAATGAAAATGAAGGTTGAATTAATAAGTTAATTACTCATAATTTATTAAAAATTTCTAAAAAAGGAGAGTTATGACATGGATAAAACGAATGAAAATCGTTTTATAAGATACTTACGAAAAGATAGGCTTCCTAACATTTTCTGTGCAGGTTGTGGAAATGGCATAGTATTAAACACATTCTTTAATGGTATGGAAATGGCGGAAGTTGATTTTGAGAATATTGTAATGGTTTCAGGGATTGGGTGTTCCTCAAGAATACCTGGCTATGTAAAATGTGATTCACTCCACACCACCCATGGACGCCCTATTTCATTTGCAACTGGAATAAAATTAGGAAATCCTCAGCATGATGTTGTGGTTTTCACTGGAGATGGAGATGCAGCAGCAATTGGAGGAAATCATCTGATTCATGCCGCTAGAAGAAACATAGACCTTACTGTTATCTGTATAAACAACAGCATTTATGGAATGACCGGAGGTCAGATAAGCCCCACATCACCCCAAGGAAGTTATGGGAGTACAGCTCCATATGGATCAATCGAACCCTCTTTCGACCTTTCAGAATTAGTTTCTGCTGCCGGTGCAACTTATGTAGCACGTTGGACTACAGTTCATCCTTTACAACTTTCAAATGCGATAAAAAAAGGTCTTAAAAATAAAGGTTTCTCCTTTATTGAGGTTATATCCCAATGTCCAACATATTTTGGCCGTAAGAATCGGATGAAAACACCAGTTGAAATGATGAATTGGATGAAGGAAAATAGTGTGGTCAATAGGAAGGCTCGTAAAATGTCAACAGAGGAGTTAGAAGGTAAAATAATTTTAGGCGAATTTGTGAATAAAAAGGAACCTGAATTTTCAGAAGAATTGTTTAAATTAACAGAAAATAAATGTCCAGATAATACTCCGAATATTATAAATTCAGCATACCGAGTGGATTAAATTGAGGAAAGAAATAAGAATTGCTGGTTTTGGGGGACAGGGAATAATTTTAGCAGGCATAGTTATTGGAAAAGCAGCTGCACTGTATGATAACATATACGCAGTACAAACCCAATCATATGGTCCAGAAGCAAGAGGAGGGGCTTCCAGAACTGAGGTGGTTATTAGTGATGATGAGATAGATTATCCTAAAGTCCAGAAAGCAGATATATTTGTTGCCATGTCTCATCAAGCATTAATTGCCTATTTAGATGGCCTTAAAGATGGTGGAATTCTCATAGTTGATCCAGATATGATTGTGGAAGAAGAAATTCTGCCCTTTATTAAAGAACATAATATTAAATATTATAAAGCACCTGTAACCAGAACCGCTGAAAAGGAAATAGGGCTAAAGATTGTAGCCAACATTGTTATGATCGGCGCCATTACAAATTTTACCAATATTATATCTAAAGAAGCCGCCGAGAAAGCCATAACTGCAAGTGTCCCTAAAGGAACTGAGAAAAAAAATATAGCAGCCTTTGAAGCTGGACTGGCCTTAGCTAACGGGGGATCGTGATGAAACTTTATGAATATAGTGCTAAGAATATTTTTAAACACGAAGGAATTCCAATACCTGAATCAGATCTTGCTAAAAGCGCTGAAGATGTAAAAGACATTGTCAAGAAGATGGATAAACCGGTTGCCATTAAATCACAAATACTGGTTGGGGGTAGAGGTAAAGCAGGTGGTATAAAATTTGCTGATTCTCCTGACGAAGCAATCGAAGTATCAGATGAGCTCCTTGGATCTATTATAAGAGGCGAAACTGTTGGATCTCTTTTAGTTGAGGAAAAACTGGAAATTGAAAAAGAGTTCTATGTAAGTATTGCTGTTGATCGTAGTAATAAAAAACCATTAATAATGGCCAGTGCAGAGGGCGGTGTAGATATAGAAGAATTAGCTAAAATTAAACCAGATAAAATTATAAAAAGCCATATAAATCCTCTAGATGAATTTCTACCATTCCATGCGCGGGAAATTGCTAGGAAAATGGGGGTTGATGGTGTTTTAATTCCGGGTATAGGTTCTATTATATGGAAATTGTTTAATGTCTTTAAGAGATATGATGCTAATCTGGCTGAGATTAATCCACTGGTATTAACTAAAGATGGGTTGATAGCTGCTGATGCAAAACTTGAGATAGACGATGACTCCCTATTTCGTCATAAAAATCTTATGAATTTTGAAGAATATGAAAAAGAGGAATTTGCCTATGTTAAACTTGAAGGTAATGTGGCTGTAATTGGAAATGGTGCTGGACTTACATTAACTGGAATGGATATGATTAAGTTATATGGAGGAGAACCTGCTACTTTTCTTGATATTGGAGGCGGAGCATCATCTAAAAATATCGAAAAAGCCATTAATCTAGTTTTAAAATATCAAAAAGTTGAAGTTATATTCTTAAATGTGCTGGGGGGAATAACTCGGGCTGATGATGTAGCAAGCGGAGTGATTAATGCTTTAAACAATGCACCAAGGAAAGTGCCCATGGTTATAAGATTGACTGGTACTAATGAAAAAGAGGGTCAGAAACTGCTTTCTGATGCCGGAATCTCTTTTGAAACCTCTATGGAAGCAGCTGCCAAAAAGGCTGTAAATCTTTGTAATCAAACCTAAATTTAACCTTTATTAATGGAAATTAAAACTATTTTAAAACTAATTTTTTCTTGTTTACTTAATATTTTTATTTATTTATAAAAAAAAGGAAAAAATAAAATATTAGATATTTAGAGATTTGCATCAGTATTTACTTAGAGTTATCATTTCTTTCCATTTAATCAATAAAGTAAATAAATTTAAAGATTGATTGTTTTGATTAAAGTTTCCTTTTT
This sequence comes from Methanobacteriaceae archaeon, assembly GCA_030016715.1. Classification (GTDB taxonomy): domain Archaea; phylum Methanobacteriota; class Methanobacteria; order Methanobacteriales; family Methanobacteriaceae; genus UBA117. The sequence goes on along the minus strand of JASEJD010000019.1, from coordinate 802 downwards.
ATAATTACAGTATGTGCCATTACCAATGCCGATAGTATTATGTAGGCTAACATTGCTGATCCATTTATAGAACGGGTGAATAAAAAAAGTCCTATTACTGTTTGTGCTATAAAAGCGGATAAAGCACCTATTAAAAGTGCTTCTCTTCCAAGATATCTTCTACTACCTTCTTTTCTCTTGGTCCGATATTTCCTAAGTATGGTGAATCCGGAACATATTACAATTAGACTCCACGCTAATATAAAGAATAAACCTGCATATCCAAAGTCAAATGCAATACCAAAAATACCAGGTAACATATAGTCAATGTAATCTTTTTTAATAACCAAAACCCCGTAGAATAGGGGATATGGAAGACTGAAATAGTGGATAAAGGTAAGTGGTAGCGAGATGTAACCATCTGTTCCTCCCAAACATTGTGCACCCCAGTGACAAGTACCTTGTACATGACCCCAAAAATTGGTATTAGTTATTACCATCTTCAGACTAGGGGTAGAATACTGTTCAATTCTCGCGATCCTTAATAATGGACTTAAAACGGCCTTATTTAGTATTCTTGATAAAAATTCAAGAGCTCCAAAAGCTGCTAAACCCGCTATAACCCAAATAATAATTGATTTGGGAGAAATCTTAGTACTTCTTTGGAAGCTTTTGGACATTATAATGTATCCTACTGCCCATCCTAAAAACCATAAAAGCAAGAACGAACGGTGCATTATTCCCCCAGCAATGGCAATTACAAAGAAAAGTATGAGGGATAATGCCTTTATAGATGAAGATCTAATTCCAACTTCACTTAAAA
>JASEJD010000001.1 GCA_030016715.1 Methanobacteriaceae archaeon | reverse complement strand
TTAGGAGGGAAAAAATGGACTTATCTCTGGAAGTTAAATATTAGGTTTCAACTAGCAAAAAAAAGAATAATTTTATTTGTTGAAACCGTTTTGTATTTAGGGGGGGGTGTGATGTGTGCATACTACACACATATAATACTTCGTTAAACTAGTATATAAACTTGATCCTTTTTCTACAAATTTTCTAAAAAATAAAAGTCCATAACATGTTTTAACATGTATAACTGTATATTAAGTATTATATTTTTATTTAAAAAATAAAAAACTTTTTTTTATCAGATCATGATTCATATAACATTTTTTTTTAAAGTGATGAAATTATTTGTTGAAAATTTGATTTAAAACTCTTTTAAGTTTCTCTAAATTTTCTCTTTTTAAGGGTATCACAATCCTGTCCTGGTCATAGGTAAATATTAATCTTGAAACTGGTTCACCATACTCAATGTTTTCCATCTGTTCTAAAAAGTATTTATTCACTTTACCAGTTCTTTCATCTCCCCAGAACTTTTTACGGTACTCTAATAGGGCTTCATGGTTAATTTCCAGATCAAAAGAGTCATCCTCCAGAAATAGGATTACTGCTTCCAAATCTTTCTCACAGAAAAGACAATTCTTAGAATTTTCTGGATTTCCTACACCACATTCAGGACATATTTGATTGAAAGAAATCACAGATTCTTCATCAAACACTTTAACACCATCACAAAAAATAAATTATTCATTAGATATTTTTCCAAAATTTTTAGCTTAAGACGAATATGTAACTTTATAACTGATTCTTACCCATCTATAAGCCCATTTGTATCTCCATCTTCCATAGTATCGATACCATTTTTTATATCTTTCTTTTATATACTTTCGGTAAACATTTTTGTATTTCCACTGTCCTTGGTAAGCATAATATATCTTGGCTTTCTTTTCCATGTACTTATTATATACCCATTTATATTTCCATATTCCATTGGATCTGTACCATTTTTTTTCTTTTTTAGTGAAATAATTCGTAACATACACATCTTTAGGCTTTGGTTTGGTAACAATACCATATCTAAATATAACACTTCCATAAGCACCATTGGCTTTAGCTATTTTAATATCATAATTTAATCCAAGGGTGTATAATGGTCCGAAGGAGGGATCTAACCTGTAGTTTTCCAAACCTGCAAGAACTGGTGTTCCATTACTCTTTTCTACAATGTACTTAGTTGTTCTACCTATCCAAGCTGCATCCTTACCATAACTGCTCTTATAAATCATAGGTATCATTAGATCAAGATATTTTGCCATTTCTCCGTAATCTTGTCCATAGTATTCTCGGTTTGCTCCAATTTCTGCTTTTAATACTGCAGATACAGCAACATAACTTTTTATAGATTTAACTTTCTGGAAAGCCTTGCGAACAAAATCAGTTATAGTTATTGCACCATGAGGTGTTTGCTGGTAAGCAGCCCTGTTTTTAGATGCAAGACCAGAATATCTAACATAATCCAGATGAATTCCGTTAACATTATAGTTTTTAGTAATATGGGCAATAATATTTAGTAAATAGTTCTGGTACTCCACATTCTTTGGGTCAATCCAACCACTGGAAGATTTACTATCATCCTTAAAGCACACTATCCACGCATGGACTCTTACACCAGTACCTTTAGCCCTATTAATAACAGTTTCCAAGGCACTGTAATATAATTTACCAGTAGATCCTTTAGTTAAAATATAGATATCGGTTACGCCCTGGTTCTTTAAACTGACGATGTTAATAGTGCTAGCATAACTGGACCACACCCAGTAACCCTTAGAATTTAAATACTGGCTTTTTAAAGTATCTGAATTAGATGCTTGTACAGAATAAGTTTTATCTAAAGTAACATCTGAATCCTTAGTTTCCTCACTAGAATCAGTGTTTTCTTGAACTGGTGGCGCTATAACTTCATCACTTAACTCTAAACTATCTAAATCGTTGGTTTCATCAACAGCATTAACTGGACTAAAACAAAACAAAATTCCTATTGAAAGAAAGGTTATAATAAATATGAATTTTTTCGTAGAGAACCCCCAAATAATTAATTTACATTAAATGATCTGTTTAACCTATAATATAATTTTTGGGTATCAAACATTTTCCTGTAAAAATGTTTTATTTAGACTTGTTTCAATAATTTTTTTTGGATAAAAGTATAAATGCATATTATTATAAGGAATAGTAGCATATTATTGGCAATAACATGAAAATTAAAGGACCTATCTTTATTGGTAGAAGCTGGCATGAATATATAGAGATGTTCAATCTCACCCCCTCCGTCTTAAGAAAGGGAAAAATTCTGGACTGCGCTGCTGGTGCCAGCTCTTTTACAGCAAAAATGAATGAAAAAGGATATGATATAACTGCTTTAGACCTTCTATATGATAAAAAACCAGAAGAACTGGAGATTAAATGTAAAGAGCACTTAAATATACTGGTGGATGCATTAAAAGGGTTGGAAGATAACTTTTTATGGGGATACTTTAAAGATGTGTATGATCTAAAAAAACAGAGAGAAATGGTATGTAAGGAATTTGCAGAAGACTATAGGGAGAATAATGGAATCAATTACATTAAGGGAGATTTAACTCAAATCCCATTTAAAGATAATACTTTTAGTTTAGCTTTATGTTCACATCTTCTTTTCATATATGATCATCGTCTAAGCTATGCATTCCACTCAGAATCAATATTAGAGATGCTAAGAGTTGCAAGGGAAGTCCGTGTATATCCCCTGGTTAAGGGTCAAAGTAAAATATCAGAATACCTAGAACCTTTAATAGAAAAGATTAATCATACAGCCGACTTTGAATTGGTACCGGTTAATTACCGATTTAGAAGAGGGGGTTATGAAATGCTTAAAATAATTAAAAAAGAAACGAGGAATTTTTATGACTAATTCTAGAGAATTATATGATAATCGGTGGTGGGCCTTAGGTGCAATTTGCATTCCACTTATCATTGTTAGTATAGACGGTACAATTCTAAACGTGGCACTGCCTACTATTGCCACTGCACTGCACACCACATCCAGTCAGCTGGTCTGGATAAACGCTGCTTATATTATAATTTTTGGAAGCACAATTCTTCTGGGAGGGTCTTTGGGAGATAAATACGGCCGTAAATGGATGCTTTTAATGGGCATGATCATTTTCGGTGCAGGTTCTCTAGGAGCAGGACTTTCATCCAATCCATTATCACTGATCTTAATGAGGGGTATAATGGGTGTTGGGGGAGGCTTGCTCATGCCAGCAACATTAAGTCTCATAACCAACATATTCCCAGAAAATGAGAGACAGAAGGCCATAGGAACTTGGGCCGGGATGTCTGGTATTGGAGTTGCTGTAGGACCTTTAGCTGGAGGGGTAATATTAACTTACTTTCACTGGAGTTGGGTATTCTATGTGAACATTCCCATTGTCATTATAGGACTGCTGGCCATATCAACACTTGTTCCTCACTCAAAAGCATCAAATGCACCTCCAATAGATTTAAAAGGTGCTTTAATATCCTTTTTTGCATTAATGAGTCTTTTCTATGGGATAATACAGGGTCCGGAGATTGGATGGTTAAATATTAGTGTGATTATATCTTTCATGGTATCTGTAGTTTTAGTGTACTTATTTATAAAATATGAAAGACAACAAAAAAATCCACTGCTTGATATTAACTTCTTTAAGATTCCCGAATTTAGTTCAGGGGTAATAGCAATAGCCATTTCTTTTTTCGCTCTTTTTGGCCTTATTTACATGCTAACACAATATCTTCAATTTGTCCAGAAATATACTCCATTCCAGGCAGGTTTGGCTCTTTTCCCATTTGCATTAGTTCTTTTATATGGTTCACCTAGAATACCCTTGCTAGTTAATAAATTTTCTAAAAGAAAGGTTGTTGTATGTGGTTTCATTATCATGGCTGTTGGTTTATTTCTCTTTGGAATAGAAAGGACTAGCTCCACCTATTTAATTGTTTTGATAGGTTTGGTATTGGTGAGTCTGGGAATGACCATGGTGCAAGTGCCTGCATCTGATGGTATTATGGGTTCTATTCCTCGTGAAAGGGCTGGACAAGGCTCAGCAACCAATGCAGCCATAAGACAAATTGGATCATCATTTGGAATTGCCATAATTGGATCCATATCCCAGTCTTTATATGTACTAAAATTATCTGGAACAGCAGCACTGGAAAGTTTACCTCCTGATATAGCAAACAGTGCACTTTTAGGAATCCCCAGAGCAATAAATATTGGAAAGGAATTAGGAAGCTCTGGAGAAGTCTTAATAAAGGCAGCGTCCCAAGCATTTGTTTATGGTATGGACATAAGTCTAATTATCACCGCTTTTATTGCAGTAGCAGGAGCCCTGATTGCCTACAAATACCTTCCCCAATAGACATATCCAATAAAAATAGGCAAATACTAATAGGAACATCATTTTTTTTTAGATAATAAGTTAAAACCTTTTTTTATATTCTAACTCTTTAAATTTAATATGGAAGCATGTCCCACTTTTTCCTTCAATGGTCAATTCACCGTCCAGCTGGCTTGTTAAGGCTTGAACTAGTTTAAGTCCAAATTTTTGGATAGAAATTATATCTTTATCTTCAGGTAAACCAATTCCATTGTCCCCCACCATCAAATTTAAGTTTTGATCACCATCTATGTCTAATTTGATTTTTATAATTCCTTTTTTATCGGGAAAAGCATGTTTTATTGAATTGGAAACTAATTCATTTATTATCAAACCTAGAGGTATTGCTGTTTCCAAGTTCACTTCTATTTTAGGTACTTCAATATCAGTTTGAATTGTACTAATGCTTCCACCATATGAATAGATCAGATCCTCAACTAGATTTTTAAGGTACCCTCCCAAGTCTATATGGGATAGATCAGTAGATTGGTAAAGATTTTCATGGACCAATGCCATGGCATGCAGACGATTTTCAGTTTCCTTGTAAAATTTCAACATATCTTCATCTGAAACTTCATTTGATTGAAGGGATATCAGGCTAGATATAATCTGCATGTTATTTTTAACCCGGTGATGTATTTCGCGTAGAAGTGCTTCCTTCTCTTTTAAAGATTCTTTGATTTTATTTTCAGCTTTTTTACGGTCAGATATATCGATCAAAGATACTAATATTTTTTTAGTACCTGGTATATTGTTAAAGGTGGCTAGAAAATCACCCATCTTACCAGATCTATTTTTTAATTCTAATTCATAAGTCTGCGGAAACTTTCCTAATTTTTGTCCTTCTAACATCTTATAATGATAATCTTTGATTTTATCTCCTTCAGTAATTGTAATAAAATCATTCCAGTTTTTAGATTCCAAATCTACTTTAAAAGAATTTAAAATCTTCTTAAACTGGTTATTGGCCAGCGAAATATCTAAATTTTTGTCCAGTATTACCATGGACGTTCCAGTATTCTCAAAAATATTACGGTACCGTTTTTCACTTTCTTTTAGATTATTTTCTGATTTTTCCAGAGAATCTAACATTTCATTGATGGATAATCCTAGATCTGCTAATTCATCAGCACCCTCTGAATAAACTCTTTGAGATAGGTCCTCTGTTTTACCTATAGTTTCAACTCCACCCACTATTTTATCTAGTCGGTTTAATAAGTTTTTATCTAAATAATAAAGGTTTAATAATCCGAATAAAAGGCCCAGTAATACTAGGGAGACCATCAAATATATTACGCTTCTCTGGTAATCCTGGTATATTATCCGCGGTATTTCAGTTTTAAGTATTAGGGCGGGATTTCCATATACATCATTTAAAACAATGTAGCCTGCAATAGAATCTGGTCCTGCTTCCTGGATATATATGGGATTGTTATCTGAGATGGAAGAGCGAGCAGCCTTGAAATCAGTGGATAAATTAGGACTATTATATTCTTCTAAGGAAATAGAACTATTAGTTATAACTGATAATCTGTTTAATTCACTTTGATCCATAAAACGTCCAATAATAATGGTTCCCTGAATAGGGCCGCTACCACTTCCTCTTAAAATAGGATGGGAACTAATTATCATAGGCCCATACTGGGTAATAATAATACCAGAATTTCCAGTGGAATTAATATTAATCAGTGGATTATCAAGTGCTAATGTTCTGTTAAAATCGCTGGGAAGTTCTAATTCCCTATTTTCTTTTAAATTAAAGCCTTTTCCATATATAATTTGCCCGTCATTGTCTATAAATAAAATTAGGTTAAGATTTAAGCGAGAAAAGGTTTCAGGTTGTAGATTAGTTTCAATAAAATCCGGGTTATTACCTTCCACAAAGGAATAGGCATCATCCCACTCTGCCCAGTCTGTATTTATTCTTTTTAAGCTGGATATTTCATTATTAAGGGTATAATTAACATCCCTCACCTCAAGAGAAGTGTATTGTCGTTCATGTTCATTGAAGGTACTGATAAATATGGTCTGTGAAATTACAAATAAAACTAATATTAAGGCCATAAATAAAATTCCAGTTAACAGTAAAGTTTTTGTCCTTAATTTCATTATTACCCCATATTTTTATCACAATCCATATAATCATTAGAAATAAATCTTCTAAAGGTATTTAAAATGTGATTGTAATGAACGGTAGATTAAAGGATTAGCTGTATTTTCTGGTAATGCTAATTCACTTAGAACATATTTACATAGTTCAAAAGGTTCTATTGGATCATTTTCTCTTTTAAACTCACCCACTCATTGGTGTATATACTCTAAATATTCAATACTATCATTTATTGATTCTTGTGCTTCATCAAAAGTTTTGGGGTCATCCCAAGAACTTAGAATCATATCAACATTCTTAAGGTCCTTCAACTTCTTCAATGAATTTACTGAATCTTGGTAATCATCATATATAGGTATATCACCAGCTAAGGGAATGGCATCTCCACTGAAAAGAATCTTTTCATCTGGAATAAATAATGAAATAGAGCCTGGAGAGTGGCCAGGAGTATGGATTACTTCTAAGTGAATATTTTCTTCTAATTCAATGGCATCATGGTCCTCCAGTGCTATGTCTACGTTTACTGAACCTTCAACCAGTTGACGGAACCCTGGCACTGGCCGTTCAAGTAACTGGCTTTCAGTATCTTCCAACCAAGATGTTTCTGTTTGGTGGATGGCAGTAGCTGAATTCGATATTTCTTGCAGTGACTTTGTTGATCCAATATGGTCAGGATGAGCATGTGTGTGAATTATTAGTGCCAATTCATCACAACTTCTACCAGATTTTTCCAAGTAATCACATATTATCTTTCTTGATGATGCAACACCACTGTCAATCAGATATATTTCTTCACCATAAATTAGGTAAACATAAACAAACCTATCTAGTATTAAGCCTTTTCCAGTCTTTATCTGAAAGGGCATTTTTATGGCATGAACCTTTTCAATAATTTCCATTATTTTATTCCCCAATATTGAATGATCTAAGAAAAATTACTTAAAAATTGATATTATTCTGTTACTTAATACTATTATAATATAAGTTTCATGAATTCTAATGATTTTTTAGAAATTAATCATCAGAAATTAAAATTAAAGGTTTATTAAAAGAAGTGATTTTATGAATAATTATGAAGCTTCAGAAATATTAGAAATCATTAAAAAACAATTTTCAATAAAAAAGGATAATATTGATGAGTTAAGGCGAGATTTTGAAAGATTTTATCTTAAATTCAGTTCTAATCAAGTACTGGAACTGGAAAACTATTGTATCAAACATATCCAATTCTATAAAATCACTGCTAAAAACACCAATCCTGATTGCGCTGTTCTATTCTTCCATGGAGGGAGTTTCAACATGGGATCTACCCGTAGCCATTTGGATCTATGCGGGAAATTATCTGAGGCTTCTAAAATAAGTGTCTACAGTCCAGATTACCGTTTAGCTCCAGAAAATCCATTCCCTGCCCCAGTTCATGACTGTTTAGATTCATACTTGTGGCTGGTGAAACAAGGAATGGAACCTTCCAACATAGTTCTGGCAGGAATATCAGCAGGAGGCACCCTAGCCTTATCCATATTAATATCACTTAAAAATAAGGGATACGAACTACCTGCAGGAGCAGTTTGCATGTCTCCAGTTGTTGATATGCAGTTTCAAGGTGCTCCATTACTAGCTAATCAAGAAATAGATTGGATAAATAAAGATCTTCTGGAAAAGGTTAGCGAGATTTATTTAGCAGGAGATGATCCTAAGAATCCCCTTGCATCCCCCATATATGCTGATCTGGAAGATTTACCCCCAATTTATCTTCAAGTAGGAGGAGATGAATTTCTCCGCAACAGTATCCATGATTTTTATAAAAAAGCATCCTCTTTTGACATTGATATTTCTTTAGAAGAATGGAGTGACATGTTTCATTGCTGGCAAATATTTTCTTCTTATCTGGATGAGGGTCAGGAAGCTATTGATGCAGCAGGAAATTATATAAAAAAAATATTAGAAAATAAGAAAATTTAAGAATTAATAATTAAATCTAGAAGTTCAACAAATTCTTCTAGGATCGGATCATGGTTAAAATCATTTTATACTTCTTCACGGCATGTAGGGCATGGGGAATATTAGCGGGCATAATGATCATGTCACCTGCTTTTAAATGATTTTTTTCACCACCAATGGTTATCTCAGCCTCACCATCGATAATTTGTACCATAGCATCAAATGGTGCAGTGTGTTCGCTTAAACCCTCGCCTTGGTCAAAGGCGAATATGGTAACAGTACCAGTTTCTTTTCTAATAATCTCATTACTAACCACTGCCCCGTCTTGATAATCAATTAAATCTGTGATCTTTATCACTTTAGATAATAGCTCCTCTTTCATAAAATCACCTTTATTTCCCATTTAAAACATCATGAAATTTAATAATTAATTATCTTTTTACTTTAGTTTCACAGCTAAAACAATAATCTGTATCTCTATTGGTTTTAAATATCTTTCCACATTTCTTACAGTTTACTTCTTTTAGCACAGTTTTTTTATCAACAATATCTAGTGAACAGGAACATTTCCAACCCATTTTACCTTTTAATTGAGCTTCAAATTCCTTATCAATTTCATCAGAGTTTTCAACCATTCTAACACCCTTAAAATAATTTGGTATATCTATACATAAAATAATTTCCATTTGTATCTAAATTATTTCTGGCTTTGAATTTTTTAAAAAATAAGAAAATTATGGCATTTTTCATGGAGAAAAATACCATTAATATAAATTAGATTAACTTCCCATTATTTCTTTGATATCTTCTTTAGGGTCACCGATAGGTTTTAAATCATAGTTTTCAACCAAAACCTTTATTATATCGTCGTTAGCCCATCCTGGAAGTATTGGTCCAATATAGATTCCTTTAAGGTCTAAAGCCAATAGACTCCAGAGTATTGCCACTGCTTTTTGTTCCATCCAACTGCAGACAATGGTTAATGGTAATTCGTTAAGTTCAACGCCGAATAATTCCGTTAAAGCCACGGCTACATCTACAGCTACAATAGCATCGTTGCATTGTCCTAAATCGATTAACCTTGGGACTCCCTCAATATCTCCCAAGTCCATATCATTGAATCTGTATTTACCACAGGCAAGTGTTAGTACTACCACGTCTTGAGGTAAATTTTCAACGAATTCAGTATAGTATTTGGCTTGGGGGTGAGGGGAATCGCATCCGCCAACTAAAATAAATCTTTTTATTTTTCCAGCTTCTACCAATTCTTTAATTTTTGGTGCTAAAGATAATATTGTTGATGCTCCAAATCCGGTGGTTAAAACTGTTTCTCGTGATTCTTCTTCCATATCTCCCAATTCTAATGCTTTTTCAATTACGGGAGTAAAATCATAGTCTTCTATGTGCTGGACTCCAGGTAATTGGGCCACGCCACTGGTGAACATTCTATCTTCATAATCGTTTTTAGGTATTAATACACAGTTTGAAGTTCCAAGTATTGCAACTGGATATTTAGAGAATGTTTCTCTCTGATCAAACCAGGGTCCTCCTAGTTGTCCTACCAAGTGTTTGTATTTTTTTAGTTCAGGGTATCCATGGGCGGGCAATAGTTCTGAGTGAGTGTAAACATTAATTCCTTTTCCATCAGTCTGTTTTAGAAGTTCTTCCAATGCTTTTAAGCTGTGTCCAGTGGCGACTATCCCCGGACCTTTTACTGCACCTACAGGTACTTCAGTGGGAACTGGTTCTCCATAAGTTTCGATGTGTGCCTTTTTTAAAAGTTGCATAGTTTTTATATTCATTTTCCCTGCTTCTATAGCCATTTCCACAAATTTTTGCGGGTCAAAATTCACATTGGTTAGTGTTGAGTAGAATCCTCTCTCTAAAAATGCATCTACTTCAGGGTCAGTATATCCTAGTTCTCTTGCATGGTACAGGTAGGCTGAAATTCCTTTTATGGCAAATAAAAGGTTATCCTGTAGCCGAGCTACAGTTGGTACTTTTCCGCATACACCTCTAATGGTACATCCAGTGCCTCTGGCAGTCTGGGAGCACTGGTAACAAAACATGTCTAATCCTTCTTTATTCATGATATCTCTCCCTATTTTTAATATTATTGGATATGGCAATTTATATATATATATTGTTCGATATAAATCGAACAATAATATAAATAATTTTTGGTTTGAATTTTTGAATTTAATTTTTTGTTCGATTAGCTTCGAACAATACTAGTATGTTTGCCCCCATATTTATAAATAACGGTTAAATGTTCGTTCAAATATGAACATTCTATCTTGATCGAACAATAGTTTTTATATGTCCCCCATTATAATAGTAAAATAAAAAAAATAAAAAAAGTGATATAACCTATGAATTGTCCTAATACTGGAAAAAAATATGATAATACACAAATCGAATTATTCGCATCTTCAAACGGTATTGTAGCTATTAACAGTCCTATTAGGCTTAAAATACTCTCTATGCTTAAAGATAATGAATTAAATTTCGATCAAATAGTTGCCAATTCAGGTAAAGCTAAATCAACAGTTTCAAGTCATTTAAAAAAATTAGTAGCAGATGGTATAATTGCATCCAAAAAGGATCCTAAAGACGCTAGAAAAAAAATATTCTACATAAAATCAGAATATTTGGGTGAACTATCACAAGTAAACCCTTTTAAAGATGAAATAGAAAACTATGTATCCAGCTACCTTTCCCGTGACGGAGATCCATTTGAATTCTTCCGGCTAATGTTTAAAACTATAAGAATGGGCCTCATAAGCCAAGGGATCAACATCGATCCCATACTCCACGAAGCTGGAATAAGGGTGGGAAAAGAATTATATCCCCAATTAGCTGATGAAACACTAGATAAATTTCTAAAAAATATAGCTAATTTCTGGGACGATCACCAGTTAGGTCAGGTGGAAGTAAAAAATATAGAACCCTTAGAAATAAATATATATGATTGTTTTGAATGTAGAGGACTTCCTAATCTAGGTAAACCTGCATGCAGTTTTGATGCTGGGATATTAAAAGCTCTATTTACAGAGTACTATAAAAATAATATTAAAGTAGATGAAACCCGTTGTTATGCCTTAGGTGATGATCATTGCTGTTTTCTAATAGAATAAGTTAGCAATTAAATATTAAATAAGCAAATTTAATTTATTATTACTCAATACAAATATCTTCATACCATAATATAGGATTTTTATAGATGAAATCGCTTAAAATAGTCTTACATTCTTCCAGATTAAGATTAACCAGATCTACACCATTTTCATATAAATATTCTTCCGGACCTTTGAAATTTTCATTTTCCCCTATAACCACCCTTGGAATATTATAGAGCAATATAGCTCCAGAACACATATCACAAGGGGACAAAGTGCTATAAATGGTGCACTGTTTATAATCATGGGCCTTTAATCTTCCCGCATTTTCTAAACAACTCATTTCAGCATGTAATATAACAGAATCTTCCTGAACACGTCTATTATGGCCTCTACCAATGATTATATTGTTTTTAACGAGAACTGATCCTATGGGTAATCCACCATTTCTTTGTCCCAGTTTTGCTTCTTTAATCGCCTCTTTCAAAAAATATAAGTCATCTTTTTTCATTACAATGCCTCTTTAAAAGTTAATTGATTATTTTTTAGTTGATATTTCATTGATTATGGCTTGATGCATCCTTTTTATGAACTCCATCCTTTCCTCATATTTTAAGACATCCAAGTAGCTTTGGGCTACCAAATTAAAGGCGAAGGGTGAGGGAATTTTAGTATCAATCTGGTTGATCTCCATTTTTCCATCTTCAATTAATTCAAGAACCTTTTTTGCATTTTTTAAATCCATATAATCTTCCATGACTTCTCTACGTGCTTCTTTTAATATTGAAAAGTTTTTATCAATCTCTTTAATAAAACTCAATAATATTTTACCTTTAACTTGCTGTTTTGACACACTTTTTTCTTTTCCTTTATATCTTCTAAGGATCATAAGTGATCTCCCAGCACAATGTCTAAAACGTCCTGCAAGTGTTTCAGTTTTATCAATAGCTTTAACTAATATTTCCTCTAAATTTTCGGATGTTAATTCACTGAAAGATTCCATTCCACCTATCTTTCCTTCTGAGCTGAGGTAAAAACCATTATCTGATACAGATATCATCACATCCCGGTGATACTTACGGGCTATAATATAGGCCACAGCCCGGGATAAGGCATCATTCACCCTTCTTCCGAAAAGTGTGTGAAAAACAATGAATTTCCTGTTACCAAAGCCGGTGTAAAATTCTATAAGCAAATTTTTTAGACTGGGAATCTGGGCGTATAAATACTGTTCTCTGAAATAATTATAGATAGAATTAGCCGAGTTATAATCCACATAGAGATATTCATGGATAAAATCTAAAATTTCTTCTTTACTTCGTCCATATTTAAACTTACCTTCCATAATGGATCGAAATCTTTGAATAGACACAGCTAAATCAAATGCCAGGGGAAGTTGTTCTGAAAACCAAGAAGGAATGGTGGGGGGTCCTGAAGAGGGGGTTACATTTACCACCATGCCTCTAGCATAGTTGAAACGGTAAATTCTCCCTCCCAGAACGAATGTGTCTCCTTTTCTGAGTTTTTCCATGAAATCCTCTTCCACTCGTCCTACGATCTGATCCTTCCACTTCACCACAGCTGAGGATCGATCAGGAATAGTTCCAATATTGGTGGAATAGAGCATCCGGGCCAATTTACCTCTTTTACCAAACATGTTCTGTTCATAATCAACCCAGATCTTAGCATACACATATCTATCTTCCAGACGAGTGTATTCGCCGGCAAGATAACTTAAGACACTGAAATAGTCATTTTCAGATAAATCCTTAAAACAATAACTTCCTTTTATAAGGTAAAAAGCATTATCAATATCCCATTTACTTTCAATAGCCATTCCGTATATATGCTGTGATAGAACATCCAAACAGTTGGTGGGTATATTTATTTCATCAATTCTTCCTTCTAAAGCATTTTTTAGAATGAGGGAGCATTCCACAAGATCATCACGGTCAACAACAATTAGACGGCCCTTTGATTTATCATGAAGTCTATGGCCGCTTCTTCCGATACGCTGTAAGGCTCTTGAAACAGATTTAGGTGAACTAAGTAGTACCACTAGGTCAATGTAACCAATATCAATTCCTAACTCTAGAGAAGTAGATGAAACCACAACCTTTAATTCTCCCTTTTTTAATTTGTTTTCTGCTTCTAATCTTAATTCCTTAGATAGGGAAGAATGATGGGCCATTACATTATCATCATTATATTTATCATTAAACCTCTTTTTAAGATTAAAGGAAACACTTTCAGTACCACTGCGTGTATTGGTAAATATCAGTGTAGTCTTATGTTTACTGATCAATTCATCTAAGAGATTGTACATGGCGGTGTTAGTCTCATTAGGATCCGAGCTGATAATATCCTCAACTGGTGTTAGAACCTTCATGTCCAATTTTTTTAGATAATTAACATCCACAATTTTGCATGGACGTAGCTTACCATAATCAAATCCTACTAGAAATTGAGCAATCTTTTCCAAAGGATGTACCGTGGCACTTAATCCTATACGAGTATATCTACCAGCTAAGTTTTGCAGTCTCTCCAGACTTAAACTTAAATGCACCCCTCTCTTATTTTCAGCCAGGGAATGGATTTCATCTATTATTACATATTTAACATCTTTTAATTTCTCCCTAAATTTAGGGGCGCATAATAAAATAGAAAGTGATTCTGGTGTTGTAATTAGGATGTGGGGTGGATTTTTAAGCATTTTAGTTCTCTGGTATTGGGTGGTATCACCAGTACGCACTGCTTTTCGGATTCCCAATTTCCTACCTGAAATTTTCTCTATTTCAGATAATGGTTTTTCCAGATTCTTTTCAATGTCATTATCCAAAGCTTTAAGTGGAGATATGTAAATACAGTAGACCTTATCCTCTAACTGTTCATTCTCAGCTAGGGTGGTTAATTCACTGATAATGGATAGAAAGGCAGTAAGTGTTTTACCAGACCCTGTTGGTGATGAAATCAGTGTGTTCTCTTTGCGTTGAATATTAGGTAGGGCATATTTCTGAGATTCGGAAAAACTTTTAAAATTGTTATTAAACCATTTTACAACCCATGGATGTAGTATTTGGTAAATTTCTTTTTTGGAATACTTTCTTGTCTGTTTTTCTATCATTTATATCGATAATATTTTTTAATCATTTTGGGGGGAAATTATCATTAAAGGATAATATGTCGTTTATTTTATTAAAATGAAATATTTCAAAGTTTTCAACTGCAAAAACTTCAAATTCCTGTATTGAATTAGAATCTAGAAAAGGAGATAGTAATTTTTCGTTTAGGATATCTGAACCTTCTGTTATAAAGTTAAATGAAGGCATTACAATTAATTCAATTCCTTTCCATTTTCCCTTTAGAAAACACTTTATTTTCTCTACACGTTCCCCACTTCTAAGGCCTATACAAGGATGTTCATGTCCAATAATTATGATTGAATCATCTAGTTTTTCTAAATTTGAGGGTAATTTATGGCCGTGCATTAATAAATAATCTCCTATTGAATACGTTTCATATATTTCCAGTTCACATTTTTCAGCTATGTAACGGGTGAAATTGTCATGATTCCCCTTAATTAATATTATTTCTTCAAAATTCTTCTTTAAAAATTTCAGAAAATTTATAACTTCTCTCCATTCCTGTTTACTGATCTTTGCAAATTCATGCTTTAAATCGCCATTAATAATAATGGTTTTAACATTTTGAAGGTCTATTTGGTTAAAAATTTCTTCTAAACGGGTAATGATCTTTTCGTACTGAAATTTAGGAATCATTAAACCTTCACTATTTAAAGCCTGTTCGTATCCTAGGTGTAAATCAGATATTATTAGATTATCTTCAATTAAAAGAGCCAGATCAATTATCTTAGCCGAGTATATTTCATTTTTCATAAGTTTCCTTAATTATTATTTTTATAAGCATGTTCGTTTATGAGTATTCTTTTTGAAGAAATTTATATATAGATAAATTTTTTGATAGAACATTACATAAATATTAAGTTGGTATTAGATAAGAATTTAAGATAATTAAATCAATTATTATTCTGGATTTTCATTTAAATTTTAAAAATCATTTAAAAGTTAGGTTTAACAAAAAGTAAATAAGATATCAGGTGAAAAAATGAGTAGTTCTAACTCTAAAATGGATGATAATAAACTCCAAAAAATTATAAATAATCTTAGAAATTCAAATATTGAAATTAGAAAGGAAGCTTTGGAAAATTTAGCTGAAATTAGGGATAAAAGGATTATTGAACCATTAATATCTGTTTTAAACGATGAAAATCACCAGGTCAGATTTAAAGCTGCCAATATCTTAGGAGATATGGGAAAGGATGCAGTTGAACCACTTATTCAAGCTTTAAAACAAGGTGAAGGTGAATCAAAAAGGTTTGTCACATATGCCCTTAAAAAAATTGGAGATGCCAGTGCGGTGGAAAATCTTATACAGGCTTTAGACGATGAGGATTGGGGTGTTAGAAAGGTTGCAGCCCGATCTCTAGGAGAATTGGGGGATAAAAGAGCAGTTGAACCTCTATTTAAATCTTTAAATGATGAAGATTGGGGAGTACAGCTTGCAGCAGTCCGTTCTCTGGGTGATCTAGGCGATGAAAGGGCTGTTGATCCCATAAAAAAGGCGAGAAGAAAAGGGGACAAAGACTTTAAAAAGGCAGCTAACAAAGCATTAAAAAAGATTGGTAAAAAATAGTCTTAATGGTTAAGTTGGTTTTAATATGAGTTGTTATATACGACATATAAAGGATTTTCTATCAGAGATTGGTATTGAACCACAAAATAAAGAGGAAAGAAAAGCTGTAGATCTATCCATTCGCGAGGCAATAGGTAAAAAGAGCAGCGATAAATGCAATGAAGTATGGAAAGAGGTTAAAGCAGTACTACAAGATGATAATAAAAAGAGATTACTGATTAGTGATTTAAGACAGTTAAAATAGTTTTTTCAAATTCTTAACTAAATCTAGATTAGGGGGGATTAATTTTAAATATCAAGTAATTTTTCACTTAGATACTGACGAAGATTACAATGCCAACCTCAACTTTAATAATATCGATAATCTTTTAGTTGATCTTGGAAGAGAGAATGTGGAAATTGAATTGGTTACTTATGCATTGGGGGTAAATGTTTTAAGAAAAAATTCAATTTATTCTGGCAGGATTGAAAAATTAATTAAGATCGGAGTAAATTTCGCAGCTTGCAAAAACACTACTCGGGCCATGAATATACAGAAAAAGGATCTAATTGATGGTGTGGAAATAGTATCTTCTGGTGTGGGTGAACTGGTCCGCAAACAAGCACTAGGATGGTTATATATACGGCCATGAAAAGAATAATTGAAGACTAAAGATATAATCCATCTGATTGATATATACATCCATAAAGATTAGTTATTAATATCTTTCTAGTAATATTTTAACTTCTTCTTCAAACTTGAGGTTTTTGAAGAACTCTTCTTCCGCTTTTTTGACAGCAATATAAGCTTTGGAAAGATTTGCACCCATAGCCTTCCTAATAACTTTATCTTTCTCAAGACAAGCAATAGTTTCATTTAAACTTGATGGGAGCGGTATTATTCGATCAGTTCCATTTTCTTGTTTTAAATTAGCAGGATCCGTTTCTAAAGGATTTTCTAGTTTTAATCCATTTTCTATTCCGTTTAAACCTGCGGCGATAATAGCTCCTAATGCTAGGTATGGATTGGATGCGGCATCAAGGGTTTTAAATTCAAAATGTTTTATAGAATGGTCTTTTTCAGTTACAACCCTTATGGCTGCTTCTCTATTATCAAAACCCCAGCATTGAAATGCACCAGACCAACTTTGCGGTTGAATTCTATGGTAGGAATTAGGTATGGGTGTGGTTATGGCCATTAAGGCAGGTAAATGATTTAATATGCCTGCAATGAACATTTGAACAGTTTTTGATAGTTTTAATTTACTTTTATGATCAAAAATAATATTTTGGTCCTGATTCCATAAACTGATGTGGAGATGACAGCCGCTACCGGCCCGATCAAGGTCAATCTTGGGAAGAAATGATGCAATCAAGCCGTGCTTTTGAGCAATGGATTTAACTGTTTCACGAAAGGCTATCTGATTGTCTGCAGCTTCAAGAGCAGAAGCATATTTAATAGTTATTTCTTGCTGTCCTGGGCCTGATTCAGGATAGTACTGTTCTACAATTATATCCTGTCTGCCTAAAGAGTCCATTATATGTTCTATAACATCATAATTTATATCCATTGAATATGTTGATGCAAATAAAGTGTTATCTACAGGTTCTAATCCGTTATTTTTATTTTTTAGCAAATAAAACTCATTTTCAAATGATGCTTTTATCTCCAAACCTTCCCTCGCTAACTTACTGATCATTCTTTTTAGAAATCCTCGGGGACAATATTCCCATTCTTCTAAATTTTTGAACATATCTCCCATAACTTGCCCCTGTCCAGGCGCATAACTTATAGGAGCAAAACTTTCCAGATCCGCTTTTAAATAAATCTCCCCCACAGGTGTAAGACCAGCCTCGGGAATGGGCCGATCATACATAACAGGAACAGCTTGCTGTGCCTCAGATATGCTGGTATAAATTTCATCAGTATCTGAAGTTATTTTAACTAATTTACCCCTAATCATGTTGGCATTATCACACCATAAAATACGTAAATAATTTATATTAGATGGAAAACATTCTTTATTATTCTTTATCACTAAAATCGCCTATAATCTGTTGATTCTTAAAAAATTTAATTATTGGATTAAATTTACTTTAATAATCATTTGAAATATCTTTAATGATTAACATTATATACTAATTATTTTTTTATAACATCGTAAATATCTGTTCTCCGATTTTTCAACAAAGGGAGTTCGCGGCGAACCTTTTCCAACTCTGAGAGTTCTATATCAGCATATATCATTTCTTCATGTGAACCAGCCCGGGCTAAAACATCTCCCCAAGGATTTACAATCATGGAATTACCATACGCCACGTATGATAATTCTTCATTACGTGCTGGAGATGCAGCCACCATAAAAACCTGATTATCAACAGCCCTAGAACGTATTAAAACTTCCCAATGGTCTGGACCTGTCTTCATATTAAATGCACCAGGTACAACTATTAATTCAGCACCATCTACAGCCATTAAACGGAAAATTTCCGGAAAACGCATATCATAACAAATTGCAACCCCTATTTTTCCATACTCACTATCAAAAACAGTTAAATTATCACCAGCACTGAGTGTATCAGATTCCTTAAATATAATACTACCTGGTATTTCAATATCAAATAGATGGAGCTTTCTATGGACTGCCACTATCTGGCCATGATTATTAAAGGTAAAACTGCTATTATAAATATTATTTTTATAGGATTCTGGTATAGAACCTGCAACTATATAAACTCCATAATTTCTAGCCGTCCTTGATATATATTTTAGGGTTTTGCTATTGCTTCGTTTTTCAGCATATTCCAAAAATTTCTGGTTATCATAGGGACAGTTGAACATTTCTGGCAAAATTATAATGTTTGAAAGGTTTATTGCAGCTTCTTTTATCATGTTAACTGCATTTTCTATATTTTTTTCTTTGTTGTCAACTACTTTCATCTGACAAACTGCAATTTTAATTTTTTCTATCATAACGCCCCGGTGTATATTGATTAGATCCATTATTTACTATATTTCATTCCAAAAGGAACCCATAATAGTACAGTAATGGCTCCAACAATTACTATGGATAATATGAAAATAGCGAGATTCTGGAAAAAACTGAAACTAGTAATGTAAAAGAAAAACCATATACTTAAAAATACCAGCCATCCTAATCCTAAAAATACAGTAACTAAGACTCTCCAAACTTCTGGTTTCGGATTAGACATATTTTATCCCCCTTTAAAACTAAGAAATATTTTATTATCTTTATAAATAAATATATTATATTACTCGGTATTAAAACTTATCTAAATAATTAGATCAACTGAAAACAAGCATATATTAAGTATTGGGTCATTTTATAAGCTTGTGCATAACTATCATCTTCAGGAATTTCATATACAAATGCTTTAATTCCATTGGCCGCCACTAGTTTGGTAAACACGGCATTGGATGAACTGGATTCAGTATTGTTATTTGATTTATAGTATCGAAAACCGTAAACAGTCTCCTTAACATTTTCTGCCAGAAAAACAGAAGATCCGTCCATTTTAGGAGTGACAATATAATAACCCTCCCCATATCCTGGTGCATGGTCATGAAATACTATCACCAAGTCATAATCAGATTTTAATATGTCTGGAAGTATGAATTTAGCTGCAAGCTTTTCCCCATTACTACGGCCAACCCGGTAATTGCTAGGATTGTTTCTAACATTTATAGAGTAATGTACCAATTCTTGATCTGGCTCTAAATGGATATTCTTAACTAGATTATCAGCAACTGATATGGACAAAGTTTCACGGGGATGAATACCAGATACCACTGCGATCTTCTTCTTTTCACCAGAAAAAGCTGAAACTGGAGAATACACCTCTTTGGTTACAATTCCTATCTGCTCTGATCCAATTATCTCAGGGTGACTGCTGATTCCCATATTATCAGAGTAAATAGATGCAAATATTAGGGTGGGTAATAAAATCATTGAAAATACTAAAATATACTTTTTTTTGCCTGATCTTCTAGTATAATAATATTCATTGTCTTCGTTATCTGATTCATAGTCATAGTCAAAATAATCTTCCAGTTTATCAACATATAAAAGTTCCCCCCCACAGTAGCAACGGTATTGCTCTTCAATTGAGTCGCTGGATTGAATATGATAATATCCATCACATTCTTCACAAATTAGATAAGGCATATTCCACCTTTAATAAACATTTTTTGTGATAATCAAATCATTATACAGATATAAACTTTTATGGTTACTGTTATTTATATATATAAGACATTTAAATGTTTTTATGGCCTAATATGCAATTATTAAAAAATTTTAAAAAAATTTTAATGAGATCTAATTCTTAAGGTTAATATTAGTGATCAAATAAACTATTTCTCAACAAAAAAATAAATCTAAGAAAAGCAACTAATCATGTAAGGATAAATAATCATGAATTCAGTAGAATTAGATTTAGAAGAAATAAGTAAGTTATTATCTGATCACAGATACATAGCTGATGATAAGATCATTACCACTATATATCTATCATTAAAACTAGAAAAACCTATTCTTATTGAGGGACCTCCGGGTACAGGAAAAACTGAACTTCCGAAAGCAATTTCTAAGGCTCTAGATAGGGATTTTTACAGAATACAATGTTATGAGGGAATAACATTTGAACAAATTGTAGGTGAATGGAACTACCAAAAACAGTTAATGAATTTGGAAATATCCCGGATAAAGGATTTAGACGAGGATATTTTCCAAGAAGAATATTTTATAAAAAGACCTTTACTATCCGCTTTTATCAATAAAAATCCTTCCATAATATTGATTGATGAGATTGACAAGGCTGATGAGGAGGTTGAAAGTTTTCTTTTACAAGCCTTAGGTGAAAAGCAGATCACAGTTAATGATCTAGGCACTTATGATCTAAGAAATGATCTGATGGTGATAATGACCTCCAACTCCCAGAGAATACTTTTAGATGAAACTAAAGATCGTTGTTTGTATTTATATATAGATTATCCTTCCTTTGAAAGAGAGATGGAAATCGTAAAATCCCAAGTACCAGATGCTTCCAGTGAATTAATTGAAAAAGTGGTAAAGATAATCCATAAAATCCGTGAAATGAGTTTAATGAAAAAACCTTCCATAAGGGCCACTATTGACTGGGTGAAAACACTTTTAGTATTTAAAAAGGATGAAATAGATGATGAAACCATCAATCGGACTATTGGTGTAGTATTAAAAAATCAGGAAGATAAAGAGAAGGTATCTAAACATCTATTCAAATAAATTAGTATTAGGATATTATTATGGAAAATATTATTGAATTCTCTGGGCTTTTAAGAAAAAATGGAATACCTGCAAGCATAAGAAGCACCTTAACTGCATTAGAAGCAATAAAAATAATTGATGATAATGAAGATAGGTTAAGGCAAGCCCTAGCTTCTATATACATCAAAGATCCAAGACATCAGGAAATATTCAATAAATTATTTGAATCTGTTTTTGTTAAAAAAATAACAGAAGATAAAGAAGATTTGCAAAGATCTAAAGAAAATGAAAACTCCAATGAAAAACGTTTCGTAAAAAAGTATAAGGTAACTTTAAAAACAAAAGATGTCCTAAAAAAGATTAAAGACGTTAAAATTAATGAAATAGACTATAATCCATTACTGGATGATTATATCAATCCAGAACCCACCTATGCTGAATTATTGGAGCGGGATATCACTTCTCTTAATTCATTTCAACCTGAAATCTATGAATTATGTCAGAAACTTGGAAGAAAAATTGCCAATAAACGGGTTAGAAGACTTAAACAGTCAAAAAATAATAAACCTGATATTAGAAGGACTATAAGAAAAAATCTTAAATACGGGGGAACTTTAATCGATCTGGTTAAAAGCAAGCCTCGTATAAAAAAAAGCAGTCATTTCTTTTTAAATGATGTTAGTGGGTCTTGTGACTGGATCAGCAACTGGTTCTTTTTTTTGATCTATAGTGCCCAAAATTCATTCCATAAAGCACGTGTCTTTGACTATGATAATAAAACAGTGGAAATAAGCTCTGCATTAACAGAATCAAGCCTTCTTTCAGCTTTCATAAAAGTGAGAGAATCAAGACAGAAGAACTTGATGATTCATGGAACCTCTAATATGTACCAGTCCTTCAAAAGATTTTATGACATGGTTCATCTTAACAATAAATCTAATGTTATAATTTTAAGCGATTGCAGGGACTGGGCAGGTCCTAAACTAGATGGAAAACCATTAAGCGCTGAAATAATTGAAGAAATGACGCGCAGGTCACGTTCGGTTTTAATTTTAAACCCTGAGCCAAAAAATAAATGGAATGTAGTAGACAGCTGTGTATCCCATTATGAAAATGCAGGGGCTAAATTTTTCGAAGTTCGAAATTTAAAACAGCTAGCTGATTTTATCACAGAAATATAAATTAAAAAAATCTTTATTTAGAAAAAAAGTAGTTGGATGAGATCCAACCACTAAATCTATAATTCGGGTTTATTTCAGTTTAACTTTTTAATATTACCGCTTCCACTGATATTCTGTTTAATTGTAGGACTTCCAAGGTATGAAACATTTCCAGCGCCCGTGATGTTTATTTCCAGTTTTTTACTGGTATTTACATCAGCATTCCCTGCACCATTAATAGTTACTACTGCATCTTCAGTTTTAAGATCCCTTGCTTTGTAATCACCAGAACCTTCGATAGTTAATTCCTGTTTTGCTACTACTCCTGATAATTCTATATTACCTGCTCCTGAAATTTTTGCTTTCAGTTGTTTAGCAGTTAAATTTTCTATTTCAACTGTCCCTGATCCACTAATACTTAAATTAAGATCATCTGTATCAATATCCGTACCTTTAACTTTACTGCTACCTGAAACTTCAATTGAATTAATGTCTTTTACTGTAACATAGACATTTATAGGCTTGCTAGGCCAGATCATTGAAGTTCCTTCCTGTTGGATATTCAGTTTATTGCCGGTAACTTGGGTTTTAATATTTGATATTATGTTATCTTCTGCTTCTACTTCCACTGATTCAGCATTTCCTTGTTTCAGGATAACATTTATGTTTCCATCTACACTGATCTGGTTAAATCCCGATACATTTCTAACTTCTTTTACTACATTTCCAGAACCAGAACCTACACAACCTGATGATAGTACCACCATCATTAATATTCCAACTATTCCCATTAACGATTTTTTCAAAGTCAACACCACTCATCTTTATATTAATTTAGTATCTGACAATTAAGGTATTGCTAAATTCACAGTACTTATATTTTTATGTTTTATAATAAGATTTAAAATAGATGGATGGAAATTAAAGTTATGGTTGAAAACATTTTATTTAATCCATTAGCAATGGTATTAATAGCAACAGGTTTCACGTGGCTTATGACTGCTTTAGGGGCTTCCAGTGTATTCTTAACTAATAAAATAAGTAGAAGATTGTTAGACGCTGCTTTGGGTTTTGCAGCAGGAGTGATGGTTTCGGTAAGTTTTTGGGGACTCCTACTTCCAGCTGTAGAAATGTCAGCTAATTCTGGTCTTCCCAGCTGGCTTCCTGCCACATCAGGTTTTATATTAGGAGCTGTTTTTTTAGGATTAACCGACCGAATACTGCCACATCTTCATCCCGGATGCCCCATTGACCAAGCAGAGGGTATTCAAACCACTTGGAAACGTAATAGATTACTTATTTTAGCCATGGTTTTGCATCACTTACCTGAAGGTCTGGCCATTGGAGTAGCCTTTGCTGCTTCCACAGTAGCCTTCACTATACCCTCCATTACTGCTGCTATTACATTAGCTATAGGTATAGGTATCCATAATGTACCCGAGGGGATGATTGTGGCCATGCCACTTAGGGCTGAGGGAAAATCTCCTCTAAGAAGTTTTGCTTATGGGCAATTATCGGGAATGGTGGAACCAGTAGCCGCATTGTTAGGATTCAGTTTAATTGCCATATCCCAACCAATATTACCATATGCATTGGGCTTTGCCGCAGGGTCCATGATTTATGTGGCAATAGAAGAATTAATACCAGAGTGTCAGAGAGGAACTAATACCGATTTAGCAACAATGTTTTTAATACTTGGATTTTCACTGATGATGGTTTTGAATGTTGCCTTTGGTTAAAAGAAAGTTTCAATCATATCAATTTTTAATCTAATATTATTAAATATAAAAATTGAAATTGCTTAGCTTAATTGGATGATCTTTCTAGAAATCCTTAAGGCTAACGCTGCAGTTAAAAGGATGGTGGGCATTCCTTGCGACTTAGGTACTAATGATAGATCTGCTATCCATAAATTATCGGGGATACCATAAGGTTTTAAGGTGTCCAAATTTTCTCCATCTAAAGGTGCAGTTCCACCTAAATGACCCCCATTATAAAGACCCTTGATATAAGGTTCTGATACTCCAGCCAGTTCCAAGATTTTTTTAGCCTGAGATAAAGCCTTATTAATACGCTTATGGTCATGGGCACTGATTTCTTTTTCAACAGATCCATCTACATTAACAGTTCCTCTTTCAGAATCTGCTAATTTAACCATTAAACCTACCCGATCATTTGTGGAAACTTTTCTCCAGGGTTTATGAAACCAGTGAGAGAATATATCAAGATAGGGAGATAATATATAGTCTTTATGCTCACTATACCATACCATTGGAGGTTCTTTTAACTGTTCTGCTCCTTTGGAAATACCTCCCAGGGTAAGAACAATGTCTGCCCAGAGTTTGTCTTTCACAGGAAGTTTAGAATTTTTAAGTATTTGAGCAGTTCCAATACCTCCTGCAGCTAGCACTATAATATCTGCACGGATTTCAATGAATTTTCCAGGTTCACTTTCTATTATTACTCCTACTGCTTTTCCATTTTCTATAATAATTTTTTTCACTGGTGTTTTTATTTTTAGAACAGCTCCGTTGTCTAAAGCCCCATTTAAAAATATTCTTGAATCCCAACGGGCACCGGAAGCACATCCCATCTCACATAAGCCACAAGATTTACATTTCAAGGAATCAACAGCTTTAGGTGTTTTTTGGGGTTTAAAACCTAATTCTTCGGAAGCATAAAACATTTTACGAGTAACGGGACGCCATCTTTCATGTGGAAAAGTCCGAACAATTATTTTTTCTTCCAATTCCCTAAATTCTGGATTTAAATCTAATCCTAATTCTTCAAGACCCCTCTGGGTTCTAACAATGTTTCCACAAGATATTACTGTGGATCCACCCGTAGTCATCCCTCTTACTAATGCTAGTTCTTTTTCTGAGCGAATTATATTGATGGGTGAAAATAGTTTTGAAATTGTCTTTTCACTTCCCAACAGACCTGTTCTTCTTAGAGGTTCAGCCCAGGTTAAAAAACGGGTGAAAGGTTTAAATGCGCCTCCGGCTTCTAATATAGTAACATCAAATCCATTTTTAGATAGTTCCAAGGCAGCAGTTGCTCCTCCAGCACCACTTCCCACCACTATTGCTTTCAAATTTAAACATCCCCTCTCATTTTGATACTAGCCAAGCACTCTGGCTTATTTTCAGTAATCCTCTCTTCAAACTTCATACTGGCACCAGATGAAATACCATGAAAAACTCCTTCATCAGCAGCACTTAAAACTTTACAAGTATCAGCATTATAATGATCTGCTAATGCACAACGATTTACAACCAGATATAATATTCCGTCCCTTTTCTTTAATTGAAATTCTATTCCCAATATTTTATATAAAATTTTAGCAGCAAGCTCTAAATCGTCCAGTTTACTTCCCACATTTAATCTATCACGGGTTTTTATGCCTAAACTAAGACCAACCTTATACATGGATTTTCTACCTAATTTAATTGCTTCAGAATATCCATAGATATCTATTAGTTCTTTTACTTTTTTATTATGTATGGAGGCCATTTCAGCCCTTCTAATTTCAATTTTATCACTTTTTAATTGTTTTAGATTGAATCTATCCCTTTTTGGAGTTTTTAACAGATTATCTAATCCATTAATTGTTGCAGTGGCAAGTTCATCTAATTCCCTTTTTAAAACATAATGAGGAAGCCACAAACTGGCAAAGTATAACTTAAAATTCATCTTTTATTCTCATTTCTCCTGAATGAATAATTTCTGGTGATATTTGGTCTTCATAAATATTGTTTACAATATCCTGGTACCTTTCTATAATCAATTTCCTTTTAAGCTTCATATTAGCAGTTAAATCTCCAGATTCAATTGATAGATCATTATACAGTACAGCCCATTTCTTTATCTGTTCTGGATTAGATAATTTAGAGTTTAGATAGATAATTCCATGATCAATTTTTTCAAAATCAATTCCTAAACCTTTTTCAATCCATAAAATGGCTGAACAATATGGTTTTTTATCACCAATTACCATTGCTTCAGAGATATTTGGAATATCCCTGATTAAAGCCTCAATCTTTAATGGATTAATTGTTTTTCCATAAGAGTTTATAATTACTTCCTTTTTACGCCCAGTAATCGTTAAATATCCTTCAGAATCTATAACTCCATAATCACCTGTTAAAAGCCATCCATCACTAAATAAATGACTTGAATCTATATTAAAATAGCTCTGTGCTACTTGAGGACCTTTTACCATAATCTCACCATTAGAATCAATATTAATCAAAGTTTCAGGTAATGGTTGTCCTACAGTTCCTATTCTATTGACTCCTACGCGATTAATGGTTACCAAGGGAGCCTCGGTAAGTCCATATGCATTGTGCACTTCAACTCCTAATTCATGATAATCAGTTAATAAGTCTTCACTAACTGCTGCTGAACCAACTATAAGTTGTGAACATTTACTTAGACCTGTCTTTCTAAGCATTAACCATTTTAGAATTTTTCCTAAAATTTTTTTTGAATAATTTTTCCGGGATTTTTGGTATAGTTGACCAATAAGGTTAGATGTAATCTGGGAGAAAACCTTCTCATAGAAACGGGGAACAGAAAAGAATATGATAGGTTTAACTTTAGGCAGTGCATATTTTAAATGATGAAAATTTTCAAGAAAATATAATTTCAGGGGGGCGGGAGCATAATAAGGGGAATAAGTACCAAGAATACCTTCAACTACATGATTCATAGGCAAAAATGAGAGATAAGATACTTCATGATTCCTATCCCTCCACGGGGGAAGAGATGCTAGAGTTTCAGCCATCCATCTAATGTTTCCATGGTCAAATACTACTCCACGGGGTTTATCGGTTGTCCCGGAGGTGTAGCGAATAGTAGCCACATCATTAAAGTTCACTGGAGCGGTTCTGTTCCATTTCTCATCTTTTCCCACTTCCAGAAATTCCTTCCACTTCAGGGCGGATTCTTTCAGACTTTCATCCTTATCAATAAAGGATACCATCTTAACATCCATTTCATCAGAATTAATATTATCCCAAATTTCATTTGAGCCTATAAAAAGAATTTTTGAATCACTATCCCTAATAACATGTTTTATTTCATCCATAGGACTGGTATAATAAATAGGAACACTTACAGCACCACACATTCCAATTGCAACGTCTAATATTAAGTATCTTGTACTATTATGGCCAACTAAGGCAACTCTATCCCCTTTTTTAATACCTAAATATTTAAGGGATTTAATTGCTTTAATAATGTTTTCTTTAACAAGGAGAGATGAAATCTTAATGCTTTCTCCGTTTATTATATCATAATATTTAACTGGCCTGGAACTGCTTTCCAGTCTGAAAATTATCTGTTCATGAACAGTTCTCGAGCTACGGTGGAAAAAGCCATAATGCACAGCAAATTCCAGAAGATTAGGTAGAAATTCTTTCCAATCCAAGAGGTATGGTCCTAAAATTTCTTCAGCGTTATCCCTTATAAAAACACGATTTTCATTGAAATAGGGGGATAAAGTAATTATAGTTTCTATTAAACGTTTATTTCCAGGATTTAGATATTTTTTCACCCCATCCAATCCTTTAATTATCCTGGAGGGAATTTTAATAAAGAAAGGCCTTGAAATTTTAATGTTGAGCTTCTCATAAGCCCACTTATTCATAAATTCAACCAACTCTTTAATTGTAGGTAAAGACTGGTAGGGAGCAGTCAAGTGGTATGTTTTTCCTTCAGATCCTTTATCAAAGGTTAGCTTATTCACGGCTTCAGCCAAATAATCAACCGGGATTAGATTTATTTTCAATGAAGAGTCCACCGGCACGACCCTCAGCTTCTGATTTAAATACAGTCGCAGCAGAACATATATTGTATTGAATGTTTTGATATATCCCGTCTTTGAGTCTCCCACAATCATACCCGGCCTAATTATAGCATGGGGAACTTTTGAATTCCTAACTACTAGTTCAGATTCATATTTACTTTGTTCGTAATTGCTTGAAAAACCATAGTCATCACTAAGTGATTCTTCACTAATGGGTCCTTCTCTTTTTCCAGCTACATAAGCAGTAGATATATGGACAAAACATCCAAAACCATGATCCTCATGAGCCTTTTTAGATAGTTCTATTAAGTGGGATGTGCCATTAACATTAATCTTTCTTAATTCTTCCAAGGAAGCATCTAATCTTAAATCTGCGGCACAGTTTATAATATAACTTAAATTTTTAATTAATTGGCCATAAACCTTTTTATCAATTCCTAAATTTGGTTCAATTACATCTCCTTTGATTAATTTAATTTCTTTCCCAATAGCCTCTAAAAGTTCTGGCCATTCCATCCATGATCTTTTAAGATGATTTAAAGCTTTTTCATAAGTTTTTCCCCGGACAAGAACCATTATTTCCATATTTTTCCCAATTAATCTCCTCATTATTTGGGTTCCTAAAAAACCAGTAGCACCGGTTACCAAAATCTGACCAGTCATTATTATAAAACCTATAAACCTTGTTTTAAATATTTCGCTCTTTTATAAATTTTTCAAGTAGCAACGGATTTTCACGTGCCCTTTCCAAATGATTGACGAAGCCCTTTTTTAGAATATACTTTAAATTGTCAGGTTTTTCAATTAATTCATCTGAAATCTTTTTTATATTTTTCCAGGCGTCAGATTTTTTATAATCAATAAAATATTTGTCATAAATGCCCAGTTCATCATAAAAAGTCCTTAAACGGGTGTCATGTCCCACAGCTATTTGTGGTACCGTCTTTTTTAATGATAATACACCAGCATGGTAACGGGATGTAATTAGTAGGTCAAGATTTTGAAGGATACCAGTCATCTGAGATGCATTATATCGGCTGGAAGAGAATATCTGAGCTTGATCTTTATTTCTAATTTTTTCAAGAATTAAACGGGCCAAAGGAATATCCACATCTTCCATACAAATTAAAGCTATTTTTTTGTCATGTTCTTCAATAATCTCATCCGCCCTAACAGCCCATCTATAAGCTAATAAATTACTGGATTTCTTATCTTCAGGAGATCTGGAAAAGTAATAAGGCCACTTATAACAATATTCGCTTTTACCCCATAAACGCATTTTCACTGGCCAGAGATGAAAATCTACCACAGCAAATCCCACTAAACCATTATCCACCGGCCATATTTTATCTAAAATTTGTTCATCATCCTTTTGACTATTAAATCTAAATGCACAATCAGCAGTAACTTTCATGGGAGCAGTTACTCCAATAGATTGCAATATTTCTGCAGCCTTATAGGTTCTTGTAATTATAAGACTGGTTTTACTGGCATCATTTTTTACTTTTTTCATATTAGATGGAGATAAATGCCCAGCATCAACTGCATAGGCAACGCAAGGTTTATTATATTTATATGCGTATTTTGTTGTCCACAAAAAGGCGGTGAGTAGTGCTGAACTCCAAGTATCCATGTAGCAACTTCCTTCCACCAATAGTATCAAGTCATTTTTTTTAACCAGACTGATCAAAGCCAAGTGGAATATGCTGGGAATTGCTTGTATTTTTATATTAGGGCTTTCCTTAATATAACGTCTTAAATTTTTCTCATTTAAAGTGGGAATTGTAATAATAACGTTTGAACCTAATAATTCTTGAATATCATTTATAATAGATAAAAGACGGGCTTCAGAACCAGTATTATTTGCACCATTATATCCTACCAACAGTACCTTTTTATATTCATGATTTAATGTCATCTCTTACCTCTAGGGACGCATTTTTTTAAAATGTTCCCTATACAATGCATTTTTTTTATGAAACGATAATAATATTATTTATTATACTAATAAAACTACTCCTATTATATCATTCATTTCTAGAGAAAAAATCCAGAGTTAAAGATTTGTCCTTTTCCAGTTCCCTAGGAGGTTCTAGTTCTTTAAATTCTAATTCATATTTTTCTAATAATTCTAAAGCCTCATCAGTTACGGAAGGTGCTACCAGCAATCCACGCACCTGTTTTTTATGATCTAAGAAATTATCTATGTATCTTTTCAATTGTTTAACTGCATTTACACCGGCGCGACGGCTTTTGAATTCTAAGATCATCAAATTACCATTTTTATCTTTTCCCAATATATCAATGAAACCGTTTGAAGTAGAATATTCAGTTGAAGTAGCTCTAAAACCATTCTCTATAATTTCTGGATTTTTATATACTAAATCAACCATATCTTGTTCATATCCTGCTAGTTCCAATGATTTAGTATCCGTACCAATATGATAGGATGAAACATATGCAGTGTAAATTTTCACTTCTAATTTTTCCTTGGGTTTCTGTCTGGAACCAGTAATGATCACTTTATCATTATCTAATTCCACTTTGAATTTTGTTTTAGGAGGCTGCCAGTTTACTGGTTCTAAGTTTACATTTTGATGGATCAAAAATGAGCCATCACTTTTAATTATAACAGTTCTCTCCCCTAAACCTAATCTACTAACAGCTCTTCCTTTATATTCCACTCGGCAGCAAGCATTTAATATAAGAAACGCCCTCTTTTTTAATGCTTCATCAATAAAATTCAACAAATCCTCTGATTTAAGATTTTTTTCTACCCTAAATTTCATATCCTAATTTTAGGATAGTAATGCTAATTAATTCTTTCATTAATACTATTAATAGCTTTGATCATAATAATACTAGCTGATATTTTATTAATTATTATTCTAAGAATATTACTTTAATATTTAAACTTAACATATAATAATAGAAACAATAATTCCATAGTTTAAATTTAAAAACCATTTAATATAACTTTGAAAATAAAAAGATTAGAAAATATAATTTTTTGTTATAATTTTATTAAGGTTAACTAATGCCAACTAAACAACATTTTAAGATTGATACTGAAGTTTCGCCAGTGTATCTAAGTGAAATTTTAGATTTTATCCATAAATATTATTTAAAAGCCCAGCCTGAAAACTTTTCCAGCATAAAGATGGGCATGGAAAATGAGGTTAAATCACTATTTTTTACTATAAAACCTAAAAGTAAAGATAAATCAGAAATAAAGGTTAAAATAATTGGGGAAAACCCGATTAAAGTGGAAACATTAAGCTCTTACTTGGATAAAAAATGTATAAATAGATTAAAAGAAGATATTACCATTCTATTACAGTTATATGAAGATAATATCCGAAAATCTACTCTTTACTTTGCTTGGGTGGAAGGAGAAGAGATAATACCTGAATCAAAGCCATCAAAAAGGAATAAATTTTCATTTAAGATGTTTGGAAGTAGCTTACTTCTTTTATATGGATTATTTTTTATATTCAATATAATATTGTTCATATTTTTCGGTTTATATGCTGTATTTGGTATATTAGGTTTACAACTTTTGATTGTTTTGTCTGCTGATAAGATTCTTCAAAGAACAGCTGATTGGACTATTACATCTAAAAATCCTTACGTGCACCTAGTACAATATCAGCTGCCAGTAGATGAATTTACCGAGTTTCAGGATAAGTTTGGAAATAATACCATAATCCAGATGAAAAGGGATATTTACAGCCAAACCCTGGAAAGGGGATTAGAACCAACATGTGAGCTGGGAGAGGAAATATTTTCCCGATACGGTTTTGAATGCAACCCCGGACTAAAATCAACTAAAAAGATTAATGTTTACAAGATAGTGAAGGAAGCTGCTGAAAAATTTGACATGCCCCTACCTAAGATAGTTATATCAAATAATATGCTACCTAATGCAGCTGCAACCGGCCCAACTCCTTCAAGAGGCTTAATTTTAATCACCACAGGACTTCTACTACAACTAACTGAAGAAGAAATATTAACAGTGGTGGGCCATGAATTTGGACATTTACAAGGTAGAGACCCTATAATTTTGTTTGGATTAGTATCTGGTGAGTTTATTTTACGTCTAACTATATTATTGCCTATAGTTCTAATTTCTCCATTAATATACCTTTTTGTTGCAATGGGGGCGATATTTTTCATTGCCAAGTTCTTTGAAACTAGGGCAGACTTGCTTTCAGCAATCAAAATTGGTAAACCTGAAGTTTTAGCTGGTGCTTTAACCAAAATTGGTTACCAGAAGCTTCAAACCGAAAGAGGATCTCCAACTAAGATTTTAGGTTGGACCATGTGGGATCCTCATCCACCCATATATTTTAGAGTAGATAGACTAAAAAATCTAAAAGATCCCTCCCAAATAAAATATCCTCTTTTAGAATCAGCAAAATCAGTTTTTGAAGGATTTTTAAATGTCTTTAACTCAAGATAAAATGATATATATGTATGTAAGTTATCAATGGTGTTATCATGCCTGAACTGCCCAGTGTTGAGGTTTACAAAAATTATTTTGATTCCACATCACTTAATCAAATAATAAAGAGTATTAGAATTAATAGTAAAGAAATACTAACAGAAAATCCCCTATTGCTTAAAAAAACATTAAAGGGCCACTCCTTCACTTCCAGTGGACGTTATGGTAAATATCTATTTGCATATTTAGATAATGAACAATCATTAGTTTTCCACTTTGGAATGACTGGATCACTAAAATATGGTTCAATCATGGATAATCCATATAGTCGATTTGTCATCCATTTCCAGAACAGCCATATATTAGCTTTTATTGATCCAAGAAAATTTGGAAGGATTAGTTTAACCAGTTCTATGAATGATTTTATACAAGAGAAAAAATTAGGTCCAGATGCTCTCCATATTAATTATAAATTTTTTAAACAACTATTAAAAAAAAGAAGAGGCACCTTAAAACCCTTACTATTGAATCAGAATTTTATTGCAGGTATAGGGAATTTATATGCTGATGAAATATTATATCAAAGCCATCTACATCCATTAACCCATGCTGATGAATTAAAACCATTAGAGATTAAAAAACTATTCCGTTCCATTAGAAAAGTGTTAAAAAAGGCTATTGAATACATGGACGAACCTGGAAATCTTCCGGATTCTTATTTATTGCCTCACAGGTATTTAGGTGGTAAATGTCCTTGTGGGGGAAGTATAAATGTTATTAAGGTAGCTGGAAGGACCACCTACTTCTGTCCTGAATGTCAAAAACTTTCAAACTCATAAATATGGTGATTTAAATTTTAAAGATTAATTTTTCAGATATTAGTGTTAGAGTTATTAAATTAACATTCAAATCCAGATTTGTTATGGCTAGGGCCTGTAAAAAATTTCCTCCCTTAGCCAAGGTGGTGGAAAAACTCTTATTTGAAGGGGATGATATGATGGTTATTCCCCGTGACAATGCATTAAAATCTGTTAAAAATCTTAAATTAGATAAAATACAAGTTAATAAAGAGATTAAATTATCTGAAAATGAAATAATCCCCAGCAAAGTTTTGAAGGAAATAATTACAAATTCTAAAAATAGATTTATCATGAATTTCTGTATATGCAGAGTTTCAACTGACTGTAAGGATTATCCGCATGATTTGGGATGTATATTCCTAGGTAAAGGGACTGAAAATATCTCTCCTAAAATAGGAAAAATGGTTTCGGTTGAAGAAGCCCTTAAACATGTTGATAAATGTAGAGATGCGGGTTTAGTCCATATTATAGGTAGAAATAAGATCGATAGTGTATGGCTTAACACAGGGCCTAAAGAGGAACTTTTATCCATTTGTCACTGCTGTCCATGTTGTTGCTTGTGGAAAATGACACCAAAACTCCCTGAAAATCTGGGAAGAAGTATTAATCCCATGATAGGGGCTAGAATAGAATTCAACAATAAACTATGCATTGGATGTGGGAAATGTGCCAAGAAAAATGTCTGTTTCATGGAACTCATTACCATGGATGATGGAAAAGCTAAAATTGACTTGGAACAATGCAGAACTTGTGGCCAGTGTGTTGAAGTATGTGCAAACAATGCCATAACACTTGATGTAGATAATGACGCAATTAAACGTTCAATTGAAAAAGTAGAAACATTGGTAGATACATAATCGATAACAAATCTTAATAATAAATATATAGACAAATATTACCTTAAAAATCTAAACATGGTTTATAAGGGATTTTATATTTAAATTATCAATATCTGAAGGTTTTTCAATTCGGTATTTATATTTTAACAAATCAAGATCAAAAGAATCCAATATCCTGCAAAAATCTATATCATCACCTAATTCGGGATTGTTAATTTTTTCAATTTCCATAATGCTTCCTTTCAGTATTTGCTCTGGATTTTCAATTTCCATAAACTCCTGGATTAATTCAGAATTATCAATGAAAGGATCATCAAATTCCACACCATTATAATAAAACTTCTTCATTAATCTGTGTTGTGATATTAATTTATAGACTATTACTAGCTGTTCTTGTAATTCCATTAATTCTTGACGGCTTAAATCCATACTGTAACCCCATATTTAAATTTTTATAAGTTTAATTATTATAGGTAAAGGATATAATTATTAAGTTTCATTCGATTTAATAATATAGCAGGGAGGTAATAATGTGGTGTATCGAGTTGAGTTAGATCGTTCCATGTGCACTTCATGTGGAAACTGTGTGGATATTTGTTCTGAATTATTTGAAATAGCTGAAGATGGATTTTCATCATTAAAAAATTCAGAAAACGATGATGAAAAACAGATACTAGATCTGGATAATGAAATGTGCAGCATAGAAGCGGCTGAATCATGCCCAGCCATGTGTATACAAGTATATAAGGATGATGAAGAACAAGTTTAATTTAAAATAGTTCAATATTTAGATTAAAAATGGAATTTTATAAAAAGGCATCTAATAAACAAATATTAATCATAAACATTGAAATGTTATTGCTAATAATATTATACGGATTAATAGCATCTTTCCTTTTTATTTTAACATCATGGTGGGTTGCTAAGTCTGGAGAAGTTAAAAATAATACTAGAAGAATATTAGTCATGATTACAGGAATAATGTTTCTTGGAGGAATGGTTTTAGTTATTCCTTTTATCCCCCAACCTAGATTGGATAATAATTATCTACAATATTATGTAGGAATACCTTTAGCTATCTTGGGAATGTTATTTCGAGTATATCCTATGATACATCTTAAACAGCACGTACCAGAACAGATCTGGGAACTCCCTCTAAATTAATTACTTCAGATCCTTATAGATGGGTTAGACATCCGCAATATGTTGCAGGGTTAGTTTTTATTATAGGTTGGTTTTTGATTTGGGGAGGACTTTATAGCTTTTATTTTTCACCTTTGTTATTTTTGGCCATAATATTCCAAGCCCATTTTGAAGAAAAATATATCTTAGAACCAGAATTTGAACAAGAATATTTTGATTATAAGAAAAAAGTAGGTATGATTTTCCCAAAATTTGGATTATAAGACTAAAATAATTTAAAATTTAAGATTGAACAAAATTTTTGAATAAAATGGAGCTTAAAAAAATGAGTTGGTTACTGAGAAATTTGAGAAATTTAGAAAAAGTAATCTCAAAGTTATATTCTTATCAATTTTTGCTAAATTTTTATTTGGTCTAGGATTGGGTGCTCTTCTAGTGAATTATTTACAAGGATATAATTGGGAGTTATATGGTTGGATATTTATAATCATATCCTTATTTTTAACATTACCTGCAATATATAAAGTAATACTCACTGAATGATAACTTTAAAAGCTTTCAATTCTATTATTTCATATTTTTCAGTATCATTTCAATAATTTTTTTTCTAGTGAGTGATGAAACTTTTTTTTCGGGACGAGGGTGCATATAACCAAAATAGGGATCATCAAAAATTTGATCTTCAAATTCGACTGGATTTTTATAGCGAGGTATGAAATGCCAGTGAATGTGGGGGTCTGGAGATTCCTTTAGGTATGAGGAATTCATTAGACATCCCCAATTAAACAAGGTTGCATTGAAAGATTTTTTCAAACTTTGTTCCATATTTTTGACTATAAAAGAAAATTCAGCCCATTCTTCGTCTTTCAGATCAGACAATTCACTTGAGTTACGCCTTAAAGCTATTACACAAGTTCCAATATTGCTCTGATTAGGAGCTAAGAAAATTGTCCAGAAACGGTTTTCCTGAATTAAACTACCATAGTTATAATTTTTCATTTTGAAAATTCATCCTATTACTTAATAGAATCTCTATTTTTTGAATCTTATAATCAAATACAATATATATTATATTAATAATTGCATTATATTAAAACTTTATTTAACAGATTAATTTTAGCACATCTTATTATAAAGGAATTAAATTAATATTATTGCTTTTATTAAAAATTAATTGATTATAATATTTTAATAACTCTATAATAGAGATTGAATTAATGAGAACTACAGAAAAAACATGGATTATCCTTTATTTAAGGATATTCATTTATATTTCTATTAGTAGTAGGTTTTTTTCTGTTATTATCTTAGTAATTTTCAATTAAAAATGTTATAAAAAATACAGTGAACATTCTAAACCATGTAAATTAAAGAAGATGTAATTATCTAATAATGAAAAGATTAAAGTAAGATAGATATAATAATATTAGTTACATATAATGGGGGTTAATTTATGAAGGCAAATTTAGAGGTTGAAAAAGCTGTTAAAGAGTTATTAGATCATTATACTAAGGCTTATGCCAGTAAAGATTTAGATGGGATGATGTCTCTTTTTGCAGATGACCCTGATCTTGTTTTTATAGGTACTGGTGAGGATGAATGGGTCCAAGGCTATGAAGACTTAAAAAAAGGATTTGAACGTGATTTTAAACAGGCAGATGAAATTGATGTAGGTTTTGAGAATCTTACAATTTCTTCCAGTGGAAATGTGGCCTGGGCATCCATGCGCATGATGATGAATGCAGTGGTCAATGGAGAAGAAGTAATACTGGTGGGTCGTTTAAGTATAATAGTTGAAAAACGTAAAGATAAATGGCTTTTTGTGCATTTACACTTTTCCTTACCAGCAAGTGGTCAAGAAGAAGGAGATTCATATCCCGTAGACTTATACTTTTAACTTTTATTATTTCTATAAATATTCAAATTTAGATTTAAGTATTTCATGAAGCTTTTCTGCCCCAACAATCTCTTCATTATCTAAATTCCAATGTGAAGGATGCATTATGAAAGGTTTAGTTTGATTGCCGCCTAAACCACCATGACTACCAACTAATTCTTCAAAGGCAGCTACTTCATCTTTTTGTTCATCATAAAAACTGTTAACTAATATATCTGGAACGTATTTAAAGCTGTCTGTTCTTTTTAGATGATGGGGGGCATTTGAACCAAAACTATTTAAGGGATTAACACCTTCCACAGTATCATCGGCAAGATAATAAATACCCTCACTGCCAATTACCAGGGGACCG
Organism: Methanobacteriaceae archaeon; assembly: GCA_030016715.1. Classification (GTDB taxonomy): domain Archaea; phylum Methanobacteriota; class Methanobacteria; order Methanobacteriales; family Methanobacteriaceae; genus UBA117. The sequence goes on along the minus strand of JASEJD010000001.1, from coordinate 314,897 downwards.
AAATTTTCGGAATGTATCATTAAAAATCCAATACCTTCATGGTTGGCTAATCCAGGTATTAAATCGGGAAAATAATGTTTAATCATCTCATAACTCATTCTTTCTTTCCATTCGGTAAAATAAATTAAACCAAGGTTTCCAGAAGCTAAAACAATCATCTGAGATTCTGATGCTGAAACAGGCTTTTTTTCACCTTCTTTTAGGGGTCGGTAATTGTTAATATACTTCAATAACCGTCCTTTAACATATTTGTTTTCATTAATGGTTTTAATTGTATTATCAGCAAAATTTTTACTTTTATCAAGTATTTCATCACTTTTACTCATAACATACTCCTTACTATTAGTTAAAGGATCAGTTATTATCTGCCCAAAATGATCTTGGTTGGAATCAAATTCACTATGGATTCTAAAACCTTGCGGTAGTAATTTTCGAACCAGTCCTTCTAGATCATAGCCGTAGCGCTGTTTAAATGTAGCACCATTTGTCTGACCGTGATCAGATTGTACTATAAGATGATAAGGTCTATTAGCAAAATTAACTGCACTTTCAAGTCTCTTAAACTGTTTATCCAATCCTTTTAATGCGTAAAACGCATCTTCATCTTCCACTCCGGAGTGATGAGCTATCTCATCATAACCCAGATATGTAACATAGGCAATGTCAATTTCACCAGCAAAAATATCTCCAATAAGGGTGTAAGTAGTTATTTCTCTTAAAAAAACGTTAGCTGCTGCTCTAACAAATATATAAACTAAACTACGTTTAATACGAGGTTTTATATCATTTCTCCACTGTCTCCATCTAGATCTTAGTTCCATAATCATATCCCAGAATAACAAAACTATGGTACGAGCAAAATTTGATGGATTTGAGTAAAAATAGTACCATGTACGGTTATAAAATTTTTTCAAATTTTTAAGAGTGCTATATGTAAAAATAACATCCTCTGCATCCCCTGAGAAAAGATTAGTCCTGCTGGCTCCGTTAGCTGAGAGAAGTCCATTACCATTTGATATTCTTTTTTCTATTAAAGGAGCATCAGAAAGTCCAGTGGAAACCATAATTCTATTATTATTTTCTTTTTCCACCCATCTGAAACCGGGAATATCCTTATTTTGCCCATGGAGAATTCCGGCCTGACTGGCACCAGTTTGACTGGAAAGATCAGTCTCCCACCCTTTTATTCGATGAGTCCCCTCCTCCAACCATTTTTTAAGAGTGGGCATTTTACCTTTTGCTATTGCTTTTTTTAAGGTTTCCTCAGATAGTCCATCAATTTCTAAAATAATAAAACCTGATTTATTGGAACTTGTTTTTTTATTTTTTAGATTATTTCTTAAGACGGTACGATAATAAGATGCATCATCATCAACTGTTAAAATTGCAGATACTATGACATTTATTAAAGCTAGTCCTAAAGGAACTAGAAACAATGCACCCCCCTCAATTATAACACCTGGAATTAACTCGCTTACCACCCATATTATCAATCCATTAATTAAAAGAGAGCCAACACCTACCGTAAAAACCATGAAAGGAAGCAAAATTTTCGATAATAATGGCCAGAATAGAGCGTTTATTAAACCAACGATTCCAATAACTAGAATTGCAGTCTCTAGACTATTAACACTAAATCCTATGTCTAAATAAGTTAATATTATAAGTCCTAGAGCTTCACTTAACCATATTACAATGCTTCTCCCAATAAAAACCAAAAATTGTTTATTCATCTTCATCAATTGCAATCTCCGGACTTTTTAATATAAATACGGTAATTTCAGGAGGGCAGTTAATTCTGAACCAGAAAACATTGGTTCCCAAACCCCGGGAGGTATACTGAACCATATCTCCTACTTTGTATTTGCCCACTGGATATTTGATAAAATGGGGACCTCTTATAAATGTTCCCATACCTGGAATAATAAATTGACCACCATGTGAATGGCCTGAAATCTGTAAACTGAATCTTCCCGTGGTTGAACTGATATCTGCAAAATCAGGCTCATGAGCTAATAATATTGCTGGCCCTTTCTCGGGTATTAAATTCATAACTTTATCTAAGCGATGTTTATTCAACATTACACTGTCAACACCAGCTATGTGAAGCACTGAACCCTTTTTTTTGAGAGTGAAAACATTGTTACTCACATCAATGATATTACTTTTTTTTAGAACATTCCTTATTTTATCTGCACCTAACCAGTGGTCATGATTACCTAAAACAGCCAATGAAATATCTTTTGGATTAAGTTTTTTCAGGCAGCGATTTAGATCATCTAAAACCCCATCAATTTCATAAGAAACAAAATCTCCAGTAATAGTGACTAATTCTGGATTTTCATTATTAATAAGATTTATTACACCATCTAATCTAACTGGAGTTAACCACTGCCCTAAATGAATATCTGCAATGTTTACTATTCGATAGTTATGAAATTCCGGGCTTAAATCAGGTATAGTAACTTTAATGGTGACTATTTCAAAATCCTCAGATTTAAATTTATGTCTACCTATTTTAGAACGGGCCCTATCCATTGAGTTCTGCATTTTCTGCCGGTACTTTAAAGCTTTTGGCTCACTCTCTTTTTTCATTAAACTCTCCTAAATTTATTAATCTTCATCCAAAACACTGGAAATATATGCCGTCATCTCTATTTCTTCACGAGCACGGTAATCATCAAATCTTTCACTGGCTTCCCGACTCTTAAAGGGGTAGTATTGTTCATTAAAGTACATGATTAAAAATAGATCATTATTTACTTCTTCAAATTCTTCTTCCAGATTTTCAATAATTTTTTGCTTTATCCTAGAATTAATATTATAAATCCTATATTTAACAAAATATCGGCCCGAAACCTCTGAATAACCATAATCAACAACTTCTACTTTCATATAATCCCTTCAAAAGCATTCAGTAAAGTATAACTCATACTATAATTTGTTGTTCAACATTTATATTTCTTAACTTCGATTATTTCACCTGATATATAATTAAAATTCTTCATTTTACAGAGATTATTTTGTTATCTAATTTCACTTAAAAACTCTTTTATTACATTCTCAGCTTTTATTAATTCGTTAATTCCGAGATGACCTTGACTTGAATCATATAAAAATAATTTTGATTGTTTTATCTCTTTATGTAATGGAATGGTATCAGTCTCTGGAGGGAAAAGCGGATCTTGTTTAACTCCAATAATAAGAGTTTTTACTTTTATCTTATAGAGGTCTTCTTTAATATTAAATGAGTTTAAAGCATTGTTTCGCCATATTATATCATTAGCATCCTTCTTTTGGCCTTCAACTCCTCTCTCAACCAAGTTATTATAAAGAATTTCATTGGTTTCAAATTCTTTTTTATAATATTCTGGTGAAAAAGCAAATAAATAGAGTAGCATTGAAGCATTTTCAACAGCATTTTTAGGATTAAATTCGTATTTACCATTCTGATAATCGGGATCTCTTTCAATGATTAGGTTCATTAAACTATTAATTGCAAAGTTTCTACCCTTCGTATCATAGCTGGTAACGATAGGTATTATAAAATCCATATAATTAGGATAGTCTGTAGCCCAGTTTAAGGTCAAAAAACCACCCATAGAAGTTCCAATAACACCCTTCAATTTTTTAACCTTTAAATGTTCACTTAAAAGTCGAAACTGAACATTAACCATATCCTTAACTGAATATTTGGGAAATTTAACTCCAAGTCTTGTTGTTGAGGGGGAGGAGGATCCTGGCGAACCTAGGGCTGTGGTACTGATAATGAAATATTTATCTGTATCAACAGCCTTTCCAGGACCAATAACATCTTTCAGGCGATTTATTGATGTATAATCTCCAGACCACCCATGCAAGAATAGAATAGCATTGGTGATATTTCCTTTTTCATCAATTCTTTTGATACCTTGAGTAGCATATTCCATAACAATTTCAGGTAGTATTTCACCGGAAGTAAATTCAAAATTAGAAATAATTTTGTATTGAGGTTTTAACATGTTTTTACCTATAAACTATAAATTTTTTTAATTCTTCACTTTGATTTCAATTTTCATCTGTAAATAATTTAGATCTTCCCAAAAGGTTCTATGAAAATTTAAAGCATTTAATAGTTTATTTAATCTACTTAACATATATATAGCCAAATTTTCAGATTAAATGTTTTCATAGAGGATAATAAGTTTTCTAAATCGACATATATTATTTTATATAATTTTAACTTGTTTTAGTGTAAATAATTTTTTACAAGATTTTCTGGAGGCATGGTTTCTCATAAAAAATAAAATTACTTCTTAGAAATGTCAGATATTCCTATATATTTTATGAAATTACTATTGTTAATCAAATAAATAATCAATTTTATTAATGGGCTTAAATCAATTTATTTGTAGATTAATAGTTTTAAATCATGTTTTGTTTTATTCAAAGTATTTTAATTATGCCTATAATTGAAATTTGAAATTAAAAAATGTAATAATAGGTCTGAACGTTTTATAAATATTAATAATCACAGAAATACTAATTATTCGGATTAAAAAACCGATAATACTTCCTTAATTCTTAAATATATTAATTAAGGTAATACATCCCTTAATAATTATTTTAATTCCTTAATATAAAGTCTTAAATTCTAAAAAGAGTTTTATCAACCAATTTTTTTGAAAATAAAAACAAAATATTTATATATTATTGAAGTAAAGAATTTTAAACGTCCAAAAAAATTGTCCAAGTTGGCAGTTTAAATTTATGGACGAGGGGGCGTTAGAATTTCGAGAAAAGTGATTTTAGCAATGATATTCATGCTAAGTGTATCATTGCTTGGTTCGAATAGCATCTACGCCAACACAGATGACCAACAACCTTTAGAAAATATTTTAGATTCGGATATTGGTAGTGATGAAGTTGATACTACTAATATCAACACGGATGATCAACAATCCTTGGAAAATAGCCTGGAAACTGATGGCAGTGAAGATGAAATTGAAACTACTGATACCAACATAATAGATGAACCACTTTCAGAAAATGGTTCAAATTCCGACAATATTGAAGAGGAATCTGGCACGCAAAATGGTGCAACTTCTACTAATAACTATTCAGAGAACATTCAGGAATATGCAGCAGCAGGTCTTGAAGTATATGAAAATATGCAAGGATTATGGTTAAATCCGTACGATGTTAACAAAATAGATGTCAATACACTAAAGATGGCTGGCATAACCGATATATTCTTTTTAACAAAAGGATATAAAAACACATACTTTACTCAACTACAAACACTCATAAACAAGGTCAAAGGAAGCGGGATACGTGTTCACGCATGGATCACTTGTTTCTTAGATAGCAATGGAAAATGGGTTAATCCAGAAGGAAAATACAGTTACCAAGTAAAAATCCCAGTCACATCCAAAGTAAAAACAGCTTACAAGGTATACTATAAACAATGGGTTAAAACTCCCTATACAAAATGGTATAAAAGCTGGTATAAAAACTGGTACAAATCATATGGACAATGGAAATATGTTTGGAAATCCACTTGGAAATCCATAACTTCGTACAAATGGACATACAAATGGACATCTAAAACCAAATATAAATGGGTTACGAAAACTACCTATAAATATCAAACCAAATACGGTACCAGCACTGCATTCAACGACGCATTAATCAAAACCATATCTACGGTAACTAAAAATTATGATATAAGCGGCATTCATCTGGATTATGTCCGATACCCTGGAACAGCCTATAAACATGCTAATGGTGTGAACAGTATAACTTCATTTGTAAAACGTGCTTACAATACAGTTAAATCAATTAAACCAAAAGTTGCTGTTTCTATAGCAGTAATGCCCGAAAAATCAGTAAATGCATATTATTACGGCCAAGATTATTCTAAACTTGCACCTTACTTAGACTTCTTGGTTCCAATGGTTTACAAAGGCAACTACAATCAAAACACTAAATGGATTGGGTCAACTGTGAAATATATAAAAGACAACTCTGGTGGTAAACCAGTAGTTGCTGGTTTGCAGAGTTATAGGTCTGACAGTAATGTGGTTCCTATACCTGCTTCAGAATTAGATAATGATATAGAAGCTGCTTTAGATAACGGAGCTTCCGGATTTGTATTGTTCCGTTACGGCTTAATTAATCAACAATTTTTCAGTACAGATTCTGCGGGTTCTGATTACTCGTATGTAGCTGATTCAACAACAATAAACGAAATAAAGGTTGCAGCTTCAAAAGTAAAGGCTTTTATTGAAACCAATAAAAGACTCCCCAATTATGTGACTCTATCAGGTAAACAGATTGGCATGGCAGACTTTTTATACATGCTGGTTTCCAGTGTAGTTCAAATAAATCAAGGAACTAACATTCCAATAAAATTCAGAGAATTTGGAGAAGCTCCAAATCCTAATGGAAACACTGTTGTGGCTAATATCTATAAAAATGAATATGTAAAGATTGCAGCTAATTTGAAGAAATTCATGGAGTCATATAAAAGAGCGCCAAATTATGGAATATACTCAGCCGGAAAAGTGGATTATAACAATATGATATACAGTTTCTCAAAGATAATGGACTTCTATAATACCAAAAAGAGATTACCTAATTACGCTATAGTTAACACTAAAACAGTCAACTTTAAAGAGGTAATTCCGCCTGAATTGAAACCATATCTCATTGCCACTAAAAATTGTCAGGTTAATGATGCTGCAATTAAATCATTAGCTTTGTCAATTGTAAATGGGGCTGGTTCAAATTATGAAAAGGCAGATAGAATATTCAGATGGGTCAGAGATAATCTAAGTTATACCTTCTATTATAATACTAAATATGGTGCAACCGGTATCTTAAAAACGAGAAATGGAAATTGTATAGACCACACCCACTTAATGATTGCTATGGCCAGATCGGTTGGTATTCCAGCAAGATATGCCCATGCACAATGTGAATTCTCTACTATGACTGTAGGTCATGTTTGGGCAGAATTGTATGCTAATGGCGTTTGGTATACAGCAGATGCAACCAGTTCAAGAAATACATTAGGCGTTATGCAAAATTGTAAAATATTGTATTGGAAAGGTCGCTACGCAGAACTACCTTTCTAATTTTTTTTTTAAGTAAAAATAACTATAATTCTTCTAATCTCATCCTAAACTCTTTTCTATGCCTTTTTTCTTCATCTATTATATGTTTAAGTACACCAACTACTTCTTCATCATCTATTTCTTCTATTTGTTGGCTGTATATTTTTATTCCCTCTGTTTCGAGTTGGATCTGTCTTTCCAACTGACTTTTCAAATCATCTCCACCAAAATCAAGTTCTTTATGTTTCATGGTAGGTTTCCCGCCTCTTTTAGTAATTAGGTCAGCTAGCCACCACATATGTCTCATTTCATCTACAGAAATAGCCTCAGTTACTCTACTAGAGTCACAGTTTTCTATAATAAAAGAATTATATGAGTAGATCATGGTTGCTTCCAGTTCTCTAACAAAATCTTCGTTTAACATTTTTATAATTTCTTCTTTTTCCATCTTTATACCCTCAGCATCTATTCAATTTTTAATCTGTCTTTTTTTCGGTAAGCCATCCCTTGAAAAATTGCAATAATATCTTTTTTCTCATTTTTGATTTTCACGGTGTAAGTGGCAATTTTTGGATTCAAAGAGATTTCTTCAGCCTCAGCATATAAAGTTCCTTCATAAGCAGCTTTCATAAAGGATATATCTGCATTTATAGCAACACTCACATCCCCATGTGAATTTGCAGCCGCTGCAAATGCTAGATCAGCTAATGTAAAAATAGCTCCTCCATGAACCATTCCTAAACTATTTAGATGATCCCTTTTTATCTCCATTTTTGCTTTAGCTTTACCATTTCGGACTTCAATGAGTTCAATATGATTATTAATTGCAAAATAGTCTTTTTCAAAATATTTAATCAGTTTATCCATTCTAAAAACCCTTTATATCTTAGTGAATACATTTTAGGAAAATATAATAGTTTAATTATTATTTTATCTAAAATCATTAGATTAATCATTGCACCGGCTAATTTGGAATAATACTTAAACTTGATATTTATTTAAATATTCATCTAAATCTTCGACTTCGTAAAGATTTATCAAGTTTAATCGATTTTCATGCTTTTTTTTCATCTTTTCTAGCTCTGTATTGGAGATGATATTTTTTTTAGCCAGTAATTCCACTAAACTTTCCATAGTATTAACAGAATCGGATAGAATTTTATTTATATTCTTAAATTCAGCAGAAAAACTATCAGGATATTTATAATCTCCATCAAATTTCTCTATCAAGGTTAAATGACATTTAATAGTATTATTAACGTCTTTTGACCATAATACTTTTTCTATTTTCATTTCCTTCATTTTTTTTGAAATTCCAGATCTAATCACTGAGAGATATTTGTCCTGGGTCATCCATTCTTTAATTTCCTTCAAATCTTTTTCCTTAATTATAATATTGGCTTTTATTGATAATTTATCGCCTCTTTCTTCTTCTATCACTTCCTCATAAGAATAGGGATCTAACTTGATTTTATTGATGATCAGTTGTTTTATGTTAAGAACTTCAATTTCTTCAATTTCAAATATATAACGAACCACAGGGTTTCCTTCAGTATAATAATAAGATGAACTTATTACTTTCCAACTCTTTTTATCTTCAATGGACTGAATAACCTTCGGAATTTTGATAGGATTATAAACTTGAAAATGAATTTTTAACTTTTTTAAACTTAATTCAGAATGTTTTGATTTAAATATTTCCTCTTTTTCAACTTCAGCCCTAACTTCATGCCCTTCAACTTTAAAAAACATTTCATTTCCCCTATACTTATAAATAATTATTCCATTAGATTTTTTATAAATAACTTGTATTATAGGGATTACTTAATCTTAAATGTATGCTTTCAATTTTATAATTTCACAGAATCATCACAAATTTTATTTATTTTTCATCATATATTTATAAAAAAATAATTTTTAAATCATAGAAATTGGGGGGGGGGATTAATAATTTCTTTTGAACCTAATTTGACCATTTTCCCGATTAATGATACCCATGCCTATCTGGATCTGCATACAGAATTATTCTGGAAAGGCTCAAAACCATATTATATGGATGTAAGGGGCTATCGAGATTAAAATCTATTTTTAACCAAGCCTTTAAAATCAACCAGACCAAGTGCTCTTATTTGATTGTGGTGATACCTTGCATGGAACATATACAGCAGTCAAATCAAAGGGAGAATCTTTAATTTCGATCCTCAATGAGATGAGTTCTGATGCAATGAATGCCCATTGGGAATTTGCTTACGGACCTAAACAATTAATGAAAATAAATAAGAAATGGAATTATCCATTGCTTGCATAAATTGTTATAACAAAAGTAATGATCAACTTGTTTTCCAGCCATACCGGGGTCATGGAAAGAAATAATTTAAGACTTGGAATTATAGGAATAGCCTCCATGATTGTTGACAAAGTAATGCCTAATCATTTTAGTGAAGGCGTATATTTTACGCTGGGTAATGAAGAATTAAAGTTTTATATTGAGAAATTGAGAAATCAAGAGAAGGTTGATTTGATTATAGTTATCTCTCATCTTGGTTTTCCCCAAGAAGTCAAATTAGCATTGGAAACAGAAGGTGTTGACGTATTACTTAGTGCTCATACTCATAACCGTTTATATAAACCAATAATGGTCAACAATACTATAATTATTCAGTCTGGATGCCATGGATCATTTGTGGGGCGATTAGATTTGGATATAACTGGAGGTAAAATTAAAAACTTTAATCATGAACTGATTATTGTTGAAAAGGATCTTGAACCTGATGAATCCATTGAAAAATTAGTTGATAAAATACTAAAACCACATAACCAATATCTAAATAAAAAGGTAGGATATACTGAAATTGGACTTAATAGAAATACAGTTTTAGAATCTAAAATGGATAATTTTCTTTTAAAAAGTTTATTACACTCTGAAGATGCTCAGTTAGCTTTTTCTCATGGTTGGAGGTATGGGGCGCCAGTTGCTCCTGGAAATATTAATATGAACGATCTATGGAATATAATCCATGTTAACCCTCCACTATTAACTGTTGAGTTAGAGGGCTGGGAAATATGGTAGATGATGGAAGAAAATCTCGAAAGAACCTTTTCCACAGATCCCTATAAACAGATGGGGGGATATGTAAAAAGATGTATGGGCTTAAATTTATATTTTAAAATTGAAAACCCCGGTGGAATAAGCATCCAAGAGATATTCATACAAGGTAAACGTTTGAAATCAAAAGAAAAATATAAAGCAGTTTTTTTTTAACTAGCCAAGCAGTACCAGAGAAATATGGGGTTAATATAAAAACAGATACATATGCTATCGAAGCATTAATCCAATATCTGGATGACTATAAAATAGTTAGATCAGAGTTAGAAGGTACTGTAACTGCAATTTAATTATTCATCTTTTAATATCCTATAAAAATAGATAAGATTCAAGATTAATAAATATTTAAGATGATACTGAGATCATTCTTTCAATGGCTTTTTTAGATTTTTGGGCAATTTCCTCGGGAACTGTAACCACATATTCTTCAGTTTCAATGGATTTTAGAACCTTTTCTAGTGTGTGAAGTTTCATGTTTTCACAGATAGCATCAGCATAGGCTGGCAGAATTCTTTTATCTGGATTTTCTCTTCTAAGTCTTGTAATTAAATCGATTTCAGTTCCAATAATAAACGTTTTTTTAGGGGAATTTGCAACATGGCTCATCATACCCCCTGTGCTTAAAATATAATCCGCATAATCTTGAACTTCAGGATCACATTCTGGATGTGCTAAAATATCTGAATCAGGATATTTTTCCTTTAAAAACATTAAATCAGCCACATTAAACATTTTATGTACATAACAATATCCATTATCCGGAATAGGAATAATATTTTTATCAGTATTTTTTTTCACATAACAGGCTAGATTATTGTCCGGACCAAAAAGAATTTTTTCTTGGGGGAGGCTTTCTACAACTTTTAATGCATTCGAAGATGTACAAAGGATATCGGCCTCAGCTTTTGCCTCTGCCAAGGTATTGACATATAATACTACTGCTGCATCAGGGTGTTGTTTTTTAGCTTTTATAACTTCACTTGCTGGAAGCATATGGGCCATGGGACATTCTGACTCTAAATCGGGAATTATAATCTTTTTATCAGGATTTAAAATAGCAGCGGTCTCAGCCATGAAATCCACACCACAAAATATTACCAGATCTGATTCCACTATTTCAGATGCTTTAATACATAGCTCAAGAGAATCTCCTATGAAATCAGCTATTTCCTGAATTTCTCCTTTTTGATAGTTATGGGCTAATATTATTGCATTTTTTTCTTTTTTAAGGTTAATTATTTTTTTTTGAAGCTCATTTAACATTATAATCGTGCCTGTAAAATTTTAGAGTAATTGAACTAGATAATTATAATCTTTAGATCTCAGTAATAAGCTAAATATTCAATTTTTATTTATTAAAAAACGTGTAAAACGATAGTATATTTTTACATGGTATTATGGTTTATAAATTTTTTTATAACAACAGATTAATTACACATGAATTAAAGTATAATACATGATAAAATAGATTGAATTTTTGAGTATCTCAATTTAATAGATTTATTAGTTCTGGATGTATCTTCTTTTTAATATCTAATTCATCCATGGCATTTCCATACGATTTTTTGATGACATTAAATTCTGGTCTTACCATCCCACGGAAAGCATCGTATCCCATAACTTTACCATAGTTCTCGGTTATTATGTCAATAATTTTGCTGAAATCATTTATTAACGTTTTCTCTCTTGATTCGATGCTTATTTTTGCTGCGTTTTCTCTGATTGTGTTGAAATCTATAACTGAGTTTGTTTTAACATCCACTCCTACCAGAAGTTTTTTGCATGATTCTAAAGGTAAAAATTTTTTGGTTAATCCTCTTGCTGGTGCCACTCCCATTATTTTACTAGCACCCAGCGACATGGCCAAAAATATTGCTTCGTAGATATCTAAAATTAATTGAGAACGTTCTTCTGCATCGGATGGGACAATTACATTCTCTGGCAGTTCAGGAAATGAAATTGGTGGTTTTATTGAAGGTAGAATCTCTGATTTTTCAGTTTGTGGTTTTATTTCTTCTGGGCCTTGGATTTTTTTGTCTGAAACAATAGAATCTTCAGTTGATTGTTCATAAGTCTTTTCTTCTGGAATTACTTCTAAATCAATTTCAGTAATCTCTTCGTCCTTAAATACTTCATTTTCAGTAGCTTCTATTGATGTGGATATAGGTGCAGATGGTTCTTGATTTATCAACTCTTCAGGTACCGTTTGAGAAGTTTTAATTTTCTCTATTTCATTTTTTTCTGCAGATAGTTCCTCTTTTTCGATTTCTTTTGATTCGGGTATTTCTTCAGTATATTCTGCTTCTATGGATATTACAAGATCTTTAGAAATATCTAATATCTTTTCTGCTGCTCTTTTAGCAGAAACCATTACCAACCCAATATTGGCTGATAATTCCATTAATATAATAAAATTAACTTTATCTAAATCTAAAAAGAGTGCTTTCCCATTAGCAGACTCCATGAGAACCCTTTCAATTTTTCCTTGCTCTGCAGAATTCAGTAATCTTTCTGATGAGTTTACTATAACATTGGACATTGATCCAAATAAATCAACATCAGTATAGCGATGCATCCGATGACTTATAATATTTCCCGAGTTATCAGCAATCAAACTGCCATCAATACCATCAATTCTTTCTAAATCAATTAGAATTTCTTCTAATTGTTTTCCAACATCTATATCGCTCATAAAATCACTTTATTAAGAGAAAAGATTTAATTATTACTGATATTTTTTAACATATTATTATTTTTACTGGTATGATAAATAAACTTTTCAAAATTTATTATAGAAATTAATCCTATTATAAATTGAAATAAAAAAAATTGATTTGTTTTTAATTAAGAAAAAATAGAATATAAACTAAATCCTTAATCTTTGGATTTAGTTATAATATATGCTTTTTAATGAGTTCACCGTTACTATCATGTATATCCACTACTAATGGAGATTCTCCATTTATCATATGGGTGGCACAAGATAAACAAGGATCATAAGCTCTTACAATCATTTCTAATTGGTTTTTTAACCCTTCTGATACTTCTTCACCTTTAATCATAGCTTTAGCGGTTTCTCTTACTCCAATATCCATAGATAGGTTGTTTTGCCCAGTCGATACAATCAAGTTAGCTCGGGTTATGTACCCTGCATCGTCTGTTTCGTAATCATGAATCAGAATTCCTCTAGTTGCTTCAATCATACCTACTCCCCTTCTAGATCCACCTGATTCCTTTGCTTCAGCTTTGGTCATGAGTTCTTCTGTTAATGGTTGTCTAATATCGGTTCCTGTTATTGAATCATCTTCTAATAATTGTACCGCTCTTTCTGAAGCGTACATCAACTCAATGAGACGGGCATAATGGTATAGCAGAGGATTTTGCGCAATTCCGTATTTGTCTTTAAACTCTCCAAAGAGTGCAGAAGCTTTTTCAGTGGGTATGGTTTGAGCAATGTTAAGTCTAGCTAGAGGTCCAACTCTATAGTTACCTTCTGGGAATCCTATTTGTTTTAGATAAGGGAATTTAAGATAAGACCAGGGCTGAACTTTTTCTTCAATGTAATCAAGGTAATTGTCAGATTCAAATTCGTGTAGGTCATTTCCATCTTTATCTATAATTTTCACTGGTGCATCATAAAATTCGATATTACCATTGTTACTTAGAGCCCCGAAATTTGATTCTAATGTTCCTAGAAGTTCTACAGCTTCACTGTACTGTTCAAATAGTGGTTTAGTAACTTCAACCCCTTTTTCAACTAATTCTACAGCTTCTTTTGCTTGTGTTAATAGATCATTTCTTTCTTCATCAGTTATTCCTTTTGATTGCCCACCAGGTATGGCTGTAACCGGACTAATTGGCTTACCACCAACTATGTTTGTAATGTTCTGCCCAATCTTACGAGTATCAATAGCCATTTTCGCAAGAGCGGGATCTTTTTTCAGTATTCCCACAACATTTCTTAATGCAGGGTCTGATTCAGGTCCCATAACAAGATCTGGAGCTCCCAGGAAATAAAAGTGGAGTGAGTGTGAATGTATATACTGACCCAAAAGCATTAATTCTCGTAGTTTTGTGGCTGTTTCTGGTGGTTGAAGACCAAATATCTGGTCGGTAGCTTTAGCTGATGCTAAGTGATGTGCAGTTTGACAGATACCACATATACGGGGTGTAATTCGAGGCGCTTCTTCTACAGCAGCTCCTTCTAAAAATTTTTCAAAGCCTCGTATTTCCATCACATGAAAGTGGGCATCTGAAACATTTCCAGAGTCATCCAGTTGCACTGTTATTTTAGCATGTCCTTCAATTCTGCTTACCGGACTTATTTCAATATTTTTCATAAATATCACCATAATATTATTTCTTGACCAGTTGAGGGATCAAGGAAACTTGTTTTTCCTCCATAATTGTACTTCCAATTACAAATCCGTATATAACGTGTCCAATATCATAGATTTGCTTTTCAACATCTTTTTCCGACATTTTTGAAAGATGAGCAATTCTTTTTATTACTCCATTATACACATCATGACTAGGTTCTCTTAATACGTCCAATGAAGGCCCTCCACATCCATGGCAGGGAACACCGGCTTCAGTACATAGTGCACCGCATCTTCCCAGTGTTACTGATCCTAAACATACATATCCTTGACTTAGGAAACATTGTTGTGGGTCTGGATCTCCTTCTATTCGACGGTGTATTTTATCGAATTCAACATGATCCATCCACCGCTGACAATCGGCACATACACTTTTTTTAGGAACGTCTGGTGCTTCACCATTAACCAGAGGTATTAATATGTCTCCAGTTAACTTTTCTTTAGGTGGACATCCAGGTATGTAGTAGTCTACTTCAGTAAAGTCACCTGCAGGGTGAACTATGGGTAATAATTCAGGAACTACTTCTGAAGGAAGTTCAGCTGATTCGGTACTGGGGTTATCAGAGTATATTCTGGATGTTACTTCTTCGGGGCGGTATAAATCTGCCATTCCAGTTATTCCACCGTAACATGCGCAGGTACCGTATGCTATCAAAGTTTTAGATTTTTCCCTTAATTCTTCCAACCTTTCACGATTTTCTTCGTTACGCACAGAACCCGAAACAATGGCAATATCCACATCATCAGGTATTTCCTTGGCATCCATAAGTATTGGCCCGTAGACTATGTCTGCTTTCTCAAGTAGTTTTAAAATATCCTCATGCAGATCTAGAATGGAAACTTCACAGCCAGAACAGCTAGCTAGAGCTTCTAATGCGATTTTAACCATTATTTACCACCCCATTTAATGGTTAATGTTTTAAGGCAAGCGTTTGGACCAACATGGTCAATATCTAATTTTCCTTTTATGTCCATCACTTCTTCAACAGCCCCCACCATATATCCATACAACAAGTAACATAATGGTCCTTTTTGAGGTAGTCCTGTTCTTCTAAGGGTTTGTCTAACTACGCAGTCCATGAATAATAGTTTAACAACAGTTTCATCTCCCTTTTCAATGGTGTATCCTTCTTGATCTGATGGTTTCCACATTTCAAAGTAGAAGTCAATACCTAAAATTTCCCCAAGTTCATCTAATGCTTTTTCTAAGTTGTCAGTTTTTTCAGTTAACTTACCTGCTTCATGTCCCATCCTCTTACCAGCTTGATAAACAATAGCATTTGCTCCACGACCAGATACTTGTTCAAGAGCACTAGCCATCGAACCAACAAATTTCATTAGTACGTGTAAAGCTTCTTCATAATCTTCTATGTCTCCACCAGTTTCAGAAGGAATTAATTCAGGTTTAAAATCGCCTTTTATTTCTTCCCGTTCTATCTCCATATTAAAGCCCCTAAATAATTTTTTTCAATGCATTTGACACTTTTCTATCTATATATAGCCTCTTTGCCACGTGAATATTATCATGTTCCAGTGCTTGAGAAGGACATATCTCGTGACATGATAAACAAGCCATACAATCCTCTGAATTCACCACAACAGTTTTTCCGTGTTCTTGATCTAATTCATAGACGTCATTGGGACAGTCTTCTACACAAGAACCACATCCAACACATGCATCTTCATCTACTTTTATTGTTGTCATTTTTATCCCCAATTCATTTTTGCACCAATTAACCTCTTAATATCCTTTTTTAACAAATAATTTTTTTAGAACAATTACTTGTCTTTATCTATTTATTTATAGAGATCTTTAGTTTTGTTTTGAAAATAATTTATTATTAAGTAATATGTGATGTTACTACACATATAAAAATTGATCGTTTCCATTTATCTTTAGTAATACTTATTAATAATTTGATTATTAATTAAGATATTATTTAATCTAATATGACCTATTTAATTCGTTGGAGTGGTTGAAACTAACTTACAATGTGTTATCCAAGCTGCTTCTTTTTTACCAGGAGGATAACATGTTACTAATAATAAACGGGGATTTCCTGTTTGTTCAAACCTAATAGGATTCTCTTTATAGTCCCATCTAATATCTTTTCCATTAGATACAACTTGATAAGTATATTTTTCTGATAAAATAGGATCAATTATGATCACAACATCGCCTGGTTTTAAAGATCCCAAATTACGAAATGGACCAGAATAAGTTGTTCTATGGCCTAATAACCCACATTCACCATCTTGTCCTGGTAAAACACTTTCAGTATAATGATAAACTGAATTGTATGCATTAACCGTATCTGATCGTATCTTACATTTTAGATTTATTTTGGGAATGATTAACTGTAACTTGTAATTTGATGATGAGCCAGTAAAACCAGAATCCATAATAGAAGGATCTAGGAGATTCACCGGAGCACTTTTATATGTTTCAACTTTGTTTTTAGCCCTATTAAGATTTTCAAATCCCTCAATGGTCATTAAAGCTATATTTAAAGCGAATAATATTGATATTGTAATCAAAAAGATGGCTAAAATTTTGTATTTATGCATTTTAGTGCACCAGGAGTTTTTTAACCTTTTTTGCTAAATAAGTTCTATAATCAGCTACTCGCCATGGATCTTCGGCCCAAGTAGTTAAAGTAGCATTTATCCCCACATCTGATAGTTCTTTTATAAAAACTGTAGGTTCAGGATTTTTTATACTCCATTCACATTGCAGGGCAATTTTTTTCAATGAATTGGTCACTTCCTCGAGATCATGTTGATAGGGTATAATAATATCCAGATCAACACGTTTTAAATCCAGATAGGTATGATTGGTATATGTATTTTTTGAAAATAAGGAGTTAGGTATTATAATTATTCTATTATCAGGAGTGATTATTTTTGTACGTCTGAATCCCATTTTAGTTACTTTTCCCTTTTCACCAGAAATTTCAATAACATCCCCAACTTTAAAGCTTTTATCAGCCAGAATAAACATACCACTTATAAAGTTTGAAATAATATCTCTTGATGCAAATCCTACAGCTACACCAACTATACCTAGACTGACGGCAATAGCTGTGATATCCCAACCAAGTTCCTTCAAGATTATAGTTAAGGCTATAATAATAACCGAATATTTTACTATTTCATATAACATTTGAATAAGTGTTAAATCAACATCCCATCGCTGTGCACTTCTTTTCAAAATATAGTTTGTTAATTTAATGATTATAAAAGCCATAATAAGGGTAATTGAAACTACAATAAGATCCCTTAAAACCGGATTAATCTCCAATTCTTTTCACCTCATAGATCATAAAATCTTCTGCAATAACGGAATTTTTGAATATTTTGGTTGATTCTTTTTCTAATTGGTCAGTCTTTTTATATCTAGTACTGATATGTGTTAGAATAAGTTTATTAACCTTTGCTTTTTTAGCAATTTCTGCGGCTTGACTTACAGTCGAATGTCCATTCTCCAGAGCTTTATTGCCATGCTTACTTTCAAAAGTTGATTCATGTATTAAAACATCAGCTTCATTAGCAAATTTAATCATTTCCGGAGAGGGCCGAGTATCTCCAGAATAAACTATTTTAATACCTTTTCTTTCAGGACCTAATACTTGGTCTGGTTTTATCAGTTTGTTGCCTATTTTAACAGATTGGCCTCTTTGCAATTTCCCGTAATCTGGACCGGGTTTGATTCCTAGAGATAATGCTTTCTCACGTAAAAATTTAGGTTTTCTTTTTTCGATAATGGAAAATGCAAAATTTGGAATTGTATGATCCATAGGACAGCATTCTATTTTATAATCCTCCTCTTCAATTATTACACCTTTTTTAATTTCATGGACATGAATGTCAAATGTTAGGGAGAAATATCCTAGTTTAATAATATGCTCCATTATTTTACCTAATCCTGTCGGCCCAAATATATGTATAGGACTCTTTCTACCTCTAAAACCCATAGTCTGTATAATACCAGGCAAGCCTAAAAAGTGGTCACCATGAAAATGTGTAATGAAAATTTTAGATATTTTCATTGGGCTTAATTTTATTTTAGACATTTGACGCTGAGTACCTTCTCCACAGTCAAATAGAAATATTTCACCATATGCTTTAAGTGCCACTGCAGAGTGATTCCGAAATTTTGTAGGTAAAGCCGAAGAAGTTCCCAAAAATATTAATTCCATTTTCACACCAAATAAAGTATTATCTTGAATGTACTATTATATCTAAAAATTTATAGCAAATTTCTTAAATTTCTAATATCTGAATAGATTATCTGCCTACAAACACTAGAAGTAATTGAATATTTTGCATATAAACACATAAAGATTTTATATCTTCTTTATCATATAACTAATTGGTTGATGGACATGAAAGATGCTCTAATGCAAATGATATTAGACGATATTGGTTTTGAGGATATAACTACCAATGCACTGGTTCCTCCCGATTTAAATATTAAGGCCAGAATTATTTCTCGCCAAAAAGGTTTAATAGCAGGAATGGATTTGGTTAAAATAATTTTGGAGGAATTTCAGATTAAAATTATAAAAGGTAAGAAGGATGGTAATCCTATAAAGGCTAATGAAACAGTAATGGAGTTCGAAGGGAATGCACGTTCTATATTAACCATTGAAAGAACAATTCTGAACCTTATCATGCGCATGAGCGGAATTGCAACAATTACTTCCCAAGCACTTAAAAAAGTTCGTAGTGTTAATAAAGATATTATAATAGCAGGAACACGTAAAACTACTCCAGGTTTACAGTTTTATGAAAAAAAAGCTGTATATGCCGGAGGAGGAGATCCACATCGCTTCAGATTGGATGATTGTGTGATGATCAAGGATAATCATTTAATTGTGGTAGGGGATATAGGCAAGGCCATAAAAAAAGCCAAAGAATATGTAAGTTTCACCAAGAAGATTGAAGTTGAAGTGGAAAATGAGGATGACGCAATAAAAGCCGTTAAATCTGGTGCAGACATAGTAATGTTTGACAACATGAGCCCAGAAGATATTAAAAAAACCATAAAAATACTTAAAAATGAAAAAATTCGTGATAATGTAATACTAGAAGCTTCTGGAGGAATCAACCTAAGCAATATTCTAGAATATGCACTTACAGGGGTTGATATTATTTCAATAGGCTTTATTACCCATTCAGCATCAACTTTAGATATGAGTCTTGAAATTATTTAATTCTAATACATCTATTATGGTTTAGATGGTTCTAAATTTGATTGAATCTGCTAATTAAGAATATATTTATATACTACTGACACCCAAAATTCAATTATAATATTTAAATTTCTACTAATTTTCATTTGGAGGAATTATATGAGTAATGAATTACCAGAAAATGAATCATCAGAAGAATTACAAGAGGAATCATCAGAAGAGTTCATGGACGAATCAATAGAAGATGTATCAGATGAATCATCTGAAGAGTCACAAGAGGACCTACCATTTGCAAAAGCAGAAGTTGTCAGGTTAATGAAACAAAACCTAGATAATGATAAGATGATCAGAGAAAGAGTTAAAGTAGAGATGAATAAATTTCTAGGAGAAGTCTTAGAAAGAGTATGTCAACAACTCAACGAGTATCCTTACACTACTATCGAATACGAGATGTTAAAAGAATCTATATATCCATATAAAAATATTATAAGGATAAACGAGGAAAAAGAGAGAATTCTAAAACATTTAGATGCAATTAAAGCTGATTGCGATGCTTTGAGTTTAGATGTTAAGAGAACATTAAGATTGAAGGATATTGATGTAGAGGATGAATTCTGATTCATAACTATTTTTCAATGGTTATAAATCCTGTTTTTAAATTTTTTAACTCTTTTTCACTTAATTTTTCTTTGAAAACATCATCATGGATAATAATGCTCTGACCAAAAGGATCTTTTATTATAATTGTAACAGATTTATCTCCTGATTTAATTTTTTCAATCTCTTCAAGTATCCTTTTACCATTTTTTTCAGCTTCAGAATCTTCAACCCATTCTAGCGCTGTTTTTACAGCATCCACAAATCTATTTAATACTCCTTCAACATTTGAAACATAACCTTGGGATTTAGAACCGGGTTCTACTTTTAAACCTAACTCTGGTATTATTATGGTCGCTGATTGTGATTTAACAACCCTAGCATTAAGGTTCGATTTATTAACTTTTAAAGAATATTTACAAGGTTCCTTCTGTTCTAATCCGATAATGTCAGTATGTTTAAAACCACATTTTCCACATATCAGCACAGTTTCCATGATCTCACCGAAATAGGGTATGTCCTCGGTATGGGTGATCACTTCGACACAATTTTTGGAATGGCATACACTGCAATCAATTTTTTGCTTCAATTATTTTTCTCCAGACTATTAATTAAAAAATAAAAAGAAAATAGAATAAATTTTTTAGAGGAATTATATCATTTTTTAACTTTACTTTTGAATTTCATTGGATAATATGAAACCCCTTTCAGACAATTCTTTTATCATTTTATCCAGTGTTTCTTGATCAGGAGCGCAGATTTTATGACTGTGAACATTATCTGAAAGCTCGTAAAGTTTTTCTAAATCACTTTTTCTTTTAGGATTCAATTCTAATCTTTCAATAAATCTCCCAGCTTCCTTAGGATCATATATATTTACCTTTCGTCTTAGAGGTTCTCCAAATCCCGGTAGGAAGTAAGATACGTCAACTATCCTTCCCCCGTTTTTATTCAGTACAATGTCAACTAATTCACTCAAGTCATCCACACTGTTCTGGAAGATTAAAACTTTGCAAATTTCTCTAATAAGGGTTAACATTCGTTTAATGGTACAGTTTATATCAACATTATTTATTACTGGAACTCCATGTTCCATGGCTTGTTTAACTAGATAGTTGTGAATAGTTCTGTTTTCCTTGAAATATTCTAAGTGTTTACCGCCTCTTTTGATTTTCATAGCTCTCTTTACGAAACGTTCTTTATGCACATCTTCATCAGCAGATAAAATAAAAAAGTGGATTGAAGCGTCTTTTTTAAATTTTTCTATATTTAAAAGTCCCGGTACTAGATGAACACCTTCAATAACAATATCATCAAAATCATCAACAGCTCGCTTAATCACTTTTTCTATAGCAGGAATAACAAAAGAAGCATGTTCTTCGAAACCAGCATTTATAAGACTTTCTCCGTTATCATTAAACCTTTCTTTATTTCTTAAGGTTGTATAAGCGTCATAAGATGATTTATGAAGAGCAGGAGCATATTCTGGGCCAATTATACCCCTCACAATTTCTCTTATGAAGTCTGTTTCTATTAAATGTTTAATTCCTAATTCACGGGCTAGTTCTGATGCAATAGTAGACTTTCCAATCCCTGAAGCACTTCCAATCAAAATAATATAGGGTTTTCGCAAAATTTTCCTCCCCAATTCGAATATATTAGGCTTATGTTAATAGATCTTTTACCCTCTCTGCGCTTCTTCTCATCTCAATCCTGATTAATCCGAGGTTAATATCTATTTCAGTTATTACAACTAAAATTCCTTCTCCGGCATCAATCATCAAAGTTTTTCCTTTACTCCCTTCTATCATAACTTGTTCCAATGGTTCATGTTTCATTTCCTCTGCAGATCTTTCAGCAGTACCAAAAACGGCTGAAGACATAGCAGCAACAAGTTCTGAGTCTATTTCACTAGGAACTTCGCTTTCTATAATTAAACCGTCTTTTCCAACAACTAAAGATCCATTTACCCCATTGATCCTTCCTAAGTCCTTAAGTATTCTTGCTATCATACTATCCTCCAAAACAGATTGACTATTATTACCTAAAGTATATATGGTTTAATCTTTATTAAATAAATAAGTATGTAAATTTTCCACTAACTCACCTAATTAACAAGGAGTGATTATTTGTATATCTTAACTTCTGTGGAAGAACTTCAAAAGCTCAACTCTTTTATAGTAGTAGGATGTGGAGGGGGCGGAGAAAAGTTTGCCAACTTTGAGGGAGTAAAAACCGTTGGCTTTGTCGACGATAATCCTGAAAAACACGGAATGAAGTTCTGCAACAGCTATATCTCATCAGATCTTAACAAAACAATAGAAGAAACAGATGCTAAAAGCGTGGCTATAATGTTGCCAATCGGTGCAGAAGGAAGTGCACTTAAATACGCAGTACAAGCAATAAATCAGGGAAAAAATGTGGTAACATCATTTAGATCATTACCCCTAGCGGATAATAAATCTTTATTAAAGTTTGCAGAGGAAAAAGGAGTTGTTATCAAGGAGATCAGCCCACGTTCTGATGTTATTCATGGAATATTTGGGGTTTCTTCTAATAAATGCACAGAAATATTACCTAAACTTAAATATCGACCAAAATCCACAGTAGTATATATTGGCGGTACTTCACAAGAATGTGGAAAGAGAACCACAACCAGAATTTTGGGTAAAACTGCAATGGAGGAAGGTTTAAGTGTTGCTGTGATATCCACTGATGAGATGGGCTTGGAACAACCTGTTGATCTGAACTTCAGGGCAGGAAGTTTATCATCAATGGATGTAGCTGCCTCAATAATGGGTGCTATAAAATATATGGAGGAAACCAAAGATCCAGACATAATATTCATTGAAAGCCAAGCTAGTTTAACTGAATTGGATAACCCTCATCCCAGGGGATTATCGGCTTCAATACTTATAGGATCCATGCCTGATGCATGTGTAGTATGTCACCGTCCCAACCATCCTTATAGAAATCCTAGAGGTATAAAAGAAGAAATAAGAGCTATAGAAGCTGTTGAACCAACCAAAGTTGTGGGCTTATCTTTAAATTTAAGAAATGTTAAAGATAAAAATGAATTAATAAACTATGAAAAGAAATATAAACTAACCACTGTAGATATAATGGCTGGTGGGGCTTCAAAATTATTAAAAACGATTATTGACTATACAGGGGAATTTAAAAAATGAAAGACGTTTTGGATTATGTAAAGAAAAATTTGGGTTTGGATGAAGAAGAAAACGAAAAAAGAGATGAAGAAGAGTCAATAATAGTTCCGGAGCACTCTTTTTATGAAATAATTTTGATGAAAGCTAAAGACATTGAAGATATCAAATTTGCTTTAGAACAGATTACTGAGGAAAAAAACCCCATAATAGTAGATATGAGTTATCTAGAAAATGAAAATCCAGAAGATTTTAAGTTAGCTGGTGAAATGCTAAAAAATATACGGAAAGAAGTCGGTATTGAAGCCATATTACTATGTAAAAATGGTAAAAATGTCATAATCATCACCCCTCCGGAAATAAAATTAATAAGAAAAGATGACTAAATCTTAAAATATATTAATATTTTGTTTAAAAAGATAATCTTTGATTATGTTGAGGATGTAAAATGGAACTTCCTATATCTAAACCATCAAGAGTTTCTTATGCTGATGAATTGGAATTCTCTAAACTTTTAGAGGAGTTAGAAAGAAAAAAGCATAATGGATTTATTAGAGTTACACATGGATCTGAAGAGGGTTATATCCTTTTTAATGAGGGCAATCAAATTGCCGCATCCTATGATCAGCATATGAAAATTGATGCAATAGACAAAATTAAGTCAGTAATGGACAAAGTTGATACCTTAATAGAAGTTTTTGACCTAAAACCTACTCAAATTGATTATATTAAGGATTTAAATAAAGTATATTTGATTAGTGAAGATTCTGAAGTTTATAACATGATTGAAGAGCTTAAAGGTAAAAAAATAGCTCCATCATCCGAAATTAAAGCATCTGAATCTTTAGAAGAAGTTTCTAAAGAAACTGAATCAAAAATTGTTTCTCCTGAACCAGAGACAGAAACTGTTTCAGGGGAGGCTGAAAAAAAACCTGAAACTGAGGTTATTAATGAAGTTGCTGAATCTGAGAGAACAGTATCCGAGATAGAATCTGAGCCAGATTCTGAGAATTTAGCCGGGGAATCTGAGCCTGAAGTTGAATCTGAAGTTTTTAGCCAGGTTGAAGAACCATTAGAACCAAATAAAAATACTGGATCGGTTTCAGAGGATGTTAAGCAGGAACCTGAATCTCAGCCAGAAATATATGAGGAACCTTCTAAACCTGCAAAAGATATATCTGAATCAGAAACTGTTTCAGAGTTAGAACAGCCTGATAAAACTGAAATAGAAAAGACAGAGATAGTTTCAGATGAATCAGAGAAGGAACTTGAGTCTCAGCCAGAAATTAATAAGAAAACTTCTAAACCTGAAAATGTTCAAGAAGCCCAACAGGCATCAGAGTTAGAAAAAACAAGTGAAACTAAATTAGAAGAATCTAAAAGTAAAACAAAAGAACCAGTCAGTCGGGAAGTATTAATGAAAAAATATGGTTTAAAAGAAGTTAATGAGGAAGAAGTAGAAAATATTCTGGAATCCTATAAAGGCGGTACAATAAGCATTGAAGATTTGGAAAGAATTGAATTAACTTTAATGAACAAGATAAAAAAATCTATCATGGGAATACCAAAAATTAAAGGTGTAGAAGTTATGGTTTTCCTTGATAATGTAAGAGAACTTACTGGAACCATTAATATTATCACTGAATATGGAGGAACAGGATTTTTATCAAGAATAGTAGGTTCCAGTGATAAAATCAAATTAGAGAATCGTATTTACACTATAACCGAAATGGAAATAAAGAAAAGTTTCAGGGAATATCCGGAAATTATAAATAACTTTGAAATTAATATAGAAATTCATTAGGAGGAACCACATGACAAGAGTTATAGCTGTCGCCTCTGGAAAAGGAGGTGTGGGAAAAACAACGATAACTGCAAATTTAGGTGTTGCTTTATCTACCTATGGGGAAAGAACAATTGTATTGGATGCAGATATTGCAATGGCCAATTTAGAGTTAATATTAGGAATGGAAGGAAAATCTGTTACTCTTCATGATGTCCTTTCTGGTCATGCATCTATTGAAGATGCAATATATGAAGGACCCAGTGGAGTAAAAGTCGTACCTGCAGGAATATCACTAGAAGGTTTACGTAAAATTAAATTAGACAGGTTAGAGGAAGCTTTAGTACATCTGGTTGAAGAAGCAGATATACTTTTAATCGACGCCCCTGCGGGTCTAGAAAAAGATGCATTAGCAGCCATAGCATCTTCAGATGAATTAATACTAGTTACTACTCCAGAAGTACCTTCAATTAGTGACGCATTAAAAACTAAAATTGTGGCCAATAAATTAGGTGTAAATATTTTAGGTGTTGTAGTCAACCGTGAACAGCATGATAAAACCTTCTTAACAATTGATGAAGTGGAAACAATATTAGAAGTTCCAGTAATTGCAGTCATACCCGACGATCCAGAAGTCAGTCGAGCTGCAGCCTTTGGTGAGCCAATTATTATAAAAAATCCAAAATCAGCAACAAGTAACGCAATAATGCAATTAGGAGCCGATCTTATTGGAGAAGAATATCAACCTATCGAGCCAGATAAGAAAAATGTTATAGCTAAGCTTGTTGAAGGTCTTTTAGGAAGAAGATAAAACTTTTCCTAAAATTTTCTTTAAAATACCTTAAATTAAATTTCTTTTTATTGGATTGATTTTAATCCCATCCTGGTGACAACTTTGTCTGTGGATATAATTGGTCTTGGAACATGTAATGCTGATTTTATTTTAAAGATTCCAAGATTTGTCTGTGGTGATGATGAAGTTGAAGTAGAACAATTCTTTTCGTCGTTGGGTGGTTCAGCTTCTAATTTTTGCGTTGCTCTTTCCAGATTAAATGTTAAAACAGGTATTATGGCCCGTATTGGAGATGATGAGTTAGGTAAATGGGCATTGGATAAATTTAAAGAAGAAGGAGTAGATATTGAAAGATTAGTTTCTGTGGAAGGTTCAACAGGCATGACATTTATAGCTGTTGATCCATCAGGTGAAAGATCAATTTACTCCTTTACTGGAGCTAATAAACAGTTTAAAGTAAGTGATGATGACATAAATTACATAAAAAAATCGAAAATTCTACATATTTCTGGTATTTATTGTGAAGTGGCTGATGAAGCATCGAAACACAGTAATCAGATTTCTTTAAATCCCGGAACACTTTTATCCGCATATGGCATTGATAAACTCTTAAATATAATAAAAAGAACCAAATTTCTATTTCTAAATAAAAAAGAATTATTATTATTAACCAATAAAGATTTAAAAGACGGTGCACAAATCCTCTTAGATGAAGGTGTTCCAATTGTTATTGTAACCCAAGGTTGTGATGGGGCTAGTGTTTTCACTCAAGAAGATATAATACATTCATCGGCGTGCGATGTTAAAGTAGTTGATACTACTGGGGCTGGAGATGCCTTTGCTGCTGGATTTTTGGCAGCTTACAGTAAAAATAAGGATATTCTGGATTGTTTAGAATTTGCCAACCAGGTGGCTGCCGAATGTGTCCAAAAATGGGGGCCTATGAATGTTCCCCGAAACTTTAAATATTAATTTAAATTTTTATTCAATATTAAAAAAGTTGGAAGCATTATCATGAGAAACTTTGGCAATCTCACTATCTCTAAATTTATCAAGTTTCATTTTATGTACGGTTTTAGGAACTGATAAAGGATCTGAAGGTGATGAGCTCATATCACTATTTAAAAGAAATCTATTAACGCCATATTCATTTAATAGATCAACAGCTTCATCTGGATTCATTTTTAATGGTTGAACAGTAATTCCCAGCATAGTTCCAAAATCAATCAAATAGTCTATGATGGTATTATCAACATGGTCTATTACTACTAAAGATTTTTCTATGCTTTCTTCAATCAATGAACATGTAATTTTGGTTATAGATTTTTTATTGCTTCGTGGTGTATGAACAATTACCTTCATTTTTAGTTCATCAGCCATAGTTAACTGTTTTTTGAATACTTCTTTTTCTAATTCGCTTGCTGTTTCTAAACCAATTTCTCCTATGGCAACAACATTTTTATCTTCAATCAAAGACGGAATTTTACTTATTACTACTTCATAATCTTTTGATATGCTTCGAGGATGTATTCCTATTGCTGTATATAAATTTAAACCATTTTTAAGTGCTCTTTCTCGATCATTTGTTAATAGGCGATGAAAATGATCCAAAACCACATCTGATGAACTCATCCTCAATGGGTCGTGGGCACATGTAATAACTGATTCTACCCCAGCAATAGCCATTTTTTCAAAATCTTCAATGGGACGTGTGTCGGCATGAATATGTGAATCTATCATTATTATCACTTTTTTTAATCACTTTTAATATATTTAAAAGTGATCATTTAATAATTTGGCCTATTTTTCTTAGATTTTATTATTAAGATTTTTCCAATGTTTTAAGAATTATAAACATCTAATAATTATAGTTTTTTACCTCTTAAACGTCTATGATTAAGTTAATATTAATTTGCCAATCATCTTTGCATTGACAAATAACACATAATATTACAAAACTTTATTACTTATAAGTGTTACTCAAAAATTATTTATTAAAATAATATTTTTAATAAATATATGCATATATTAATATGTAAAATTAAATAATATGTAGGAGATTGAAATGGAATATAATATGGATTATAATAACCTTATAAATCTATATACTGAAGTGCAAGAAGATCTTAGGTTTATAATAGCCTCAGAAGTTAGAATGAAAATACTTTTATGTTTAAATGAGGATTCTAAGAATTTAAAATTATTAAGTCAACAAACAGGGTTTCTGCCGTCTACTATTTCTCATGAAAATAAAAAACTTCAAGAAAGAAATATAATTTTCAAAGAGAACAGATTTTTCTATTTATCTCCTATTGGTAAAATCATATTAATGAAAATTATTGAATTGTATATGTCTAAATCTTTATTTAAAAGGAGTAAAAGATTCTTTTTGAATCATAATATTAATTGCATTCCTAAACATTTATTGCAGGAAATAGAGTGTTTGCATGACACAGAATTATTGGAAACTACTTCAAAAAACATTTTTTATCCACAAAAAATTATTTATAAACATTTAAAAAATTCCAGAAAAGTTAAAGGTTTATACCCTGTATTTTTCCCAAAACAATTAGAAATATTTAAACAGCTCATAAAAAATGATGTGGAAATTAATTTGATATTAACTGAAGAAATAATGGATCATCTCCTTGAGTCTGTAGGTAAAGAATCTCTAAATAAAGCTTTATCTCGTGATAATTTAGTTTTATGGAGAACCAATGAAGAATTAAAGATCAATCTGGTTATGTCAGATAAATTCTTATCTCTAGCATTATTTTCTAATAATGGAATCTTTGATTCATCATCTATCTTACTCGGGAAAAAGAGGAAAGCACTAGATTGGGGAGATAAATTATTCAAATATTATCTTAAATCTGCAGAAGAAATAGTATTAGAATAATTTTTTTGATAAATGGAATCTATATATGTCTTATTATTCTTTTACTATTTTATCTATGTAATCATTTTATTATTTATAGTAAATGAATAAATATTAATTGTGAATGAATATGTTTCAAAACATTTTAATACCATTAAACCCTTCCCGAAATCAAGAAGAACAGGTGATTAAAGCTGGTGTTTCGGTTGCTAAGACTTATCAATCTACTGTTAAACTGATTTATCTGGGTAGTTCATCTGAATATAATAAGGAAATGGAAGATTTCACAAAAATATTCATCGATAAAGGATTAAAAGCAGATTACGAATTTTTAGAGTTCAGGGGAAGCGATGAAGAGATTCCGGTGCTTATAGCTGATTATTCAAAAGATTTCGATCTGATTATAATGGGACATAGAAGATTTGAGAAGATATATAGATTCCTACATCAGAGTACAGCAGCCGATTTAATAAACTTGGTTAACATACCAGTAATGGTAATTCCTGATAAATAAAAAAAAGTTAATTGATAAAACATAATATAAAAAAATATTTTGAAGATATTTAACTTATTTAATTAACGCGGGATGTAGATTTTCAAAATCTTTGTTTTTGTTAATCAAATCATCAATTATATTAGTAATATCTTCAACATTAATTCTGACTTGTTTAAGATTGTCACGATTCCTTATGGTAACGGTATTATTTTCTATAGTTTCATGATCAACAGTAATGGCAAAGGGGACTCCAATTTCATCAGATCTGGCATATCTGCGGCCAATTGTTCCTGAAGAGTCAAATTCTGAGATAAAACCTTTTTTTCTTAAATCATCTCTTATCTGAAGGGAAATATCCACCAAGGGTTCTTTGTTTACCAATGGAAATACACTCACTTCCACGGGAGCAATAGACTTTTCGATTTTGAAATAAGACCTTTCATCTTCTTCTTTAAATGAATGGAGTAGAACTGAATAGACTATCCTATCAATTCCATAGGATGGTTCTATTACATGAGGAAATATCTTTTCTCCGCGAATAGTTTCTTTAACCTCTTCAAATTTAACATGTTCTGGTAATAATTCAAAAACAGAATCGCCTATTTTTATTTCAAATAACCCTTTTTCCTGGAAAGAATTTTTTACCTGTTCAAAATCAGCATCTTCAAGAAATTTTAGTATTTTAGGCGCATTATTTTTGAAATAGGGGCCAAATTTACCCATATTTGGTTTTATAACAGTTTTTTTAATATTTTTAGGTTCAGAATATTCTATGAATACTCTTAAATCTTCTTTGCTATGTTTGCTGTGTGATCTAAGATCAAAATCTGTACGATCAGCAATTCCTATTATCTCTATCCATCCAAAACGTTCAGTTTTTATTTCCACATCCCAGCAGTCCAGTGCATAATGAGCCATTTCTGTAGGAAGATGTTGTCGGAATCTTATTACATCTTCAGGTATTCCAAGTTCCAATAAAAACTTCCGGGCTAAATATAATTGATAAACTAGCATTTCACTGGAAACTACTTCCTCTAAGATAGCTCTTTGCACAGTCATTTTAACAGCTTTTTGTTCCTGGATCTGATTTTGGGCAGAATAGAGTTCTAGTTCTTCTTCAAGAATTTCTGAAAAATGAGGATTAGATTTGTCTTTAGGATTTATAAATATCTCTGCCTCGGCTTGGGTAAATTCTCTAAGCCTTATGACTCCCTGTCTAGGTGAGATTTCATTCCTATAGGCTTTTCCAATTTGCACTACACCAAAAGGTAATTTGCCTCTATAAAATCTTAATAAACGTTTAAATGGTATAAAAATTCCCTGTGCAGTTTCTGGACGCATATAACCAATTTTTTTCCCTTTAGCCCCTATTAGAGTTTGGAACATCAAATTATAGCTCCATATATGGCTGAGATGGCCACCACATTTAGGACATTTAATTTGATTTTCAGAAACTAATGCGGAAAGTTCTTGGTTATCTAATCCCTCAACTTCTTCGCTTATCGCATCCTTAATAATATGATCCGCCCTATAAACTTCTAAACAATCTTTACATTCAGTCATAGGATCATTAAAGTGGTCTACATGCCCAGAAGCTTTTAATGCTTCTTCTGGCATTATAGTGGGGGATTCAATTTCATAAAAACCTTCATTTACTATGTAGTAACTCCTCCATTTATTAATAATATTATTTTTTAATATAGCTCCCAGAGGACCATAATCAACAAAACCTGCCACTCCAGAGTATATTTCGAATGAAGACCATAAAAATCCTCTTTTTTTAGCAATATTCATTACATTTTCATGTTTCATTGTAACATCTCTTTTCACTGTTAGTATAATATGATAATTTTCTTTATGAATTCGTTTCATATTTAATAATCTTTTCTTTTCATTGGAAATAAAGTATTCAATTCATTGGAAAGATTATGAATAATTATTATTAAACAATATAGTATTTTTTTAGAAAAAAATCAAATAATTAACTTAAAATAATATATTCTATTTAATTCTTTAGAACTTTATTATTCTTCAATTCATAGTCATGTTTGATTCTACTTGTTTCTGGGCGTTTTTGCCCCATATATTTACTATCCCTATCCGGATGTCCATAGGGTTTTGCTGATGGGGATGTCATTGTTTCAAATACAATTTGACACACTCTCTGACCAGGATATAGTGCAACCGGCATTTTACCAATATTTGAAATTTCTAACGTAATTTTACCACAAAAGCCAGGGTCTATATATCCCGCAGTTACATGCATGGTTATTCCCAATCTACCCATTGATGATCTTCCTTCCACCCGGGCCACCAAGTCTGGTGGAAGTTTTACTGTTTCATAAGTAGTTGCCAGTGCAAACTCTCCAGGATGAATAATAAATGGATCATCATCAATATAAAAAGATTCCATATAAGATTCAATATCTGACTTGTCCATTGGATCAATACAAGGTTTTCGTATAACCCTAAAACCTTTAAACTCACTTCCTATTCTTAAATCCACTGAAGAGGGTTGTATCTGTCTTTCAGGATCTTCCAACGGATCTATAACAATTTTATTTTCTTCAAGATATTTTTTAATATCTCTATCACTTAGAATTGCCATTTAATATCCTCTATTATTCTTTTGTATCATCTTTTTTTAAATTTATCTGTGAAATATCTGAGATAATGTTAGGCAAACCACAACTATTTCCCACACCAACAATCATAATTCTAGATTGTTCTTCTGACCTTAAAATAGATCTCTTAACTATTGGAATTGTTTTCTTCGCAGCTTCTGCTATATCTAGTGTCATTTGACTGATAGCTTCTTCTGGACTCATTTTTACAATTATAGCGTCGGTTTTCAAATCCTTTTTTAAGAATTGTTCTTCAACCATCCATTTATCCACGCCAGTACCTCCAATAACCACTCCCACACCTTCTGCAATAGTTCCACTTTTTTCTCCTTCTAATTTCACTGCAGCATCAATAGTTAACAATCTATCAATATTCTTCTCATTAATTAATGATTTAACAACTTTTCCTATTTTACCTACCCTTGCACCAGGGCCTTGTGCCCTTACAATTATAACTTCCCTTCCAGAAATCTCTTTTAAAGCATAAACTACATCATCTTTTTGGCGGAGATCATCTTTAGAACAATCTTTAATCAGCATACTGGCTACTAAAGGCCCCAGACCATCACCAATCGGCTTACCTTCTGAAAAAGCTTTCGCACCCTCAAACTGGGCTTTAACTATTCTCATTATTAAGGGGAGACTCATTTGGAGCATGATCAATAATTGTAGGTTACCTGTTTTTTTGGCAAGCTCCAAGTTATGTCTAATCATTTTTGCCACGCCATTTATACCAATAGCAGCCTTTAAAGTCATGATAATATTCGCTTTCCACCTGGAACTTGCCTTAGGAGCAATAAGATTTACCATTTCTTCAAATCTTTCTTCACCCATCTCCAATATTTTTTCAAATTTCATCATAATATTGTAGGGATCAAGTTCCACTGGAGGTATTATGAAAAATTCCATAAAGTTTTCAACTAACTGTTGAGGGTCATGTGAAGGTTTGCCCATTTCTTTGGCTGTTTTAATGATTATTTTCTGGGAATCTTCAACCATTTTCTCTACTTCCCATGCTAAACGATTAATGGTTGATATTAACCTTTTACGCATCATCCAGGGCATTAGCATAATAAGCAAAAAGAATAGTAGTATTCCAATAATTTCCAGAGGACCAATTCCAAATAAGATATAATCCCTCCCTTTTAGATATTAATAAACTTATTAAATTCTTTCTTTTACTCGCCTTAAAATACCCTTTAATGTGTGTGCTTCTCTTCCAGATATGAAAGCTCTTCCAATAATATTTCTAAATACAATGGATGCTGTTTTGTTTTTATGAGGTGGTAAATTTAATAATTCTATTATATTATCCATATCACTAATTAGTTGTCCTTTTTCAATAGCTGATGCTTCTTCCAAACCTTCAAATGTATAATTTTTCTCTTTTTTAAATAGTTCATAGAAAATTATAGCCGCTGCATGTGATATATTAAGTATGGGATATTTATCACTGGTAGGAATACTTACTAGAACATCACAAAGTGAAATTTCTTCATTGTATAATCCATTCCCTTCTCTTCCAAACAAAATGGCAATGTTTCCCTTTATCTGGAGTGATCCTGCAAATTCTTCAGGAGTTATAGCAATTCTCTGCACATTGTAACTTCCACATGCTGCTCCAGTAGTACCTACCATAAAGTCAATTTTAAATTCTTCTATGAAACTTTCAATAGACTCAAAAAGCCGGGCATTGCTAATAACCTCTTTAGCATGCATAGCATGAAAATAAGCTTCATTCTTTAATTCGCAAGGATTTATTAAAATTAAATTATCCAATCCAAAATTTTTCATAGTCCTAGCTAAAAAACCAATATTACCGGGGGATTCAGGTTCAACGAAAACTATATAAATCATATCTAGTCCACGGATTTCTTAATTTATAAAAGATAATAAATTTGCACTGGAAAATGTTTTTTTTTGGACATATTGCTATTTTTTAAGATTCATATGCCAATTCGAGAAGTTTTAAAATGTTCATAACCTTTATATCACTTAAACCTGCTTTTTCAAGCGAATCTTTTATATGATATTCACAAAAAGGACAGACAGTAATTACAGCATCTACATCTAAATTTTTTATCATTTCTGCTTTACTTTTACCCATTTTCTCAGCAAGTTCTGGTTTCCCGGAACGCACACCCCCACCAGCTCCACAGCATCGGTTTGGTTCTTCCATTTCAACAAATTCTAATCCTTTAATTTTATTTAATATTTGACGAGGCTCTATTTTTATCCCCTGTCCACGGGCCAAATGGCAAGGGTCATGATAGGTAACCCTCATATTCAAGGGTTTCATATTATCGGTGTTCAACTTACCAGCTAGGATTTCAGTGATATCTAAAACATTAAAATTTACACCATAACGAGGATAATCATTTTTTAATGTAGCACCACAACCAGCGCACATGGTTATGATAGTTTCATAATCTCTAAATACTTCTTCATTTTTCTTTACCAATTCTTCAACAATTTCAGTCTGCCCAGTCCTTATCATTGGCGAACCGCAGCATACCTGATCCTCTGGTACTATCACATCAATATCATGATCTTTAAGGATTTTAAGAAGGGCAAATCCATTTTCAGGAAGTTTATAGTCAATCATACACCCAGTAAAGAACGCGAATCGGGGTTTTTCTACTTCAGAATCAGGGGAAACTGTTTTTATAAATCCATCTCCCAATGGTTCAACAGATCTTCCGGTTGCTTTTATTAATTCTTTTACTTCTTTATGCGGAGGTAAAGGACCTATTTTTTCATTACATGCAATTTCTCTGAGTTTTTCAATAGCTCCTCCAACAATATTAACTTCTTTAGGACAGACTTCACTGCACCTACCACAAGAGGTGCAATTATATAATCCTTCAATAAATCCAATTTTAGCTCGATCATCACTATCTCTTGGATCCATTCCCAGTTTAGATAGATAGCGCATAAAGTAAGGCCCAGCATATTCAGATGTTTCCTTTATAACCGGGCAAGAGGATAGACAAGAATAACATTCTATACATCCCCCAATTTTTTTAGAGTCATCATATGCTTCGGGTTTAATTATCTCTGGTTCTTCCAGAGGATTATCAATTCTTTCTAAAAAAAGCCTCATTTTTTTAGCTTTACCTTCAATGTCGCTTCTATCCACAATCAAATCTTTTATAACAGTGAAATCAAGAGGTTCAATAATATCCCCATCCCTTATTTCAGCTTTACACGCTAGAACACTGTTATTATTTTGTTTGAGAGCACATGATCCACATTGACCTGCTCTGCACGAACTCCTAAATGCAATATTAGCATTATAGCTTTCATTAATATAATTTAAAGCATCTAAAATTTTCATTTTATCTTTTTCTTCTACTTCATAGGTTTCAAAGTAGGGTTCCACATCCATTTCAGGATCATATCTTAAGACCTTGATTTTAATCATTTTAATCTCCGATTAACTGTTCTTTAGATTTCAAAATTTCATAAAATAGTGTGAATATTATTTTATATTGATATTTTAGTTTGATAAAAAAAATAATTTATCTCTAATTTATCTTAGAATAATAATATATAAATAATAAACTAATTTTTCCAAACTTTATTTTTAATATTGATCACTAATTATTATGTAATATCAGTATCAAGGGAAAATAATATTATGCTATTCCTTTTTCATATATAGGGAAGATTTAAATAAATCAGATACAATACACTATAAAAATTTGATAAATCAGTAATCAATCTTTTTGCAATAAATGAATTAATGATATTCTAAGTAGTTATCATGATATAGGAAGATAAATATGAACATAGAAAAAGTTTTAACTGGAGAAAAGGATGAAAAACTGTTTCTCTTAGGAAATGAAGCCACAGTTAGAGGTGCATTAGAAAGCGGTGTCCAGGTTGCTGCTACTTATCCTGGAACACCATCCTCAGAGATTGGCGACGTGTTTTCAAAGATAGCTAAACAGGCAGGGGTTTATTTCGAATTTTCAATAAATGAAAAAGTTGCCATGGAGGTAGCTGCAGCAGCATCTGCCTCTGGCCTTAGATCATTTACCTTTATGAAACATGTAGGCTTAAATGTGGCTTCAGATTCATTTATGAGCTTGGTATACACTGGAGTAAACGGTGGAATGGTGGTTTTATCAGCTGATGATCCTTCTATGTTTTCATCACAAAATGAGCAGGATAACCGGAATTATGCCCGTCTGGCAAATCTTCCAATGTTAGAACCATCAAATCCACAAGAAATTAAAGATTTAATGAAATATGGCTTTGAATTATCAGAAAAATTTAAATTACCAGTTATGATTCGTACAACAACCCGTGTATCACATATGAGGGGAATGGTTAAATTCGATACAGTAAATAGAAAAAAGGAAAAAGGATTTTTCCACAGAGATCCCGAGCGTTTTGTACCAGTTCCAGAAACAGCTAGAATAATGCATAAAGAACTAGTAGAAAAAATGGAAAAAATTAAAGATAAATCTGAAAATTCTGTTTATAATAAAATATACAATAATGATGCAGATATTGGAATAATAACCAGTGGAAGTGCATTTAACTATGTAATGGATATTCTGGATCAACATAAAATAAAGGCTAATGTCCTTAAAGTAACATTTTCATATCCTTTCCCCGAAAAATTAGTTTTAAAATTTTTAAAATCTGTCAAAGACATTGTTGTTGTTGAAGAAGTAGATCCTGTAATGGAAAAAGAGGTTTTAACTATATTAGGAAAATATGGTATTAAAAGGAATGTTCATGGTAAATTAGATGGAACCTTACCTATGATATATGAATACAGTCCCGATATTATTGTTAACTCTTTTAATAAGATTTATGAACCGAAAATACCTAGAAATAAAGTTTTTAAATCCAAAGTTCGCGTTCCTAAAAGACCCCCAACTTTATGTCCTGGATGTCCTCACCGGGCTGTTTATTACAACATCAAAACTGTTTTAGATGATTTAAATATTAAAGATCCTATATATCCCACTGATATTGGTTGTTATACTCTGGGAATTGAAGCTCCATATGAATCTGCAGACTATTTGCTTTCTATGGGTTCCAGTATTGGTACCAGCTGTGGTTTTTCAAAGGCAACCAATCAAGTCGTTATAAGTTTCATAGGTGATTCTACATTTTTCCATGCAGGTATTCCTCCGCTTATAAATGCGGTGCATAATAAAAATAATTTTTTACTGGTAATTTTAGATAACAGAACCACAGCCATGACTGGTGGACAGCCACACCCTGGATTACCGGTTGATGGTATGGGTGATGCTGCTCCAGAAATATCAATTGAAAAAATTGTAAAGGCAACAGGGGTTCAAAATATTAAAACAATAAACCCCCTTAACATCAGAACAAGTCGGGAAATATTTAAAGAAGCATTAGAATATCAGGGTGTTTCAGTAGTAATTTCTAAATATCCTTGCATGTTAATAAAAAATCAATTTAAAAAGAAACAGATAAAATTGGAAGTTAAAGAAAATAAATGCAGGGAGTGTCTTTATTGTCTTGAAAATTTAGCATGCCCTGCAATTTTCCTTTCTGATAATGGTTCGGTAAAAATTGATGGACTTCAATGTAAAGGCTGCACAGTCTGTAAGCAGATATGTCCAGAGCAAGTAATAAAAGTGAGGAAGTGATGCCATGGAACCATATAACATTTACATTTCTGGTGTAGGTGGGCAAGGAATAATAAAAACCTCAATAATTATTGGAGAAGCTGCTATTAACACCGGTTTTGATGTGGTGATGAGTGAAATTCATGGAATGGCTCAGAGAGGGGGAGGAGTATCAACTGAACTTAAAATTGGTCATGCTAAAAGTCCTATAATTCAAGATGGAGGTGCTGATCTCTTAATAGCGTTTGAACCTCTTGAAGCATTGAGAGCTTTATCAAAACTTTCCAGTAGCACATATATGGTTGTAAATAATTCCACAATAATGCCTTTCAACATATTAAAAAGTAATATTCCTTATCCTGATGTTAAAACAATTTTTGATCAGTTAAAATCAGTTTCATCAAATTTAATGGTTTTAAACGCGGATGAAATTGCCAAATCAGTGGGTAATATATTATCTCTAAACATGGTCATGTTAGGAGGAGCATTAGCAGTTCCAGATTTTCCAGTTGATAAAAATAGTATTATTGAAGCAATGAAGGATAATCTACCAGAAAAAACATTGGAAATTAATATAGAAGCATTAAATCAAGGCTTTAAACTTTTTAGTATATAATTAGAATTTTATACAATTTTAATTGTCGATTGGTTTAATAATTATTATTTAATTAGTTTATGAAATAACCAAAATTTATATTTAAATAAACATATAAAAAAAATTCCATTCATAAGAAAAATATCATTTTTTAAAAGATAAATAAAAATTTTAGAATTTATAAGAATTGCAAAAAAATCTATAGTTCAGAGGAAAGTAATAACTTTAATATACTAAGGGAATAGTTTATTAAATAATGAATTATTATCATTATAATATTATTGGAATATGATTAGTGGGGTAAATTATGAGTAAGACAAAAAAGGAAAAGCTTGATGATGTTCTTTCTGGATTAATGCAAGTTGGACAGATAAAAGCTTGTGGAATAGTATCAAAAGAAGGACTTCTGATAAATTCCAGAACCCCTCCAGATGTAGATGCAAGAATTTTTTCTGCTCTTTGTTCAACCATCATGGGCGCGGCAGAAGCTGCTTCAGGACAGATGAACACAGGATCGGTAAATGAAATTTCTGTAAAAACTCAAAAGGGTACTATAGTTTTAATTCCAGCTGGTGAAAAAGCAATACTTACGTCTTTAACAGAAATAGAAGCTCAATTGGGTTTAATATTATTTGAAATGGAATCTCGTGCTAGCCAAGTAGATAATATTCTTAAGGAGATGTAATACACTCCCACGATAAATAATGGTTAAAGAGATTTTACAACATGTATACCTCTTCATTGGTCAGAACCGTAGCATTACCTTCTTTAAGAGCGTTTATTCCTTCTTCAATATCTTCGGTTCGAATAACCACTATGGCTTTGTCTGTTTTCTTTTCCACAAAAGCGTAAATGTACTCTACATTAATATCTTTTTGATTCAATATTTCTAGTATCCCATAAAGTCCGCCTGGACTATCTGGAACTTCTACAGCTATAACATCATTGATCTTTACCACGAAATTATTCTTTTCCAATTCTTGTTTAGCTTTACTTGGTTCTGGAACTATTAATCTTAAAATTCCAAATTCAGAAGTATCTGCAATTGAAAGAGCTCTAATATTTATATTAGCTTTTGATAATATGTACATAGCCTCTTTGAGCCTTCCTTTTTTATTTTCTAGAAAAATCGATATCTGTTTCAACTTCATAATAAATCCCCCTAAATCTCTCTTTTATCAATAACTCTCACAGCTTTACCTTCGCTTCGAGGCAAACTTTTTGGTTCCACCAAACTAACATTCACCCTTAGTCCTATCTCACTATGGATTCTGTTTTCAATCATCTTTTTTACTTCTTCTACATGCTTTACTTCATCGGAAAATAGTTTTTCTGAGGTTTCAACTTGTACTTCCAGTTCATCTAAGTGATGAGGTCTGGTTACAATGATCTGGTAATGTGGTTCTAAACCTTCAATTTTAAGTAGGGCCCTTTCAATCTGGGAGGGAAATACTATTACTCCCCTAATTTTAAGCATGTCATCGGTTCTTCCAGTAATACGATCCATTCGAACCAAAGTACGGCCGCAATCACATTTTTCTCTTCTTAATGCGGTGATATCCTTTGTTCTGAAACGTATGATGGGCATTCCTTCACGTGTTAATGTTGTGAGAACCAGTTCTCCTTTCTCACCATCGGGAAGTGTTTTAAGGGTTTTAGAATCAATTATTTCAGGATAAAAATGGTCTTCAAAGATATGCAGCCCCTTTTTTTCTTCACATTCCTGGGCCACTCCAGGGCCTATAATCTCAGTAAGTCCATATATGTTAACTGCTAAAATATTCAGCCTCTTTTCGATTTCTTCACGCATTTCTTCAGTCCACATCTCAGCACCAAATACTCCGGCTTTTAGATTTAGTTCATCTGTATCAATATCATTTTTTTCAATCATTTCTGCCAAATACAATGCATAAGAGGGTGTACATGTAATAATTGATGTTTCAAAATCCTGCATAATTTCAATCTGCCTTTTAGTGTTCCCTGCGGATATGGGGATTACCGTAGATCCTATTTTCTGAGCACCATAGTGTACTCCTAAACCACCAGTAAAAAGCCCGTAACCATAACAATTCTGTATTCTATCTTTTTTAGTAGCACCCGCCATATCAAGCGATCTGGCCATCACTTCCCCCCATATATCCAAATCTTTTGCAGTGTAACCTGATACCGTTGGCTTACCAGTGGTTCCAGATGAAGTGTGAACTTCTACAATATCTTCATTAGGCACAGCAAACATTCCAAAAGGATAAGCTTCTCTTAAATCTGTTTTAGTGGTAAAAGGAAGTTTTTCAATGTCTTTAAGAGTTTTTATATCTTCAGGTTTTATATTTGCCTCTTGAAACTTTTCTTGATAATAGGGAACATTGTCATAAGCCCTTTTAACAATTTCTTGCAATCTTTTCAGCTGTAATTTTTCCAGTTCATCTCGAGGCATACATTCGGCTTCTTCATTCCAAGTCATGTTAATCTACCTAATTTAAATTCTAAGATTATATTGATATTAAAATTCCTATTTTTCACTGAAATTTCTATTTTTAGATTTTATATCAATGTTTGAAGATAATTAATGATTATTTAAGTAATATGTCATGATCATATTTAATAATTGAGATAAATAAAAGTTATTTCTAATATATTCCATTAATTTATTATTTCCTTTATAAAAAATAATCATTTAAAACACCAAATTTTCAAATATAATTCTAATAATTTATCTATCTTATTTTTATTCTTCTAATTATTAATATTGAAAAATCAAGTGCAAATCAAATATACTATATTTATATAGTATTTGTGTTTATTTTTTCTATATTGCACCTAATCAGACATTTAAATAATTGTTTAATGCTGATTCAGAAGATGTTGTGATGTTTTCATATATTCTAGTGAAGTTTAAGTATTTGAATATACTTTAAACTTCTGAATTGGTAATATAAATATTTAAGGAGGAGATATGGTTGGATTTATTAATACTCACCGTAATCATACTAGTTTACTTATTAGTGGTTGGATATGTAGGTTATATTGGTTGGAAACGTACAAAAAATTCTGCAGATTATATGGTAGCAGGTAGGAAGACTAATCCTTACATCATGGCAATGAGTTATGGTGCAACATTTATCAGTACAGCGGCGATTGTTGGTTTTGGGGGTACAGCAGGTTTATATGGAATAGGCCTTCTTTGGCTGGTTTTTTTAAACATTTTTGTTGGAATATTTATTGCCTTTGTATTTTTTGGAAAAAGAACCCGGAAAATGGGCCACAATTTAGATGCAATGACTTTTCCCGAGTTAATTGCCAGACGATTTGATAGTAAATTTATCCAATACTGCACGGGCTTAATCATTTTTTGTGCAATGCCAATTTATGCAGGAGTTGTACTAATTGGTGCCGCAAGATTTATTGAAACAACACTTTCTATTGATTTTAACATTGCCTTGGTTATCATGGCCATAATTGTTGCTATTTACGTTGTTTTAGGAGGAATTAGAGGTGTTATGTACACGGACGCACTTCAAGGTACGATAATGTTCCTGGCAATGCTATTTTTACTTATTGCTACCTATGTCTTATTAGGGGGAGTAGAAAATGCACATCAAGCCCTAACTAATATTTCAAGTTTAGTTCCTTCTCAAGCAGCAGCAACAGGTAGCACGGGCTGGACATCCATGCCAACAATGGGCAGTCCCTTCTGGTGGACTCTGGTTTCAACCATTATATTAGGAGTAGGTTTAGGAGTATTAGCCCAACCACAATTAGCTGTTCGATTTATGACTGTCAAATCAAATCGTGAACTTAATAGGGCGGTTTTAATTGGAGGTTTATTCATCTTAATAATACCTGGAACTGCATACATTGTAGGTGCACTTTCTAATGTATATTTTCTGAAGACCTTAAATCAGATTTCTATTGTAGTTGCAGGGGGGAACTTGGATAAAATAATCCCTATTTTTATAAATAGTGCCATGCCTGAATGGTTTTCATATGTATTTTTACTGGTATTGTTAGCTGCTGCAATGTCCACTTTAAGTTCACAGTTTCATGCCCAAGGAACAGCTATTGGTAGGGATTTTTATGAAACTCTATTCAAAAAAGACACTCATAAATCCATTCTTATTACACGTGCAGGGGTAATAATTGGAGTTTTAATAGCACTGATTTTAGGTTTTATCTTACCCGGAAGTGTAATTGCTCAAGGTACGGCCATATTCTTTGGAATATGTGTTTCTGCATTTTTACCCATGTTTATATGTGCATTATTTTGGAAGAGAGCAACCAAAGAAGGAGCTATCTCAGGATTAATTATAGGTACTGTGGTAAGTCTGTTCTGGCTAATATTTATCCATAAAAAAGAAGCAGCTGCTTTAGGAATATCCAAAGCACTTTTCGGCACAGAAACTTTGATAATGACAATGCCTTGGCCCGTGGTTGATCCTTTAGTAGTGGCTTTACCTCTGGCACTGGCAGTAACAATCATTGTAAGTTTAATAACTAAACCACCGAATGAAAAACATTTAGAAAAATGTTTCAATGGAATCAATTAGTAAGTGGATACATCTTCCATTATTTTTTTTGGATAAAAAAAGGATTTTCTATTTTTTTTAAGTGTTTATCCTTATTTTTATTTCTATTTTAAAGTAAGATTTGGTGATCAAAATAAAAAATAGAAATATTTAAACCTTCAATTTTTTAATAATTAATCATGTGAAGTTATCTCTTTTTAGTGAAAAGGCAGAAATCCCTTAAAATATTAGAAACCAACTTCACGAAGAGAAAGGAGGTGGATTCTATGTTAGGAATCAATGATCCTTGGATTTGGGGTGCATATATTCTTTGTATTCTAAGTGCACTTTTATGCGTAGTTTATGGTATAATAAATTGGAATAAAGGTGCAGAACATGAAGAAGAAGAGATTATGGAAGAAATTGAATGGCATGAGAAAGAAAAGGAAATGGAAGAAAAAGAATTAGGAATATGGGATGAAGAAGGATAGGTGGGGGAGTGAAATGGATGCATTAGTACTAAGTATTGTTGTGATATTTTATTTAATATTAATAGGTTATGTTGGATATAT
This sequence comes from Methanobacteriaceae archaeon, assembly GCA_030016715.1. GTDB lineage: Archaea > Methanobacteriota > Methanobacteria > Methanobacteriales > Methanobacteriaceae > UBA117. The sequence continues at coordinate 271,498 of JASEJD010000001.1, read as the reverse complement.
TGCCTGGAAACGGACAAAATCTTCGGAAGACTTTATGGTGGCTGGAAGAAAAACCCACCCTTATATTATGGCTTTAAGTTATGGTGCTACATTTATAAGCACGGCAGCTATAGTTGGTTTTGGAGGAGTTGCAGGTGTTTATGGTATGGGTTTGTTATGGTTAACATTCCTAAACATATTTGTAGGAATATTCATTGCCTTTGTTTTATTTGGAAAACGTACACGAAAGATTGGACATAATTTAAGTGCATTGACCTTTCCCGAGTTTTTAGCCAGGAGATTCAATAGTAAATTCATACAGTATTTCAGTGGATTAGTAATATTCTTTGGAATGCCACTATATGCGGCAGCTGTTTTGATTGGAATATCACGGTTTATTGAAACAACTCTCAACATAGACTATAACATCGCTTTAATTGGTATGGCAATAATTATCGCTGTTTATGTTGTCTTTGGAGGTTTAAGAGGAGTAATGTATACTGATGCAGTTCAAGGGACAATTATGTTCTTTGGAATGTTATTTTTACTGGTTGCAACCTATGTCTTGCTAGGTGGTGTGGAAAATGCTAACCAAGCACTTACCAACATGGCAAATCTGGTACCAGCCTCAGCAGCAGCTACAGGAAGTACGGGCTGGACATCAATGCCTGCATTGGGAAGCCCATTCTGGTGGAACTTAATTTCAACACTGGTTTTAGGTGTAGGTATTGGTGTGTTGGCTCAACCACAGTTAGCAGTTCGATTCATGACAGTAAAATCTAACCGAGAACTTAACCGAGCAGTTCTTGTAGGTGGAATATTTATATTAGTCATGACTGGTACAGCTTTTGTTGTAGGTGCTTTATCAAATGTTTATTTCCTACAAAACAGTGGTCAAATCGCTATACAGGCTGCGGGAGGTAATATTGATAAGATCATACCTCTGTTTATAAGTGTGGCTATGCCGGCATGGTTTGCTTACTTATTCATGGTAACTTTAATGTCTGCGGCCATGTCCACCATGAGTTCCCAGTTCCATGTGCAAGGTACAGCAATTGGAAGAGATGTCTATGAAACAATTTTCCATAAGAAAGGAGAAGAGGGAAGTTCAATCTGGATTGCCCGGGGAGGAATAGTACTTGCAGTAGCTTTTGCAGTAATTATAGCATTTATTGCCCCTCCAAGTGTAGTTGCTCAGGCAACCGCAATATTCTTTGGTCTCTGTGCAGCTGCATTCCTTTCAATGTATATCTGCGCATTATTTTGGAAAAGAGCAACCAAAACAGGAGCTATTTCTGGATTGCTAGTGGGAACATTTACCAGCATATTCTGGTTAGTATTTATTCACAAAAAAGAAGCCGAAGCCCTTGGTATAGCAAAAATGTTATTTGGTCAAGATGTTTTGATTACATCCATGCCTTGGCCAGTGGTTGATCCAATAGTGATTGCATTACCTTTGGCATTAATAGTTACAGTAGTAGTTAGTTTACTAACCCAACCACCAAAGAAAGAACATATTAAAAAGGCTTTTAAGGGAGTATAATAACTCTCTTTTTTATTTTTCTTTATTCCTATTTTTATATTTAATTTGAATAGAAATTTTCAATATCTAGATTGCGGCAAAACTTAAATAATTTATAGAATAATATTAATAATGGTGATAAAATGAGGCTTAAAGATGATATTATTGGAAAAGAAGTACTAGATAGCTCTGCAACAGTCATTGGTAATGTTAAAGATGTGGAAGTTAACCTTGAGACCAGAAAAATTGAAGCATTAGTTCTAGGTAAAGGAGGACTTTCAGAAGGCCTTGGATTATCAAAAGGAGAGACGATTGTTCCATATGATATGGTAAAACAGATTGGTGACAAAATATTATTAAAGTCCAGTATTGAAGAAGAATCAACAATGGAATTCTAATTATCTTTTCTATAACATTTTATTTTTAATAATAATGTAATTAAAGGTGCTTTTCTTTGGAAGTAAAGGGAATTTGCACAATATGTGGTAATGCTGCAAAATTATTTACTTGTTCTATATGTGGCAGTTTAGTCTGCTGCCAATGCATAGACTCGTCAAGAGGAGTATGTAAATTATGTCAGGGCCGACTCAGAATAAACAAAAAAATGATTTAATAAAATTACTTAGAACAGAAGAGGTTATAAGGTTTGGAAAATTCAAACTTTCATCTGGTAAATACAGTGATTTTTATGTGGACATGAAAAAAGCCATAACTGAACCTCAAATATTGTCTAAGATAGCAGAAATAATAGGCCAAGAAATTAAAAATAAAAATGTTGATAAAGTAGCAGGCCCGGCACTAGGAGCTGTACCTATAGCCACTGCAATATCACTTTACACTAATATTCCCTTATTAATGATTAGAAAATCAAAGAAAGGTTATGGAACATCAAAACTAATTGAAGGTGAACTAAAAAAAGATGATTCTGTGATAGTGGTGGAAGATGTTACTACCACGGGTAACTCTTTATTAAAAGCAATTGAGGCTATTCGTTACAATGGAGGAATAGTTGAATCAGCATACGTTGTGGTTGACCGTGATGAAGGTGCGACTAACAATCTTAGAAAAGCAGATATAAACTTCAAACCACTTATTTCAATCAAGGATATCAATAAATAATATAGAGAATTGATTGGTTTCATTATTCATTTAAATGTTTGACTAGATGTCCTAATTCATTTATTACTATTTCTAAACCAGTTTTCACTGCGTTTGGAGATCCTGGAAGAGCAATAATTAACTTTCTTTTATAAACACCGGCAGTGGCCCGGCTTAATATAGCGCCGCTACCCAGTTCTTGATAAGATTTGTGCCTGAAAATTTCTCCAAATCCATATAATTCTTTTTCAAATATTTTTTGCAGAGTTTCAATGGTTATATCCCTACTTCCAATGCCAGTTCCACCAGTGGATATTATTATATCCACATCTTCCTTTTCAATTAATTGATGGATTTTTTTCAATAGATCTTTGGCTTCATCGGGGATAATATCACGCACAACTAAATGACCCTTTTCTGTTAGAGATTTTTCTATAATATCTCCGGAAACATCCGTGTTTATGGATTTTAATGAATCTTGATACTTAGAATCACTAAGGGTGAGGATTCCTACTTTAATAGTTGATGGAGAATTTTTTCTATGTCTTTCCATACTTTTGCTTGACATTATATGCACCAATTATCAGAAATTTTATCAACTAATTCTGTAGTTAGTTCTTTAACTCCATAGTTAAATACATAATTCTATATAAAGCTTTTGAAAAAATTTTTATAAAAAATCATTTTATTATTCTTTTTTCATAAATGAAAAACCTTATAAATTATTAATGTTTTTATCAGTTTAAATTGAAGAATATTAATAAAAAAGAGTTGGATAGGGTCTTAAATTGGATCGGAGGCGGTTTACGTTCCAATTTGTGCAACGATCATAAGATTTAAAATGTTTTACCCTATCCACTTATTAAATATATCCCTTCACATTTAAAAAGGTTTTGATACTTTGAAAAGCACATTAAAGCCATAAAAAAATTTATTCTTAGAACCTAAAATTTAATAAGTAGCATTCTAAGTGGCACTTTCATTTAAAAAATCAGTTAAAAATAATAATTTTAAAATAAAGATAATATACTATATGAAGAAAAAAGTTTATGTTCTTGATAGTTCGGCATTTATAGGAGGCTTTTGTTCAGAAAAAAAACCTAACTTCACAATACCTGAAGTAATCAGTGAAGTTAAAGATGTTAAATCCAATCTATTCCTACAATCTGCAGTTAAAAAAGGAATTTTATTTATAAAAGAGCCAGATAATCCAAGTATGCTAAAATTAGATGGCATTATTAAAAAATCTGGAGATCTAATCAGGCTTTCCATTGTAGATAAAAAAGTATTAGCTTTGGCTTTGACTTTAAAGAAGGATAAATTTGAACCAAATGTAGTTACTGATGATTATTCTATGCAGAATGTACTAAAAATTCTTGAAATACCCTATAGAAGTGTATTAACTGAGGGAATAAAAGATATTTATAATTGGATAAAGATTTGTAAAGGTTGTAAAAAGAAATATAAATCAGACTATAAATATGACGAATGCGAAATATGTGGATCTCCAATTATAAAAAAAAGAATAAAAATTAATTAAATATTTGAATTAACCATTTTTATTGGATATTATATTAAAAACTTAGATTTTATTAGCTTTTTATTTTACAATAGATAATTATAAAAGATTAATACTCCTTAGACATATCTATGAAGATAGGTTTAGTTGTACATGGACCACATATTGTAGACTCAGGATATGCAGCAAAAATTTTAGAACTATTAAAAGGGTTTGGCTATGTTAAAGCACGTTTAGGCGGAACTATGGGACGTACCGCTGTTTACGATGCTCATCTAGAAAATAATATTGATATTAGTACTAAACTTCTGCCTAGCCAGTCTATTGATAAATTTTCAGAGGAAAAATTTGATGTGATTTTTTTAATCAATTATGGTAAATCAAGTTTAACTGGTCATGCATTCGGATATAAGGTTTTTAAGAGATGTCAAACACAGCCGAGTCTTATTCAGATTGAAAGACCTGGGGAAGAAGATGGAACTATTGTGCCTTGGTCATTTAATGATATTCATTTCATAAAGGAACTATCTGAGAGACTAGATTTAAAAATTGTTTCGCCAGACGATATCGTAACTGAAATGGAAGATAAATATAAATTTGAATTTGATTTTAAAGATGAAAAACTAAGATTAGTTCGTAAAATCGCGGGAGTAAGTCCTGATGAGAACATATTTGTAAATGGTATTGTTGTTGGAAGATCTAATTCTTTTGAAGTTTTTTTAGTTGCAGAGGAAGGTATAATCACAGAACTACGCGGCGGTGAACTTAAGGAACATGGAGTAGAAAAACTAGGTACTATCGACCTTAAAAATGCCATTATAAAGACTGGTTTGCTTAGAAAATCTAAAATAAAACCTAGAGTAGTTGAAAAAAAAGATCAAAATGGAAAATATAATATAGCCTTCTTAAACCATGCAGCTGAAGATATTTACCAATTAAAGGATGCAGACATGGTAGTTACAGTAGGTGATGATACTACCTTGGTTGCTGGAGATATTTTATATCGTTTTAAGGTCCCTGTAATCGGTATTACTGACGGTGATCTGGATAAAGTAGTTGAAAATGGTTTTAAAACCGATGGTTCTATGATCATCGAATTGGAAAATGGTTGGGATGATATTATAGGTCATAAATTATTCAATGAACTATTTAATCAACGAGAACGTATAGAAACTGAGAATATAGAAAATTTTAAAAAGCAGATACTACAGATAATTAATAACACTGTTTCAACTTATAATATAAAACTTCACCATTACAGTAAATAATACAATAAAAAGTATTCCTAAGTTTGAAAACTTATTCGGTTATATAAGTAAATATTTATCAAATTAAATGCTATAAATATATATTTAAACGTTTAATTTAATATATTGATTTCTTTATGAATTTTAAAAATTTGGGGTGACCAATTGGATTTAAACACAATTGTAGACTCTATTAGAAAATTTGAAGGAGTTACAAGAAAAAAACCTATTAAACATATAACTGAAATTTTAGATGATGTTTATAATATTTCAGGAAAAGTGGTGCTTGGTTTTGGAGATGATGCATCAGCAATAGATATTGGCAATGATAAGCTACTTCTTTTAGCTGCCGACGGAATGTGGGGAAAGTTGATGGAAGCAGATCCACATTGGGCAGGATACTGTTCTGTTCTAGTAAATGTAAATGATATAGCAGCTATGGGGGGACTTCCAGTGGCCATGGTGAATGTTCTGGCAATTAGCAATCAAGAAATAGCAGAACAAGTCATGCAAGGTATAAAAGAAGGTGTTAAAAAATTTGGAATACCCATGGTAGGGGGCCATGTTCATCCTGACACACCATATGATTCACTAGATGTATCTATAACAGGAATTATTGATAAAGGAGATGAAATTACTAGTTGTGATGCTAAATCAGGTAATAAAATAATCATAGGGATTGATTTAGATGGTAGGCAGCATCCTAAATTTAAATTAAACTGGGATACAACAACTCATAAAACTCCCGACAATGTTCAAGCCCAGATTATGGTCATGAATCAAATTGCAAAAAAACACTTGGTAACAGCAGGCAAGGATATTAGTAATCCAGGAATATTAGGTACTCTGGGAATGCTTCTGGAAGCATCAGATGTAGGTGCCAAAGTAGAGTTGGAAAAAATTCCCCGAAATGAAAATGTAAACTTTATAGAATGGTTAAAACTTTATCCGGGAGCAGGTTTTGTTTTAACTGCAGAAGAAGAAAATATTGATGAATGTATTAAGATATTAGAAGAAGTCAATATAACTTCCAAGGTTGTTGGAGAAATTATAGAGCATAAAAAACTGTATGTATCTTATAATAATGAAGAAAAAGTAGTATTCAATTTTGAAAAGGATGAGATAATGGGTGTAAAGGAGAAAAAATCCTCTGAGGAGATTCAATGAAGGTTAAAGTTAATGGGGAAGAAATTGAAATTCCTGATGGATCCACCATCAGAGAAGCCATAAAAATTTCAGATGCCTTATATGAGGATGGATGTGTTCTAGGAGTCATTAAGGGAAAAGAAGAATTTGAAAGACATGTTAACAAGTATAAAATAAAAACAACTAAGGGAAGCATTATTATCGAGCTTTTAGAAGATGCACCAATTGATCTAGTAGAAACTTGGAAAAGGATCTATAAAAAATTAGAAGATCTACGTATTAGATGGACTTCATCCAGTGAGGTTTCTTTAGGTCCATTAAAAACTGAACTAGTACCATCTAAGGAAGAATATACTTACAATCGCTGGGATGTAGTTATGAGTCTTTCAGGATTTTCAGCTGATGCAACCCACATAATATTAAATAAAGAAAAACATGCAGCTGTTTACGGAGCTCCAGCAGATAATCATGGAATATTCGCCCGCGTAATTGGTGGTAAAAGGACAATAATGAAATTAACTGACGAAGATTATATAAAGAATATTAAACCAGTTGTTGAGAGAAAAAGCATAGTTAATAGTGCTGCTATAACTGATTTAGATACCATAATTACTGAAGGCAATGAAATTTTTACTTATGTAAAAGTTATTTTATCAGATAAATCCCCACAATCTGCCGAACAATTTTTTTCACTATCTGAAGATGGAAAAATAAAAGTTGACTATGAATCTGATTCTTTCATAGGTCTTTACGACCTCCAAGGCCTGGAAAAAGACCCGGAATTTATTGACCAACGAAGAAGGGGAACCATAACCCTAAGAAACATTGGTAAAGGAGTGGGAAGAATATATATCTACAGAGAAGACCGGGTTTCAACACCATCCCATAACTTGGTAGGACATGTTGAAAAGGGAATGGAATTAGTAGATATTTCCAGATATCAAGATTATTTAACTGTAAAAACAGAGCCCGAGAGATTAATGGTCATGTCAATGACTCAAAAAAAAGCTGATGATTATTTAAACAATAGAGGAGTACAGCAGATCAGGAAAGGAGTTACAGACGACAATGCAATTGTGGTTGAACAATATCCCCGATATTCACTGGAAATACTAAAGGAAGCTAAAGTTGAAACATTAGGCATAAGTCCAGATGAATTAATATATGTTAACCTAAATGATGCAAGCCCTCGATCATCATGGTATTTTAGGAAGGTTACCGGGCTACTGGATGCACCAGTAGGTTTTTTAAAGGTACATTTCGCTTTTCCAGGGATGAAAGTCATGATGTTTGAAGGACAATCTAAAGAAGCTAAGGGTATTGTGCCAGAGAATAGTCCGGAAAATTGTGTGAAAGCTGGTGAAATCGGAATTACTAACATGTCAAGAAGACATATTGGAATGATCGGTGTTAGATTCGAAGATAATGATGAATTTGGACCAACAGGAGAACCATTTAATGGCACTAATATTATTGGAAAGATAGTAAAGGGCCTTAACAATCTTGAAAAATTCAAAGAGGGGGATATTGTCTATGTCGCAGAAAAATAATTATAATAAAGGAGAAGTAACTAGAATGATTATATTAGGCCCATCTGCAAATATAAGCCAGAGTGAACTGGTTCAGAAGCTGCATATGATGGAACTTCCATTAACTATCAAATCCACATGTTATGGGGCCATGATTCATGGCGAAGAAAAAATAGTTAAAAAAGCAATTGAAAAAATAAGGGATTTAGATCCATGTAATATATTTACCAAAGATAGAGGATTTCCTCCAGGAGATCCTAGAAGATGCAGGGGCCATAGAGGAGGCGCACGTGAAGGTTTCCATCAACTGGAATGTGAATTTAGTTTATTGGACTATGTTGGTGAGGCCCTAAAAAAACCTAAAAAAGTCACAATTGAAAAGCCTGAAAAAATATCCGTTGATACTTTTAAAAAAATAATAAATGAAGAAGAGGGTGAAAAATGAATATAACTCCTTCAGCTAGTGGTAAAGAAATAGCACCCATAGCTATGGCTTTTCACGAGCTAATAAACAAATTACCCCTAACCATGAGAACAAAAAACTCATATGGGGTTAGAGTTGAGGATGGTGTAATAGTTGACTACAATTACACAGGACCGGTACTTGAAAGGGTCATAAAAACTGGGAAAACTTGTCGTGGGGTTCCAAAATCCGGACCATACCAAGGTATTCCTGTTGTGGTGGTTCCAGTTAAGGAAAACAATGAACTGGTATGTGTCATAGGAATTGTGGATATAACGAAAGGGATATTCAGTGATTTGGTTGAGATCTCCAGAAGACCAGAGCCAGTTGAAACAGATACCAGTAAGGGGGAATTTTACTGAAAATAGCAATATTTCCACCAAATTCATTAATTTTAGCAGATATGGTTGAAAGAAGAGGACATGAACCACTGGTTGTCCAGAAAGAAATTAGAAAAAAAGTAACAGAAGCAGAAATAGATTCACCTCCTTTAAATATTACAGAAGAAGAACCAATAAAAGGCCTTAAGTATGCTGCTATTGAAGTTCCATCAGGAGTCAGGGGTAGAATGGCTATTTTTGGGCCTTTAATTGATGAAGCCGATGCAGCTATAATAATGGATGAAGCACCATTTGGTTTTGGCTGTATTGGATGTGCCCGTACCAATGAGCTTTCAGTTTATTACCTTAGACAAAGGGGAATACCTACATTGGAACTTGATTATCCCAACACTAGAGAAGAGACAATAGAAGTAATTAATAAGATTAACACATTTTTAGATGAACTGGAGGAAGAAGATGGTTAAAATAGCCCAACTATCCTGTGGAACAGAGTATAGTGGTATTCAGAAAGAGATTGAAAAAGCTGCTGCTACTTTTGGCGCTGAAATTGTTATTCCTGAAACAGATTTAGATTATATTAATGAAGCTTATGAAAAATTTGGTTTTAGAGCTGCAAGTTCAGGTATAAGGTTGATGATTGCCCGGGCCATGTCACTGGTAGAGGGAAAAAGTGAAGCAGATGCTGTTTTCATAGCCACCTGTTTTAGGTGTGCGGAAGGTGCATTAGTTAGAAATGAGATTCGAAGATTCATACAGAACAATACTAATTTGCCAGTAGTTACATACTCTTTCACTGAAAGAACCAAAGCAGACGAACTTTTTATTAGAATGGAAGCGTTATCTACTATTGTTGCTAGAAAAAGTTTGCTTGCACGGGAAAAACAGGAAGGACTGACTTTAGGTATAGACTCTGGTTCTACCACTACCAAAGTAGTTTTAATGGAAAATAATAAAATCATAGGTACGGGTTGGCTTCCCACTACTGATGTTATAGCTTCTGCCCAGGAAGGTATAGATAATGCACTGGAAAATACAGAATATAAGATGGATGATATAGAAGGTATAGGTGTAACTGGATATGGGAGATTGACTATAGGTAAACACTTGAAAGCGGATTTGATACAAGAAGAATTAAGTGTTAACTCTAAAGGAGCTGTATTTTTGGCGGGTCATCAAAAAGGTGAAGCCACTGTTTTAGATATTGGAGGGATGGATAATAAGGTTATCACTGTAAATGACGGCATACCCGACAATTTTACCATGGGTGGTATATGTGCAGGCGCATCTGGAAGATTTTTAGAAATTACTTCGAGAAGATTGGGAGTAGACATAACTGAACTGGGACCATTAGCCTTGGAGGGTAACTATAAGAATGCTTTACTTAACAGTTACTGTATAGTGTTTGGTATTCAAGATCTTGTTACATCACTCGCTGCAGGATGTACAAAGGCAGATGTAGCTGCAGCAGCATGTTTTTCGGTAGCGGAACAAGTATATGAACAGCAACTTCAAGAGATTGATGTCAGGGCGCCGGTAATACAAGTAGGAGGAACCTCTCTAATAGATGGTTTAGTACATGCAGTCGGCACCATATTAGGGGGCATGGAAGTAATTGTACCCGAAAATTCACAACATATTGGAGCCGTTGGTGCTGCTTTACTAGTATCTGGATTGGGAACTAAGAAATAATCCATATATGCCAAATAAGGAGTTAAGCAATGATAGTTGAATGTTATGATGAAAAAGGTGCAGAAGTTTATGAAATGATTATAAAGCATATTATGCAAGAAATTCAGATTTCACGTTCCATAAATGATATTAGGGTATATGCAGATCCAAGAGAACCAGTTTTTATCATTGCTATAAAGGTGGAAAAAACTTCCAAGCCCGTGAAAATAGAAGATTTTGCTGAATATAAATTTGATGAGGAAGAAGATAAAATCGTAATAAGAATAAAGGACGAAACATACCTCCCACAATTACTTGAAAAATTATGGGAACTTGAAGGAAGAGAGAAAATTCAGCAGCCCAGCCGTTTTGATGTAATAATTAACCATCCCTCTAATAAAATTGAGGGGATGATTGTTGATGATCCAGCCGAGAATCTTAAAAGAAAGATATATGACGCAATCTTCCGTATACTACCTGAGGGATTTCGAGTGATAAGAGATTTAAGCCAGGGAAATATTATAGCAATGACTACCTCTGATGAAATCCTTAAAGATGAATGGATCCAGAAGGGAAGAGAATTAGTTAATGAGCTAAAAGATTGATAAATAATATTAGTTGATAATTTAAGATTAAAAAGATATGATTAATTAAATTGAACTTAAGAGGTAAAAATATGAATGAATCAAAATTTGCCCACATAACCAAAGCGCATCCATGTTTTAATGAAAAAATGCATGATAAAGTGGGAAGAATACATGTACCCATTGCACCTAAATGTAATATTCAATGTAATTTCTGTACACGCGAGTTAAATAAATGTGAAAAACGTCCAGGCGTTGCATCACGGGTAATGTCAGTAGAAGATGCAGTTGAGCATGTTAGAAAAGTTACAAAAGAGATGCTTATATCAGTTGTAGGCGTTGCAGGACCTGGAGATGCACTGGCCAATGAAAACACCATAGAATTTTTTAGAAGAGTAGATAAAGAATTTCCTGATCTAATAAAATGTATGAGTACAAACGGCTTACTATTACCAGATAAAGCAGATGAACTGGCTGAAGTGAATGTTAATACTATTACCGTTACAGTAAATGCCATTGACCCGGAAATTGGTAAGAAAATTTACTCTAACATTGTATATAATGGTAAGTTGTATGAGGGAGAAGAAGCATTTAAGGTGTTATCTAAAAATCAATTAGAAGGAATTGAAAAGATAGCAAAAAAGGGAGTAGTAGTAAAAGTTAATAGTGTACTGATCCCCGGACTTAATGATAAACACATAGTGGATATTGCCAAGGAGGTAAAAAAAAGGGGAGCTTCACTTATGAACATAATACCTCTCATACCAATGTATAAGTTAAAAGATTATCCTAAACCAAATTGTGCACAATTAAGTGAAGTAAGAGATGCTGTAGAAGAAATCTTGCCGGTTTTTAGAGCTTGTACCCAGTGTCGTGCTGATGCCTACGGTGTTCCAGGTAAAGATGATAAACATTTAGACATGACTCCGGCCAGCCATTACTAAAATCTCAAAAATCAGAAAAATATCATTTAAATAGACTTAATATCCTAGTAGGATACTATAATTATCATTTTCCACAATAAATAGATTTAATCTAATTTTTTAATAAATTTTAATATAAATTGGAGTTTTTCTATGAAAACCATGCAATGGGAAGATAATAAATTATTATTAATAGATCAAACGAAATTACCAGATGAATTGACATACTTTGAATGTAAAACATATCAAGATGTTATTAAGGCCATAAAAACTATGGTTGTTCGCGGTGCTCCTGCTATTGGAGTTGCTGCAGCGTTTGGCATGGCACTAGCCTATATTTCAGGTGATAATCCACAAAAAGCTGCCAGAGAAATAAAAAGTTCCCGCCCAACGGCAGTTAATCTTTTCTGGGCAGTTGATAGGGTTCTTGGTTCAGATTCCCCGGTAGATGAAGCAATAAAAATGTATGATGAGGATATAAAGACCAATAAATCTATAGGAGCATATGGATCTAAAATCATTGATGATGGAGACACTATTTTAACCCACTGCAATGCTGGAGCCCTAGCCTGTGTAGATTATGGTACCGCTTTAGGTGTTATAAGAACCGCATTTAAGGAAGGTAAAAACATAAGTGTGGTTTGTAACGAAACCAGACCCTTATGTCAGGGTGCGCGTCTAAGTGTATGGGAAATGCAGCAAGATAAAATTCCAGTAGAGTTGATAGTTGATAGTGCAGCTGGTTATCTGATGCAAACAGGAGCTATAGATAAAGTAGTAATTGGAGCAGATCGTGTTGCCCAAGGCGGTGTTGCCAATAAAATAGGTTCCCTTATGGTAGCACTGGCAGCTAACCGATTCAACATACCCTTCTATGTCGCTGCACCAAAAAGCACATTTGACTACCAAAATTCAATTTATGACGTGGAAATTGAGGAAAGAAACCCTGAAGAAGTATTATACTTTGGGACTTCCAGGTTGGCACCTGCAGAAACAATAATTCGTAACCCTGCCTTTGACATTGTACCGGATGATCTAATTACAGGTATAATTACTGAAGAGGGTATAATTAAACCTTTTTAATACTTTTCTATTACAAAATTTTAACATCCAAGCCCAGATGCCACTTTCCAGGGCTTTTTGATCTTACTTTTCTTTTATTTATTACCTTAAACTTTCTAGGATGGGCAGCTTTTTTGATTCTATCCAGGGCCACATCAAAATCACTAGAAAATTCATAGTAGTGAATAATTCCCCCTTCTTTTAGTGAATCTACGGCAATATCCAAGTATTTATATGCGAGTCCTGGAAGATTCATTATGATACGATCAGCCAATATATTTGCTAGTTTTAGGTAATCAGATGCATCTCCTAAAACAGGAATAATCTTGTCTTCTACCTTGTTAATAACCATGTTTTTCTTAAGGTAATTATAAGCATCAGGGTTAATATCAATGGAATAAATCTTAACGTCTTTTGAAAGGGCTATAAGAATGGATAAAGGTCCAACACCAGCAAACATATCAATAATAGTTTCACCATCTTTAACCATACCTAATATTCTATGTCTCTCTGTGGCCAGTCTGGGACTGAAATAAACCTTTTTAACATCCATTAAAAAACGCGCACCGTATTCCCGGTGTAATGTTTCTGATATTTCAGATCCCGCTAAATGTTCCAATTCCCTGATTCTTTTAATACCCTTTACTTTACCACCCTTCCTAAAAACAGTTTTTCGTTTGGTAAAGTCAAGTGCAGCTTTTCCTATTTTAAATTTATCTGATTCTAAATCTTCAGGTATCTCTAGAATAACCACATCACCAATAATATCAAATGATCCCTTAATTTCATCCAGATTTTGTGGATCTATTTTTTTTTTTAAATAATCTTTTAGGCTTTTTGGTTCTCTTTTCTGGTATTCAAATTCACAGTCAACCAGATTCTCCAAACTAAGATCCAAGCTCTCTAATTGGTCATTATTTAAATTATTTTTTAATGGTATTATTACAAAATTATCTTCTTGTTTGATCTTATAATCAATTTCCATAATAGATTTTTTTAAGAGAACTTTTCGAACATCATTGGCCCTATTTTTGGGGACTTTTAAACCAATCATAATCATCAACTACAAAGAATTTAGAAAAATCATAGGATACTGTAAATTATCCTAACATTATTAATATATTGCATTATAGAATAAATTAATTGATTTCTCTTACTCAGTTAAATAGTAATAGGTAAAGGTGATTTAATGCTTTATTTTATAGGTTTGGGTCTTTTTGATGAGAAAGACATATCTCTTAAGGGAATTGAAATATTAAAGAATGTTGATATTATATATGCCGAATTTTATACAGCTAAACTTTTTGGATCTACACTTTCATCTTTAGAAAATATTATAGAATCTCCAATTGAAGTTCTAAGTAGAAAGCAAGTAGAAGAAGAGGATATACCTATCAAAAGTGGACTAAATAAAGATGTGGCATTTTTAACTGCAGGAGATCCTTTAATAGCCACAACACATTCTGATATGGTGATACATGCAAAAAAACGAGGAATAAAGACTCAGGTGGTGCATGCTTCTTCCATTATTTCGGCTGCTCCAGGATTAGCAGGACTCCAGGCCTATAAATTTGGAAAAGTAACCACTATACCCTTCCCTGAAAAGAATTATTTTCCTCATTCTCCTTACCTAACAATAAAGGCCAATATGGGGATAAAAGCCCATACACTGGTACTTCTAGATATTAGGGCCGAGGAAAATAGATATATGACAGCAAACCAAGGTTTAGACTATCTTTTAAAAGTTGAAAAAGAGCGTAACGAAAAAATTATTACAGAAAATTCTATTGCAGTGATCATTGCTAGAGCAGGTTCATCTAAACCTCTTATAAAAGCTAATAGAATTCATAATCTATTAAATGAAGATTTTGGCGGGCCTCTCCACTCTTTAATTATACCTTCCCCTCTTCATATAATGGAGGCAGAATATCTAGTGAAAGTGGCTGGCGCCCCTGAAAGTATATTGGAAGAAACTATATAATGCTGTAATAATTCATATATCCAGTACTAACAATTAATTCTCAATTTTCTATGGGTTAATTTAAATTATTTTTAAATATGCCTAATGAAAAAAATAAATATGAATTGGATACTTAATAAATATGATTGATATATGTAAAATGGTTATTATCATAATTAAATCCATCTTATAATATATTATTCAGTTTTAAGGTTGCATATGAAAAAATTAACCATAAAAAACCAATTATTTCCCCGTCCTTTTTTAAAATGGGCTGGTGGAAAAAATCAACTCCTGAAAGAGTTTAAAAAAAGATTACCCCTCCATATAGTTCGATATAAGAGAGTATATAAATATGTTGAGCCTTTTTTGGGGGGAGGGGCGATGTTCTTTTTTTTAAAGAGAAATTTTGAAGTAAAGGAATCCTTTTTATTTGATATTAACCCTGATTTGATAATGGCCTATAAAGTAATCCAAAATAATCAAAAAGAATTGTTGGACCATTTAGAAGATATTGAATCCCGACATCTTAAAATGAATGAAAAAAATCGAAAAAAACATTACTATTTGATAAGAACCATATATAACCAGCAAATGAAAAATTTTGATTATGATAATCCCGGGGAAGAATGGGTTGAAAGAACTTCATATTTCATATTCTTAAATAAAACATGTTATAATGGATTGTTTCGTTTGAATAAAAAGGGAGAATTTAATGTTCCATATGGAAAATATGATAATCCAAAAATATATAATAAAGAGAATATTATCCAAATAAATAAGGCTTTAAGGGATACTGAGATATTCCAGGGAGATTTCACTGAATCTGAATATTTCATTGATGAAAAAACATTGGTATATCTTGACCCTCCATACAGACCACTAAGCAACACTTCTAATTTTACAAATTATGCTAAAAATGGTTTTTCTGATTCTAATCAACTAATATTAGCTAAATTTTTCTTTAAAATGGATAAAAAGGGAGCATATTTAATTCTAAGCAATTCAGATCCTAAAAATAAGAATCCTGATGATAAATTCTTTGATGATTTATACAAAAATTATATAATAGAAAGAATTCCTGCTAAAAGAAATATAAATCGTGATAGATTAAAAAGAGGACAAATAAATGAATTGATTATTAGAAACTTCAAGTGATAATTGCTATTAAAAGGGTTAATTAAATTCTTTTTTTTAAGAATAATAATCGGGTAATAATTGATACTAACGAAAATAAAATAATTATTATTAACATTACTTGTCTAAAAATAA
The DNA here is from genome assembly GCA_030016715.1 of Methanobacteriaceae archaeon. Lineage (GTDB taxonomy): Archaea > Methanobacteriota > Methanobacteria > Methanobacteriales > Methanobacteriaceae > UBA117. The sequence goes on along the minus strand of JASEJD010000001.1, from coordinate 255,185 downwards.
CATCAATGATTAAAAAAGATAATAAAATTATTCCCATAAGAATTGAACCTAAATATTTACCTAAGGGATCATAAACCGGCTTTTCCTGTTTGGATGTAGCAATAAAAAGTATAAACAGCACTGTAATAAGTAAAAGTATTAATGGAGGGTACCATCCCCTTATACTAAATCCTGAAAAACAAGTAATTATCAGAAAAAAATCAGCAGCAACATCCAGATAAGCGCCTTGATTCGATGTTTCATCTAATGCACGGGCTAAGTATCCATCAATAATATCTGAAGATAGTGCAATAATAAGCACAATAAATGATGATACAAGATCATAATTCCAAAAGAAATAGAAAAAGATGGGAGCAGCAATAAAACGGATAGATGTAATAGCTGATGGAATATATGGTCTAAATTTTATCACTTATTAAATCCTCATTGATCTTGATAGATTTAAATCAATAAATCATTTACAAATGCACTGATCTTTTCTGTGCTGTTATTTACAATTTTTATAACTGCATCTATCTGCAGGTTACTATTTTCCGGTATAGGTGCTGCTTCTTTAAGAAGCAATTCTTTATTATCCGCAGTATCCGGATCATCACCCGTAGCAAATACGCCTATTCTGGTGGTGGAACGGGGATTCAGTGTTTTTAGATACTCTTGAACAGATTTAGCCGCTTTTCCAGCATATATTGGCCCCCCAATAATGATTATATCGTAATCATCTATCTGTGAAGTTATCGGACTATTTATGCCAGCTAAATCTACATTATAACCTTTTGATTGTAATTCTTTAGCTATGGATTCTGCAATGTTTTTCGATTTACCACTAAGGCCAGGATCGTAGATTACCAGTGCATTTCCTACTGAAGTTCCACTAGGCTCTAGATTCTCTGAATCAGTGGCAGTGAACTGGCGACATCAAATATAGCTATACCTAATCCTGTGAAAACAATTATGATCAGAATAACTAATATAATTCCCACTTTTTTAACAAATTTTTAATATCCATTATCGCACCGCTAATATTATTAATTATTAATAGAATCAGATATTATCCAAAAGTTTTTCATCAGATTTGCTTGATTTTACTGATTTGATACTTTTTTCGAGGTAATCACATTTTTCAATATTTTTTAAGGGTATAAAAACCGTCCTTTCACCACCTTCTTTACATGCGTATTTTATCTCGATTAACCCTCTTGCTTCATTAATCTCAATACTCTCTACCCCAAATTCTCCTTTTTTGAAATTATGCACATTCTCATTAATCATGGTAATTTCAATTTTATCTATCATCAAAAAACCCCCATATTATAGATAATAAACATTAATTAATTAAATGTTAGTATCGTGGAATTCAATTTTTAAAAGAAGTTATAAACAGATATTTCCCAATTAATAGTTAAGGAATATGAAAATTAGATTTAATTTTATAAATTTTAATCTTTTTTAGATAGTTCATTTAAAACCGGTCATTGTATCTTAGTTCTTGGAACTTTATCTCAAATCTTGTTCCACCATTACTTTGTATCTCCATATCAGCATCTAACTGTTTAATTAGGGTGTCAACTAACTTCAAACCTAAAGCTTTATTCATATCAATATCTTCAGGTAAACCTTTCCCATTATCACTTACAACCAGTGTAAAAAAATCATCAGCACTAGAATCCATCTCCACTAAAATTTCACCTTCATCACCTATAAATGCGTGTTTAAGAGAATTTGTAACCAATTCATTAATTATAAGGCCACAAGGAATAGCTGTATCTATATTTAAATGAATATCTTTAATATTTATATCTATTTCTATTTTAGAATTGGCTTCATATGAACTTGAAATTCCAGATATTAGAGTGGGTATATATCTACCAAAATCGATACTGGAAAGATTTTCGGATTGGAAAACTTTTTCATGTATCATTGCCATTGATTTAACCCGGTTTATAGTATCCTTAAAAAACTCTACAACTTCTCCCTCCTCAAAATATCTGGATTGAAGTGATAATAGGCTTATGATGATCTGCATATTATTCTTGACACGATGGTCTATCTCTTTTAAAAGAACTTCCTTTTCTTCAAGTGCCTTATTTAAATTTTCATTTATAATCTTCTGTTCTAAGAGTTGTTTGCGAGTTTTTTCAGCTTCATGTTTATAAAGAGCCATTTCCAAGTTAATCTGCAATTCTTTCTCCTGGAAAGGTTTTAAGATATATCCATGCGGTTCAGTCTTTTTAGCCCTTTGCACTATCTCTTCATTTCCATAGGCAGTAATATAAACTATAGGGATATCATAAAGCTCCTTAATCTTTTCTGCAGCTTCAATACCATCCATTTTACCCTCTAACATAACATCAATAAGAACAGAATCAGGATTAATTGCCTTAACCTTTTTCACAGCCTCTTCACCAGAAGCCACCATGGCAGGGACTTGATATCCTAAATCTTCTAGAATAACTTTAATGTCTTGAGCAACCAGTTCTTCATCCTCAACAACTAATATCTTTCCATTCGACATAAAATCAAGTCCTCACACTATATTTCAACTCTGAAAAAATGATCTTTATTTCAGTACCATTTTCCCTATTTAGAAATATTTCTCCCTTTATCCTATTAGTTAGATACTGAACCAATTGCAAACCTAAACTCTCAATATCATCAAGGTCAATTTCTGGGGATATTCCGATACCATCATCCTTTACACTAAGAGTAATTTTTTCTTTTTCATCCTTAAAAGCTTCAATAGTAATATTACCTTTTCTTCCAGATGGAAAAGCATGTTTAAGTGAATTAGTAACTAATTCATTTATAATAATACCGCAAGGAATAGCGGTTTCGATATTGAGATAAATATTTTCAATATTAACATTAAGGTTCACCTGGTTAGTATCAGTTCCATAAGAATGGAATAAATCCTTAACCAAACTTATAACATAATCTGCAAATCCTATCCTTCCTAGATCATTTGATCGGTATAATTTTTCATGTAAAACTGCAATAGATCTAATACGATTCTGGGTCTCTTTAAAAATTTCTTGTGATTTTTCATCTTGAATAAATCTGGATTGAAGTCGTAAAAGACTATATATAACTTGAAGATTATTTTTCACCCGGTGATGGATTTCTTGAAGGAGCATATCCTTTTCTTTAAGGGATTCTCTCAACTTATCCTCTACTTTCTTTCGATCAGTTATATCCTGTTCAGTTCCGATCAACCTCATAGAACCATTATTATCATTTTCTATAACCTTACCATGACAAGATAATATTTTAGTGGAATTATCATTGCAATTTATATTATACTCATAAGAAAAGGAGTTTTTATTTTTGATTGCAGTTTCAATGTTTTCTCTAACAAAATTAACATCTGAAGGATTGACTAGCTCTAAAAACTCATCAAAACTGATTGGATTACTTGTAGATTTTGCATTTAGTATGTTGTAAAGCTCGCTGGAACATTTAACTGTGTTTTTCCCCACATCATATTCCCAGCTACCCATTTTACCTATTTTCTGTGCTTCGATTAAAAATTCATGACTCTTAATCAATTCTCGTTCAGCACATTCAAGCTTTCTCTGTTCTTCAACTTCTTCTAGTGCCCGGTTTATGGCATGAACTATTTTTGATAGATTTCCTTTAAAAACATAATCTGTTGCGCCGCTTTTAAGTGCTTCAACAGCAAATTCCTCGCCAATTTTTCCACTAACAAAAATAAAGGGAACATTTGGACATTCTTTTTTTGCTATTTCCAGGGCAGAAAGACCATCAAAATGAGGCAGTGAATGATCAGCAAGGATGAGATCAGGTTTATAATCATTTATTTCTTGGAGATAATTCTCTTCTCTATCCACAATCTTAGATTTAAACTTGATATCTGCTTTTTGAAGCTCTCGCTCAATTAATTCAACATCAAATGGAACATCTTCCAAGATAAGTAGCTTAAGCTCAGTCATGTATTAACCTCAGTGAATTTTCTAATTATGCTATATAATAATAAGTGAATATTTAAATTTGCTATATAATAATATTTACAGGTTTGATATAAAAAGTTTAAAAATTTTCTAATACCCTTTTATCTTTATTTCATGACTATTAAGAAATTAATACATATCAAAAACCATCTATAACTCCTATCTATTCCCTTACCCAGAAACAACTTCAAAAGTTATATTAAATAAATAAAATATCTAAATAATATTGAATTAATAAAATATCATAAAAATTAAGGATAAGATTATCATGACTAATTTTATTATTGAAGCCCATAATATCGGTAAAAATTTCGACGGTTTAATGGCTGTTGATGGTTTAAATTTAAAAATAAGAAAAGGTGAGGTTTTCGGATTTCTCGGCCCTAATGGTGCTGGGAAAACAACATCAATTAGTATAATGGTGGGATTGCTTAAACCCAACACTGGCCAAGTATTCATAAATAGTAAGGATGTAAAAGAAATTGACCGGGGAATTATTGGGATCTGTCCCCAAGAACTGGTTTTATGGGAACATTTGACATGTAAAGAGAGTTTGATGTTGATGGGAGAAATGTACGAGGTCCCTAAAGATTTATTGAAGTCGAGAGTAGATAAATTACTTAAAGACCTTATATTGGAGGAAAAAGCCAACACTACTGTTGAAAAACTTTCTGGTGGCATGAAACGTAGATTAAACCTGGCATTAGCCTTGGTACATGAACCAGATATTGTGGTGTTAGACGAACCATCAGAGGGCCTGGATCCACAATCAAGAAGGGTTCTCTGGAATTATATATTGTCACTACGAAACGATCAGGATAAAACAGTTATCCTAACCACTCATCTCATGGATGAAGCTGATAGACTAAGTGATCGAATCGCCATAATTGATCATGGCCGTTTATTAAAACTAGACACTCCCGAGAATCTAAAGAAAGAGATTGGAGAGGGAGATATAGTGGATATAAAGACCAGCAATCCTAAAAAAAATAAAGAATTAATAGAAAATTTATCTAATTTAGAGCAATTAAATTCAGCAATAGAAGTAAATGGTAGGATAAATGTCCGGGCACTGGACGCAGTTAGTAAACTTCCCCTAATAATGGATAAAGTGGAAAAAGTTGGAGTTAGGATATCAGAATTATCAGTAAGACAAAATACACTAGAAGATGTTTTCATTGAATTAACTGGGACTGGTTTGAGGGAATAATAATATGAAATTCATTAGTATTGCTATAAAAGATGCAAAAGAGTTAATCAGAGACCGTAGGGGACTTTTTATGATATTAATATTTCCCCTATTCTTCATGTTAGTATTTGGATTTGCATTTGGAGGCATGGGACAAAGTAACACTCCCCATAAAATTGCAGTAATAAACAATGATGAGGGAGTATATCTGCCATTTATCCAGGAGGAGATAAATTTTGGTAATAATTTAACCAAGATATTAGAAGATTCAAAGTATGAAAATAGCGATGTTAACTTGTTCAAGGTTACAAAAACTAATGAAACTGCTGCTGATGAGCTATTAAAACAAAGAGAAATAGATGCGGCAATAATAATTCCAAAAAATTCTTCAAAAGCCATTGCAGCATTAATAAGTAGTTCTATCTCTCCCAATACTAATTTACAGAGTACTAATCAAATATCTGATAATGAAACTGCCACTATTATCATTAAAGGTGATACTGGTTATGTGGGTTTTGGTATTTCACAAGGGATAATAGTGGGGATACTGGAACAATACCAGGATCAATTATTATTCCAAATTCAAAGCAGTCTCTCCAGTAAATCAGGATATGAGCAGCTAAAATTTATTGAAAGTAAAGTGGAACCATTGGAGGGTACAGAAACTTTCACATCATTTGATTTTCTAGCTCCCGGAATGATAGTATTTGCAATATTATTACTGGCCACCACGGTTGCAGCTAGCTTAACCAGGGAAGTGGAGAAAGGCACTCTAGATCGTCTAAAATTATCTTATATGAAATCCTTTGATCTTCTTATGGGTGGTTTAATACCCTGGTCCTTGGTGGCTGCAGTACAAGTTATTATTTTATTTGTAGTAGCAGTGCTTATTGGATTTCACTGGCAGGGCGGTTTAAACTCATTAATATTAGCAATTTTTGTTGGAATAGTGGGTGGAATAGGTTCTGTAGCATTGGGAATGATTATTGCAGCATTTGCCAAAACAGAACGACAAGCTGCAAATCTAGGTACAATAATCACCGTACCTACCAGTTTTTTAGTTGGAGCATTTTTTGAATTACCACAAGTGGTAATTGGAAATTTCATGGGACAATCCTTCCAGATTTATGATTTCCTCCCCTGGACACATACTTTAAATGCTCTGCGTACCTTATTAACATTTGGAGGAGATTGGAACGATATAACATATCAGTTAGGATTATCCACATTACTAACCCTATTATTATTCATCTTGGGAGTTTTCCTCTTCTCAAGAAACCGATTAGGTGCAGAGTCCTAGTTCAACATTAAATTAATAAAAAAAATGAAGTAGTGATTAATATGGTTCAAAAACACATACACCACGGCAAATCTAGCCGTAAACATCTGGATACAGAAGAAGTTTTATCCAAAATAGGATTGTTAAGAGGAGATATATTTTTAGATGCAGGTTGTGGAGATGGATATTTTTCTATCGCTGCTTCTTCTAAGGTGGAAGATTCTGGGAAAATCTATGCTATAGATATTTACAAAGATTCTATCAATCATCTTAAAAATGAAATCCAAAATAACTCTATAATTAATATAGAACCAATTGTAGCAGATATAACTACCAAAATCCCTCTACCCGATGAATCAGTAGATAAATGTTTGATGGCCAATGTAATGCATGGATTCGATAAAGAACAAGAATTAGATAATGTAATGTCTGAGATTTCCCGGGTTATTAAATCCGGTGGAAACTTTTTTGTGGTGGAGTTTAAGAAGATTAAAGGTACTCCTGGCCCTCCACTTGATGTAAGGTTAAATGGAACAGATATTAAAGACATTGTAATAAATTATGGTTTTAGTTTTGAATCTTCCCATAATGTGGGGAAATACCATCTTTTAGTAAAATTTCTAAGAAAATAATCCGGCCAGAGAATGGTAAATAGTTTTTAATTTCAGTTAATACAACTTGAAATTCTTTAATTTATTTTTTTTAATATAGTGGGGTGTATTTATTTAGAAATTCTTGATATTCTTGGTCTAATATTCTTAAAGCAGACATTGTTTCTGGTGAAGAGCAGCACCGCATTTCTACCAGATTTCTTAGAGTTCCATTTTTAATATTTTCACGAATTTCTTTAATAACAAAATCTAGAGTGTTATAGTTATATTTCCTGATTTCCTCATAATTGAGATCATAGATAGGATACACATTTAGATCATATTTGGATGTTGGTGTAACTATCGTATTCAATTTCGCATAAAAGTCACATACATAGCTTCCAAAGAAATCAACACCTAAATAGGTAAGCAGAGGTATAAAAGAAAGGTCAGTGAAAGGAATATAAAGCGCTGAATTGGGATTTAAGGTTTCCCTTAAAGTTACTATGATTTCTATCAAGTCTTTCTGCCTTTTAATAAGTTTATCACTGTTTGCTATTAAAAAAATATTATTTCCCAGTGCCTCTAATTCCTTTGCACATTTTATTCTTAAGTCCAAATATTTAGATCCGTGTATAGTTACTATCCCCTTCTCTGAATCTTCTTTTGCATATTGTACCGTTTTTTTAACAGACCATTCTGCCAAAGCTTTTGGTACATCATAGGGGACTGGTTCATCTTTAGTAAGTTTAAAAGGATTATCTGATTGAATTATTCCGGGACTTAGGATTCCATTAAATTTACCCCGCCGTGCAGGGCCGTCGTGTTGAATTATTTCAAGCATATTTATGTTCTATGTTTACTTAGAGGATATAAATTTACTCTGCAACCCATTCAATACTGTTACCTAAAAGATTACACTAACCAAAATTTCCGCAACATATAAATACTCTCAAATTTACATCCAAGTAAGAGAGTCTGAAATTTCACAGCAAAGTGGGATTTCTAAGGTGTGAAAATAATGTCAATGTTACAACGCCTTAAAAAAATTTTTACAGGAAAAGAGGAGGAGCCAGAAACAGAGAAAAAAGACAAATCTAAAGAAAGCACTGATAAAACAGAAACTGAAACAAAAACAGAACAAAAAACAACCGCCGAAGACACAAAAACAGATAAAATAGAACCAAAACCAACTAATGCAGATGAAGCTAAAGCAGAAGAAAAAGAAGTAAAAAAAGAATCTGAGAAAAAAGCAGAACCTGAAACTCCACCTAAAACAGAAGAAAAAGAAGAAAAACCTAAAACTGAAAGGAGTGTTAGTATGAGTTTACTTGATAGAGCCGACAATATACTCAAACCGGAAGATATAGATAAAGAATTTTCACAACAAATTAAAGATGCCGGTGCAGAATCTTTAGAACTATGTTTCCAATGCGGAACATGCACCGGGTCCTGTCCATCAGGAAGAAGAACCCCCTACAGAATCAGACAAATTGTAAGAAAATCACTGGTAGGCCTTAAAGAAGAAGTAATTTCCAGTGATGAACTTTGGATGTGTACCACTTGCTACGCATGCCAAGAAAGATGTCCAAGAGAAATTAAAATAGTGGACATAGTAAAACTGGCAAGAAATGAAGCAGCAAAAGCTGGATACATGGGCCAAGCACACAAAATGGTCGGTTCATTTGTTATAAAGACCGGTCATGGTGTACCTATCAACGATGCCACCATGGAACTAAGAAAACAAGTAGGACTTGATGAATTACCACCAACTACTCATCAGTTCCCAGGAGCATTAGAAGAAGTACAAAAAATAACAAAAGCAACTGGATTTGACAGTTTAATCGGATACAACCCAGAAACAGGAGAATTAGAATAAATTTACTGGAGGAATATAAATGGCTGAATTCGCATACTTCTTAGGATGTATAATGAACAACAGGTATCCTGGTATTGAAAAAGCAACCAGAATTATGATGGAAAAACTCGGTGTAGACCTAAAGGATATGGAAGGAGCATCATGCTGCCCTGCACCAGGAGTATTTGGTTCATTTGATAAAACCACATGGGCTTCAATTGCTGCAAGAAACGTTACAATTGCAGAAGACATGGGAATGGACATAATGACTGAATGTAACGGATGTTTCGGATCATTATTTGAAACCAACCATATGTTAAAAGAAGACGATGAAATGAAAGAAAAGATCAACAATGTACTGGCCGAAGTAGACAGAGAATTTAAAGGAGACGTGAATGTAAGACACTTTGCAGAAATCTTATACAACGACATTGGTATTGATAAAATTTCAGAAGCAGTTACTACACCTTTAGATGATCTAAACGTAGCAGTCCATTACGGATGCCACTTCTTAAAACCAAGTGCTGAAATTAACATTGATAACCCAGAAAAACCAACCATTTTAGACGAACTAGTTGAAGCAACCGGTGCAAAATCAGTCCCATACAAGGACAAGATGATGTGCTGTGGTGCTGGTGGTGGAGTACGTTCCAGAGATATTGAAGTAGCTCTGGATTTCACCAGAGAGAAACTTAACAACATGCAAGAAGCAGGTGTAGATGCTATTGTAAATGTTTGCCCATTCTGTCACTTACAGTTTGATGTTGGACAAACAGAAATCAAAGAAAAATTCGGTGACGAATTTAACATACCTGTACTTCACTTAGCCCAATTATTTGGTTTTGCAATGGGATTAAGCAAGGAAGAACTCACAACTGATGTTCATATGACCAAGCTAACCCCTGAAGCTGAATCTAAATTGGGATGTTAATTTAAGAGAATTAGTATTTATTCTCGATTTTTTTATTTTTTTATAGAAACATTAAATTTATTTTAAATTATCTACATATTCTATTTGAGGTGTTTTTTTGTTTATCGCGACTCTTGTTGGAATATTTAAATATAATGAATTACCGGAAGAATTCGGTCCTTTTGTCCAGTATAAAGCATCGCTGGAGAATAAAGACATAGATGATGATGAAGAAATTGCTATTTTGAATATAAGGGGAACAGAAAGCAATCACGTCTTATTTTTAAGTTCCTATGAAAATATTAATCAGATAAAAGATGAATTAAAACAGGCTGATGCAAAAGTTAACCAGACCACTCTAAAAATATTGGAAGGACATCTATGAATGTTTTGCCACTGGAACAAACATGGTTGGTATTGGTAGAATTACTAACTGATCTTAAAAAGAAAGGATTTGAAATTCCATTGGATGTTAATGAAGACTTAAGATTAGCTAGAATGGATATTAATTTTTATAAAACTGATCCTTCAAACCCTGAGGTAATGAAGGAATTAAAAAGGATTAATCAATTTTTAAATTCAGTTCAGGATACTTTAATAAATCTTACTGATGAGATCAGTTCAGATTATAAACAAGAATGGATTAAAAAACTTCAAAAAGCATCTATGGGTGAAGAAGTATATCCCGTAGAGGATAAAAAATCAAAATTTATTGTAGGTGCTCCGCCAGGATTTTCAGTAGTCCGTATAACTCTTAAAGAACCATTATCCGAGGATAGAATTCAGGATATAGCTGAAGAATTTAATTTAATTATTGAATTTGATGAAGATAATGTGATATCTGTTTTTGGAGAAAAAGAGGATATAAAAAAAGGTTTAAATGAAATATCTTCTTTTTTTAGGGATTAATATAACATATGCTAAAATTTTCCCAATTTTTTTCTGATATTTTTTAAACTACACTATTAAGATAAACTAATTTATTTAGGATTAAATAAATTACATATTAAGCATTATCAGTTTAAATTTGTAATGTTAAGTTAATTAACAAATTATTAAAATAAATTAGATCTTAAGAATTACTGGATTAAATACTATATTATATACTAATATTCATTTTTTATATAATAATGGTGATAGATTTATGAAAATCCTTGCTGTTAGTGATTTACATGGTAAAGGCTATCAAATAATAGCTGATTATATAAAGAAAAATCCTGTTGATTTAATTGTTATTGCAGGTGATATAACCCATTTCGGCCCCCTAGAATTAGCAGAAGATATTCTAAATAATCTATGCTCATATGAGGTTCCAGTGGTGGCTGTGCCAGGAAATTGCGATCCACCAGGAATACATAGTAAAATAGATAATTCAAGAGCTATTAATATACATGGGAAAAATTTGACCATAAAGAATATTGGAATATGCGGTTTTGGTGGTTCAAATCCCACACCTTTCGATACACCTCTAGAATTTGATGAGCTAGAAATTTATAATGAATTAAATAAATTAATGGATAAAACAGAGGGACATGAAATCACAATTCTTGTAACTCACGCACCTCCACACGGTACTAAGGTGGATAGGTTAAATTCAGGGGATTGTGCTGGTAGCGAAAGTTTAAGAAAAATAATAGAACAATACAAACCAGATATTAACATATGTGGACATATTCATGAAGCCAAAGCCATAGATAAAATTGGAAACACTATTCTAGTGAATCCAGGTGAATTAACGCAAGGTTTTGCCAGTTTAATCGATATAAAAGAAAGAAATGGTAAACCAGAAATAGATGTGAAGATTGTTGAACTATAAACCATTTATTATACCCTATTAAATTCTAAAATCAAGAAGAAATATATATAAAGACTAGATTTTAAAATAAAAACGGTATCTTCCATAGATGATTTATCTGATTTGGATTTATCACATTAAAAATTTAACTAATCAAAATAATCCGGGGTGAGTCTGCATGATAATGGTTGAAGGCGAAGTAAGTGGAAAAAAATATACAGAACCATTTTCTAAGGGTGTTTTGGCCCGTTCTTTGACAAGGGCGGAGATGGGGCCAAATAAGGCTTATACTTTCGCTTCTCAAATTGAATATTATCTTAAAAATAAAAAAATAACACTCATCACTATTGATGAACTGGTAGAAGTAGTCAGGGAACGTTTGAAAGAGGAAGACCCAGAAATTGCCGAGAAATACATGCTCTGGCGGAAGATACGTAAATGCCGGGAACCTATGATAATCCTGATAGGGGGTGCATCTGGGGTTGGAACTTCATCCATAGCATTTGAAGTAGCAAACCGTCTGGGTATAAGGAACATGATCAGTACAGATATGATCAGGGAAGTTATGAGGAAAATTGTCTCTAAAGAGGTACTGCCAACCATATATGAATCAAGCTACACTGCTTACCGTTCACTTAGAATACCCCCACCACCAGAATTAGACGAGATACTAATAGGATTTCGTGACCACGTGGATACAGTGAGTGTAGGTGTAGAGGCAGTAATTGAAAGATCCTTAAAAGAAGGAATAAGTATAGTTATAGAAGGAGTACATATCGTGCCGGGATTCATAAGAGAAGATTTAGTGAATAAAGAGAATGTAGCAATGTTTATTTTAACTGTTGGGGATGAAAATGTTCATCGAGGCAGATTCTATTCCCGATGTAGACAGACATGGGCCAGAAGGCCATTAAAAAGATACATGAGCTACTTTTGGGCTATAAGAAAAACCCACAAATATTTTGAAAGTCAAGCCAATAAAAATCAGGTCCCAGTTATTGAGAATATAGATGTTATTACCACCATTGATTGTATAATGAAGTCTCTTACTAAGGTTACTGAAGGTGATGGAAATGTTGGAAAATCTGAAAGTTAAGGATATAATGACTCCAGAGGTTATTACTGTACCTCCAGAGGAAGATGTTGTTTTTGCATTTGAAAAACTGATGAAAAATAAGATTAGTGCCCTACCTGTTGTGAAAAATCAAAAATTATTAGGAATAGTAACTGCCACGGATCTAGGCCATAATCTGATATTGGACAAATATGAACTAGGTACAACAGTGGAAAAAGTAATGGTAGAAGATGTGATCTGTGTTGATCCAGAAGAAAGTATAATTAATGCTGTAAAAAAAATGAATGATTTTGGTTCTGATGATGGAATAGTAAATCAACTGGTTGTTTTAGATGATGATGCTATTGTGGGAATTCTTTCTGACGGAGATATCATAAAAAACATTAAAAATTGATTAATATATTTTTTTTAAACCTTTATTATTCCGATTCAATTTAAGGCTTTTATTAATTCTTTTAATGTTAATGGAAACTTTCTCAATTCTTTTTTTCTATTAGTTTAGATAAATTTGATATGTCTAACCTGTATTTTTAAAGGGATAATTTAATTTATGTTTTCTGACATAATATTAATATTAATTTTTTATGGGAGTAAATAATGTCTAAAATTTCCCAAGTTTTTACAGGCGACATTTCTATTGTTCTTGGTGGTGAAGCAGGGCAGGGGATACAGACGGTTGAGAATATCCTGGTTAAAGCTGTTAAAAATAGTGGTTACCATGTCTTTTCCACCAAAGAATATATGTCCCGGGTCCGTGGTGGTGTAAACTCTACATTAATTAGGGCTTCATCATCACCAGTAAGATCCTATGTGGACCAAATAGATATCCTGGTTGCTTTAAGTGAAGATGCAGTTGATCATCTTAAAAGTAGACTATCAACTGATACTTTAATCATAGCTGCAGATGGAATTATAAAAGAAGAATATAAACAAATTTTTAATGTAATTGAAATTCCGCTAATGGAGATAGCCACCCAGATCGGAGGGCCGATTTTTTCTAACATAATCGCTGCGGGCTTTATATCCAAAATATTAAACATCCCTACTGAAATCTTCGACAAATGCATAACAGCTATGTTTAAGCGAAAAGGAGAAAAAATCCTTAAAAAGGATATTCAAGCTGGAAAAAGAGGTTACCAGCTGGCTGAAACATTTTTAGGGGAGAATAATCTCAGATTAGATATTGGAAAAAATGAGGAAATCAAGGATCATATACTCATAAATGGAACTGAAGCAATAGGAATGGGATGCATTGCAGCAGAATGTAAATTCATGTCAGCCTATCCCATGACACCATCATCACCTTTACAATTATTTATAGCCCAAAATGCAGATGATTTTGAGATAATATTTGAACAATCTGAAGACGAAATTGCAGCACTAAACATGGCCTTGGGAGCATCATACACCGGGGTCCGGTCAATCACAGCCACATCTGGAAGTGGATTTGCATTGATGGAGGAAGCGGTTGGACTATCTGGAATGATAGAGGTACCCGTTGTAATATATCTCGCCCAAAGGCCAGGACCAGCCGTGGGACTTCCCACAAGAACCGCCCAAGAAGATCTAAACTTAGCATTATATTCGGGTACCGGTGAAACACCAAGAGCAATATTTGCCCCGGGAACCATGGAAGATGCTTTCCAAGTAACATGGAAGGCATTTAATTTGGCAGATAAATATCAAATACCAGTATTCATCCTCTCTGACCAATACTTTGCAGATACATATTACAATATACCTTCAATTAACATAAAAGATGTTATAATAGAAAAAAATATTGTAAAAACCAATAAAAATTATAAAAGATATAAGTTCACTGAAAATGGAATATCTCCACGGGGAATACCCGGCTTTGGAGAAGGAATGGTGGTGGTTGATTCAGATGAACATGATGAAGAGGGTCACATCACTGAAGATCTTGAAATAAGAAATCAGATGGTGGATAAAAGACTTAAAAAATTAAAATACATGAAAAAAGAGGCATTAAAACCAGAATTAATTGGTGAAGATGACTATCAAATCCTGCTAATTGGCTGGGGATCAACCTTCGGCCCTATTAGCGAAGCCCTAGAAAAAATGGGCAATAAAAAAATTGCATTTTTAAATTACAAACAAGTCTACCCCTTACATGAAGATACTAGGGGTTACTTGGAAAAAGCAGATAGAACTGTAATTTTTGAAAATAATGCCACATCACAGTTTTCTAATCTAATAAAATTAGAGACAGGATTTGAGATTGACACTAAAATATTAAAATATAATGGAATGCCTTTTTCTGTAGAAGAAGTAATTCATAATATGCATTCCATAGAAGGGGGAGTTTAATGAATCCTAACCTATTTAATATGGAAGATGCTGATGTGGCATGGTGTCCTGGTTGTGGAAATTTCTCCATATTAAGTTCACTTAAAAGTGCATTATATGATCTTAAAATTGATCCTAAAGAGTTAGTACTTGTATCTGGAATTGGACAGGCAGCAAAACTACCCCATTACCTGAAATCAAATGTTTTCAATGGACTGCATGGAAGATCATTATCTCCTGCCACTGGCATTAAAGCGTCAAATCCTGAACTAACAGTTATTGATGTTAGTGGCGATGGCTGCATGTATGGTGAGGGGGGAAACCATTTCATACACACCATACGACGCAATCCAAATATTACCAACCTGGTACATAACAATATGGTTTATGGTCTTACCAAGGGACAGGCCTCGCCCACCAGCCAAAAAAATTTTGTAACTCCAGTACAAGTAGACGGAGTTTTTGAAGAACCATTCAATCCGATTTCAACAGCAATAGCCTTGAACTGTTCCTTTGTGGCCCGAGCATTCTCTGGAGATGTGGAAAAAACTACAGAAATAATAAAAGAGGCTATTAAACATAAAGGATATGCACTGGTTGATATTTTCCAACCATGTGTAACATTCAATAAGGTGAACACCTATCAATGGTTCAAAGAGAACACCTATTACCTTGAAGAATCTTACCAGCCCCATGATCAAGTCCAGGCTTTCAAAAGAGCATTAGAATCAGATAAGTATCCACTGGGCATATTTTATATCAATAACAGCAGAAGGACATTTGAAGAAAGTTTGGAACTCTACCAGGATAATCAAACACCTCTCTATAAAAGAAAGTTAGATATTTCTAAATTGGAAAAATTAATTGATTCAAAAAGAGATTTTTAGCATATATTTTTAAGCATATATTTTATATACACTTTTTTTTGAATCGTAACCTTAAAATACTATTACTTAACAATATAAATAGCGGGCTAGACTGGAGGGTTAGGGGTCCTCTGTAAGCGCATATCCCCTATATGGCGCAGTCGAAGTTCAAGAGGCGGCAAATCAACCTTTTATTGGCCCAGGAATTTGATGCTGAGCCCTCGTCCCGCAGGATTAGTGGTGTTAGGGTTCTGGTTGTAGGACCAGAATGAACTAACTTAATCATGGGAACGGGTCAGGTCTGGAAAGAAGCAGCTCTACCATGAACAGCTAATGCTTGTGGAGCAACGGGGTGGAGTTGAATTCCTGGATCACCAATATCTGGAAGATCTGTCCACTCTTGAACACGCCCCTTTATAATAAAATATAATTGATACTTAATTGGACCATCCTATGGAATCTAATTCCAGTTTATGATGGAAAACATTTATATCTGATAATATCCAAAACAATAAATTACCTTCTTCTGATTAACTGCAAAATATATTAAAATAAATAATAATGCCGGGATGGCCCAGTCTGGTACGGCGTTGGCCTGCTAAGCCAATGATCCTTTGGATCACACGGGTTCAAATCCCGTTCCCGGCGTCTAAACAATTAAAAAAAACTCTACAACCCTATTTTTGTTACTAATCTTCACAAATAATAATTTCTTATCAGCTATTTTTTAATAATTAAATTACAGAAACCATAAATTGATTACTTGGACTGAAACTGTCTTTATTGAATTACAATTTAATTAAATATATTAATTGTATATAATAAGAGTAATATAAGAGAAAATAATAAATCTCTGAGGTGGTTATCAAATGGAACTGGTCTATATTTTCTTGGCAGTAACAATATTAGGTGCGTTAATACATCTATTTCTAAGTAAAACACCAAAAACTAAGAATAGAATATTTGAAGTATTTCTTCTCTGGTTTTTAGTTATAATGGTTGGAATTGGATCAATATGGGCTTTCATAGGCCATGTGTTCATGTCAGACATGATTGCAGCAATGATAGGCTGGCCTGCGGGCAATCCCTTCCAGTTAGAAGTAGGAGCTGCCAATCTATCATACGGAATTCTAGGATTGTTATGCTGGAAATTCCGTGATAATTTCTGGACTGCAAGTATAATTGCAATATCTGTATTCTATCTTGGAGCAGCAATAATACATATCGTTAATTTAATACAGGTAGGAAACATATCACCGGGAAATGCAGGTTATGCATTGTTTATGGATATAATTATACCCATCATCTTATTCGCCCTTCTAATAGCCTATAAAATCACCATGAACACCAAAAATATTCCAGAATAAAAATTAGAATTTATAAAAAAATAATAAATTCTAATTTAATCTTTTATTTTTAATTAAAAGTATATATAAAATATAAAGAAAAATAATCTATTTTTGAGATAATATCTGGTTAACGGCCCTTGCTAACCTTTTAATTCCTTCTTCAATCTTATCTTCATCTGAATTAGAGAAATTTAGTCTTAAACTATTTTCTCCGCCACCTTTCACATAAAAGGCTTGGCCCGGTACAAAGGCCACGTTTTCCTTAAGGGCCATATCAAAAAGTTCCAGTGAAGATGTTCCCTCTGGAAGGGTGACCCATAGGAACATACCACCTTCTGGTTGGGTATATTTAACCTCTGGTGGAAATGTATCATTAATAACTTCAACCATTTTATCCCGCTGCCTCTTATAAAGCTTCCTTATTCTGTTAATATGATCATCTATATGGTTATCAACCAGGTACTGGTAGACAACTCTCTGGGTGAAATAGTTGGAATGAAGGTCTGAAGCCTGTTTAGCAATTATTAATTTTTCCATTATTTCTTCATGGGCCACAATCCATCCCAGTCTCATGCCGGGAGACACTATCTTAGAAAATGATCCAAATAGTATAGAATTATCCAGATAACTTTTAACTGGTGATAAGTCTTCACCTATAAATCTTAACTCACCATAAGGATTATCCTCCACAAATACTGTGTCTGATTCATTAATTATTTCAGCTACTTCTTTTCTGTTTTCTTTAGAATAACTGATACCTGATGGATTTTGGAAACTGGTTACAGAATAAAATAGTTTAATATCATAGGAACCTAAAATATCTCTCAGCATAACGGGGTTAACACCATCTTCTATAAGGGGTATGGTGTGGAATTGTGGTTCGAAGAGGGAAAAAGATTGGATTGCTGCTAGATAGGTTGGTTTCTCCATTAACACACCATCATCCTTATTTATCAGAACTTTAGCAGTAAGATCAATGCACTGCTGTGAGCCGTTGGTTATCAAAACCTCCTCTTTTCCAACTTTTAATCCAATTCTAGCATATCTTTTAGCTATATAATCCCTTAATTTACCATATCCTTCAGTGGTACTGTACTGTAATGCCGAGCTACCTTCATTACTCAACACCTTTTCAGTGGCCCTGGCAATTTCTTTTACTGGAAATGTCTTCGGATTAGGAAGGCCTCCGGCAAAGGAAATGATTTCTGGATTTTCAGTAACCTTTAAAATCTCTCTTACAAAGGATCGGGGTACATTTTTAACCCGATCTGCAAATAAATCATTCATTATATACCTCTAAAAATATTTATACTTCTAAAATTAGTATAAACCTTATTTCTTGCTTATCATTATCTCTAAAAATAGTTTTATCATTATTTTTTACTACCATATTCCTTTACATGGTACCATCCTTTTCTGATCATATTAGAATTATTCTTATCAGAATATATGGATGTATCTTTTCTATTAAATATTTCTCTATCATTACCAACTGGACAGACCTTTATACAGATTCCGCATGGTGATCGGTATTCTGATCTAAGCTTCTGACTTCTAAGAGCACAAGTTCTCTTATCCATTGGCGGCGGAAAATCACCAGAAGTTGGTATAGCATCTACGGGGCAGTGATTGGCACATTTAAAACATCTGGTGCAGAGATCAGGAGTTTTTAATTCATCAGATTCCATCCGAGCCGAGGTGAAAATTGATGTGAACCTTACCCGCGGCCCGTATTCACTGGTTAATATCACATTATTAAGGCCAAATGAACCTAAACCCGCAAGAAATGCAGCGTGGCGATGTGAAAAGAATGCTAATGGATTATCTAGCAGTACTGTAATGTCACCATAACCATCCCTTGGTAGATATATGGATGGATAACCCTTCTGTGTTAGCCAACTAGCAATTTCATAGGCCTTAATATCAAGAAGGATGTTCACGGTTTTGTATAATTCATGGTAATAGATGCTGGGGGCCGTGTCTAAGATAGGGATCTGGATAGGAAGACCAATAACAATAACTGTTTCTGTCTCGGGATAGATGGACTGGGGCCAGAAATCTAGGGGTATCCATTCATCAAAGTGGTTAGGAAGTTCTGATGGGGGATTTTTCCATCTATCTGTACTTGCAAAACCTACCATTGGAATATTAAGTTCCCCACACCTTTCTTTAACCTCATTTTTCAATGCTTCAGCTACCATATTCAATAACCTATCTAATAAATATTAGTATTCTATTTGCTCTAGACGATCCATAGCTTCTTCTATATTTTCATAGGAGGTAGCATAGGACATTCTAACATGTTCCTTACTATTTTCTCCAAAAGAATGACCAGGAACCACTACAACACCATTTTCCAGTGCTTTTTTAACATATATATCAGCATCTCCAACATAGGGAAAAACATAAAATGCTCCGGCTGGTTTTACACATTTAATACCCATATCCCTTAATCTACCCACAATTAAATCTCTTCTTTTTTTAAATTCAGAAACCATATGTTTTACTGATTCCTGGGGACCATTTAATGCCTCCAACGCCGCGATCTGTGAGATTGAACTGGCACAGGCAGTGTTATACTGGTGGATTTTGAGCATTTCCTCGGTAATATCTGTTTTTGCCGCGGTATAGGCAATTCTAAAACCAGTCATGGCGTATGTCTTAGAGAAACCATTAATAGTAATCACATTATCTGAAAATTCTCCAAAGCTATAATGCTGGCCCTGGTAGATAATCTTCTCATAGATCTCATCAGAGATAATATAAAAGCCATGATCATCGGCTAACTCTGCAATACCCCTAACATCTCTCTTTTTCATCACACTACCTGTGGGATTGGCTGGTGAATTAAGGATTATGGCCTTTGTATTGGGACTAATATTTTCGTTAACTGCTTCAGCAGTCATTCTAAAATCATAATCTTCCCCTAATTTAATGGGAACTGGCTTTGCTTCTGCCAGTTTCACACATGCATGGTATGATACAAATCCCGGGTCGGGTATTAAAACTTCATCACCACTTTCAACCAAAGCCTGACAGCACATGTAAAGAGCCTCACTGGCCCCGACCGTGACAATAATAGACTCTGGATCCGTTTTTATTCTATTTTCAGTTATTAGTTTATTTGAAATAGCATCTCTAAGTTCAATAATTCCTTTATTAACCGTGTAATGGGTGAATCCCTCATCCATGGAATTTTTTGCTGCCTCCACAATATGGGGAGGAGTATCAAAGTCTGGTTCTCCCAGCCCTAAATTAATAGTATCTTCTGTAATAAGTTCGAACATTTTCCTTATACCCGAAAGATCAATGGCACTAACTCTTCTTGATGGTTTAAACATTTAATCACCTATAAAATCTTTGAAATCAATTAAAACCCCTATATTTTGTATCTTGAATATTAAATACAGCTACCGCATTTATAGCAGCCATATTCCTCGCACCAGCTGGTAACTTTGCCTCTTTTCATTTTCTTATATTCATTTATTATAAATTCCTTCTTTACACCAATATCAATATTTTCCCATGGTAATCTACTTTTTAAATCATAATTTATAGTTTTACCATATTTTTCCCATTCTTTTATATTTATTCTGGACTGCCAGGATTTTTCAATCAGATCTCCCAGGTTTCTATCACCCATTGATAGAATATATTGGATAAAAGCACCTTTAAGATTTTCAATTTTAAAGGATTTATAACCTAAATATTTGTTAATATAAGAAATTTTAGATTTAACATCTTCATAGTTAAACAGTTCCCACTGGAAGGGGGTGTGGGGTTTGGGAATAAGGGGATTTATACTTAATTTAACCATATTCTTTTTAGGAGCAAGTTTTCTAAGATTTTTTATTAGACCTAACATTTCTCTTAAATCCTTTGTTGATTCGCCAGGAGTTCCTATTAAAAAGTAATATTTAATATTCATATCCCTTTCAAAGGCTATTTTACTAATATCAAAAAGTTTATTATCATCAAAATCTTTATTTAAACATTTACGTATAGAAAATGTGGATTCTGGGGCTAATGTAATTGTTTTAAGGCCGCTTTCATTCAGAGAATCTATTAATTTCTCGGTTACTGTTTCAGTTCTCAGTGAAGGAGTGGTTAACTGGAAATCCCTCTCTAATAAATTTTCACCTAATTCATCGATTTTAGTGTAATCTGATACAGCAGCACCAATAAGTGCAATTTTATTTAATCCAGTGGCTCTTCTACCTTTTTCTGCTATTTTTAACAGTTTTTTAAGTGATGTTTCACGGCGGGGCCGGTATAGATATCCTGACATGCAGAATCTACAGCCACGGCTACACCCCCGGGAAATACCCAGTAAAAATGCACGGCCAAAGGCAGGTAGGAATCTTTTATCTGAAGTTTCCAGAACCACTTGCCGGGTGGGATGACAGGCATTATCCATATCTTTAACAATACATCTTATAGCAGGATTATCCGCCACATAAACTCCTTTAATATCCAAAAATGCTTCAATATCTTTCCGGGGATTATCTAATTCCATATACAAATCCAAGACTTCATCAAGAATAACTTCAGCTTCACCGACGATGAAAAGATCAATAAAATTACTCACTGGCAGGGGATTGGCAGTGGCACAAGGGCCACCAGCAATAACTAGAGGATCTTTAGAGGTACGATCAACACACCTTATAGGGATATTACCCTTATTTAACATGGATAAGACATTAAAGTAGTCCTGTTCATACTGAAGGGAAAAACCTATGAAGTCAAATCTATTTAGTGGAGTGTTTGACTCTAAGCTTTTAGGGTAGGGATATACCACTCTTTCGCAGTAAACATCCTCCCGGGAATTTAGAAAATCATAAATAATATGATAACCAAGCGATGACATGGCTGTTTTATAGTGATTAGGATAACAGGAGGCAAATCTCACATCCACTTTACAAGGATTCTTATGAACTACATTGTGTTCAATTAGCATATGTATTATACTTTGATTAAACCATATAATCAAAATATCTAAAAATTTTAGAATTTAAACTATCACCAGTAAGGAGAGGGGAACCAGAATTATGCATTTATATAAGAAAGTTGCTGTAGGCGGTACCTTTGACAAATTCCATAGGGGCCATGAAAAACTATTAAATAAGGCCTTTGAGGTGGGTGAAAAAGTTATAATTGGAGTAACCTCCACAGAATTTGGGGGACAAAAAGGTGATATTGAAACCTGCTCAACCAGGATGAACAATCTTAAAAACTTCCTCAAAAATTATCCAGAAAAATATGAAGTACTAAGACTTAATGATACTTATGGTACAACCATTTATGATGAAACATTTGATGCTATTGTGGTAAGTAGAGAAACAGAACAAACAGCACATAAAATTAATGAAATCCGTATAGAAAATGATATGGAACCTTTAGCAGTTATTGTAATTGAAACGGTTTTTGCTGAGGATGGAGAGCCCATATCCTCCACCAGGATACGTAAGGGTGAAATCAACTATGAAGGTAAAATAATCCGATAAAATAATCAATATAAAAATGTTTAAGGTGAAGAAATGAAAGTAGTTGTTGGATCCCAAAATCCAGTAAAAGTCAATGCAACAAAAAATGTCTTAGAAAAGATTTATGGAGAAGTTGAAGTAGATAGTAGGAAAGTGGATTCACAAGTCCCCCCACAACCTTTCGGTATAGATCAAACCATTCAGGGAGCTGTTAACCGGGCAAAAAATGCTTACACCTCAGATTATGATCTTGGTGTTGGAATAGAATCGGGTTTAATGGAAACACCCCACACCATCACAGGATATATTGATCTGCAGTGGTGTGCCATATATGATGGAGAAAATGTAACTATTGGTGTTAGCGCGGGATTTGAATATCCCCCTAAAGTAATTGAGGAGGTTTTAAAGGGTAAGGAAGTGGGAGAAGTAATGGATGAAGTAACTGGAGTGGATAATTTAGGAGAAAAAACTGGGGCCATAAGCTATTTTACCAAAGGATTGCTGGATCGAACGGGGAATACAGAGCAGTGTGTTTTGATGGCGATTATTCCTAAGTATAACAAGGAACTTTATTTTTGAATAATTTTTTTTGTAAAATTTTGATTATTAGTGATATTAAAATTATAATTTCTAAAGGCAATGTAAGTAATCCGAATAAAAATCCATTTATTGGAATTAATAATGCATATGTAATGATTATTGTTAATGTAATTATAATAAATATACTAACTGCTTTCAAATTATCTAATTTAAAGAAATACAAACTTATGGGGATGATAATGGGATAAGCTATAAATAAAACTCGAAATATGTCTGTAGAAATTAAAATTTGTAGGAAGATTAGGGGTAGAATGTAAAGAGATTTTTTCAGAAATTTATTTTCAATATATTTTAATCCATATGCAAAAATAAACCATAGAGTTCCAAAGGCTAAATAAGGATTTTTAAATGTATAAAGTGATAAATAAGGCACTTTTTGGAATAAATTAAATGAGTTAGCATGATCCCAAAGCATCATCTTAATTGTTTCAATTGAAAAATAGTCTGTAAACCCTATTATGTATCTGATTATCAAGAAAACCAGTAAAACTGGAATTGAGATCATAAAGGTTTTTTTTACAGCGATTTTTAGATTTTGATATTCAATCTTATAAATGAAAAAGAAAGGAATAGTATAAAGTATTGTTTCTTTATTCAAAATACCTAATATTAAAATAATAAGATACAACCAATCTTTTTCAGTTAATATGAAATAAAATCCTAATATAATGAATAAAAAGGATAAATTATCTACTAGTGCTATGTCATATAAAGAGTATATAACGGTTGGGGCTGCAATGAAAAATAAAACACCTAAAAAAATTAAATATGAACTAAAATTTAACTTTTTCAGATAATGATAGAATAAAATTCCAGTAAAGAAGATTGAAGAAGTATTTAATAGATAAAATCCAACTATATTCTCAAAAGGGAGAAGATAAACAATAAGCGGCGTTAAAATACGGTAGGTATAAGGAGCTTCTGTAGTTATAAAGGGATTTAAAGACATTTGATAATAAATAAACGAATCGTATACTAGAACTTTGGCAAATCCTGGGATATAATTTAGTCCAATTAATAATATTAAAGATAAAAACAGGATTATACCCATGCTAATGCAAATTAATTCCTTCTTTTTTTTATTTGTTAATAAATGTTCTTTTATAATTGCTATCATAACTCTTTTATTTATATAAGTATCTGAAAATGTTTTCACAGCCGTAATCAGTTAAATCATATCCAAATTCGGTCTTTGTAATGTTTTTTGTTGTATTTCCAACAAAATATATTTTGTATTTTTTCTTTTTGAAATTAAGGACATCATTTAATGATATTAAATAAACATATCTTAGATTCTTTTTTTTGATTAAATACTCATTATTTTCAAGTTTACCTGAACCCACCATATTAATTGGTTGTATCGGCTCTCCAGAGTTTTCATACAAATAAGTAATAAATGGTAGATATTCACCATAAATTATAACTGAATTATTGATATCTGAATTTATAATTTTTTTTAGATTGAAAACTATATTTTTTTGTAAGTTAATTTCACTATTAATTAAACCATCATCAACACCATTTTGAATAAAGTTTTTTGAACTTGTAACATTTAGACTTATAAAAGAATTTAACAAAAGCAAAATACAAAAAATTACAAAAAATTTCTTTTTAGAAATTCCATTTAATAACAAAAGTACAAAAGGTATAGCTGGTATTAAATAAGCTATTTCATAAGGGGCCTTAATAAAGGGTAAAATAATAAAAAAAATTGAAATAACTAAAAATATAAACATCTTATCTTTTTCTAAAACAATTTTATTATATAAATTTTTTAAATTATAAAATATTAGGATGATGCCTACTATAATTGCAATTGAACCAAAATAATAACTTGCGTCTGACCATACTGTCATCCAACTTATGCTAAATGGATAATATGTCAAAAAACTTAAACCATATTCTAAATAAAGAGGTAAGAATAATAATATTGATGTGAGAAACGCTAAAAAAGTAAATTTAAAAATATTTTTCTTTGGATTAGCATCATTATAAACTAGATATAGAAATGGTATCATTAAAAAAAGTGATGTAGGTCTAGAGCTTATTGCAAGACCCATCATTAAACCCGCCATTAAATATTTGTTTTTCAATATTAAATACCATGAAATCATGATAAAAGTTAAAGCCCACATGTAATCCATGGTAACAGCGCTATTTATCCATAATATAGGGAGAAATGCATAGGTTATTACTATTAAACCACGGTTTTTTATTTTCAATTCATTTAAAATTTTCGCGAAAACAATAACTGAAATTAAAGATAAAATTAATGTCAAAGAATTGGTTGCAAGCCACCCATAATCAATTATAAGAGAATTCACATACTCTGGCAAAGGATAGCCTGGAAATCTGGAAGGATGATAAACAAAGAAGTTTTTAAGATCATAAGCAGAATTTGCTATACGCCATGCATCGGGATCGCTTCCAAAACCAATATTTAATAAAGGAATTCTTGAAATAACAAAAAATAATGATAAAAAGATAATATGAGGAAATTTACTCCAATCAATATTTATTAATTCGTTAATATCATCTTTAGTAACCATTTGAGCACCAAAATAACTTTTAAATTATTCTTATAAATTATATTTTATAATATAAACTAATGGTTTTTTTGATTAAATGAACTTTCTATTTTTTTAATTGATTGAAAGCTTTTATCAGTTATTTTCTAACTTTAGATTCATTAAGTAAACATTTATGAACTTTCATTTTCACATTAATACTTGTTGTTTACTTTAGTGTTCTTTTTTTTACTTATATCATCTAATTGAATCTACTCTCTTTTTCTTCAATATGTATCTAAATAATTAATAGAATGATTTAAGGAACATCAATGTTGGTGATTATTCTAGTAGAATAATATATATTCAATAAAAATCAAAGATTTTTATATTCTCTTGTTGCTGCATGTTTTATAAGTTTCTTTCTGCAAATATAAATTTTATATATTAATATATTCTTCAATATCAGTTTTTACACATAAATGAATAATATAAATACGATTTTCCTGAATTTTTACTAATTAATTATAAATTAATTAATAAAAAAATATTTTAGTATATAAATAATAGAAAGTGGATTTATGTATAAAAAGAAAATATTTATCAATTTTATTGTAATTTTTACAATATTTTTTATTGCATTTTTTGCACGGATAGAGTCTACTAACCTTAATGGTATTCAAGACGAAAAAAAGTCTTTTTATATAATGGATGAAGAGGGTCATCCTTATATGTACGAATTAGACTCTTATTACAATTATCGATTGACTAAAAATTACATAGAATTCGGGCACTTAGGTGATAGCTTTATAAACGGAACAGAATGGGATTCTTTTTCTTATTCTCCTCCAGGAGTTCCAATGGATTATCCTCCTTTATTAATTTATCTAACTGCATTTATTTATAAAATTATTAACTTTTTCGGCAGTGTATCATTATTAACAGTTTGCTTTTGGTTACCTATGTTATTTTCTCCTTTGGCAGGATTAGCTGCATTTATTTTTGTTAAAAGGTTTACAAATGATATAGCGGGAATAATCACGGGTATTTTAATAGTTTTAGTTCCTTTCTATTTGTTAAGAACCATTCCAGGCTGGTTTGACACGGACATGTTCAATTTACTATTCCCAATTTTAATTGTATGGTTTTTTATGGAGGCTATACATTCCAAAACTTTTCAAAAAAGGATTTTCTATACTTTATTATCTTCGATATCAATATTTCTTTTTTCCATGGCTTGGAATGGATGGCAGTATCTTTTTTACATAATTAGCATCTTTACTTTAATCTATATCTTAGTCAGGTATTTTAAACAAAAAACATATAAAGACTGTTTATTGATATATTTAGGTTTTGCTGTAAGTTCTCTACTTTTAATATTGATTTTCACTGGTTTCATTAATTTTATAAAACCTTTTTATGGATTATTGGAATTTTTTAATCTGATTGCAGTTAATAATGTATGGAGTCCCTGGCCTGATCTTTATATTGCAGTTTCTGAGTTAGGAAGACCAACAATTATGGAAGTTGTTTCAGGTTTAGGCCTAGTATTCATGGCTGTTGGAATTTTCGGTATTTTTTTAATATTCAGGATTTTTTTGAATAAAAAAATGAAAAAATTATATTTAAAAAGAATCAGCTGGTTTTTTTATCTATTCTTATTAATTTGGATTATCTTAGGATTTTTATCACTATTTAAAGGAGCTAGATTCATAATATTAGTTATTCCACCGCTCGCTATTTCTGCAGGTGTAGCTATAGGAATTTTAGTTGATTATATGAATAATATTCTTCAAAATAATAAATTTAAAAATATTTCATATATTTTATTTATTATAATTCTAATTCTACCTCAATTTTTAACGGCTCATGATAGTTTAGAAAGGAGAGCTCCTTTGGCTAATGATGATTTATGGAGTTCGGCTAAATGGATACGTGATAATACATCTAATGATACTCTAATTATTTCAGATTGGAGTTATGGCCATTTTTATAGTGCTATAGCAGAGAGGCCGGTTTCTTTCGATGGACGTTCAGCATATATTGAAACTCTACCAATTAGAAAATTTTATAATAATAGCTTAACATTTTATGGTAAAATACCTAATACATCCCGTGAATACTGGATTAGCAGAGCTTTTTCAACTAGTGATGAAAAACTTTCCGCGAGTATTTTCAGAATGTTAGCAACTAGTGGGGATACTGCATATTTAATTTTGGATAATTTCACAGGAAATACTTCTAAAAGTGTTATGATACTAAATGATATTTTAGGTTTAGATAAAAATTCTGCAGCTCTTGTATTACGAAATAGATATAATTTTACAGAAAAAAATTCTCTCGAAATTTTAAAATATACTCATCCTGATGAGGTAAGACCTTTTGTTGTTGTTACTTATGATAGGATGATTAAAACTGGTAAATGGGATTTTTATTTTGGAAATTGGGATTTTAATAATGTTAAGGGAATAAATTATACCTATTCAGTTGGCACTTTTAACACGAGTAATGAAATTGTTAATTCTACTAATAATGTAGTATTTGA
This sequence comes from Methanobacteriaceae archaeon, assembly GCA_030016715.1. Classification (GTDB taxonomy): domain Archaea; phylum Methanobacteriota; class Methanobacteria; order Methanobacteriales; family Methanobacteriaceae; genus UBA117. The sequence continues at coordinate 226,867 of JASEJD010000001.1, read as the reverse complement.
TCCTAAAAGTAGTAAAATTACTTGGAACAATTCAGATCCGTATTGCTTAGTTGAGATTGTTAATAATACAATAAAAAAAAGAATTATAGACCAAAAAAGCAATTTTTGTATATGGCTATTATGGGATGATAATACTGCTTTAGTAATTGATAAAAAGTTTGAAAATTCTATATTTACAAAATTAGTGCTTGAAAAAAGAAATACTGAATATATGAAGATTATATATAAAAATAAAAAAGTGGTGGTGTGGAAAACTACATCTTATTAATAGTTGAATTACGCGCAGTATCTATAACTTCTGTTATATTACCAGATACAGATTCTGTTATATCCAAAATGTAAGTACCTGCAACAATTACTAATATTAGAATTGCACCTACTAAAAGTATCATTTCAGCACTTATCTGGGCGTTTTCATCTATTAACATGTATTTTCCACTAATTATTATAATTGGTTTATTTATTGTATTAAACAGTTTTAACTTCTTAAACAAGTTCTTACTTCTGCAATATCTTGATCTGAGTTGAAGTCTTGTCCTGTGAAGTAGGTTTGATAAATTAAAAGTGCAGCAATTGCAATAACTATTACACCACCAAATAATAGTATATATTCAGCTGCTCCTTGTCCACTTTCATCTTTTAGGAATTTCATGCAATTCACCTCCAATGTTTATTTTTATTTTATGGTTTTTTTTATATATAAATTTTTCTTGGTTAATTTTTCTTTATATAATTTATATATCAATATATCTTTATTTTTTTCACTAGCATATTAGTTTTTATATTATTTGTGTGCATATATTCACATAAAAATATAATGTGTTTTATATGCCTAAACAATCTAAGCTGAAAGATATTTTGTTAAAAATTCTTAAAGATAGAACTCTGTCCAAAAAACAAATTTTAGATGAATTAATAAAAATTTCTGATAAAAAATATTCTGATAAAACCATCAACGAGGCTTTATTTAAGCTTCTTAAAGAAGGAAAAATCGACGTAGTAGGCTATGATCTAAGTATCTATGATGGGATTAAAAGGGTACAATCATTAAAATCAGAAGGTATTATGTTCACCTCAATAAAACAAGATCTTATAGATATAGAGATTATGTTCAAAAATTTAGATAGTGATGAACCTGATATTGTCAAAAATTCTTATTATTCTTTAAGAAAGATATTTATGAATAGATGGTCTAAGATTGAATCTAATGATTTAATGAAAGTAGATCATGATATAGAAACAATTTATGATAATTTACTTAATTATATTAATACTCAAGAATCCGAGGTTAAAAGAAATTTGATTAAGAAGTATGCAATAGCATTTTCAGATAAAGAAGAGTCAGATAAAATACTTTTACAGTTAATTGAACTATCAAAGTTGAATTATTAATATTAATTATTAATATAACTGCATGAAAATATAACTAAGGTTCTCTTAAACAACCTCTAACTGTATTCATATCTTCTTGGGTATTGAAAGGAGCTTTATCAGTAAAATAACTATTATATATCAATAAACCTGCAATGGCTATAACAATCACACCACCAAATAATAATATATATTCAGCTGCCCCTTGACCCCTTTCATCAGTAAATATTTCCATATTTAACCCTCAATTTATTTAAAATTATTTATATATTATTTTATTAATTACACTTATATTCTTATATAATTTTCCATATTCTTTATATATTAGATCGTTTTTACTAATTGGAATATAGAATTTTTTCACAAAATATATAAATATTATATTCTTAAAAATTGAATCATATATATTGGTATTAGGGATTTTTTAGTGGATAAACTTTTTAGAATTAATTTTTCTAATATTTTTATCTAAAAAAGTTTAAGTAATAAAATTAGAAATAACATTGGAGGCATTAGATGATCAATTTAATCATTACAATATTCGGGGCGTTGTTGATTGTTGCAGGAATTTATGCTATGACTTTTGGTTTTGATACTCCCCCCAACTTTTTATTTTTCTTCGCAGGATTGTGCATAGCGGTTTTAGGATTCATGTTACTGATCATATTCGGCTCCAATGTAGATATATCCCAATTAAAAATGCCTAAAACCACCAAAGCCTCTGCAAAACCAGCAGAAAAGGTTAAAAGTAAATCCCCTAAAAGTGCAGAACGTTTGAAAGAAGTTATCCAGGCTAAAGAAAAGGCTAAAAAGAAGGAAGCTCCTCCCATAAAGAAGGATAAGGTTAAAGAAAAAGTCAAGGCAATGGAGAAAAAACCAGTGAAGGAAGTAGCACCGGTTCAAAAAAAGGTTCCGAAACCCGAGAAAAAACCAGTTAAACCAGTACCCAAACCAGTTAAATCCGAGGTTAAAGAAAAACCTAAAAAGAAACCCTTAATTGATTTATCCAGATTAAAAAGATCTAAGAAACCAGAAGAGACCGATAAACCAGAAGAAAAACCATCCCAAAAGGAGGATATACCAACTAAAGCTGAAGATAAACCTTCTCCCAAGATTGTTAAGCCAGTTAAAGCTGAAGATAAGCCTGTTTCAAATGAAGTTCAGGCTGAAAAATCTAAAATCACTCCTAAGAAGATGAAGCCTATCACTCCTGTTCCTAAATCTCCAGATAAGGATGATGAGCATTATGTGAAAGAGAGACTGGATAAACTTAAACAGAATTATATTGAAAATGTGGCTGATGTGGAGGATCTTATAGAGGAAAGACTAGAATCATTCAGGGGAACCCTTAACAAAATAAAAGCAGAATCCAAGGAGCCTAACATAATATGGTCCTTTGATGCGGCTGATGTCCAGGACGCCATGAAGGAAACCATTTTACAGGCAGAAAACAAGATAGTAATGATGTATCCATGGGTTAGAAATATTGACGTGGGAATTTTGAAGAAATTTATGGACACTGATAGTAAAATGATCATCCAGGAGGCCAGTTTGGATGATGATGCCTCTGTAGAGTTAATAAAGGTGTTACAGGAAAACAAGGTTCAAATAAGGACCATGCCACATGTTCACACGGTTGCTGTGGTTTCAGATAATACAAATGGGCTTATAATTTCCACAGACCCTATATATGAAAGTTTTGAGGTGGGAGTAATATATAAGGATGAAAATTCCATCTCAGAGATTGAAAAATTATTCAATGAAGCATGGGATCTATCAAAAGATGTGGTCTTGGAGGATTTAAATTGAAACTTAGATGGTTCGGTCACTCTGCATTTGAACTGGAAACTGAGGAAAAACTTCGAATTTTAATTGATCCATTTATTAGCAACAATCCGTCCTGTCCAGTGCCAGTAGAGGAATTGAAGGCAGATATAATCCTAATTACCCATGGACATGCTGACCATTTTGGAGATACCATGGAAATTGCTAACCGTACCGGCGCAGTGGTTATTGGCAATCATGAAACCTCGGTATATCTATCAAAACAGGGATTTGAAACCATTGGAATGAATATTGGTGGTTCCATTAATATTTACAATCTTAAAATAACCATGACTAATGCCCAGCACTCCTCTGATATGGATTTTATTGAAGAGGTGGGAGCTGGTGGAAGTGCTGCTGGTTACATTATCCAACTGGAAAATGGTAAAAAGATTTATCATGCTGGAGATACGGGACTATTTGGTGATATGAAAACCATTATCGCAGAGATCTACAAACCAGACATAGCTCTTCTGCCTATTGGAGATACTTATACCATGGGACCTGAAACTGCGGCTATTGCCGTGGAATGGATTAATCCTCAGACAGTAATACCTATACATTACAACACTTTCCCGGTTATCAAACAGGATCCTGAAGATTTTGCCCAAAGAGTGGCTGCACAAAATCCTGAGGTGAAGGTTGTAATACTGGAAACTAACCAATCCTACCAGGAATGATTTATTCCTCTTAGCGATTTTTCATTATTCTCAATAATTACCATTATATACCGGGAATTAATATACATTTAATAAATAATATAATAAATTTTAATCAGTTAAAGAAGTTGAAAGTGGTGAATATGAGTAATTTTTTCATTAGATTTTTAAAGCGATTGATGGGTAAGGATAAAAAATTAAAGATAGGTCTTTATGGTCATCCTAATTCTGGTAAAACCACACTGGCTAATCAAATGGCTGAAGACTGGGTGGGTAAACCAATTGGACTGGTATCAGAAATACCCCACGAAACAAGGAACGTGTACCGCCAGGAAAGAGTAACCATTCAGCAGGATGGAGTAGAACTTGATTTTGATATTATAGATACTCCAGGAATAGCCACTAAGGTAGACTATAAAAATTTCCTAGAATTCGGATTATCTGAAGAAGAAGCAAAAGACAGGGCAAAAGAAGCGACAAAGGGCATAATTGAAGCAATTAAATGGTTAGATGATGTAACTGGTGTTCTTTTAGTTATGGATGCTACTCAGGATCCTTTAACTCAGGCTAATATTACTATTATAGGGAATTTGGAGGCCCGGAATATTCCATTTGTTATAGTGGCCAATAAGATCGACATACCAGAATCTTCACCAGAACGTATAATGTCAGTATTTCCTCAGCACACTGTGGTTCCAATTTCTGCATTGCATGGTGAAAATACAGGCGCTCTATACATGGCCATGGTTAAAAAATTCAAATAATGCGGGGTTTTAATATGGAAGGAATAAAAATGGATTTTCTATCTTCGGACGCACTTCAGTCACGGACGAGTATGGAAAAAATTTCAATGATTATTGATCGAGTAAAAAATGGTGATTTGCTAGTAATTGAAGGTGGACTGACTCCTGAAGAAGAAGCAGAGCTTATTGAATCTACAATGAGGGAGATTGACGTTGAAAACTTTGTTGGAATCGATATCTATACCTTAGAAAAGGATAAAAAGTCATTCTTTGGAATTTCAAAGAAGAAGACAGTTGGTTTAACCATAATTGGCCCGGCTAATGTAATGAGAACAGTTAAGAAAAAGTCCAACTTTTTATCAATGATTGCAAGTATTGGTGATTCTGGTGCATCAGTGCATTAAATGTGGTGCTAAGTTTAAGGGAAGTTCTGAAGAGATATTAAATGGCTGTCCAGAGTGTGGTAGTAAATACTTTAAATTTAAGAGTGATGGAAAGGTTGAAAAGATTGAAGAAGTAAAGAAGGATTCCATAGAAACCATAATGGTTAAAAAACCAGGAATATATGAGGTTAATCTAGCCCCTTTACTGGAGAAAGATTCAATAATTGTTTCTGATGAAGAAGGCAAGTATTTGATAGATATAAATTTTCTACTTAAAAAGAAGATAAAGGAAAAAGAGATATCCAAAGATTAAATATCTTAATTAACATACAACTACTATTTATTTACAATATCCGCCTTTCCTGATGGTAAGACTCTTATAACATCCTCTGTACTTAAAATTCTTTCATTATCAATTTTTTTTAGTATTTCTCTTGCTAATGCTTCTTTTTTCATGTAACCTGGCTTTATAGTTACATATTTATCCGTATATTTTCTAATAGCTTTGGTAGGGCCGGCCATTATTCTTTTTCCTTCATAATCCACTAGACCTACCGATATTTGAAGGGGCACATTTCTAATATAATTCCTCTTACCCCTGATAATGAAAGCTCCTTTTGCCACAAATTCCCCTGATTTTGGTGTTTTTGATACTTGATCTGGCTCTACACTGTAAACATCCAGGGAACCTAAGCCTTTAGGCCATGCACTGGAAAAGGATGCAGCAAATACTGCTGCTTCATTAATGGTACTTTCTGGAATTTCTCCTTCTCCTTTTTTTATCACAACCGAAGGTGCACCGTGTATATCTGAGTGGAGATACAAATCATTATTGTCCATATACTTTTTTACCACCATTTCATTGGTATTAGCATCTCTTCCTCCAATTACTAAAAGTCCATCTGAGGATAAGAACCATCTTAACTTTTCAAACCATTTCAACTCCTTTTTAATCCGCTTTTGGGGTAGAGTGATCCTCTCCATGGCAATTTCCTTTTTATTGGTAACTTTCTCAATTTCTTTACGAGTCTTCTCTATGGCAATATTCACTCCTCTAATCTTCCTTTTAGCCTTTTTAGCCTTTTCATAATAAATCTCAGCATTTTCAGGGATGGTGGAATTGACATCAATTCTTATGTTAGTGCCATCTATCTTTAAGACCAGATTACCTAACTGGTCCAGTGATTGTATCATATCCAATCCAGGAACACCCTTTTTTTTACCGGATTTGATTTTTTTAATAATCTCCTGCCATGAAAGATTTTCACGAGCCTTAATTATGGTGTTCAAGATATTCTGGATCTCCTGGTAATTAGAGTAAAGCAATTCCCCCTTCTTTTTAGACTCCTTAATGGTTTTTTTGAAATTTTCCAGTGTCTCCTCTTGCAGCCTTAATCTCTTCTCATATTTACCTATCTCAGCGCTCCAAACATCTTCCTGAACCTTTTTAATATCGGCGCGGACTTTGCTGCTGTAAAATTCATCAGCTGCTTCATTGAAGGTATCAAATTCTCTTTTTGAATATTTTTCATAAATCTTAAGGTTCAGGGGAAGAACATCTTCCTTACTATTAGATACGATCTGGGGACTGAATTCTTTATCCTTCAATGGTTGGAATAATTCCTGGACTGTTTGATAGATTAGATCAACTTCTTCTGGTTTAATTTCGTTGGCTGGAGCTTTCTTATCTAAACCAGTTCGTGCTATTATCTCTTCAGCATATACTCCACCCAGTCCGGTTCTAGCCAGTGTTCTTATTACATCAGTTTTTGAGTTTTCAAATTTTTCTAAAATCTCCTTTTTTTCAACCTCTAAAGGATTAATACCTCTTTTGGGAGGATATTTATATTCTTCTTTAGATGAAATCTTTCGATCTGTCCATAACTTCCTTTTAAGGGGTAGGATGATCCTATCTTCCTCATCCAGTAGTATAATGTTTCCCTGGGCAAATAGTTCTATAATCATGGTGTATTTCTGTTCCTTTTTAACCTCTAATTCAATTATCCGGTCAAAATTGTACTGGCGGATTTCCTTTACATTACCTCCCCTCAAATATTTACGAAGCATCATGGGAAATGATGGTGGTACTTGGGGATTGGGAAGTGGGTACTGGGTTAAGTGCAGCCTTTTACCAGCTTGAAACACCACATCGACACGGCCCTTTCCAGGTACGTGAAATCTTATTATCACGGTATCTTTTGTGGGCTGAAATGCCTTATCTACCCTGGCATTTTTTAGGATATCATTTAATTCAGTACAAATTGCATAAACATCAACATTGGACATACCTTTCATGGGAACACCTTGCATAATAAAACATATTTAAATATGAAAAATTTCAAATGATTATTGATCTGATAAATTTTATTTAGATCTTAATATCAAATATTCTAGAATCTTATTTCAAATGATTATTGATCTGATAAATTCTTATCTAGATATAATATTAAATTCTAGAATCTATAATTTAGTGTATATTATATTAGTTATAGTGATGATAATTATATAATCGGAGGTAAAAAATATGGATGTAGATGGTAAAATGGCCATTATTCATGCAGTGGCAGGAATATTGGCAGGTTATGTGTCATTCACACTTTCAAATGGATCAATACCTGCAATTGGTGAAAATCAAGCATTAGCAGCTTTAGCAGGTTTGGTAATATTGATTATTATTGGTAATATCTCAGAGAGAATCTTTGGAAAGGAAGCTGTGGGAGGAACCAAGGGCTGGCTTTGGAGTGGTATCATCCCCTTTGTGTTCATATGGTTTATATCATGGACCATTTTCATTAATATATAACTCATTATTTTTATTATTAATTTTTCTTTATTTTAAAGTTAGAATTATAAAATTTAGTTTTATCAAATATAATACTAGAAGGCCCAATAAAATATCCATATAAATACAAAGAAAAGGGCTAATATAAAAATAAATGGTGCAAATATCCGGCTAACTGCTACAATAGAACTTATGGTGGTAACTAGTTCTGTGGCATTGGTAGGACCCAGTGTTTTAATATTACTTATCTTAGCTACTTTAACTGCAACTTCAACTTTTTCAAGGTCTTCTATTGCCTTAAGGGTACAATCACCAATGATCCTAATTATCTCTTCTTGTTTTTCCATCCCTATAGGATTATGACCTCCTGCCAGAGTATTTATGGAGTGGGTGTCTGTGGTCATGACCTCTGCATATTCTAATCCCAGTTTTTTCACATGTTTGATAATTTTTTCCCGGAAACCTTCCACCATGTTATTAGCATCTAATAGTATGTAGCCTGTTTTTTGATGGTTAACCTCTATAACCATTACCTTAACTCCACTTTCACCTACACCTTCCTCTCTTGACATATCTTTAATAGGATCACCATAACATCCCATCTTCAAGTGGTCATATTGGGGGTAAGCCTCAATTTTTTCAACAGCCCCCATCAGATCAAATACCTCCTTATTACCTGGTAAGATTCGTCCTTTTTCTCCTTTAAAGCAGTTATGGCAGTCAATTAAGATGGCATTTTCTGGGCCGCATTTGGATTTGGCCAGATTCATAAGGGATAAACCCACTCCAAAGTCAATATCATCAAATCCTTTCGGAGATAATGTAGCTAACATCATCAAATTATTATTGAAATATTGAACCCCTATCTTAGCCCCGTTATTCTCTACTCTTACGAATTCACTGGCTTTAGACGAGTAATCCATATCTTTAAGGGATTTTAAAACAGCTTCTTCGATTTTATCAATCTCTTTAGTTGAGACCGGGTTAAAATCATGGGTAGAGGGGCCGTGTGAGACCATGGTAAAATGTTTAAACTTATCAGCTAGGATGGTGGGCATATTACCTCCTCCTATGCTTCCAATAGGTCCGGGGTGGACGCATGGTGATAAGAATAGTGATTTGATCCCATTTTCTGTCTTGAAACTTGTTATTCCCACCAATGTATCTATTGGTTCACCAATATCTTCAAAAATTTTCTCCATTGAAGAAGATCCTTCGCTTAAATGTGAAATAAAAAGGCTTAAAAGTTCTAATACTCCTATGCCTAAATTTTTACGCATAGGCGATTCTATAACCATAACAAAGGAATATATGGCCATCATTAAGATTAATGCTGCTATTATAATTTTAATAACTACTCCTAGGATGCTGAAGTAGCCCAGTCCAATATGGGTGGCTATGCTGGTTAAAAAGGCCACCACAGTCAACATACTAAATATTAGTGCTGGTTGAAATGATGCAAGAAAAACAGATTTTGAAAGGGAGATGTTGGATGTGGCCCATATAACAATTATTCTAAATGCAAAGGCCAGTGCAAAACCAAAAATCAGGGAATCAACAATGTAATTATATAAGGTAAATTCTGAAATCACCACTCCTAATAAATAGATAAGGGCAATGATCATCATAGAAATAAAAGCCAGAAACATGGATTGTTTCATTTTCATTTTCCTACCTTGGAAAGTGTTAACTATATACTGGGTTAATCCCCCAGTCATTATAGAGGAAAAACCGAAAATGAAAAATCCTGCCGTACCCCCATAGATTACATTATTCAGAATGGAAAGTTCACTGGACTCTATTAATGATGCAATTATTCCCACAGCAAAACTAACGAATATAATGCTAAATAAGGAAATCTTAGTTTTTGGAAGGCTAACCATATACTTTGAAAGACCGGTCACATTTTTAACACTGGACATAACTTTACACCGATATAAATAATTAATTTGGAATATATTATCTAACTTAGGATATATTTATTACCATTAGAATTGAATCAAGAAAAAATATTATTTAAAATATTTAGAGATAAATTAACATGAATAATGGATATTAACATATATTACTGAACATGGAGATTTAGATAAATATAATGTATGATGGGAAAAAATAGGGTATGCACATAGAAAATAGCCATCTAATAAACTTATCTTAATAATTTCCAATTTAAACTCATTAAACATCATATAACATTAATGGGTGATTAATCATGGAATTAAAAATTAAAACACCAATTGAAGATAGTATAATCCAAGATTTAACTATTGGGGATGTAGTATATCTTTCAGGGACTATTTATACTGCCCGGGATAGTGCACATCTGAGAATTATTGAGGAAGGATCTCCAGTTGATCTAGAAGGAGCAGTAATATTTCATGCCGGGCCAATTGTAAAAACCATGAATGATGCTGATAATGAAAGCCAAGACCATGAAATGGTTGCTGTAGGACCCACCACCAGTACCAGAATGAATCCCTATGAGCCGGAAGTTATTAGATTAGGTTTAAGTGCCATTATTGGAAAAGGAGGTATGGATGAGAATACTTCCAAAGCATTAGTTGATCATAATGCTGTGTATTTATCTGCAGTTGGTGGCTGCGCAGCCCTATATTCAAAATCAATCGTGAGAGTAAAAAAGGTACACTGGATTGATTTAGGTGTTCCAGAGGCAATATGGGAACTTGAAGTAAAGGATTTTGGTCCGTTAATAGTGTCTATGGATGCTCATGGAGAAAATTTATATGAAAAAGTTGGAAATAAGTCCGCTTCAAGGATTTGTTGACACCCATATCCACACTGCCCCTGATACTCAGCCCAGATTACTAAACGATCTGGAAGCCGCGGTTGATGCTAAAAATCAGAAAATGAAGGCCGTGGTGATAAAATCACATTCAGAGTCAACTGTGGGCCGGGCTAAACAAGCCAGCACAATCTCTGACTTCACTGTTTTTGGAGGCATATGCTTAAACCATAATGTGGGTGGTTTAAACCCAGTAGCCGTTAGTAATGCTGCAAAAATGGAGGGGAAAATGGTATGGCTTCCCACCACATCCTATCCAGAGATAAACATCCATGATGAACAACTGGAAGAGATCATTAAGATTGTACACGCTAATAACATGGTACTGGCCACTGGACATCTTAATGTAGATGATATATTTAAAGTATTGGACATGGCCCGAAGCTGGGGAGTATGGAAAATATTAATTAACCACCCTTTAACTGGGGTGGTGGATGCTTCAGTTGATGAACAGATTGAAATGGGAAAACATGCCTTTTTAGAGCATTGTTTCGTGGCTTGCATGGAAAGACATGATAACCTTAACCCCCAGAAAATTGCCCATGCAATTAGAGAGGTTGGATCAAAAAGATGTGTAATGGCCACTGATTTTGGTCAAAAGCATAATCCTAAACCTACCACAGGCATGAAAATCTTTATTAATTCTATGCTAGAAAATGGTATTTCCATGAAGGAAATTCATACCATGTGCAGTATTAATCCCGGCAAGTTATTATTTGATTAAAATATCTATAGAAAAATTTATGGGCCTATTTAAATCATAGTTCTATTTACCCTAAATTTTTTTAAGTAATTACATAGGTATTAAATAGTGTTATACAGAATTTTTTTAGTAAGATATTCCTATATGAATTGCATGGAATTTTCTAACTCAACATTCTATCTTAATCTTTTTATTAGAAATGGATGTAAATTAAAATGAATAAAAATAATTGCAGTGATATTATGGCACAAGGTAAAGATGAATATTCAGAAAAATTCAAGAAGAATTTGAATTCAAGAATAAAACAGTTTAAAAAGGCATTAAAGAGCGAAAAACAGAAAAATGAGTTATATGATAGTATCTGTGGTTCTGAAATTTTGGTTAGGCTTGAGATTTTCCTACCCTCTGATAATCCAGAAAATTTTGTTGATGGACTTTACTTGTACATGAATGATTCTGGTAAAATAGTGGATGCAGAATATTATCTTAGGGAAGGTCAGGAAGTGGCACTGGCACCACTTACTGATTCAGATCTGGAAGTGATTAAAGAATTATTCCAAGATGAATTTTCTCTGGAAATTGAATAATTATTTAATAAATAAAAGAATACTAATCATAATTCTTTTTTTATTTTATCATCACTTGTCTTTTTAGGAACTATAAAATTTCTATCAGCTATTCTGACAGTCATGGTGATTAATTAAAATAAAAAAATTTTTTCTGGATTAATATAGGGGTACTTGGTTTGAATTAGATAAATTTTTAGGTAAGGGAGTAAGCTAAAAGATAATGGGATAATTTTTTTACTGTTCTCATGTTTTCCATGAAAAATGATAAATTATAGTTTCCAACATATTATATATTAGAAAATTATTAAATCTACAAATCCTAGAAAAAATAAAGGTAATATGCAAACATGTATTGTTTTTAACAATTATGGTATTTATTGCATTGGAGGAGAAAAATGCGCAGTTTTGAGAAGTTAACCTCACTTAAGGATTATATTCCTCTAAAAAGGAAAGGGTCTGAAGGTAAAAATATAGGTCTGCTGGTGGATGGGCCTAACATGTTAAGAAAAGAGTTCAGCCTTAATCTTGATCTGGTAAGAAAAATTATGGCTGAGTATGGTGATATGAGGGTTGGTAAGGTTTTGCTTAACCAATATGCATCAGATAAGCTCATAGAGGCTATAGTTAACCAGGGATTTACTCCCATAGTGGTGGCGGGAGATACTGATGTTTATATGGCAGTGGAGGCCATGGAATTAATTTACAACCCTAATATTGATGTTATTGCTTTAATGACTCGTGATGCTGATTTTTTACCTATCATAAACAAAGCCAAGGAAAATGGAAAAGATACAATTGTTATTGGCGCCGAACCCGGATTCAGTGCTGCTCTTCAAAATTCGGCTGATGATGCAATAATTCTTAAACCAGAAAACAATAAAACAGAATCCTCTCTAGAGGGTGAAGACTAAAATATCAGATTATCCTCTAAACAATATATTAGAACCTTTAGGAAAGACTATAATGCTAATTGATTCAAGTTCAGACGAAGTAAAAAGAAGAGATAATGCACTAAAAATAATAGGCACCATATTGAATGAAAAGGGTAAATCTGGTCTTTTTGATCTTACTGGACTTTCAGGAGGATTCCCTCTGGAAGATGAAGATCTGGGACTGATTGAAACCTATGCCGGGCCTGCTTTATTTGAAGAACAGTTAACTGAACTAGGAATAGAACATTTAGGAGGAGAAAAGGTTTTAGCATTTAACCGCACAACTTCTGGTATTTTTGCAACAATACTGGCTTTGGTTAAACCAGGGGAAGAAATTGTTCATTTTCTTCCGAAATCACCGTCACATCCTTCTATTCCCCGTAGTGCCGCTATAGTTAATGCAGTTTACAAGGAATTTGACGATATAGATAAATTCACGGTTACAGATAACACCAGCCTGGTAATAATTACTGGATCAACCATGGATCATGAAATTATTAAAAGTGAAGAATTTGATAAGGTAGTTGAGATTTCCAAATCCAAAAATATACCCATATTTGTGGATGATGCTTCTGGAGCCAGTCTAAGAACCATAATTCATAAGCAGCCAAATGCTATTGATTTAGGTGCGGATATGGTAATAAAAAGTACTGATAAACTGATAGATGGTCCAAGAGGAGGTTTAATGGCTGGAAAGACTAAATTTATTGATAAAGTAAAATCTAAATCCTATGAATTTGGATTGGAAGCCCAACCCCCAGTAATAGCGGGCATGGTAAGGACATTGGAAAAATTCACTCCACACCGGATTTTTGATGCAAACCATAAGAAAAATATGGTTTTCAATGCATTAAAAGAACACTTTAAAAATGTCAAAAAAACACCAACTGGTATCATGTTATCAGCTGATGGTTTAATCAATGAATTAGAAAAAAATGGCCACAAAACAGTTCTATCTGCCAGGGAAGTATCATTTATCTTCGCCATGATTCTACTTAAAAATCATAACATCATCACCATACCGGCAGTGGGGATGCCAGGGGCATCTGCAACTATAAGAATTGACCTAGCATCAAAAGATGCAGAGAAAATAAACACGGAATTCATTGTAAAAGCTTTCATTGACACCTTCAATATTCTCAAGGACACTATAAATGACCTAGATCTATGTGAATCATTTCTATTTAATTAAGGAATTTAGACACACAACCAGACTATTTTACCAGAAATAGTCCACTCCCCTTTAATTCTCAGATCATCTCGTTCTAATATATTTTCTTAACCTTTTTCAATTTTCAGATATTATTTATAAGAAATGTATATCTCCTATATTCTTTTATTTAATAATATTCAATATTATACTCATGATAGCTATTGATGGTTCATATGGTGAAGGTGGTGGTGCAATTATACGAACAGCCACTGCCTTATCTGCTCTAACAGGCAAGCCAATACATATAACTAACATCCGGGCCAACCGACCAAAAAAAGGATTAGCACCCCAACATCTTACTGCCATTAAAGCACTATCCAGTTTAACCAGTGCATCTTGCTCTGGACTTAAATTAGGCTCTAGAGAAATATATTTTAAACCCGGACCTATATCTGGGGGTAATTACCATATAGACATTAAAACAGCCGGCAGCACTACTTTAGTTCTGCAATCCTTAATGATACCTTCTATGTTTGCAGATTCAACTGTGAACTTAGTGATTAAAGGCGGTACAGATGTTAAATGGTCCCCAACATTTGATTACTTAAAAAATGTCACACTACCCTTTCTTAGAGTGTTAGGTTACATGGCCAGAATAGATTTAATAAAAAGAGGATTCTACCCCCGGGGTGGAGGAATAATAAAGGCTAAAATAAACCCAATAAAACGCTTAAAACCTATTAATTTAACTAAATTAGAAATCAGTGGGTTTAATGGGATTTCACATTGCAGCAAACTACCATGTCATGTTGCTACTAGACAAGCACAAAAAGCTACGGAAATCCTTGAAAAAAAGGGTTATCCAGTAGAAATTGATGTTCAATGTATTGACAACTCAATATCACCAGGTTCAGCAATAGTTCTATGGACCAGGGGAAATTATCCTCTTGGTGGAAGTGATATTGGTGAACCAGGAAAAAGGGCTGAAACTGTAGCTAAAAATGCTGCAGATGAATTATTAGATCAAATATCCAAAAATTCACCTTTAGATAAGTATATGGGAGATCAAATAATTCCCTATATGGCCATCACCGGCAGATCATCAATAAAAACAGCTGAACTAACCAAGCATACAGTAACCAATATTTATGTTGCTGAAAAAATCATGGATAAAAAATTTAAAGTAGAAGGTAAGATAGGAGAGCCAGCCATAATAAGCATTGAATAAAACTCATTATTAGACTTAATATTAAAATGTATACTAATTTAGGTGTATACATTCACCTGAAAATACCTTTCTTAAAGTACCATCATCTAATTCCAGTATAAGTGCTCCTTGTTTGTTAATACCTACTGCTTCTCCTCTTACAATTTTTCCCAATCTTTTATGGACTTCTACATAACTTCCAATGGTTTTTGAATATTTACGCCATTTTCTGAGAATTTCTGGGAATTGGTCTGCATTAAATTCAAGATATAACTCTTCGAATCTTTCCAGAAATCTCTGAACCAGTTCCACATAATAGACTTCCATCTCTAATTCTTCCTTGATGGAGGTGGCACCTCTTCTTAATTCTTGTGGGAAAAGTTCCATATCCATATTCACATCGATACCAATTCCCACAATCACATATTCAAGGGTATTATACTTAGCATGGGCTTCTGTCAGAATTCCACAGACCTTCTTATCATCAATTAAAATGTCATTGGGCCATTTAATCTTAACATTCAAACCAGTTTGTTTCTTTAAAGTTTCTGCAACAGCAACCCCTGTAACCAGGGTTAATTGGGGTGCTTTTTCTGGTTTAATAGTGGGTCTTAAAATGATGGACATCCACACCCCTCCTAGGGGTGATATCCATTTTTTACCATCTCTTCCCTTTCCCCGTCTCTGGGTTTGTGCAATGACCAATGTACCGTTCTCAGCACCATTTTCTGCTAGTTCTTTAGCCACATCATTGGTTGAGTCAACTTCAGAGAAATAATAAATCTTTTTCCCAATAAAATCAGTTTTTAAGTCTCTTTTTATTTCATAGGGCAGTAAAAGATTAGGTGTTTCTTCCAGTCTATAACCTAAATCTTCAGCAAAATCTATCTTATATTCTTGTTCTTCCAGTTTTTGGAGTGTTTTAATTATTTCTGATTCAGAAATATTTAAATTAGAAGCAATTTCCTTTAAGGGTATGTATTTTCCCTTGTTCTTATAGAAAAAATCTAAAACCAGTTCATATAATTCCATCAGGATTCCCCCTTATTAAACCTTTTTTTGAGCTATGGATTGGGCCACATAATTATTCACTGCGGCAGATATTGCTGCGATTTTTTTATTAGGTAAGAATGTGGATTTTAAACGGGCTTCAATCTCTTTGTCCTCATCCAAGACTTTTTTCATATCTTCCATTATACCAATACGGTGTTCATCCACAAAGTGGGTGTGTAGATTAGCTGCTTGAAAGTTTTCATTCTTCATTATAGCTTTATGGAAGGGAATGGTGGTTTTAACTCCCAGTATTATATATTCTCTTAAAGCTCTCCTCATCCTGGCAATAGCATCGTTCCGGGTTCTGGCCCAAACAATAAGTTTGGATATCATCGAATCATAGAATGGGGGTATGGTGTAATTCATGTAAACACCACTGTCCACCCGTATCCCGTTTCCTCCAGGGGACCGGTAACCAGTTATTTTACCTGGATTTGGGGTGAAATCAGAAAGAGGATCTTCAGCATTTATACGGCACTCAATGGCATGACCTCTAACCTCTATTTCATCCTGGCTACAGCATAGAGGTTTATTGGCAGCTATCTTTAACTGTTCTTTAACCAGATCAACTCCACTTACTGCTTCAGTTATAGGGTGTTCTACTTGAATTCGGGTGTTCATCTCTAAAAAGTAAAAATCACCATTGGAATATAAAAATTCCACCGTACCAGCATTAGTATAACCAATATATTCCGCTGCTTTAACTGCAGCAGAACCCATACGTTCCCTTAATTCTTCGGTCATTATCGGTGAGGGAGCTTCTTCTATCAGCTTCTGATGTCTTCTCTGGATGGAACATTCACGGTCCGCAACATGTATAGTATTACCATGCTCATCAGCTAATATTTGAAACTCTATATGTCTTGGTTCTTCCAGATACTTTTCTATATAAACTGTGGAGTCGCCGAATGCCGATTTTGCAACTGACTGGGTGGATTCAATTGCTCTTATAAGTTCATCTTCCTCGTAGACTGTACGCATACCTATTCCACCACCACCAGCAGAGGCTTTAACTATAACAGGATATCCAATGGATTCAGCAATTTTTATTGCTTCATCAATTTTTTTTATTCCCTTATCCGTACCAGGAATCACTGGAACTTCTGCCTTTCTCATAAGTTTTTTTGAGGTTATTTTATCTCCCATAGCCTCTATTACTCTGGGTTCAGGTCCTATAAGTTTTATACCATGTTTTTCACATTCTTTTCCCAGATTAGAGTTTTCAGCTAAAAATCCATATCCCGGGTGTATGGCTTCAACACCATAATCTTGGGCAGTTTGAACTATTCTTTCAATATTAAGGTAGCTTTCCGATGGAGAGGATCCTCCAATATTATAGGCCTCATCAGCATATTTGGCAAATAGAGAGTTTTTATCAGCATCTGAATAAACTGCAACACTTTTAATATCCAGTTCCCTGCAAGCTCTCATAACTCTTATGGCAATTTCTCCACGATTTGCAACCAGCACTTTCTTAAACATGGTATCTCCCTGTATCTGTTAGATAGTTTGACATATATTTTCCTAAATTGATAATTATCTGTTTATCGACTTAATTAATAATTTATTAAAACTTTCTTAGTGTCAAGTTATATTCATTATCATATTTAAAAAATTTTATTTCATCCATTCAACTAATATTAAAGTATCAGCCGGCTATGAATAAATATTCCATCCCATTTTTTCCATGAAAATATTCTAATACAATTTAATTAATAGGATAATTAATAATTCTATACCTCGGATAATATCTAATGGAGATTGGCATCTATTAATGTTCAAGAGATTTAATCCAGTTTATTGAGATCTATTTTAAGTGGGGAAATTTCATGAAATATAATATAAGGCGTAAAAGACAGTTGGAGATAGCACTTCAAAGGATCCCCAGTCATCCATCTCCTAATATAGAATTTGAACAGTATCTTACCCCGGCTAATATTGCTGCTGATGTTTTGTGGAATGCCTATTCACTGGGGGATGTTAAAGGAAAAAAAATTGTTGATCTGGGCTGTGGTACTGGTGTTTTTGCTATTGGATCCTTACTTTTAGGTGCTAAAGAGTCTATAGCTGTAGATATTGATGAGGATGCATTGGAAACTGCCTGGTTGGAAGCTCAACACTTTAAAGTAGATGATAAAATTAAATTCATTAATTCAGATATTCGAGATGTTTCATTAAATGCAGATACAGTAATTCAAAACCCTCCATTTGGTGCTCAAAAGGCCCATAGGAAAAAATCAGACCGAATATTTATACAAAAAGCTTTAGAGATAGCTTCTACAGTGTATTCATTCCACATGAAAGAAACCGAGGAATTTGTTATAAACTACTTTAATTTATTAGGTGGACATCTAACCCATAAGTTCTACTACAAATTTGTAATACCACGAACCTACCATTTCCATGAAAAAGAGAAGATTAATATTGACGTGATAATGGTTAGATTTATAAAGTGATGATATAAATGTTTAAACCCAAATACTATACACAAAACTTTATTTGAATTGGAAAATAATATATAACACCTCTATTTATAAAAAGATAATCAGATTTATTATAAAAAAATATTATTCTGTATTATATAATAATATGGGAAAGTTTTGTTCCAAAATAGTTTAGGATTAAAATTAATTCCATACCATATATTTTATATATTAGAAATCAAAAAACTAATTTAACCTATTAGACAGAATAATCTATAGACTTAAACTACCTTGTTTCAAGTTTGAATCTATGATCACAATGAAAATCTGAATGTCAATTCATGCAATTAATATTGCCAGTGATATTCATATTATATTCAATGAATAATTATCTTTCTAGAAAAAGGTAGTTAGGGTTATGGATAAAAAGCTTTATAACCTATTGAAACAAATATTTGAAGATGGGAATAAAGCACTACACCATATTCATACCCGCCTCTTTAACTGCAGAATCAAAAGATTTAAAAATAAAAACCTATAAGGTAGGACTTATTGGTAGAACTGCAGCAATTTTCAATGTTGATAAGATTGTGGTCTACAATGACGATGCAGACCCACGAGAGGCAAAGTTTATTAGTGATATTCTCAATTATATGGATACACCCCAATATCTTCGAAAGAAGGTATTTCCTATAAAAAAAGAATTGAAACATGTGGGAATTCTCCCGCCACTGAGATCTCCTCATCATCCAACAGAAATGCCTGTCCAGGGGGATTATAGACAAGGTTTGACCCTTAAAAGGACTAAGAAGGGTACAGTTGTTGATATTGGGGCAGATAAATTAGCTTTATGTAAGGAAAAGCTCAGTGTAAATAAAATTTTAAGCTTTAAAATAACAAAGCTAGCTAAAGAGATAATTATCGAACCAGACAAACCAGAAGTTTACTGGGGTTACGATACAATAGTCTCTAATAAAAATTTATATGACAGTATCCGGGCAACAAAACCAGATGTTGTGGTTTCAACATCCCGTTTTGGAGAGCCCATCACTTCTATTCTAAATGAAGTTGAACATAAGTTAAAAAAAGCCAAACATCTAGCTATTCTGTTTGGCGGTCCTTATTCAGGCTTACATGATATACTTCAGGGCCAAAAAATTGTGGATATTGATGTAAACACTGTCCCTAAACAAGGGACTAAGACTGTAAGAACGGAAGAAGCGGTTTTAGCTACTTTATCTGTGTTTAACTTAATCTTAAATGCAGAATAATCAGGAAAATTGGAAATTTGCTATATGTAAGGAGGTAAAATTAAATGGTTAGACATCACCAACCAAGAAAAGGATCAGTTGCATTTAGTCCTAGAAAAAGAGCGGCCAAGGAAACACCAAGAATAAAATCCTGGCCAGAAAATACAGAGCCGAGTCTGCTTGGTTTTGCAGGATATAAAGTGGGAATGACCCATATAATGATGGAAGATAATGTTAAAAACTCACCAACAGAGGGGATGGAAGTAGCAACTCCAGTCACCATTCTAGAAATCCCACCAATGGTAGTTATGGGTATTAGAGCCTACGAAAAAACTACCAAGGGCCTTAAAACCATGATAGATGTTATGGCTGATAATCTGACAGATGAGTTATCAAGAAAAATAAGCATGCCTAAAGACTATAATACTGATTCTAATTTAGAAAAACTTAAAGAAAATATGGATTCTGTGGAAGATATTAAAGTTATCATGCACACTAATCCTAAAAATACCAGCGTCCCCAAAAAGAAGCCAGAAATAATTGAATTTGGAGTTGGCGGGAAAAATGTTGAAGAAAAACTTAATTATGCCCAGGAACTTTTAGGAAAAGAAGTAAATGCAAAGGACATCTTTTCTGAAGGGGAATATGTTGATTCTATAGCTACCACTAAAGGTAAAGGATTCCAGGGACCAGTAAAAAGATGGGGAATTCGAATTCAATATGGAAAAGCTGCAAGAAGTAGTAAAGGAAGACATGTTGGTTCAATTGGGCCATGGACTCCTTCCAGAACAATGTGGACAGTAGCACAGGCTGGTCAAATGGGATATCATAAAAGAACTGAATATAATAAGAGAATTTTAAAGATAGGAGAATCATCTGAAGTTGACGCCGTAAATCCTGAGGGAGGATTTGTAAAATACGGTTTAGTGAAAAATGATTATATATTGATAAAAGGTTCCGTGCCTGGTCCATCAAAGAGGTTAGTAGTCTTAAGAAAGGCTATTAGACCTAATGGAAAACAAGCTGATGCACCTGAAATATCATTTATCAGCACAGCTTCAAAACAAGGCGTTTAAGTTTAAAGAGTGATGCAAATGAAGAAGTTCAAGGTTTATTCATTAGAAGGTGAAGTCGTAGATGAAATTGATTTGCCTGAAATTTTTAATGAGCAATTCCGACCCGACCTAATAAAAAGAGCAGTTATATCTTCACAAACAGCTAGAATCCAACCATGGGGATCAAATCCTATGGCAGGTAAGAGAAACACTGCAGAATCTTTTGGTGCAGGACGTGGAGTGGCCATGGTGCGTAGAATTAAGGGAAGCCGACACCCTGCAGCATCAAAAGCAGCATTCGCACCCCAAACTGTAGGTGGTAGGAGAGCTCATCCACCGAGACCAGAAAAAGTTATACACGAAAAAATAAACAGAAAAGAAAGAAGATTCGCCATACGATCAGCGATAGCAGCTACCACTAATGAAGATCTAGTTGAAAAAAGAGGTCATGAGATTGAAAACGTACCACAACTACCTATAATTGTAGATGATGAGTTGATTAAGGTCAAAAAAACCAAAGAAACCCGGGAGATTTTCAAGAAACTAGGAATAATCGATGACATTGTCCGAGCCAAGAATGGTAAGAAAATACGGGCTGGTAAAGGTACTATGAGGGGAAGGAAATACAAATCACCTAAGGGTCCTCTAATAGTGGTAGGCGAAGATAAAGGAATAAGTCTAGGAGCAAGAAATCACCCCGGCGTAGATGTTGTGGTGGTTGAAAACTTAAATGCGGAGCTTTTAGCCCCTGGTACTCATCCTGGCAGATTAACAGTATTCACTAAATCAGCAATAGAAAAGTTGGGTGACCTATTTCAATAATAATGATAGAAAGGTTGTGTAGATATGGATCCTTATGCAGTAATTGTTAAACCACATGTCACAGAAAAAAGTATGAATTTAATTGACCAGAATAATGAGCTAACTTTTGTTGTTCTAAGACAGACCAACAAAACCGAGATAAAAACAGCCTTTGAGGATTTATTTGCTGTAAAAGTAGAGAAAGTAAATACTCAAATAACTTCCAAAGGAAATAAATTAGCTTACATTAAATTGGCTAAAGAACATAATGCTGAAGACATAGCAGTAAAAATGGGAGTATTCTAAGAAATAATTCCACTAATATTATTATATGGAGGATAATAAAATGGGAAAACGTTTAATAACCCAGAGGAGAGGAAGGGGAACTCCTACTTACAAGAGTGCGTCTCACCGTTTCAAAGGAAAAATTGAGTACAGATCCTATGATAATCTGGAAAAAGAGGGTAGCTTGAAGGGTAAAATTGTAGATATTATGCATGATCCAGGAAGGACTGCCCCAGTAGCTCTTGTTAAATTTGAAAATGGTGAAAAAAGACTAATATTAGCACCAGAAAGTATAAAAATTAATGATGATATAGTATGTGGAATTTCAGCTCCAATAAATCCTGGTAACTCATTACCACTAGCTGAAATCCCTGAAGGTACACCAATATATAATCTTGAAAGAAATCCTGGAGACGGTGGAAAATTTGTCCGTTCTTCTGGAACTTACGCTTCTTTGATCACTCATGATGTGGATAAAGCAGTAGTTGAACTGCCATCCGGCGAACTAAAAGCATTTAATCCTCATTGCAGAGCAACCATAGGTGTGGTAGCTGGTGGGGGTAGAAAAGAAAAACCATTCCTCAAAGCTGGTAACAGATATTATGCTATGAAAGCTAAGGGCAAAAAGAGTGTTACAGTTAGAGGAGTTGCAATGAATGCTGTAGACCACCCTCACGGTGGAGGAAACAGACAGCATCCAGGAAGACCAACCACTATATCAAGACACGCACCACCAGGACGAAAAGTCGGTTCAATAGCTGCTAAACGAACAGGGAAGAGAAGATAGGAGGTGAATTATTGGCTAGAAAACAATTTATGTATCGCGGTTATACATTAGAAGAATTACAACAGATGCCCTTGGATAATGTAATTGATTTGTTCCCAGCAAGACAGAGAAGATCCTTAAAGAAGGGCTTCTTACCAAGGCAGAAAAAGATACTGGAAAAGATTAGAAAATTAAAAAAGCAAGAAAACAAAGGTGGAAGGCCACAGATTATTAAAACTCACTGTAGGGATATGATAATACTCCCAGAGATGGTAGGATTGACCTTTGGAATTTATAATGGTAAAGAATTCGTGAACGTGGAAATACAACCGGAAATGATTGGATGTTATTTCGGAGAATTTGCACTCACCAGAAAAAGGGTGGAACACGGAGATCCCGGAATGGGAGCAACCAGGTCATCAATGTTTGTGCCACTTAAATAAGGAGAATATACAATGGCAAAGATTAAATACGCTTATACAGGTGACGAAGAAAAAACAGCAAAGGCCGTTGGGAGATCCCTTAAGATTTCACCAAAACATGCTGTGGAAATTTGTAACCAGATCAGAGGTATGAAAATAGAAAATGCCAAAGATTACTTGGAAGAAGTTATACAAATGAAAAAAGCAGTACCCTTCAAAAGACATAACAAAAAAGTTGGTCACAGAAGAGGTATGAGCGGATGGCCTAGTGGTCGTTACCCAGTAAAAGCAGCAAAACAAATATTAAATGTATTAACTAATGCTGAAGCTAATGCAGAGTACAAAGGTTTGGACCCAGAAAATCTCAGAATCAAACACATATCCAGCCACCGTGGTTTTGTTATACGGGGATGGACACCCCGAGCATTCGGAAGAGCCAGTCCTTTCAACACACCAACCACCCATATACAGATAGTTCTAGGGGAGGCATAGATTACATGATAGAGAAAGATTTTGTCACTGAAGGTCTACGAAGAACAACCATCGATGAATACCTTGAAAACGAACTTGAAAGAGCCGGTTACGGTGGAATGGAAATCCAAGTAACACCTTTAGGTACCATGGTAGTGGTCTATGCTGAACGTCCAGGTATGGTTATTGGAAGAGGTGGAAAAACTGTCCGTAACATCACTCAAAACTTAAAAAACAACTTTGGTATAGAAAATCCACAAGTTGAAGTAAAAGAAGTAGATGTACCTGAACTTAACCCTAAAATTATGGCATATAAAATTGCTAACATGCTACAAAGAGGCATGCACTTTAGAAGAGTAGCCTATACAGCTCTCAGAAGAATTATGGGTGCTGGGGCACAAGGTGTTGAAGTAACTATTTCTGGTAAAATTAGGGGTGCTAGATCAGCATGTGCAAAGTTCACTGATGGTTATATAAAAAGATGTGGTGAACCATCCACTCGATTTGTGAGAGAAGGATTTGCTACCGTCCAATTAAAACCCGGTGTTTTAGGCATATATGTTAGAATTATGCCTCCAGATGTTGTACTCCCTGATAAAGTTGACATATTAAAACCTACTATAAAGGAAGAATCTGTTGATCAGGTTATGGATAATATTGAAACTGATGAATCAGAACTGGAAGACATTGATGTAGTAGAAGAAACAGCAGAAAAATTAGTTGAAGATGTGAAAAAAGCAGCAAAAGATGTGACTGAAGATATTAAGGATGTTATTGATGAGGAAAAAGCTGAAAAAGACATCAAAACCAGTAATAAATCTGTTAAAAAGGATGTTGAAGCAGTTAAAGAAGCAGCAGAGGATGTGAAAAAAGTAGCAAAAGAAGTGGCTGAAGATGTAGAAAAATCTGCAAAAAAAGTTACTGCTGATGTGAAAAAAGCTGTTAAAGATGCAGCTGAAAAAGCTGAAGATACTGTTGAAGCAATCGTTGAGGATATATCTGGGGAAGAAGATTCTAAAGAAAAAACATCGTCAGAGGATGTTGAACCAGATTCTACTGAAGCTGAAGATGATTCAACTAAAGATGCTGCTGAAGAAAAGTCAGATAAATCTGAATAAAATATAACTGAAAAGAAAATTATACATAACAAGGGATGAAATAAATGGTTATATTAAGGAGCAAGGAAATAAGAGAGATGGAAATGGATGAAATCCAGAAAAAACTGGATGAACTTAAGGCTGAATATGCTAAAAATGTCTCTAAAAGTTCTGCAGCCGGAGTTTATGAAGATCCAGGGAAAATAAAGGAACTCAAAAGAACTATTGCTCGTGTTCTTACTATCATTAATGAAAAAAAGGGAGAAATAAACTAGATGAAAATCTGTGATGTGTGCGGTCTTCCAGATGAATTATGCGTCTGTGAAGAAATTGCTAGAGAAGTTCAAACAGTAAAAGTCTATACCGTAAGAAGACGATTTGGAAAGTTAATGACCATCGTTGAGGGAATAGATGAACACGACATTGATGTGAAAGAACTAACAAAAGAGCTTAAAGCAAAATGTGCTTGTGGAGGAACAGCCAAGAAAGGCCAGATAGAACTTCAAGGGGATCAAAAACGAAAGGTAAAAGAAGTTCTTGCTAACATGGGCTTTTCTTCAGATACAATTGAGATAAGGGATAGGTATCAAAGATAAAAATTATTAAATTAAAATTTGAATTTAATAGATTCTCTTATTCCACTTTATCAATGACTGGCTAATCATGGAATATGATAAGTCCACAAAACATCTTTCGGCACGAACTAATTGGACTTTCTGTTGAAATCACAGAAAGTTCCAACCCGGATTTAATCGGAATAAAAGGAAAAGTTGTTGACGAGACCAAAAATACAATTAAAATTGAAAAGATCAATGGAGATGAAGTTTTAATTCCTAAAAATGTTGCAACTTTTAATTTCACCTTAAACGGTGGAGATATAGTTGAAATAGAAGGTAAAATCCTCGTGGCTCGTCCTGAAGATAGAATTAAAAAGAAATTCAGAAAATATTGGTGATAATATGGTTGGCATTGACGTACCAGAACCTAAATCAAAATGTAATGATCCAAACTGCCCGTTCCACGGTGCTCTTCCTGTAAGAGGCCAAATACTGGAAGGAACCGTCACAAGTGATAAAGCTGAACGGACCATTACAGTTGAAAGAAGTTTTTACAAATTTATTAGAAAATACGAGAGATATGAAAAGAGAAAATCAAAAATTAATGCACACAAACCTGACTGTATCGATGTGAAAATTGGTGACACAGTAAAAATTGCAGAATGCAGACCACTGAGTAAGACCAAAAACTTCGTAGTAGTTGAGGTTAAGGGAGAGAAATAAGATGAAGGCTATTACATCTAAAGTTACAAAAGCCCTGCCTATAGGCGCTCGACTTCAGTGTGTGGATAACACCGGAGCAAGGGAGCTTGAAATTGTTTCTGTTAAGGGTTATAAAGGTGTTAGAAGAAGATTAGCTCCTGCAGGTGTCGGTGACATGGTGATAGTCTCTGTTAAAAAAGGAACAGCGGACATGAGAAAAGAAGTCCTTACCGCTATAGTTGTACGACAAAAAAAGGAATTTAAAAGAGCTGATGGACTAAGAGTTAAATTTGAGGATAATGCTGCAGTAATTATTACTCCTGAAGGAACTATTAAAGGTTCGGAAATTAGGGGACCTGTTGCTAAAGAGGCAGCAGACAGATGGCCCAGTGTGGGTAGTGCAGCTAGCATTATCATTTAAATATTATTTAATTATCAAGGTGATTATATGTCAAAACAACCTAGAAAGCAGAGAAAGTTCATCCACAATGCACCATTACACCAGCGTAATAAATTGATGGGTGTAGCTCTTAGCAGTGAACTCCAAAGTAAATATGATAAAAGATCCATTCCTGTAAGGGTGGGTGACACTGTTAAGGTGATGCGTGGAAACTTTAAAGATCATGAGGGAAAAGTGGAAAAAATTGATCTTAAACATTATAAAGTAATGGTTGAAGGAGTAATAATAAAAAAACCTGATGGAAATCAAGTATACTCCCCTATCCATCCCTCAAACTTAATGATCATAGAATTATATCTAACTGATGATGAAAGAAATGATATATTAGAGAGGAAGGGATAAAATGGCAAAGATGGGTTCAAGAAAACATCTTAAACGTTTTAAATCGCCAAAAACATGGCCTATTCATACAAAAGAAGATAAATGGACAGTTAAACCTAGTCCAGGTCCTCATTCGATAGAGAATTCTTTACCTTTACTTATAATAATTCGTGATATTTTAAAACTAGCGGATAATTCAAGAGAAGCAAAAAGAATTATAAATACTGGAAAAATTTTAGTGGACGGACGAATAAGAAAAGATTACAAGTTTCCTGTAGGATTTATGGATGTAGTTGAGATTCCAGATGCTGAAGAAACTTACCGTGTTTTACCTGATGAAAAAGGTAGGCTGGTCTTACATCCAATACCTAAAGAAAATTCAGAGTTTAAGCTCTGTAAAATTGAAGATAAAACCATAATTAAAGGTGGAAAAACTCAACTAAATCTGCATGATGGTAGAAACTGCCTTGTGGATGATAAATTTTCAGCTGGAGATGTTCTAGTATTGAAGGTTCCTGAACAGGAAATTACTGAAACAATTAATTTCGAAAATGGAACGATAGGTTTGGTCACTGGAGGAAAACATATTGGTGAAATTGGTAGAATTAAGGAGATTAATATTACTAAATCTTCCATGCCCAATACTGTGGTAATTGAAACTGATGATAAAAAATCTTTCCAAACCTTGAAGGATTATGTATTTGTAATCGGTAAAGAGGAACCTGCAATATCACTTCCCGGAGGTAAATAGATGAATCCTATGGAAGAAGTAAGGATTGCTAAGGCAACTGTAAATATTGGTGTAGGTGAAGGAGGAGAAGCTCTGGTTAGAGCTGAAAAACTTCTAAATTCAATGACCAACCAAAAATCTGTTCGTACCCGTTCTAAGGTTACTAATCCTGAATTCGGTATTAGAAAAGGTCTTGCTATTGGATGTAAAGTTACTCTACGTGGTGAAAAGGCTGATAAAGTTATTAAAATGGTTTTAGATGGTATTGGAAATAAATTAAAATCAAGTCAGTTTGATAACCAGGGAAATGTGTCATTTGGTATTGAGGAACACATTGATATTCCTGGAATGCGATATGACCCTGATATTGGTATATATGGTATGAATGTTTCCATAACATTTGAAAAACCAGGTTATAGAATTAAAAAAAGAAAAATTCAAAGGAAATCAATTCCAGCAAAACATAAAGTCACACCAGAAGAAACCATGGACTTTATGAAGGAAAAATTTGGGATTAAGATTAAATAGGTGATAAAGTGCCAAGAAAATACGGAAAGGCATCAAGAAAATGTAGAAGATGCGGGGACCATTCAGCTATGGTTAGAAGATATGGTTTAATGTTATGCAGACAGTGTTTCAGAGAACTCGCACCAAAAATAGGATTTAAGAAATATAATTAGAGGTGTTTATTGTGACTCTTATGGATCCTCTAGCAAATGCTCTAACAAACATGAGAAACAATGAATTGCAGGGTAATAAAAGATGTACTATTTCCCCTGCATCCAAGTTAATTGGTCGTGTTTTAAGGACAATGCAGAAAGAGGGATATATAGGTGATTTCGAATTTGTAGACGATAACAAAGCAGGACAATTTATAGTGGAACTGGAAGGGAACATTAACAAATGTGGTGTAATCAAACCTAGACACGCTGTAAAAAAGGACGAATTCGAAAAATTTGAAAAAAGATATTTACCTGCTAAAAATTTTGGTATAATGATAGTTACAACACCACAAGGAATAATAACCCACAAGGAAGCTAAAGAGAAAGGTATTGGTGGGAGACTCCTTGCATTTATATATTAAGGTGATATAATGGTTCAAGCAGCAGTTCTAAGGGAAGAAATCCCTATCCCAGATGATGTGGATGTAACCATAAATAACGAGGTCAAGGTTAAAGGACCTAAAGGAGAGCTTTCTAGAAAGTTCACCTC
The DNA here is from genome assembly GCA_030016715.1 of Methanobacteriaceae archaeon. Lineage (GTDB taxonomy): Archaea > Methanobacteriota > Methanobacteria > Methanobacteriales > Methanobacteriaceae > UBA117. The sequence continues at coordinate 198,133 of JASEJD010000001.1, read as the reverse complement.
AAAAAAGATTAAAATAAAAATAGAGGACCAAAACGTTATTTTGGAAGCACAATTCCCCAAAAAGAAAGACAAAGCCATGTTAGGAACTACCAGATCGCACATAAGGAACATGATTCACGGAGTAACCGAAGGCTTTACCTATAAAATGAAAATTGTTTACGCTCATTTCCCTATGACAGTAAAAGCAGCTGGAAATAAAGTAACCATCGATAATTTCCTTGGTGAAAGATATCCCAGAACAGCTAAAATCGTAGGAGATGCTAAGGTTCAAATAAAGGGCGACGAGGTGTTAGTCACTGGAATCAATAAGGAAGACGTGGGACAGACCATGGCCAACTTGGAACAGGCTACCAAAATAAAAGGAAGAGATCCAAGGGTATTCCAGGATGGTATATACTTGGTGGATCGAGCATAAATGGTTATAATGATTTAATGGTGATCCAATGAAAAAGAAATTTAAAAGACAGGAATATGCTAGGTATAAAAAACTTGGCCAAAAATGGAGAAAACCCAAGGGCAGAACAAGTAAAATGCGAAGATATGAAAAAGGCAAACCAGCTATGCCCAACATTGGTTACGGATCTCCAAGCCAGACCAAAGGTCTTCATCCATCAGGATATGAAGATGTGCTGGTATGCAATATGAGGGAACTTGAGAGTTTAAATCCAGACACTCAAGCAGGTAGAATCAGTTCCACAGTCGGTAGAAGAAAAAAAGAATTAATGATTGAAAAAGCAAAGGAATTAGGAATAAAAGTTCTAAATAAAAACCTTTGAATATATGTGGACTGAAATAAAATAAGTTAATAGAATTTGGTTAAAAAACAAGAAAGGGAAAATTAATAACTTAAATTTAAAAATTTAGAAAATATAACCAAATTCATTGTATGAAAATGGTTTAAACCATTATAAAATATCTGAAATCAAAATGGTTCACAGTCTATTATACATTGAAATAGTAACTATACAATTTGATGTTCAGATTAAAACTTTTAACAACCTTAATCAAGGTTGAACGGAGGTTTATTAATGAATCTTACTACTCAGAAAAGATTGGCTGCAGATATACTAAAAGTTGGGGTTAACCGGGTATGGATCGATCCTGAAAATGTAGAAGAAGTATCCAGGGCCATAACTCGAGAAAGTGTTAAACATCTTATAGATAACAAGATAATTAGAGCCAAACCCCAGAAAGGTATTAGTAGCTACAGATCAAAGAAGATAGCTCAACAAAAAAGTAAAGGAAGAAGAAAAGGTCATGGTAGTATTAAAGGAGCTAAAGGAGCTAGAACTCCTAAAAAGAAAGCTTGGATGACTACTATTAGGGCCCTAAGAAAAGATCTCAAACACATGAGAGATAATCGGGAAATTAACAAGACCACCTACCGTAAACTATACAAAATGGCTAAGGGTGGCGCATTCAGAAGCAAATCATACATGAAAACCTATGCTAAAGATCATGATTTGCTTAGGTAGGTATGGAGGGATTTAATTGGCACATGGATCAAGATATAAAGTTGCTTTCAAAAGAAGAAGGGAAGGAAAAACAGATTACGGGGCAAGAATAAACCTTATCGAAGTTGATAAGTCCCGCCTTGTTGTAAGGATAACCAATAACCACGTCATAGCTCAGATAATAAATGTAGCGGCAGAGGGTGATGAAACTTTGGTATCTGCACATTCCCGGGAACTTAAAAATATGGGATGGCAAGCAAATACAAAAAATACAGCTGCAGCATATTTAACAGGTTATTTATGCGGAAAAAAGGCATTAAAAACAGGAATTAGTAATGCAGTGTTAGATATTGGTTTAAAATCACCAATTAAAGGGTCTAAGATATTTGCTGTTTTGAAAGGAGCAGTAGATGCAGGTCTGGATGTTCCTCATAATGATGTTATTCTCCCAGAAGAATCAAGAATCAAAGGAGAACACATAGCTGAATATGCTAAAACCTTAGATGAAAAGGATATGAAAATGAAATTCTCACAATATATGGAAAATGGTTTGTCACCAACAGATCTCCCTAATCATTTTGAAGAGATAAAACAGAAAATAACAGATGAGGTATCATAATGAATTATAATAATAAGGAAGAATGGGAACCTAAAACTAAACTGGGTCATATGGTGAAGGAAGGTACCATCACTGATATTGATGAAATATTCGAGAAAGGCCTTCCCATAATGGAGCTGGAAATAGTTGACACCTTACTACCAGATCTAGAAGAAGAGGTAATGGATGTAAATCTAGTTCAGAGAATGCATAAATCTGGTCGTAAAGTAAACTTCCGAGTAATTGTTGCTGTAGGTAATAAAGACGGTTACGTAGGATTGGGCCAGGGAAAAGCTAAAGAAGTAGGTCCTGCCATAAGGAAAGCTGTTGATGATGCTAAATTTAATATAATCAAAGTTAGAAGAGGCTGCGGAGATTGGGGATGTGTCTGTGGAAAACAGCACACCGTCCCATTCAAGGTTACAGGTAAAAGTGGCAGTGTAAGAGTCACCCTCATACCAGCACCTGGAGGAGTGGGTCTTTCAATAGGAGATGTGGGTAAGACTCTAATGAAACTGGGCGGAGTTGATGATGTATGGTCCCAGACTATGGGTCAGACACAAACCACAGTGAATTTTGCATTCGCAGTTTTCGATGCTCTTAAACAATTAACCAAAGTTAAAGCAAGCCAAAAAGCATTGAAAAATCTTGGCGTCCCTGTATAAATAAATAAGATATCGGTGATAAAATGATAGCAGCAATAAGAGTGAGAGGTACTGCTGGTGTAAATAAAGATATCAATGACACCCTACAAATGTTAAGACTTAACCGAATTAACCATGCAGTATTAATACCGGAAAATCCTAGTTATCAAGGAATGCTTGTAAAATCAAAGGACTACATAACTTGGGGTGAAATTGATGAAGAATCATTATCCCAGCTCATCCAAGAGAGGGGAGAATTAGTTGGCGGCAGCAAGGTCACTGACCAATATATTAAAGAAAACACTGATTACTCATCAATAATGGATTTATCCAAGGCAATTTTAAAATCAAAAGTTAAATTAGAAGATGTGAATATTAAACCTGTGTTCCGTTTACATCCACCACGTAAGGGATATGAAAATACCAAAAAATCCTTTAAAGAAGGTGGAAGCTTGGGATACCGGAAAGATCAAATAAAAGATCTCATAAAAAAAATGGTTTAAATAATCCAACCTCTAAGCGGGAGGAGTTATTATGATACGAAGAAAAAGAAAAATAACCAAAATGAGAGGCTCCAGAACAGTAGGTGGAGGCTGTTCAAAGAAGAGAAGAGGAGCAGGTCATAAAGGTGGAAGAGGAATGGCCGGAGGCCATAAACATATGTGGACCTGGATGGTAAAGTACGACCCTAAACATTTCGGTAAATACGGATTCAAAAGACCACCATCAAGCATAACTAAAGTTAATACAGTTAATCTAAGTTATTTAGATGAAAATTCAGAAAAATTATTAGAAAAAGGCTTAGCTTCCAAAGAAAATGATAAAATCGTCATAGACATCACAGATCTTGGCTATGAAAAATTATTAGGCAGTGGAAAAATAACCAAACCCCTAATCATTAAGGCCCCCTCCTTCTCAAATCTAGCGGAAAAAAAGATTCAGGAAGTTGGTGGAGAAATAGTTAACATTTAATTTGATATTATTAGTTATTCCAATGCAAGGCAGAGCAAGGAGTGAAAATCATTGATTGAAAAACTACAGCCACTTTTTTCCATACTACCAGAGGTTAAATCCCCTGTTCATCGCATATCATTTAGAGATAAACTCAAATGGACCGGTATAATTCTTATATTATACTTCTTTTTGACCCAAATACCATTGTATGGATTAAGCCCCCTCGCAGTAGACCAGTTTGCACAACTTAGAGCTGTACTGGCAGGTAGCTTTGGTTCAATCCTAACTCTAGGTATAGGACCAATTGTTTCTGCATCAATTGTATTGCAGCTCCTGGTGGGGGGAAAGATAATAAATCTGGATCTTTCACGACACGAAGATAAAGCAATATTTCAAGGGACACAAAAACTTCTTGCAATAGTTTTCGTCTTGTTCGAGGCATTGGTAATGGTACTCACCGGCGCAATATCTGCCACATCACCAGAATTTGTCTGGATACTTATACTGCAAATGTTTGTTGGAGGTGTACTGGTAATATTTCTGGACGAGGTAATTTCCAAGTGGGGATTTGGAAGTGGTGTAGGACTTTTCATTGCTGCCGGAGTAGCACAACAGATGATTGTGGGAACATTCAACTTCCTCCCATCACCAACCCAGCCCGGAGTACCAGCAGGTAAGATACCGGCCTTTATTTACTCACTAACTATAGGACAACCCTCATTTGATCTTTTAATACCAGTAATTGCCACTATAGCTGTATTCCTAGTAGTAGTATATGCAGAAAGTATGAGGGTAGAAATACCATTATCATATGGTGGTGTTAAAGGAGCCCGGGGGAAATATCCCCTAAGATTCATCTATGCCAGTAACATGCCGGTTATTCTGACCAGCGCATTACTGTTAAATGTTCAATTATTTGCCAATATATTCCAGAGAATAGGATTCCCCATTTTAGGAGAATTTTCCAATGGCCAGGCCATTAGTGGGTTGGCTTACTTGTTAACTCCACCTTATTCCTTAGATCAACTTTTAACCGAACCTTTAAGAATTATATTCTATGGAGTGGTCTTCATATTAGCATGTGTCCTGTTCTCATGGCTTTGGGTAGGGCTCAGTGGAATCGGGCCTAAGGACGTTGCAAAACAGCTTCAAGGAATGGGAATGCAAATTCCAGGTTTTAGAAGCAATAGAAAACAGTTTGAAAAGATATTAAAGAGGTATATTCCCACAATAACTATTATGGGGGGAGCTTTCGTAGGGTTACTAGCATTTGGAGCAGACCTTACTGGAGCTTTAGGTGGAGGTACTGGTGTACTTCTAACTGTAGGTATTGTTTACAGATTATATGAAGAAATAGCTCAGGAACAGCTCATGGACATGCACCCTATGCTTAGAAAGTTCTTGGGTGATTAAACCGATCTAATTATGAATAAAGTAATAAAAGGTATGGTGAGGTAAAAAATATGAAAGTTGTTGTATTAGCTGGAATTCCAGGTTCAGGGAGCACCACGGTATTGAATCATGCATTGGAAAATCTAGACTACATTAATGTGAACTATGGCGATGAAATGTTAAAAATTGCTAAACAAGAGGGTTTAGTTGAACATCGAGATGCCTTGAGAAAATTATCTCCAGACATACAAAAAGAAGTTCAAAAAAATGCAGCTAAAAGTATTAGGAAGCAGGCCGAAAAAAATAACATAATAGTAGATACCCACTGTACCATAAAAACACCAGCCGGATTTCTTCCCGGTCTTCCAAAATGGGTCTTAGATGAACTAAAACCCGACATCTTCTTATTAGTGGAAGCCGATGCCGATGAAATATTAATAAGAAGAATAACTGATGAAACCCGAGAAAGGGACATGGAAAAATTAAAGGATATCAATCTACACCAAGAAATGAACCGGGCAGTTTCAATGGCCTATGCCGCCTTAACAGGTGCAACAGTTAAAATTATAGAAAATCACGATAATCTACTTCAAGATTCTGTAGAAGAAATGGTGAATACCTTAAAATAATTAAAAACTTATAAAATATTTAAATAGTTCATATTATCTAAATTAATCAATTAGTGGGTATTAAAAAAATTAATAAATTTTAAATTATCTAATTGTTATGTAATAAATAAAATTTGAGGAAAAAAAGATGGTACTGGAAGTATTCTTTAATGCATTGGATATAGTATTTGAACCCTTACTAATATTATTTAAGGATCAGCCTTTCATGGTTATACTGTTAATAGCCGCAGCAATTGCATTTATAACAACTCTTGCAAATAAATTATTGGTCAATCAAGACAGATTAGAATATTTAAAAAAGGAAATGCAAGGGTTTCAGCAGGAAATGATGGAGGCCCGAAAAACTAATGATCTCCAAGCACTGGCCAAGGTACAGAAGAAGCAAGCAGAGTTTATGGACTTACAAAAAGAAATGATGACCATGTCTTTCAAACCGATGCTGGTAACATTCGTACCTATAATTATTGTATTCTGGTGGCTGGCCCAATCTGCACTGAACACAGTTGTAGTTAAACTACCCACCATAGCCTATTATGTGTTACTGGTTCCACTATGGCACATGTTTTATCACCCTGCACCTACAACACCACCAATGGCAATTGAATGGTTAGGATGGTACATACTTTGCTCATTCGGACTTTCTATGTTGTTTAGAAAAATCCTTGGTATTAAGGGTCAAGGAATGTGATAATTAATAGTATTTAGCTCATTAAAAGCGAGAATATGATTTGAGTCATGTTTTTTAGTATAATCAATAATATTTAAATAATATTAGGGAAAAACTAAATAATCTCATTGACAAATAAACTTTCTAATATTTTTGCTTGTTTTTAATAAGTATTCTAAAATTAAATTAGGAGATGTATAATATGCCTGAATTAAGATACAGATCTAGATCTTACAAGAGAACATTTAAAAAAACCCCTGGAGGAAAAACAGTATTACATTACAAGAAGAAGAAACCCAGCAAACATATTTGTGCTGAATGTAACAAGCCTCTTCATGCTGTTCCCAGGGGCAGACCATATGAAATAGGAAAACTTTCCAAATCAAAAAAGAGACCTAACCGGCCATACGGAGGATATCTCTGTCCTGAATGTACCAGAAGATTGTTCAAGAAAGAGGCAAGAAAATAATGATTATTACTATCGGCGGATTAGCAGGGAGTGGAACAACCACTGCTGCTAAGATATTATCTGAAAAAATGGACGTGCCCTATATTTCTGCCGGTGACATATTTCGCCAGATGGCTGCTGAAAAGGGTATGGACATTTTAGAATTCAGTGCCTTCGCTGAGAATAATATTAATGTTGACTTAGAAATTGATAAAAGACAAGCTGCAATAGCTAAAGAAAAGGATAATTTAATTGTTGAAGGACGTTTATCAGCTTTTTTTGTTGATGCTCAACTTAAAATATGGTTCACAGCTCCTCTGGATGTTAGAGCTGAACGTATAAGTCAAAGAGAAAATAAAAACTTTGATGTTGTAAAAAAAGAAATCATAATAAGGGAAGAGAGCGAAGCAAAGCGTTATGAAGATATACATAATATCAACATTAAAAATATGGATTTATATGATTTTATTATAAATACCAACCGCTTTAAAGCTGAAAACGTTGCAGATATTATATTGAAAGTAACAGAGGTGATTATATGCCAGCAATAGAAGTAGGAAGAATCTGTGTAAAAACTGCAGGAAGAGAAGCAGGAGAAAAATGTGTAATTGTTGAAATTATCGATGATAAATTTGTAGAAGTTATTGGTACATCTGTCAAAAATAGAAAATGCAATATAAAGCATTTAGAACCTTTAGAACAAGCAATAGAAATAAAATCAGAGGATCCTGAAGCAATAAAAAAGGATCTGGAAAAAGCCATTGCTTAGAAAAATAGATATCTTTGTTAGATGTTAATTAGAAGGTTATTCAATGGCACAATTTCTCATAAAGGCAGAATCAGAATCAGATCCTTCTTATGGATCCCTGCCATCTGAGAGGCCCATTGAAGAACATATAAATAAAGGTGTTATCAATTTAGATAAACCTCCAGGCCCCACATCCCATGAAATAGATTCTTGGGTTAAGAAGATTCTAAATGTAGAAAAAACTGGCCATGGAGGCACATTAGACCCGCGGGTTACCGGGGTATTGCCGATCGGAATAAATCAATCGACACGTGTAATCCAGTTATTACTCGAGGCAGAAAAAGAATATGTCTGTCTAATGAGAATTCACCAGAAAGTCGCTGAATCACGGATACGTGAGGTTCTAAATGAATTTCAAGGAAAGATATTCCAAACACCCCCTATAAAAGCAGCCGTGAAGAGGGAACTAAGAGTTCGTAACATTTACTATGTTAAACTTTTAGAGATTCATAACCAAGATGTGCTATTTAGAATAGGATGCGAGGGTGGAACCTATATCCGAAAGTACTGTCATGATATTGGCGAAGCATTAGGATGCGGAGCCCATATGGCTGAACTTAGAAGAACCAAAGCCGGACCATTTAAGGAGGATGAAACATTAATCACCCTCCAAGATTTAACTGATGCATACTACTGGTGGAAAAAAGAGGATAATCCAGAATATATTCGAAAGTATATTCTCCCTATGGAATCTGCAGTGGAACATCTACCTAAAATAATTATAAGGGATTCTGCTGTGGATGCAATCTGCCATGGAGCAGACCTAGCATCTGGTGGAATTACATCATTGCAAGATGATATAAAAAAGGATGAAACTGTTGCAATTTTAACATTGAAAGGTGAACTGGTTGCTTCTGGCAAAAGCCTTTATAATTCAAAGGAAATATACAAAAAAAATAAGGGCATTGTGATTGACATAAAAAAGGTTTTTATGGAACCAGGAACATACCCTAAGATGTGGAAATAAGAGGCAGAAAAAAATATTGTTACATACACAAACTATTTAGATAAAAAACTATATAAAACAATAATCTAAATATCATGTAATAGTTTAAACAACCACATCTTTTAACTGTAAAATAAATCTGAAGATTTGAATTAAAAAACTCACTTTCTGATGTAAAAAAATACAACTATAGAAAGTATTATCATTAAAATTTTAAACTATCCAATATTATAAACATATATCTAAGTCTTAAAAAAATTCTCTGTAATATTCATATGCCGGGATAGTCTAGCCTGGTAAGGCGCAAGACTGGAAATCTTGTGGAGCTTTGCTCCGCCTGGGTTCAAATCCCAGTCCCGGCGCTTATTAGCAATTTAATTGCTATCCTATGACTGCTTAAATTGATAAATGCGTTGGATGCATTAATTGCACGGTTATGCAGTAAAACGCATTGAATAAAGATATTGGAAAAAAATAATAACTTACAAAATATTGAAATAAGATGCTTACTCTTATTGGAGGTTAAATAATGGAAGAAGAATTCAAACATATGGTCCGTATTTCCCGTAAGGATATAGATGGGAATAAGACCATTGAAAATGCCTTAACCGATATAAAAGGCGTAGGTAACGGTTTATCACGAGCAATAGGCATTGTAATGGGATTCGATCTTGGTAAAAAAATAGGATATCTCTCTGACGAAGATCTATCCAAAATTGAAGAACTGCTAAAAGATCCTAAAAAATATGATATTCCAAAATGGATGTTAAACCGACGAAATGATTATGAAACTGGAGAAACTCTTCACTTAATCGAATCTGATCTGACCATGACTTTAAGGGATGATTTAAACCGAATGAAAAAGACCAGAAGCTACAAAGGAAGAAGACATGAAGTTGGACTTCCTGTAAGAGGTCAAAGAACTAAATCCACATTCAGAAAAGGTAGTTCAGTTGGAGTTAGAAGAAGAAGAGGTAAACCGCAATAAGGAGATATTGATATGGGACATCCAAGAAAAGCTAGAAAAAAATATGATACACCGCCTCATCCATGGAATGCTGAACGTATAAAAGAAGAAAATAAACTTACCACTAAATACGGATTAAAAACTAAAAAGGAAATTTGGAAAGCAGAGACCATGGTAAGAAGATATAGAAGAGATGCCCGGCATCTTTTAGGTTTATCAGCTGAACAAACAGCAAGTGAAAGAAATCAACTTTTAGGGCACCTGGTTAAACTAGGATTTTTAAATGAAGGTGCTAAACTGGAAGATGTATTAAACTTAACAGTTGAAGATGTTTTACAAAGACGGTTACAAACAATGGTCCATAAAAAAGGACTTTCCAGAACAGCTAAGGAAGCAAGACAATATGTTATCCACGGACATATAGCCTTGGATGGTAAAAAAATAGACTCTCCAAGTTACCTTGTAAAAAAGGGTCAGGAAGACCTAATAGGTTATTATGCTTCATCCCCTGTACCAAAAAATTTAGATAAAGCATCTAAAGAAACAACTCTGGAGAAGACTGAATAGGTGATTAATATGGCTGAAAAAGAGAAATGGGGAATTGCAAATATTTACTCATCATTTAACAACACCATAATAACTGTAACTGATATAACTGGTGCAGAAACCATTACCCAATGGTCTGGTGGAAAAGTTGTTAGGGCCGACCGACAAGAAGCTTCACCATTCGCAGCAATGGAAGCAGCTACCCGGGCAGCAGACGACGTAAAAGAGAAAGGGATAGTAGGACTGCACATCAAAGTCAGAGCACCTGGTGGAAACGGGCCAAGAACTCCCGGACCTGGAGCTCAAGCAACTATAAGGGCTCTTGCAAGAGCTGGTATAAAAATAGGTAAAATTGAAGATGTTACTCCAATACCTCACGATGGTACAGGTAGACCTGGAGGTAAGAGGGGAAGAAGGGTCTAAAATGGAGATAGATATAAAGAAACAAACCGATAACGAGCTCATTTTTATTGTAGACGGAGTTGATGTTCCATTTATCAATGCTATTAGAAGGATTTGCATGATGGAAATTCCTAAAATGGCTATTGAAGACGTGGACATAATCAGAAATGACTCTACATTATTTGATGAAGTATTAGCCCATAGACTCGGACTAATTCCCATCACCTCAAGTACTGCATCAGAGTCAATAATATTTGCCAGTGAATGCGACTGTGGAGGGCACTGTCCCAAATGCAGTGCTTCTTTTATCCTAAAGGAAAAAGGCCCAAAAGTTGTGTATTCCAAGGATTTAAAACCTGAAGATCCTGATATTAAACCTGTATATGACACAGTCCCTATTTTAAGACTTAAAAAGAATGAAGAAGTGGAACTGGCTGCCATTGCACAACTTGGAATAGGACTGGAACATGCGAAATGGGAACCAACCACTGCTTGTGCTTATAAGTATTACCCCAAAATAACAGTTGATGATAATTGTGATTCCTGTGGTATGTGTGCTGAGGAATGTCCCCGAGGAGTTTTAGAATTAAAAAAGGACAAAATCATAGTAGTGGATGCTGAAAATTGTTCAATGTGCGGTACTTGTATGAGAATCTGTCCTACTGGTGCAATAGATGTAGGTGGAGAAGAAGGGAAATTCATATTCAGAATAGAAACTGATGGTTCTCTATCACCCCAAGAAATTTTAACTAAAGCATGTGAAGTTCTATCAGAAAAAACAGATAGAATTATAGAATTTTGTTAATAAGGAGGAAGTTAAATGGTAAAAAAGATTACCAAGACTAATCCCAATCTCATCGAACTCATAGGAAATCTTAAAGAAAAATCATATCAAGAAGACGTTGCAATATGGAAGGATGTTGCCAGAAGATTGGAAAGATCAAGCCGAAGAAAAGCTCAAGTAAACATATCTAAAATAAACCGGTACAGTGATGATGATGAAACAATCCTCATACCCGGCAAAGTTTTGGGCAGCGGCAGCATCGATCATAAGGTCAATGTTGCAGCATTAGGGTTTTCAAAATCAGCACAAGAAAAAATTAAGACTGCTGGTGGAGAATGCTTGGACATAGCAGAGATATTAGAAAAAAATCCTAAAGGAAGTAAGATAAGGATAATAGAATAAGATAGCATATTTGCTATAATAAAATGTGGATTGGTGTATTTTATGATTATAGATGGAGAAGGACATGTCTTAGGAAGACTTGCCAGCATTGTCAGCAAGAAACTACTTGAAGGCGAGAATGTAGTAGTTTTAAACTCTGAAAAAGTATTAATTTCAGGTTCAAAGGAATGGGCCTATGCAAAATATAAACAAAGAGTTGACCGGGCCAGTATATCAAACCCGAGGAGAATGGGACCTAAATATCCAAGAAGGCCTGATGATATTTTTAGGAGAACAGTAAGAGGAATGCTACCTTATAAGAAAACTAAAGGCAGGCAGGCTTTTAAGGGTTTAAAGGCCTTTGTTGGAGTTCCAGCAGAATTTAAAGATGCAGATATTATGAGAATTCCTGAAGCAGAACCTAAAAATATTACAAAAAGCATAGAACTAGGAGAAGTTTCAAAATTACTTGGAACTAAGTATGAAGTTTAAGGGTGTTAAATAATGAAAAAAGTAATTCATACCAGTGGAAAAAGAAAAACTGCCATTGCCAGAGGGACATTTAGGAAAGGAAAAGGCAGGATTAGGGTAAATAAGTGTCCAGTAGAACTTTATGATCCAGAACTAGCCCGACTCAAAATCACCGAACCAGTAATGTTAGCTGGTGATATTGTAAAAGACCTTGACATAGATGTGAAAGTTATAGGTGGGGGAGTAATGGGCCAGGCTGAAGCAGCACGTATGGTAATTGCCAAAGGACTGGTTCAGTGGACCAATGATATGGAACTGAAGGAAAAGTTTGTTCAGTATGATCGTACCATGCTGGTTGGAGATCCACGAAGATCCGAGCCTAAAAAGTATGGTGGAAGAGGCGCAAGAGCTCGAAGACAAAAAAGTTACCGATAAATTAATACTTTTAATTTATCTTAATTTATTAAGGTGCAAATGCACAAAAAGCAATAGATGATTAATCATGATCCCAATAAGATGTATAAGTTGTGGTAAAGTCGTATCAGCCTATTATGATGAATATCAAAAAAGGTCTGAAGACGGAGAAAACCCTAAAGAAATTCTCGATGATCTTGGAATAACAAGATACTGTTGTAGAAGAATGATAATTGCCCATGTAGAGGCATGGTAGGGGCCGTAGGGTAGCTTGGTCCATCCTCCCAGCCATTGAATTAAGTTTACAGATATAGTAATAAAGGCTTAAATTAGTCAATTATTTGGCAGAGATTCTACTGAATCTATAGCTGGATATTTATTCAACTGGAACGGGGATGGTCACACCGGAACGCTGGAGACCCGAGTTCAAATCTCGGCGGCCCCATCTTAATTAAAAGGAGAAGATGCACATGACATCTAAACTCACAAGATTTGAAAAAGCAAGGATTATTGGTGCAAGAGCATTACAGTTATCAATGGGGGCAAAGCCATTGGTAAAAGTACCTGAATCTCTTGATCCGATAGATATTGCAACATTAGAACTTAAAAAGAAAGTAATCCCTCTTGATATCAGGAAATAACCATTATTTTTTTAAAGAAGAGGTGTTTTTGTGGATAGCGTTATTGAAGACGTTCGTGTCAGAAAAATTTTAGATAGTAGAGGAAATCCCACAGTAGAAGTAGATGTAATAACATGGAATGGTTTTGGAAGAGCAGCAGCTCCCAGTGGTGCCAGTACTGGTATGAGGGAAGTAGTATCATTTCCCCAGGGCGGTGTGGATCGCATAATCGGAGAAGTTGAAGAAATAATCTCATCTGAACTGATTGGTATGGATGCTGAAGACGTCAAAGATATTGACATGATCTTAAAGGAAATTGATGGAACTGATGATCTATCAGCCCTAGGTGGAAACACTATCGTGGCAGTTTCCATGGCCTCAGCTAAAGCTGCAGCATCATCATACAACATGCCCCTTTACCGGTTCCTTGGAGGAAACATGCCTGACGAGATTCCTTATCCATTAGGTAACATGATCAATGGAGGGGCACATGCAGGAAAACATGCTCCCGATATACAAGAATTCTTGGTTGTTCCATTAGGAGCTAAAAATATTACCGAAGCCGTATTTGCTAATTCTAATGTTCATAAAAGAATTAAAGAACTTATCCAGAAAAGAGACAAATTATTCACTGGTGGTAAAGGTGATGAAGGTGGATGGGCCCCTAACCTTACTAATAATGATGCACTGGAAATTCAAGCCCAAGCCTGCGAAGAAGTGGGGGATGAAATGGGAATCACCATAAGACCCTCCCTAGATTTCGCTGCAAGTGAGATGTGGAACAGTGAAGAAGAAAAGTATTATTATCATCAGGAAGACATAAAAAGAGACACTGATCAGCAGATAGACTATGTAGAGGAAATTATAGACACCTATAACATGTTCTTTATTGAAGATCCACTCCATGAAAATGACTTTGAAGGTTTCTCAGAACTAACCCGTAGGGTAGGTAAAAAGACTATTATCTGTGGTGATGACATTTTTGTAACTAATTCCTCCATATTAGAGGAGGGAATCAAAAAGAAAGCCGGAAATGCTATTATCATAAAACCTAACCAGATTGGAACATTAACTGACACCTATAACACTATCCGGATGGCTAAGGATAATAAATACACTCCAGTGGTTTCCCACAGATCTGGTGAAACAACTGATGAAACTATAGCTCACCTGGCAGTGGCATTTTCATGTCCAATGATAAAAACTGGGGCTTTAGGTGGAGAGAGAATAGCCAAACTTAATGAGCTTATAAGAATTGAAGAAGAAATAACAAATTCCAAAATGGGAATATTTGGTTAATATTCCCTTTGATATTAGTTTAGAATTATCTTATTAATGAATTCTTAAAAGGAGAAAAATGGAGATAAAAGGAGATTAAAATGGTTAAAATAGTTATTGATTATGAAAATTGTGATGGTGCCGACTGTGCAGAATGCGTTGATGTATGTCCCATGGAAGTTCTAATAATTGAAGGGGACAAGATAATAATACAAAACAAAGAAGAATGCAGTCTATGCGAAGTATGTATGGATGTATGCCCTAACGAGGCAGTAGAAGTAGAGGATGATTAAAACATCTAATGAATGGTTTAATCTTCTAGATTAAGAATAATTCAAGTAGATAATAAAAAAACACAGATTAACTTTGATATAAAATGAGGTGATAAGTTGTCAGAACTATTAATTCCACTGGACAAGTACTTAGCAGCAGGATTACACATTGGAACTCAACAAAAAACCGGGGACATGGAACGATACATTTACCGGGTAAGATCAGATGGGTTATATGTATTGGATGTGAGGAAAACTAATGATCGAATAATGGCTGCTGCCCAATTCCTTGCTAAATTTGATCCAGATGATATACTGGTGGTATCAACCAGACAATACGGACAAGCTCCTGTAAAAAAATTCGGAGAGCTAACAAAAACAAAAACAATCCCTGGAAGATTCATACCAGGTACATTAACCAATCCTAATTATGCTAAATTCATTGAACCAAAAGTTTTAGTGGTAACTGATCCAAGATCAGATTTCCAAGCTATTATAGAAGCTAAACAAATAGGCATACCTGTAGTGGCACTATGTGATACAGAAAACTTATTGGGAAATGTTGACATTGTCATACCCGTAAATAACAAAGGTAGAAAAGCTATTGCATTAGTATACTGGTTAATTGCCCGTGAATATTTACGTGCCAAGGGTATTCTTGCTGAAGAGGAAGAACTGGAAATCTCACCAGCAGAATTTGAAATAAAAATTTAATTAAGAAATTTATCTAAAATATTCCAGGTTTTATTAAGCTTTAATTAAAGTTTATAAGGATAAGAATTTTAAATCAAGTATTTTAATAGAAAATAAATGGCCGTGGTTTTATGATAAGAAAACCTGCAGTGGCAGGTACTTTTTATGAAGGGACCCGCGAATCCTTAAAAAAGAGAATAGAATGGTGCTTCCAGCATAATATGGGCCCTGGAAAGATTCCAGATAAAATCGGAAATAAAAGAACTATTAAAGGAGTTATAGCTCCCCACGCTGGATATGCTGCTTCTGGACCTATTGCGGCCCATACATACTATAAAATCATTGAAGACGGTTTTCCAGAAACATTCATAATTTTATGCCCCAACCATTATGGTATAGGCTCTGGAGTCTCAACCATGACCAGTGGTAAATGGGAAACACCACTGGGCCATGTGGAGATAGACCATGAATTTGCCCAGCATTTAATAGAAAATTCAGGGATAATAGATTCTGAATCCTCATCCCATGAACGGGAGCACAGCTGCGAAGTCCAAGTACCGTTTTTACAGTACTTTAAAGAGGATTTCAAGATTGTACCCATTAGTATGTGGATGCAGGATATTGAAACATCCACTGAAATAGGAATGGCAATAAAAAACACGGTAGACAATCTGGGAAGAGATGTTATAGTAATAGCCAGCACAGATTTTACCCACTACGAGCCACAAGAAGCAGCACAAGCTAAAGATCAACAAGTATTGGACGCCATAGCCATGTTTGATGAAAAACTAATGGTTAAAAGAGTTTCAGAGCTAAATATAACCATGTGTGGATACGGCCCGGTAGCTGCTACAATGGTGGCCTCTAAAGGGATGGGAGCTCAGAAATCTGAAATAATCAAATACGGCACCAGTGGTGATGTGATAGGGGATCTAAGTGAAGTTGTTGGCTATGCCTCAGCAATATTCTGGTAATCCAAACCATAAAAAATCTAAGTAGGCCATATTCTCTTAAATTTAAATTAGAAAACAAAACTAGATACCAATAACACTTATGGGCTAAATAAACCTGAAATTTAATTAGTTCAGAGGCTATTGAATATATTTAGGGTAATGATTTTCTGTTAAGCTCATACTCATATTTTTACATTATTATAATGGTTCAAGGTGGATCTATGGAAGCTAAAGCATCAGCACCAGGTAAGGTAATATTATTTGGAGAGCATGCAGTGGTCTATGGAAAACCTGCCATTGCTGTGGCAGTGGACAAAAGGGCTGTCATTAAAATTTCAGAAAATAAAGAAGATACTATTAAAGTATATATAAAAAATCTGAACATCTCTGCTACTATTGATCAATTAAATAACCATATAATAATTGATAATGGTAATCCCGGTATCTTGAAATATGTTTTAGAATCATTAAAGAGGGTGCATGATGCATCACCAGTAACTATTGAAATAGATTTAGACATACCTATCGGGGCGGGTTTCGGATCCTCAGCTGCTGTAACCGTGGCAACTCTGGCTGCAGCATCAAAATATAACCATAAAAACCTAACCAAGAAGGAAATAGCCCAGAAAGCACATGAAGTAGAACTCAGTGTTCAAAATTCAGCCAGCCCATTGGATACTACCATTAGCACCTTTGGAGGTGCAGTTTATCTCGCCGCCAATGCAGAAGAAATAAAAAAACTGGAACTTAACTGGACGTATCCACTGGTAATTGGATTTACACCCCGAAAAGAAGACACTGGAAAGCTGGTGGAAAAGGTAAGACTTAGAAAAGAAGCATACCCTGATATTATAAACCCCCTACTGGATGCAATGGGAATACTAACTGAAACTGCCTTAAAATTCATAATAGAAAAAAAATACTCATATCTGGGGGAATTAATGAACATTAATCACGGATTTCTAGATTGTCTCGGAGTAAATACTAAAGAACTTTCCAATATGGTTTATACTGCTAGAAAAACAGGAGCATTAGGTGCGAAAATAACTGGAGCAGGCGGTGGCGGAAGTATAGTAGCTTTATGTCCTGAGAATAATTTAAAAATATTATCCGCCCTAAAAAATATTGAAGATGCCATTGAAGTTAATATTTCACATGAGGGCCTGGAATTTATCGATTGAAATATTATATTAATACAATCTGTGTTATTTTTCAACGAAAATAAATAAAGGTAAAGGGGATTGTTAGATATAACATTTTTAAGCAGATTATACTAAAAATTTAGGTGTGTACCATTTGATTATTTTAAAACTGGGTGGAAGCGTTATAACTAGAAAGGATTCTACAGAACCGGAAGTAGACCATGCAAATCTAGATAGAATTGCTGGGGAAATTGCTGAAAATAAATCTAAAGCTTTGGTTATTGTACATGGTGCTGGATCATTCGGTCATCCCTTTGCCAAGAAATATTCCATTGGCAGCACTATAAAAAATGATGATGATTTTAAAGAGAAGAAGAAGGGTTTTTGTCTCACCCAAAGCTGGGTTAAGAAATTAAACACTATGGTATGTGATAAGTTAAGAGAAAAAGGAATATTTGCAGTTTCTATACAACCATCTTCCTTTCTTCTAACAAAAAATAAGAGAATATACTCTGGAGACTTACAATTAATAAAAAAGTATGTGGAAATGGGATTTGTACCGGTGATTTATGGTGATGTGGTACTTGATACTGATGAATCTATTAAAACAGCTGTTCTGTCTGGAGATCAAATCATTAAATATTTAGCAGAAAATTTAAGGGCAGAAAGAGTAATTTTAGGCTCAGATGTTGATGGAATTTACACTAAAAACCCTAAAAAGTATCAAGACGCCCAGTTTATCAGTGTAGTATCCTCCTTGGAGGATCTGGAACTGATTGAAGGAGCATCTGCAGTAGATGTCACAGGGGGTATGGGTGGAAAACTAAAAGAGCTTTTAATACTCGCCCAGAATGGTATTGAATCGGAAATTATCAACGCAAACAAATCTAATAACATTAATAAGGCTTTGAAAGGTAAAAAAGGTATAGGGACTATAATTAAATGAAAAAAAATATTAAAAAAAAAGAAAGGGCGTATAAAATGATTTCAGATAGAAAATTAGAACATTTATTATTATGCGCACATTGTGACGTAGAATATAAAAATAAAAGCACCGGGTTTAGTGATATTGAACTAATTCATAAATCTCTTCCCGAAGTTAGTAAAGAAAAAATTGATATATCTACAACCATTCTAGGAAAACAACTTGATATACCTCTAATTATATCAGCCATTACTGGTGGACATCCTTCATCATTAATAATCAATCGTGAACTTGCTAAAGCTGCCGAAAAACTCAATATTGGAATGGGTGTAGGAAGCCAGAGAGCAGGGGTGGAAAATCCCCAACTGGTTTCAACATTTACAGTTGTTAGAGAAAATGCACCGAACTCATTTATTATTGGAAATATTGGAGCTCCGCAAATTGAATATGCACAAAAAGCAGCAGATATGATGGACGCCGATGCACTGGCTGTTCACTTAAATCCTTTACAAGAATCAATACAACCTGAAGGAGATGTTGATGCCACTGGTTATATTGACTCCATATCAAAGATCAAAGAATCAGTGGAAATACCCCTAATTATTAAAGAAACTGGGGCTGGTATCTCTATGGAAGATGCATTATCTCTTGAAAATGCCGGTGCCGATGCCATCGACGTGGCAGGCGCAGGAGGCACCAGCTGGGCTGCTGTTGAAACCTATAGGGCTAAGGATAAAAAATTGGGAGAATTATTCTGGGATTGGGGAATACCCACTGCAGTAAGCACGGTAGAGGTATGTGAGTCAGTTAATATACCTGTAATCTCTTCAGGAGGTATTAGAACCGGCCTTGATGCTGCAAAAGCATTAGCTCTAGGTGCAGATGCTGTTGGAATAGCTTTGCCCTTACTTAAAGCATCTTATAAGGGGCATAGGGCTGTTATATCTAAGATAGAACAGTTTGTTGAGGAATTAAAAGCAGCAATGTTCCTTGTAGGGGCTGAAAATATAAATGAACTCAAAAAATCTAATCTTATTATTAAAGGCCAAACTAAAGAATGGCTGAATGAAAGGGGCTTTAATACTAAAAAATACGCAAGGAGGATACAGAGTGAGCGTTGAAGTGATAGCAATCGGTGGATACGAGGAAGTCGGAAAAAATATGTCTGCGGTTAAAATAGGAGATGACGTAGTAATATTCGACATGGGTATCAACCTGGACCGACTACATATTCATGAAGATACAGACATAGCCCGAATGCACAGTCTGGATTTAATAGAAAGAGGTGTTATACCAGATGACACATTAATGAAGGAGGTTGATGGTAAGGTAAGGGCCATAGTATTTACCCATGGTCACCTGGATCACATAGGAGCAGTAGCCAAACTGGCCCATAGATACGAAGCACCTATTATTGCCACACCCTACACTTTGGCCTTGATTGAGCGAACAATCAAGTCAGAAAGAAAATTCAAGGTAAATAATTCCCTACAAATTTTAAATGGGGGAGAAAAATGTCAAATATCTCCAGATATAACTTTAGAGTTTATTAAGACTACGCATAGTATTCCCCAGACTGTAACTGCAGCACTGCATACCTCTGAGGGAATAATAATATATGCAAATGATTTTAAATTTGACAATCATCAAAAAATTTCTCCCCCACCAGATTATGGACGGCTAAGAGAACTTGGAAGAAAAGGTGTTTTAGCTTTAATAGTGGAAACCACCCGGGCAGATGAAAAAGAAGAAGTTAAAACCAACTCAGAGAAGATAGCCAGAATAATGCTTAGTGACATAATGAACGCACCCCTAGAAGAGAAGGCGGGTATGATTATTACCACCTTTTCATCACATATTGAAAGAGTACAAGCCATATGTGACGTTGCCAAACACAGTGACCGGAATATTTTATTATTAGGAAGATCCATGGAAAGATATTGTTCACTTGCTGAGTCAATGGGATTATTAAAACTTCCCAAGTCAACCAGCATATATGGCAGCCCCAAAGCAGTAAACCGGGCACTGGCCAAAGCTGATGAAAATAGGGACGATTATTTAATGGTCACAACCGGACACCAAGGAGAGCCTGATGCACTGCTTCCACGTATAGCCAATGCAAGAACACAGTTTGAAATTCAAAGGGGAGATAATGTAATTTTTTCAGCACCAGTCATACCTAACCCTATGAATGTGGCAAATCGCAACCTCCTAGAGAAAAGAATTAAATCCAGTGGTGCCAGAATATTTACCAACGCCCATGTTTCTGGCCATGCAGGACGTGAAGATCATCGAGATTTTATAAAAATGTTAAACCCGGAACATATAATTCCAACACATGGAAATCTTCATATGCTGGCGTCTTACACAGAACTAGCTGAAGAAGAAGGTTACAAACTAGGTAATGATATACATATACTACGAAATGGCCAGGCACAAGTTTTTAATGGGGGAATTTAATGGTGGATGTACTTGAAATACTGAAAAAATATTCAGAAAGCATTGACAGAGAAATTAATAAATCACTAATATCAATTGATCCTAAAAGCCTTCGAAAGGCTTCTGAACATCTAATAAAAGCAGGTGGGAAAAAACTACGCCCATCTCTGGTTGTATTAACTTGTGAGGCAGTAGGTGGAAAACCAGAAAATGCACTTAAAACTGCAGCAGCCATGGAACTAATACATACCTTTTCATTGATCCATGATGATATTATGGATAAAGATGAACTAAGAAGAGGTGAACCCTCAGTCCATGTACTATGGGGAGAACCAATGGCTATACTAGCCGGGGATACTATATTTTCCAAGGCCTTCGATGCCATACTAGAAACTAAAATAGATGATGTTTCATCTTCCAGAGTATTAGAAGCTCTAAAAACTGTGGTGGATTCATGTATCAAGATATGTGAAGGCCAGGCATGTGACATGGGCTTTGAGGAAAAATTTGATGTTAAAGAAAAAGAGTATCTGAATATGATCTATAAAAAAACCGCTGCTCTTATTGCTGCTGCTACCCGATCCGGGGCTATACTGGGAGGAGGAAGCCCAGAGCAGGTAGAGGCTTTATCTGAATATGGACGTCTTATAGGTATGGCCTTCCAGATCCAGGATGACTACCTGGATGTTATAAGTGACGAGGAAGAAATAGGCAAACCTGCTGGAAGCGACATTGTAGAGGGTAAAATGACCTTGATGGTGGTACATACCATTGAAAAGGCATCACCAGAAGACAAGGAAAAATTAATATCCATATTAAAAAGTGGCAGTGAAGATCAGGTGGAGGAGGCAATTGCCCTATTCAAAAAATATGATTCTATCGAATACACCAGAAATATTGCTTTAAATAATGTTAAACAGGCTAAAGAATTATTAAACATTCTTGATGATTCTGAATCTAAAGAAGCCCTTCTTCACATCGCTGATTTTGTGCTTCAGAGAAACTTCTAAAAATTCTCTAATCTATTTTTTTTTATTATCTGAGGTAATCCTAATGAATGATCTTAAAAGTTTAGTTTACCAACATGCACTGATTAATGCAGTTAAACATAAAGGAAAGGCTAATCAAGGGGCAGTAATTGGTTCTGTCATGGCTTCCAATCCAGAAATGAGAAAAAATGCTGGTGAAATAGTTAAAATAGCCACAAAAATCGTGGCCCAAGTTAATAATATGCAAATAGACCAGCAAAAAAGTGAACTGGAAAAAACAGGAGGCCAGATCCAGGAGAAGAAAGTGGAAGAAAAAGGACTGGTAGAACTACCTAATGTCAAGGAGGAGGTGGTGTTAAGATTTGCACCAAATCCCAGCGGACCTTTGCATATTGGACATGCCCGGGCTGCAATTTTAAATAATGAATATGTGAAACGTTATGGTGGTAAATTAATCCTTAGAATAGAGGATACTGATCCCCGCCGGGTTGATGTTGAGGCCTATGAAATGATACCCCAGGATCTGGAATGGTTAAATGTTAAATGGGATGATATGGTGATACAAAGCGACCGGATCCCAATATATTACCAATACAGCGAACTTTTAATCAAGAAAGGCCAGGCCTATATGTGTAATTGTGAAGGTGGTGAATTTAAAAAACTTAAAGATTCCTCCCAGCCCTGTAAATGTCGTGATATGAGTGTGGAGGATAACCTGGAAAGATGGTTTGAAATGGAGAATATGGGGGAAGGTGAAGCAGTATTAAGAGTTAAAACGGATCTAGATCATAAAAACCCAGCCATAAGAGATTGGGTGGCTATGCGGATTGTGGAAGCAGACCATCCACGTCTAGGATCAAAGTACAAGATATATCCCATGATGAATTTTTCAGTGGCTGTCGATGATCACTTGCTCGGCGTGACCCATGTCTTAAGGGGAAAGGATCACCTGGCCAACTCTGAAAAACAGAAATATCTATACCAGCATATGGAATGGGATGTTCCAGAATTCATACACTACGGCCGATTGAAAATGGAAGACATTGCACTTAGCACCTCCCAGGCCCGGAAGGGTATAAATGATGGAGTATATACTGGTTGGGACGACCCACGTCTTGGAACTATCAGGGCTATTGCCAGGAGAGGTATTCGACAAGAAGCTATAGAACAGTTAATGATTGAGATTGGTGTTAAAATTGCTGATTCAACCCTTAGCTGGAAGAAGATATACGGATTAAACAGGAACATATTAGAAAAAGAGGCTAATCGGTACTTCTTTATTAAAGATCCAGTTAAATTATCCATAATGAATCTTCCTGAATCTGCCAAGGGAACCATAAAAAGGCCATTACACCCGGACTTTTTAGGTAGGGGATACCGTAAGATACCTTTTGATGGAGAGGTTTATCTACAAAAGGATGATCTTAAAGAGGGTAAAATATTCAGGTTGATGGATGCCGTGAACATCACCTTTAAAGATAATGAAGCCATTTATCACAGCACAAGTTTTGAAGATGCACGCAAAGTTAAGGCCGGGATCATCCAGTGGATACCTGTAAAATATAATATAACTTCATCTATAATCATGCCCGATGCAGATATAATTAAGGGTCTTGCAGAACCACAGTGTAAAGATTTAGATGTAGGAGATGAAGTGCAATTTGAACGATTTGGCTTTGCCCGGCTGGATAGTAAAGAAAAAGATAGACTGAAATTCTACTTCACCCATAAATAATTTCCCTATTAAACCAATAAACAGATCCACATAATATAATTTCTTTATTGTAAAAAGTTTTTGTAATAATAATTAAAATTAGGAGATATTATACCATGGTTGCAAAAATTAATGAAAACTACCATCTACTAAAAAGCAGTTACATATTTGCTGAAATAAATCAAAGAGTTGAAAAATATCAAAATGAAAACCCTGATGCAGATATAATACGCATGGGTATTGGAGATGTTACCCGCCCCCTTCCCCAAGCAGTTATAGAAGAATTCCATAAAGCAGTGGATGAAATGGCGGACTCTGATACATTCAGGGGTTACGGCCCAGAACAAGGATACTCCTTCCTAATAGAAGACATAATAGAAAATGACTATTTACCAAGGGGAATAGAACTTTCCCCTGACGAAGTATTCATAAGTGACGGGGCCAAGTGCGATACAGGAAATATCCAGGAAATATTTGATCTAAACAATGTGGTGGCTGTAACTGACCCGGTATACCCTGTATATGTGGAAACCAATGTCATGGCTGGCCGCACCGGTCCCATGGGCAGTGATGGTAAGTATGAGAAACTGGTCTACCTTCCCTGCACCGCTGAAAACGATTTTGTACCAGAATTACCTCAAGAAGATGTTGATATTATCTATCTATGCTTTCCTAACAACCCTACTGGAACCACCCTTACCAAAGAACAATTAAGTAAATGGGTAGAATATGCAAGGGAAAATAAAGCCATCATACTCTTTGATGCAGCCTACGAAGCTTATATCACTGAAGATAACATACCCCACAGTATATATGAAATTGAAGGTGCCAGGGAGGTGGCAGTTGAGTTTAGAAGTTTCTCAAAAAATGCTGGATTTACAGGTACCAGATGTGCCTATACCGTGGTGCCCCAAGAAGTGAAAGCCTATGATAAAGATGGTAATGCCCACTCATTAAATCCACTCTGGAACCGTAGACAGACCACTAAATTTAATGGTGTTTCTTACCCTATCCAGAAAGCTGCCAGTGCAGTTTATACCCCTAAGGGCCAAAAAGAGATCAGAGAATCAGTAAACTATTACATGAAAAACGCGGCCATAATACGTGAAAGCCTCCTTGATTTAGGATTAAAAGTATATGGTGGTGTTAACTCACCCTACATCTGGATAAAAACTCCTGATGGAATGGATTCCTGGAAATTCTTCGATCTATTGTTAGAAAAGGCCAATGTAGTGGGAACACCCGGCGTGGGTTTTGGTCCGAGTGGAGAGGGATATCTACGATTAACTGCATTCAATACACTGGAAAACACTAAACAGGCTATGGAAAGAATATCAAAACTTTCCATCTAAAAAAAGAACATCAATATCCTATTTAATTTTTTTTTATCTAATCATCAATTTTTTTTTAATTAAATTTTTGTTAAAATTCCACCACCCTCTAATATAAGAACTTTAAACTACTGAAGAATAAATAGAAGAGTATTATATTGAAAAGTTAATACAAAAATACTTAAATTAATAGAAACCCTATTTTAAATGGAATAGAAAATGGAAAATTGTGTTACTTGATCTTAAATGGGGGGGGATTTAAAAAAATGAACTACCTATACATACTTCTGGGAATATTGATCTTAATAGTTATCTACATTGTTTATAGTTATAACCGGCTTATTAGCATGAGAAACATGGTGGATACAGCCTATTCAAATATTGACACCCTCCTACAAAAGCGTTTTGACCTAGTCCCTAATCTGGTTAGCACGGTCAAAGGATATATGAAGCATGAGCGCGAACTTCTGGAAGAAATTACCAGAGCACGCAGTGACTGGATGAACGCTTCCACGATACAGGAAAATGCTGGAGCCGATGATGTGGCATCAAAAGCCTTGAAATCAATCTTTGCTGTGGCAGAAAATTATCCTGACCTAAAGGCAAACCAGAATTTCATGATGCTCCAGGAAGAACTGGTGGGTATAGAGAATAAGATAGCCTACTCCAGACAACGATATAACCGAACAGTTTTATCTTTAAATATTGCTGTGCAGCAGTTCCCAACCAACATTTTAGCCAAGATTTTTAAATTTGAGACCAGGGAATTTTTCGAAGTGGAATCAGATAAAATAAGGGAAGCACCATCTGTAAAAATATATGGGGATGGACAATAATGGATGCAGTTAAAATAGTTGAGGGTGTAACATAATGGATCCTATCTACCAAAGCATTGCAGCCAATAAAAGATGGACATACTTATTCTTTTTTCTCTACGCAGTTCTATTTGGAATAATAGGTTATCTAATTGGATTATATATTGGTTCTACTATTATCGGCCTACTAGTAGCTCTAATTATTTTGTGTATTGTCTTGTTGATCAGCTACTTCGGAGGTCAGGGTGTGGTCACATCCATGGCCGGTGCACGGGAAGTATCAAAACAAGAAGAACCATTTCTTTATAACACGGTGGAAGCTATGAGTATAGCAGCTGGCCTTCCAATGCCTAAGTTATATATAATTGATTCTAATGTGCCAAATGCATTTGCTGCTGGTCGTAACCCTGAAAATTCAGTTATTGCTGTTACCAGGGGTTTAATTGATCGTCTTGACCGCCTGGAACTTGAAGGTGTAATTGCCCATGAAATGTCCCATATAAGAAATTATGATGTTCTTCTTGCCACAGTAGCAGTTGTGCTCGCCGGGACCATTGTATTTCTAGCATATATGGCACGATACTCAGCTTATGGTGGTCTAGCCCGGAGGGGAAGAGGCGGAGGCCAGGGCCAGATACTGGTCTTAATTATCTTTTTAGTAGTGGCTGTTCTAGCCCCTATATTCGCCCAACTACTAAAATTTGCAATTTCAAGGAAACGTGAATACCTTGCAGATGCTACTGGAGCTGATCTAACAGGATATCCAGAGGGACTGGCAAGTGCCCTGGAAAAAATCAGTAACATGCAAGAACCAAAAAGTAAAATCCAAAATGAAGCATTAAATGGTCTTTATATTATAAACCCAGCTCTTGGTGCTAAAAAAACAGATAGGGGTAGCACTCTTTTTTCCACTCACCCCCCCACCGAGGAAAGGATTAAGAGGCTAAGAGAAATGTGAATATATCTTATCTAGTAAAATAAGGGATTTATAATAAATTGGATAATCAGAGGAAGAGAATATGGAAAATAGAGAATTTTATAATACAATTTTTAAGAGAAAATCTGTTAGAAGTTATGTTAATGAACCATTATCTGGAGAAAAGATAGATGAAATCAAGAGTTTTGCCAGATCATTAAAGCCACTATATCCAGACATCCAAACTGAATTAAAGATCATCTCTGGAGAGGATGTTAAAAGTTTAATACCCCAGAAAAAGGCCCCCCATTATATTGCAGTTTTCTCTGAAAACCAGGAGGGATATCTAACAAATATTGGATTTATGCTGCAGCAGATGGATCTTTACCTATCAGCTAATGGAATAGGAAGCTGCTGGCAGGGAATACCTAAACCAAGCAAAGAGGTACTAAAAACATCAAGACTGGAATTTGTGATTTTAATTGCATTTGGAAATCCTAAAGAAGAACTTCACCGTAGAATTAGCCAATTCAAGAGGAATTCTTTAACAGATATTACAGACATGGAAGGAATGGATGAATTATTAGAACCAGTTAGAATAGCTCCTTCAGCAACCAATAGTCAGCCATGGTATTTCACTGGTAATAATGGATTGATTCACTGTTACTGTAAAAAGTTAAATTTCTTAAAGGCTAAGTTACTGGCTAAATGGAATAAAATAGATATGGGAATAGCAATCTATCATCTCACAGTATCAGCCAGACATCACAAAAAAAGTGTGGAAATAATCCAGGACCAGGATGGTGAAGCTAATCCACCTAAAGGCTATTATTATATTGCATCGGTTATAATTAATTAAAATATAATTAAGGGGGTATTTAGTTTTGGATACAAATCAAGAAGAAAAAAAGTCATTTAAAGAAAGGTTTTTTAAGGAAAAGGAATTTAAAACATCAGAATTTGTTGGAGCAATCATTGTAAATATAATATTTCTATATATTGTTAACAACTTGCTTAACTGGAATCTATCATTCATAGCCCCTAGCTTTAGTGAAGTCCTCTCTATACTGAACATATCTATAATTGCCAATATTATGGCCAATATAGGATTTTTAGTCTATCAAAGGGGATGGTTTAGATCAATAGTCCAGATTATTTTGAATTTGATCGGATTTATAGTAGCATATACTTTGTATACGGTCTTTCCATTCACATTCCAGAGTATATGGGTTACTTATGCTTTATTACTGATTTTAATAATTGGAATGGTTGGTCTGGTTATCTCCTCTATTTATGAAATATTAAGATTAATCTTAACACATGAAAACTGAGTTTATAAACCCCTTTTTTTTATCTTTCAGATGTCCATCACATTCTTTCAGCATATTCTAATTCTTTAAAAGCTATTTTAAACTTTGTACCGTCTTTCCTTTTAATTTCCATCTCCCCATCTAACTGTTCAACTAGATTTTCCACCAAGTTTAAACCCAAACCTTCCCTCTTTTTTAATATATTATGGGGTAGACGCTTACTCGATGTTGCCTGATCTGATAAAATATTATCCCTCTTTTTTAATATATTATGGGGTAGACCAATACCATTATCAGCTATAGTTAGAATATAATACTCTTTCCGGGATTTAAAACCAATATCAATTTTGCCTTTGTCTTTATCGGGAAAGGCATGTTTTAGAATATTGATTACTAGTTCGTTAATTATCAGTCCTAGGGGAACAGCAGTCTCAATACCAATGTTAACTTTTTCAAGGTTAGTGTTTACTTCTATAAGGTCACGGTCCACCTGGTATAAATAAAATAGATCCGAAACAAAATTTTCAATAAAGTCCTTAAGGGGAATACAGGCTAGATCTGGTGATTTATACAGTTTCTCATAGATCATTGCCATGGATCTAATCCGGCTCTGGCTAACTAATAGTATTTCTCTAGAATCATCATCCACATATTTGGCCTGTAGATTAAGTAAACTGGTAATAATCTGGAGATTATTATTTACTCTGTGATGCACTTCTCTTAAAAGAGATTCTTTTTCATTCAATGATGCTTTCAGCTTTTTCTCAGCTTTTTCCCGTTGGGATATATCATAGAGATAGTTTAAATTATGTTGCTCACCAGCAATTAATATAGGTTCAATCGTGGCTAAAACAGTCCTTTTAAGTCCAGATTTGGTATTTATCTCTATTTTATAATCATGAATTATCCCTTTTTCATTAAATTCTTCCATAACCTTTTTACGTTCCGATTCTCTGATTATATTCAATTCAAAAAAGGTTTTACCATGAAGTTCATCTTCACTAAAACCAGTCAATTCCATATAACTCTTATTAACATCTACGACTTCGCCATCAGACTTGGTAAGCACTATAGCAATAGGATTAGAATCAAAAGCCTTAACAAAACGTTCTTCACTCTCCTTAATTGAAGATAAATAATGGTATACCAAGGCAAAAATTAAGATTGTGGTAAGCAAAACAAAAAGTGAACCCTTAAGACTACCAATAAATGTTAAAGTCTGAGGATAACTGACCATATTAAAAACAATCTCATCTGAAATGATAATCCATAGAATACTAACTATGATGTAGATTAATGCTATCTTAAATGCATAAGATCTTGGTTCAATAAACTTAAAATTTGGCTTTTTCATACCAGTTCCCAGGGGAATTATTATAGTATTAATATTACTAAATAATAGTAAATATTTTTCTGTTTACCTTAATAATCCCCTATCTATAGATCCTATACTCTAAATGTTATTGAAAATATATAAATCTATAATAATAATGCTAAATCAAAAAAAGCAGTATTTTATACTGTTAAAAAAAAATAAAAAAGGGGATGGCCAAATATAAATAGAATAGCTTTAAAAAATAGGAAAAGATATGCGGAAAAAAGAGGGATTATCTTGTTTTAGGGTTTTTAACAGCCCTTCCTCTTTTATTTCCTGCTTTTTTATAATGAGATTTTGGTCTTATTCTTTTATTAGTTCCTTTTACTTTTGCCATTTTATTCAACTCTTGATTTAATAATTTTTAAAATTCAAATTCTATTCAAAGCTTTCTCTTAGATATAAACAGATCAAGCTTATGAATACTATTAGTTTCATATTTATGGCTAATTTATAAAATATATATAATCTTAGCCATTAACTATTTTTTTTATATCTTTTTTTAGTTAAGATTAATATACTTTGTTAATCAAGCTTTTAAAAGTTATCCTAAAATAGAAATAGGCTTTAAACAAAATTTATTTGAAAACAATGTTTAGGATATACTGATATCATGAACCCTGAAAAGACCTATTACAAGATAATAAAAAAAACTCCCTTCGGGTCAGTGGCACTATTATGGAATTATAAGAATTATAATCCATTTATAACTGGTGTGATACTGTCTAATCCTAAAATTTCTGCAGAAGATTATGTAAATAATATTAAACCAGATTTTATACAGCATTCATGTGAACTAATTGACAAAACAAGTATAGATATCCAAGCCTTTCTGGAGGGGAAGTCTATAAAATTTACACTGGAAAATATTTCAATGGAAAACTGTTCAGAATTCCAAAAAAAGGTTTTATTGAAGGAATATCATATACCTTGGGGAAGGATAACCACCTACCAGTTAATTGCAAAGCATCTGGGACAGGAAAAAGCATCAAGAGCTGTGGGAAATGCCCTGGCTCGAAACCCATTTCCACTTATAATACCATGTCATAGGGCAGTGCGCAGTGACAGAAGTCTGGGCGGATTTCAAGGGGGGACTGAAATGAAGAAAACACTGCTGGAAAATGAAGGAATTATTATTGATGAATCTGGAAAAATAAGTAGAGAAGTAAATTTTTTTATATAACCCAAAGAAACTATCTAAATAGTTCAATTCATACATAAGGAGGAACAATTAAATGGATGGAATATATCAACGTTCTCTGGATGGTGATATTACCAGAGATGATGCACTTTCACTTATAGAGTCAAACCCATTTCAACTATTTGAGGTGGCAGATAGGCTGAGAAAGGAAATAGTAGGTGATGAGGTAACCTTTGTGGTGAACCGAAATATAGATATCACAGATCAATGCATGATTAAATGTGCCTTCTGCTCCTTTAGAAACAGTATAGGGTATGAAATGACCATTGAAGAGATACTGGAAAGTGTCAGGGAAGCAAAAGATGCAGGTGCCACGGAAATATGCATATTTGGCGGGGTAATGCCCCACATGGATGTTGATTATTATTCTGAAATAATAGGATCAATAAAAAGAAATTTTGACATTGAACTACATGCTTTATCTCCAGTGGAGATTTATCATACAGCCAGGGCATCAGAAATGTCCACCTTTGATACCTTAAAATCATTGAAAAAAGCGGGTCTGGATACCTTGACCGGTGCATCTGCTGAAATTTTAGTTGACCAAGTAAGGGACCAGATATGTCCAGATAAAGTTAAAACTGAACAGTGGATAAATATTATTAAAGAAGCCCATAAACTGGGCATTCCCACCACATCCACTATAATGTATGGGACGGTGGAGACCTGGTCAGACAGAATAGATCATTTACTAATTTTAAGGGATATTCAGAGAGAAACAGGAGGATTCACTGAACTGGTGCCCATGACCTTCCTTAATGAAAATAATATGGCTGGGAGCAGATCAGCAGGAGTTAGTGGAATGGAAGATCTTATGTTACATGCACTGGCCCGGGTGATACTTGGAAGGGACATACCTAATATTCAGGCTTCATGGATAAAAATAGGAACCCGAATGGCCCAAGTAGCACTCTGCTGTGGTGCTAATGATCTGGGGGGCACTATGATGGAAGATAAAATATCCATTGCAGCCGGCGCATCCCATGGCGAGTATCTACCCCTCATGGAAATGAATAAAATCATAAAGGCAATAGGGCGCATACCAGTTCAAAGAACCACAACCTATGGACGGGTATGACTTTACAATTAACTCAGATAATTCACTAAAAAAAAGATTTATATTATTCCTCATCCTCACCCAAATTACATGTGGGGGGTGATGATTCAGTTTCATTTGATTCATCATCCTTCATACCAAGTTTAGCTATTCCATCAACCCATTCTACGCATTTACCCTTCTTTTCCGCCCTTTTTATTAGGAATATTCCAATTATCGCCCCGGCAATTCCCCCCATAAGATCAGTGAAAAGATCAGCCATAGTATCTTCTAAGGGATTCATAATAGGAGATCCTTGGGTTAGACAGTGGGAAGTACATGTGAAATATGAAGGTAAAGAAAGGTATCATAGAAATATTCTACCAATTCAAGCAGAGCCCCAATACCTAAAGTTACTAAGACAATAAGAAAAGCCATGATCGGTAAGCTGGTCTTTAACCGGCCATAGACATAAGCCGTGTACATGAACATCATACCAGTTAAGGCCACAATCATAGGGATGGTGAAATGCATAAACTTATCATAGTTATCAATTAAACCATACAAACCCAGAGTATTGCCTAATATATATTCCAGGATAACCACGGCTAGGAAGAGAATCTCCACCTCTACTGGTATAATCTGTAAGTGTTTACGGTCAAATACAGTGGGAAGATAAATCACTGCCAATGCTAGCAGGGCCATTAACCCAAATACTTTGGTTCCACCTGCTCCAAATATTACAATACTGCTTCCCAGAATTAGCAGTGTCAAACGCATAATAATCAATAATCTTTTCTTCCATCTACTTACCATGGCCTTAGGATCAAGAAAGCTCATCTTATTTTTCCACCTATTATGTTATTTGAACTAGACTAATAATAGTATTTTCTAATTATTTCAAATTAATCTCTTTAACTCCAGATATAATAATCTCTTAAAATAAAATTTCAAATTTCTCATGTTTTAAAACTAATTATCATGAGCATAATAAATTCAGAATTAGATATCCATTTATAGGAGAGTGTGTATCCATGAAAAGAGATATAATTAGAATTGATAAGGAAAAATGCACATGTGCTGATTCCATTAAAGGATGTCCTATAGGAGCATTAAAGGTAATTGATGGAAAAGCCAGACACATAACTGACTTATTCTCTGATGGATTAGGAGCATGTATTGGTAACTGATCCGAGGCTGCAATTGAAGTTGAAAAGGGAAGCTGAACCCTATGATGAATATAAAGTTATGGAAAATATTGTTAAAACCGGCCCCTAATGTGATTAAAGCACTGTTACAGCATCTCCAGGAACATGGAGAAGAAGAACTTGTTAAGAAGCAAAAGACTTCTTAAAGCAATGTATCGAAATACCGGACTATGAAGAAAAACCATTAGCTTGAGGCTGTCCTAGTCCCATGACCCTGGATATAAGTAAAAACAGGATAAAGGATAAGGATGATCAAATATTGCTGAGTCCTGAGCTTATAAACAGGCCCAGTCCAATTGCAACATTTGAAATCAAACGCCCCATACCTTAAAAACGCGGATCTATTGATCTCTGCAGATTATGCACCGTTTGCTTATTCTAACTTTCATCAGAGATTCTTGAAGGATAAGGATTTAATAATATTCTGCCCCAAACTGGATAAAACCATAGGACAATACATTGACAAATTGGCAGATATATTTGAAAAACAAGATATTAAATCCATCACAATTGTCCACATGGAAGTACCGTGCTGTTATGGTATTCATTATTGTTAAAAGGGCTTTGGAGAAGGCTGAAAAGAATATAATTATTAAGGACTACACCATCTCTTTAAATGGGGAGATAATTTAGTTTCTAACAATTTTTTAAATTATAGAACATCAATTTTCTTTTTATTCTTTCAAATACTTCTATAGGGATAAACGCCCTTTTCTTCAAATTCAATTTTGAGCCAGGCCTTTAATATATGTTCAGAAATATTATAAACGCCCTTTTCTGATTCTATTAATCTTAACTTCTGGATTTTGTTTAGAGGTTTACTTAATGAACCTGGCGTTACTTCTAATTGTTTGGCTATTTCATTTCTTTTCAGGGGCTTATCTATGAGAATGGTTATTATATTTTGTTCTTTGAAGGTCAACCTGCTCCATTGATTTATTAAATGAACAGCAATATACGGTAATGTCCTTTTAAATTCTTCATTTACTTTATCTTCAGTTAAAGGCGCATTCTTTTGGAGTAATTTAGCAAAGGTATTCACGTAAAAGGGTATTCCTTTAGTACATTTATAGAATCTTTCAAATCCGCTGTCATCTAAATTCAGGGAAGGTAATTTTTCTCTCAGATAATCATGTACAGTTTCTTTTGTGAAAGGAGATATTTCTATATTCAGCATTCTACCTCCAAAAGCACCGTCATGGCTTGCTATCTTTTCTATTATAGAATCTCTGGAAGTTATTGATCCTGCAAATACGTAAGCTACATTTTTTTGATTTTGAATCACACTTCTAAGAAACCATAAAAACGCGTCTAATCTATCATCCAAATCATTAAGAGCCTGAAATTCATCAATAAACATAATGGATCCTTTTATATCATTAGGGTGTTCTTCATAGATTAATTGAGGTAAATCCAGAACAAATTTTGAAAGTTTTTTATAATCATCTTCTGATTGGGGAATAGGAACTGGTATACCTCCTGCATCGGCAATTTCTTTTATGCTGAAATTTTTTGTTTTAAAAAATTTTGATATTTTTTGCAGCACGGTGGAGAATTTCTTATTTTCACAGGCTTCTATCCAGCCAGTATAAAAATGTTCAAATATTCCCATTTCAGTTAATTGACCTCTTTGATATCCTGTAGTTGCAGATAGATCAATATAATTTGTTAAGTAATCATTTTCAAGTTCTCTTTTTATCTTTTTAATTAAGACGGTTTTTCCTACTCCTCTTAATCCAATAATCATCAGTGTAGGGGGAGATCCTTTAGAAGTTGTTTCTAAAAGAGTTTTTATCAGATTAATATCATTTTCTCGATTGTAAAATTGTTGATCAGTTAATTCTGCGTCAGTTCCCCATGCCAAATCTTCCATAGATTCACCTTACGGATATTTTATTTTGAAAATATTTCAGTCGTGATTCATATTGTATTTTGGATCATGTGTTATATATAATCTTTTTTGGATCACATATTGTATTTTGGATCATGTGTTATATATAATCTTTTTTGGATTACGTATTGTATTTTGGATCATGTGTTATATATAATCTTTTTTGGATTACGTATTGTATTCTGGATTAATATCAGTTATTAATTTTTTTAACTAAAAATTTGATTCCTTTTTAATAAATCAGTTTTTTATATGGAACTGGAATATCCATTAAATCATATAAGATCTTAATAGTGAATATATACAGATTTATTGTTTCTTCAGAATTATTTTCATTCTTTAACGTTTTTTCATCTTTAAGAAATATAAGTTAAGTTTTAAATCTCTTAATGTTGCATATTTTTTATTCTTCAAAAAGTCTGGTGCCAGGATCAGTTCTACTGAAGTTAAACCGATTAGATTGCAAAAATTTTTTGAGGCAGTATGAATAGTTAATCCCAGATAATTGATAAAAAAACCCACAGAACAATACGCTCTGGTTATTTTGAAAACTTCATACTAATAGTAATATAATTATTATTAATTAATATTTATGTTTAAAATCTTAAGTAATGTATTTCAAAACTAGGAATCAATTTATATTTTTTTGCTATTTTCCAGATTCAATTATCTTTAAGGACCAATTTTCGAGTTTTATACCGACCAATTTACAATTACCAACGAATCTAAGTTTTATATCTCTAGCCACAATTTTTTAAACTTTGAAGGCGTTGACTTGTTCAAAAAAGATAGCCCTTCTTTCTATTTTCTGATGATTTTTAGTTAATTTCATATAGTTTCATTCATATATAAATCCATAAAAATGATTCTGATCTGAATTTTTATAGCGAAAATTCCATTACATATTGCCAGGTTTTCATATTAATCAATGTATTCTATTAAAAGGGGGTTAAAAACTTGTCTAATCCATCTTCACAAAATCCAGGCCATGAATATAACAAGATGGACTGGTATGCATTAAGCAAGGAAGAAGTTGCCAGTAAATTAAAGGTATCTATTGAAGCGGGACTTACATCTTCTGAAGCATCCAGTAGACTAAAGACCTATGGACTTAATATACTGGAAGAAGAAAAGGAAAAACCAGCATGGAGAAGGTTCTTAGAACAGTACAAGGCCTATATGCAGATAGTACTAGTCACCGCTGCAATTGTTAGCTTATTCATTGCTGAGTATCGTACATTCTTATTATTACTTCTTTTAACTGTTTTCATAGCTAATCTTGGCTATCGCCAGGAAGCAAAGGCTTCCAAGAGTGTGGCTGCACTAAACAAGATGATGAAGGTGGTGGCCAAGGTACGCAGGGATGGTAAGGTAGTCCAGCTTGAAGCTGAAAAAATAGTTCCCGGGGACATTGTAATTCTAGATGCTGGTGATCGTGTACCAGCTGATGGCCGGGTGGTTTTAGCCTCCAATCTTCAAGTTGAAGAAGCGGCCCTAACCGGGGAGAGCATGGCCGTGGATAAGAATAGTGAAATTATCACTAAAAGTGATCCACCACTAGGGGATCGCTTAAACATGGTATTTATGAATACCAGTGTAACCCGGGGCCACGGCGAGATAGTGGTCACAGATACTGGTATGAAATCTGAAGTAGGCCATATCGCAGCCATGATCAAGGAGCATGAGGCTGAAAAAACTCCTTTAATGCAGCAGATCGACCGGGTCACCCTATTCATAATAGGTATGGCAGTTATGGCTTTCATTGGAATTATTGTTATTGGTCTTTCTAAGGGAGGATCTTTTAAAGACTTGTTTAATATTGGTATTTCATTGGCTATTGGTTCTATTCCCGATGCACTGCCAGCAGTGGTAACCAGTATACTGGCCATGGGTATGGTGGCCTTGGCCAAAAAAAAATGCTATCATCAAGAACATGCCGGCAGTGGAAACCCTAGGATCAACATCAGCAATCAACTCTGATAAAACCGGAACACTCACCATGAACCAGATGACAGTAAAAACTATATCCACAGTACAGCACCGATACACTGTTTCTGGAGAAGGATACAGCTTCGAGGGTAAGATACAGAGAATTGAAGGAGAACCAGAAGAAAACTTTGATCATGTACTATTTCCATGCGCTCTATGTATAGACACTGATATTAGGGATGGGGAGGTTGTGGGAGATCCCACCGAGGCAGCGCTCTATGTATTGGCTGAGAAGGGAGGTATCAATGTAGAGGAATTCCGGAAGAACAACCCCCGCATAGCAAGCATACCATTTGATTCTGATTATAAATTCATGGCCACCTTCCACTCCCTTAAAACATCCACCGGAGAAGAAGTAATACGTGCTTATATTAAAGGAGCACCTGATGTTATCCTTAACAGGTCCAGATATGGATCAATGCCTGACGGAACAATAAAAGAGCTAAATGATGTTGACCGGAAGAAAGTTGAGGATGAGAATGAACGCATAGCAAGCCAGGGCTTAAGGGTTCTAGCATTGGCCCAGAAAGATTTTGACCCAAAATCCTTTAACCCGGAGGATGATTTGATGATGCTTATGCATGATCTTACCATGACCGCCCTTATTGGTGAAGTTGACCCTCCACGCAGAGAAGCCAAAGAGGCTATTAGGAAGGCAAAAAATGCTGGGGTCCGGGTCAGGATGATAACCGGGGATCATGCAGTAACTGCCAAGGCTATAGCCCGTGAGTTAGGTATTGATGGAGATGAAATTACTGGTGAGGAATTTGCAGCATTATCGGATGAAGAAGCCGAAAAAGTAATTGAGGATATTGGTGTGATTGCCCGGGTGGCACCAGAACATAAGGTCCGCCTGGTTAAAGTCCTGAAAAATAAAGGTAATATTGTGGCCATGACAGGGGACGGTGTGAATGACGCCCCCTCTATAAAAGCCGCTGATATTGGCATTGCCATGGGCATTACTGGTACTGATGTTGCCAAAGGCGCGGCTAAGATGATCCTGGTGGATGATAACTTTGCAACTATTGTGAAGGCCATTGAGGAGGGCCGGAAAATCTATGATAACTTACAGAAGTTTCTAAGGATCCAGATTGCCAATATGTTCATGTTCATTGTGGCCTTTTTAGGTGCTTCCATATTCTCAGTTATAGGCACCGCCCTTTATTCTCCGGGACAAGTTTTATGGATTCATATGTTAGTAGTAGCCCCAATAGGGGTTATGTTTGGATTGGATATAGCCTCTCCAGGGATTATGACTCGTAAACCACGAAAAATAGATGAAAGTATTCTATCCCGGGGAATGTATATCCGCTTGTTTGTGGCGGGATTATTCATGGCTTTAACCTCACTCTTTATTTATCATATTGGAAATACAACCTACGGATCCTTACAAGTTGGTCAGACCATGGGACTGGTTACCATATCACTCATGAATATATTTCTAGCATTGAACCAGAGATTTCCATATGATAGCTCCTTTCAGAAGGCCACATTCAACAACACCAGACTTTTATATGCATATTTATGGGTCATATTCGGCACATTTTTAATCACTGAGACCCGATTATTCCATCAGCTCATGGGCACGGTATCACTCGACGCATCCCAGTGGGGTGTATGCCTAATCCCTGGAATAAGTCTCCTCTTTATAGGTGAGATCTATAAGGCCATATTAAGGTACAAGAATAATGAATGATTAATTGAAACATCTAATCAATTCCTACCTTTTAATATCCTACATTTTTCATTTTTTAGTAAAAAATATACTATTAGGTAATATTTTTCTTGGAGGAGTTAATCTGTCTGATAATTATTCTAGTCATAACTATTAATTTAATTTAATTTCATCTATTAGCGGCCTTTAAAGTTTTTCCTTTATTAAATAGAATTTTATTTAGTACATTTGCTGTAGATTCTTTTCTAAGCAGTTTTTCCACCTAATATCACATATATATTACTTATTTATTACTTAAAGACATTAAATTTTTAATCTAAAAAAAGGAATGCTTCTTAATAGATTCAAAAAAAATATTGATCATATAAAATCTTATATATCTAGAAATATATCTTCCCACCATATAAATCACAATAAAGCCTATAAGCGTTTTTTAAATACTTGGATGGTTTAAAATTGATTTTCATTCCTTATATTAATTCTATTTAACTTATTCTTTTTTATTGAAAAAATTATTAGTTATTGAAATGCTATTAAGAAAATATTAAAGGAATAGATATGGGCGAAAATGTATCTTTCAATATGGATTATTCATTTTCACTTTCAGTTCATTTATATCTGCTCTCTCTATTTCTCTGGGGAAATGTTCCTTTTTTTCAGGATTCTGCAAGCTATAGGAAATGCAATGATATTTGCTAATTTAAATGCCATGATATCGTCAGCATTCCCAGTAAATCAAAGAGGTAGAGCATTTGGATTAACATCTATGGGAGTTTTTGTAGGGTTAATTTTTGGACCAATACTGGGAGGAATCATCACTGAGATAGTAGGATGGAAGACCTTATTCTATTTAGATACCGTAATAGGAATAATAGCTGCTTATGCCATTACAAGGTTTAAACATGATTGGATAGATGCAAAAGGAGAAAAATTAGATATTTTAGGATCCATTAATTCTAGGCTTGTCCCTTATACTTGTATTCTATGCTTTCTCAAATCCCACCTATGAGTATAATCTGTTTCTCATTATTGCTGCCATAATAGGGTTTTCAATGTTTTATTTGGTGGAGAGGAGGGTTGGTTATCCTTTGATTAATTTAGATTTATTTAATAGTAAAAGTTTTAGCTTTGGCAATTACTGCATTTTTAAATTACGCTGCATTTGTATCGGTATCGTTTATCCTAACCCTTTATCTTCAATATTTAAAAGGTTATAGCCCTATTACAGCTGGCCTAATAATTTCTGTTCAGTCAGTTATGATGGTCATAGTATCTCCATTTGCTGGAAGATTATCAGATAGAATTGATCCAGGAAATGTATCAACTGGGGGAATGGTGCTAACAAGTATCGGCGTGTCTCTAATGACCCTGATAAATTTTGATAATGCACCCTATCTTGGGGGATTATCTCTTATTATATTTGGAGCAGGTATTGGTCTATTCTATGCCTCTAATACAAAGCTAGTTCTTAGTTCGGTTGATAAAAGGTATTATGGAATTGCAAGCGCCACATTAAGTAATCTAAGATCCTTGGGGCAGATATTTGGAATGGTTATAGTGACCTTAGTAATCGCAGCAATCTTGGGAGATATGCAAATAGCACCCTCTAATTATCCCCTGGTAATTATGAGCCTTAGAATCTCATTGGTTGCTATTGCTGTTTTAAGTGCAATTGGAATTTTCACCTCAATAATTAAAGATTAAAAAATATAATACTCTAATTAATATTTATAGGGCTTTTAAAACAGCTAAAATTATTCTAAGAGGCCAGAAACTCATATATAAAATCAAAAAAAGATATTACAAGTTTGAACTTTATAGAATAAAGAATTGATAAAGGTCTAAATAACTTGATAGGCCATTGATAAGCCCTATGTTCTGGGGGATATAAATAGAAATATGAGGAAAAAATAGGGATAATAACATATTTTAATTATTTTTAACCTACCCTTTTTAGTTGCCATGTTTTATATATGAACAGTGCTCCAATTATAAAATTTAGAACTGCAACTATAATTAGTTCAGGTCCTTCAGCTGAGCTTACTTTAATTCCCAGTGGCCCGGTTATGTTAAATAGTTCTACTATTGCTATAACCCACAATAATATTCCAACCCCATAGATAGCAGTTAAATTTTTAGTTAGATATATAATTAGGGCAAATATAATAAAGATTACTCCAATTTCAGGACTGGTAAAAAATAGACTTAAAACTCCCCATATTGCTACAATGATACTGCTTCTCTTTATCCATATTTGTCTTTTTTCATCATTTGATGATACATTTCCTTTATCATTTTTAACATTGGCACTCAAATAATTAACCCCCTTTTAATAGTGAATATTTATAAAATAAGTTTATATATTTTATGAAGTAATCTAAAACACTGAACCAGTTTTATGTGGATTTAATCTTTAGATTATATCCTGTTTTTGGATGATACATAAATAAACCAATAAATATATTAAATTTTTTTTTAATCAATAATAATATCAAGGACTAATTTTTGATAAATTTCCAAGAAGAAATATATTAAATTCCCAGAATAATTAAAGAATTAGAAGAATCACCGCCCACTAATCAAAGATACCCACTAATCAAAGATATGTATTGTAAACATTCATAAAGGAACGGCGAGCCTGTAATGGGGAAATGGTTATATCTGAGATGCTTTTTTACAAACCCGCTATGATTTATAATATCCAGATCTGAAAAGTTAATTGACAGATCCTATATACTTCCAGAAAATAATTGGATTTAGGAGCATATACCAGAACTTTCCCACGTTCTTGTCATTAAGGTAAACGGCTGAGTTAAAAACATAAATAATAAGATATCTAGTTGGGACTGGAAATACGAATTGATTAAAAATAGGTTTAAATATTAATATGGTTTGATACAAGATGCAACCTTCATAATAGATGATTCCAGTTATACAAAAAAATGTGATGAAATCCTGCAACTGGCTAAAATAGGATATAGAGGTTGATTAGATTAAAAAAAGTTTATATAAATGTTTTATTACTGGAATTTTGATATTCTACTGCTAAAAAAGATGGGGTAAGTTAAGTTCTAAATTTCACTTTAAACATGATAACTTTAATTATCTGTTAATTACATATTGAATATCACTAAAAGAATGTTTTTCAGTGTTTTGGTGTGGTTCCATGAATTATCTAAAAGATCTGATAAGAAGGGAATTATTTGAGGGATTATTACCCTTGAAACCCGCTAATTATACATCAGAAATTATCGCCGGAATCCTTATGGCGGCTATTTTTATCCCGGAGGTTATGGGATATGCTAGGATTGCTGGAATGCCAATTATTAGTGGTATATACACAATATTATTGCCTATGGCTGTTTTTGCAATTTTTTGTTCATCTAAACATACTATTGTAGGGGCGGATTCAGCCACTGCAGCTATAATATATGGAGTATTAATTACAGTCGCAGTTCCGGAAAGCCAGGATTATATGGCCTTGGCATCCTTAGTGGCTATTTTATGCGGTATTTTTTTAATCATAGCCCGTTTTTTCAGGCTAGGTTTTATTGGGGATTTCTTATCCCGCACATCACTGGTAGGATTTCTAACTGGGGTGGGAATTCAGGTGGCTATTAGTCAGCTGGGAGGTATTTTTGGTATTAAATCGGTTGGTATAAACACCATCCCATCTATTATAAACTTTTTACAGAATCTATCATCCATCCATTCATATACCTTAATTTTATCAATTATTGTACTGGCTACTATCCTGATAACCCGC
The DNA here is from genome assembly GCA_030016715.1 of Methanobacteriaceae archaeon. GTDB lineage: Archaea > Methanobacteriota > Methanobacteria > Methanobacteriales > Methanobacteriaceae > UBA117. The sequence continues at coordinate 156,090 of JASEJD010000001.1, read as the reverse complement.
CATATTTCTCCCAAAATTCCAGGAGCCTTATTTGCAGTGGTAGGAACTATCATAGCCAGCCTATTATTTGATTTTTCTAGAATAGGAATCTCCTTGATCGGCACCATCCCTAATACTATCCCCTCATTCATGATCCCTAATCTTGATGTGCTAAATTTATATACTTTATTTACAGCTACCGTAGCATGTCTAACAGTTATATTAGCTCAAAGTGCAGCAACATCCCGGGCTTACAGTATAAAATTTTCCGAGGAAGTGGATGATAACAAGGATATTTTGGGTTTAGGATTAGCTAATCTATTTGCTGGATTGAATAGTTCATTTGTAGTTAATGGAAGCCCAACCAAGACCCAAATAGCAGTGGATTCAGGTGCACGCAGTCAAATGGCCACACTGATAACTGCTGCCACAGTACTGCTGGTGGTTATTTTCTTTACTAAACCCCTTTCTTTTCTACCTAACGCTACTTTATCCAGTATTGTTTTCTTAATAGGTCTGGAGATGGTTGATATATCTGGATTGAAAGACATTCTCCATAAGGCACCATCAGAATTCTATTTAGCCTTAATCACTCTTTTAACCGTTCTATTTGCCGGTGTTTTATGGGGTATTATAGTAACCATATCCATATCAATACTTCTACATCTAAGCCACTCCTACAGGCCCAATAACAGTATATTAACCATAAATGAAAAAGGAAGATGGACCTTCACTCCTGTACGTCCCGGGGAATATACTAAAAAGGGTTTGATATTATACCGCTTCAACCGGGATCTGTACTATGCCAACTCCTATAAACTTATGAAAGAAGTATTAATGCTTATTAAAACATCTAAATATCCAGTGCAATGGTTTATCCTAGATTCTGGAGGATTCAGTGCCATTGATTACACCTCATTGCAGATGTTATATGAATTAAAAAATAGATTAGATGAATTAAAAATAGTATTTGGATTAACCACAGTGCTTCCCAGCTTAATGAAACAATTCAGGAATTCTGGATTTATAGATGTTTTAGGAGAGGAAAACTTGTACAAAAATGTTAACGATGCCCTCCAAGCATTTGAAAATAATAACAATTCAGCCACTTAGATGTGGTAAAAAAGTTAAAATTCCCTACTAATCTCTGACTTAATCACTCTAATTTGTATATACATAAATATTTTAGTTATCTAAATTCTTTTGCAGGTCTTGTGCAGTTTTTTTCTTATTGTAACTTTAAAATCTTCAATTATTTATCATAATTTAAGCCTATTTTTCCTGAAATAACCCTTTTTAGGGTTGTTCTAAGTTTTTCAGATCATTTGATTCTTCCAGAGGATGAAATTGCTTTCTATATATAAGGCGAACATTTAAATAAATTTTCAAGAAGTTTTATACAATATTTCCCAATTTTAATAAAAAATTATTGGTTCTTACAATTTAAATACCTTATTATCATAAAGATATAATTTATTCTTCTTTTAATAAATTAAACTAATAAAATAAATATCAATTACAAATTTCGGTTAAATTCAACGGGTGTTCCAAATGCAAGTCTATATGAGATCTTTAGATACTTCCACATTACCAAATTATGAACCTTTTTGGTTTGTCGATATTATATCTATCTGGTTAGATAGGGTGTATATAAAAACTTCGTATGAGGAGTTGGTTGACACATTTAAGGATGATATCATATTTAGAAAAGGTATTAATAATGAAAATTTTATCAGTGTTGTTGATGAGATATATGAAATGGATTTTGATGAATTAGAGGTTATAAATAAAAAATATCCTTTAGAAGGGATTTGTTGTGTGGAATGGGAAGAAAAAATCAGTGCAGAGGCAGTTAACATCTATTGTTTTAATAGATGTCATGAATATGTTTACATTTTTGAGGGAGAACTTATAGGTGAATGTTATAACTTTGAGATGCAATACTCTACCTTAAAGAAAGAAAAATGTAAATGTGTTGACTATGACAAAATTGCCCAAGCTAAGCGTATTATTAAAATTTATAAAAAAAATCAGGGTGAATACAAAGAAATCTAAGAATCTTGTATAATCTATATGATAATGCACTAATTTGAAATAATTTAATATGATAAATTATTATTAATAAAAGTGATTAAGCACAAAAATTACCATTAATTCGCATCTATTATTACATTAATAAATAAGCAAAAATCTATTTAAAATTAGTATTTAACAAAAAAATTAAAGGGTTATATAGATTTATTATTTTGGATATGTCTAATGGAATTGTTAGTAATAGATTTAAAAGTAATCAGGGCTGATAGAACTATAACTGGCTAAATATCAGATTATTGATGTTTTTTTATTAAAAGAAATATAATAGAAGTTCAGTTAAAGGATTTAATATCAATTCGTGTCATTTTAAGAATTATTAAAAATATCGAACACATTGAAATTACTAAAATATTTTCAGATTGTTTATGAAACTTAAATCCTTAAAAATAGCAATATTAATTTAATAGTGGCTCATCTAAGCTCTTATTAATCCTTTTTTATTTTATTTAATGCCCAGTGTGCATTATCTCTTACACATTTATTTTTATCTTTTAAAGCTTGGATTAATGGTTTATTTGCTTTTATTGATCCAATTTCTCCAAGACTCCAGGCAGCATTAGCTCTAACTGTAAAATCAGAATCTTCTAAAACTTCAATCAACGCATCAACAGCCCTTTTGTCCTTTAAATGTCCTATTTCCCTTGCAATTTTCCATCTGACATTCGGATCATTATTTTTAAGTCCTTTAAGTAATATTGAAAATGCTTTTTTATCTTTAATTTCACATAAAGCTTTTATTGCCCTCATTCGCTTAGCAGGATTATTACCCTTCAAATCGGAACTAAATAGATTTATTTGGGAAGAATCTATATTATTAAATGATTTTTTAGGCTCTTCCCCAGGTTTTTCATCGAATTCATTCTCAAATGCAATATTATGAGATACTGGTGGATTTGAATTAGATTTTATTGAATTAATGGATGCATTACTTGGTTTAGTTTTTAATATTCCCTTTTTTTCAGCACATTCTTCACAATATTTAGAATTGATAAACTCCCATGAAAGAAGGATTTTACCACATTTAACACATTTATCAGAAGAACCGTGTGGTGAATTTCTTGGATTAGATTTATGTCTAATCTTTTTTAATCCCATTGCTGGTGCATGTGGATTTACTCCCATTAATTTGTATGGATCAGCTCCGTATCCCATTGATTCCACCCCTAATACAATATTGATATGTTATTAATCATTCATGAGTAATAAAGATTATTTAATAAATTTTCTGATTAGTTTCATACCATAAATATTTCTTAATAAATTAAAATTATCTTCAAATGATTTTAATAACTCCTCAGCTTTCTTTTAGTTAGTTATAATCTTTTTAAACCAATATATGATATTTTTTAAATTGGATCCTGGCTTTAAATTCTTCAGAACCATTAAATACCTCATTATTCCTATAATTCATAGAACACACATTTTAATCAATTAAACCAATTAAACATTCATATATACTTTTCCTGCTTCAATATAATAAACATCAATTTTTTCAATTAGACTTTATAACATTTAATGTAATATTGGAGCTTATAATTGGATTTAGAATAAGTTTATCTAGTTTTAAGCGGTTATCAAGTTATTTTTTTTAAATCTTTTATTATTCAATTTTTATAGGTTCATAGTTATTGAAGTTCAAATTTTATCTAGTAAAATCATGTAATTTTCGTGTTCTATTTTTATGCTCTCTATCTTTTTTTTTTATCCAGTATTATGAATAATTTCTTGTATTGTTTACCCTTGCAATTTACATCCAATTTAAACCCCAATTATATTATTAAGATTATATTTTATGGGCTTTGAGTAAGAGCATTTGAAAACTAATATATATAATAATTAATTTCTTTCATAATTCATCGTTAATTACAAAAGATTATCTTTAGCTCATCCTAATTAATAAATCCTTTAAACCTCCCAGCTTTTTCTAAAATATTTGCTAAGTCCTCTAAATAATTGATATCTTCATGATAATAATCCAGTATAAAAAAATTTTCTTTAAGTTTTTCAATATCATTCTTTGTTCTAATTTTACGTATCTCATCATAATATGATATATCAACAGACTTTCTCATTACAAAGGGTCCCTCTGTTACATTACAAGGTGCATAGGACATAAAATTCTTTTTATTTATATCCCCTGGAAATTTATCAAGATCTTTGGCTTTTGAATTTATTAAATCGTTCATGTTCCTCAAACACCTGAAAATTTCTGATCGGATATCATTACAGTTAGGTATGCTTTTTTTATCAAAATAATCTGAGTGTATATATAATTCATGAAATCCTGGTTTTATTGCTATTAGTTCAGCATAAGTTCTTGGTATTTGGTCAGTATTTACTGATTTAATATATTTAAGAATGAAATCTAATTCTTTTCTTTCATTATCAAAACATATCCCTGTCTTTGAAGGATCTGTAAATCCAGCTTCTTTCCAGAAATTATCATTATCTTTTCTAATCTGAATATTACCTTGATAAACTGTTATTCCAGATAATGCCTGAAAAGCCCGGTTATATTTTGCATTTATATATTCTTTGGGGTTGTCTAACGATGACCTATAAATTGATTCTAAATATTTGAAGCGCATATTATTAAAAATTCTCTCAACTTCCATTTCAGGGATTACAAGGTACTTTATAACCTCTTCAATAGTTGGTTTATTTAATTTAAGTAGTTCTTCCCCTACTTCTTCCAGGGAGTAGTCTAGAGGAATTTCATCAAAGTTCTCGGTAATTTTATGGGTGATTAAGTTACCTAATTTATTGAAGCGGATTTGTATATGTTCATTTTCTGAGGTTTTATAGAGTCTACCTTTTTTTCTGTCTGTTAAAAGCAGTTTTTTATCGATAAGATTCTGGTTTATAGTTGATTTATAATTGTAGATTTTTAATTTTAATAATTCTCTAAATCTGGCCTGGTCTTCTTTATCTTCCGGGTCTAAATCACACCATACATAGTCTTGTGCATATAACCTGACTGTGGGTCTTAGATTTAACTGTGAAGGAGCAAAATCCCGGAGTGTATCATACCATGCTCTTTGTTCATCCCTGTATATGGGATCGTTATCGTGTCTATTTAATTTTCTGCACAAATCTATCCATTTATTTTTGTCAAATCCTAGTTTGAGTTCTGCTGGATATTTTTCAAGAGCTATTCTTCGAGGTCTGGTGAAATGCTGTGATTCATCAAACTCCACAATAAATTCATGATCCACGACATAATAGTCCACGTTAGGTAGTTTCTTTTTTCTAATGAAGTTTTTATTACCGCGATGATTTTGGAGAGAAACATATATTTCCTGCAAATATGAATGATAGGGACTTTTCTTAAATCCGCTGGCACGGTTGGAAATATTTAAGTTATAATTCTCTCTTACTTCACCAAATATGTTGGATAATAATTCAAATACATGCTTTTTGCATTCCCTGCATCGTTCGTTATGTTTAGCAGCCACATTATCCCCCCTGTCAGTTTAAAATATTTAATTTAACCCTACATGAATTAATTATAATTATTGTATTATATAATTAGTGTTATAATCTATAACTTCGTCGTTTCCTGTAATTTGACATTACATCATCTTTTGCATAATTCTTGTTGAAGAAGGCGGTGTGTATAACTTGGTCCTGGTAGGTTAGGGATGAACCTACCATTGATGGGCCTTCTAAACGATGGTCAAATCCATAACCAATTGAATCATGCTTTTCATCCCGTGATGAACATGCATCATCTATGAATTTCTGGGCTTGCTCTATTTTATTTAATTTTTCCTTTGCATCGTCTTCTGCAAGTAGGGCTTCTAGGGCGTAGCTTTTTAGGAGTTTCTGATGAAGAATTTTGTAGGCTTCCGAGCTTGATAGGATGTCTAAGCCCATAACCTCCCCATTAATCATCACTAGCAAACCTTTCTGTCCATCTGATGGGGGGAATGATTCTAGATACTTATCTAAATCTTTACTTTTTGACTGGTAAACATCTCTCATGGCCCTAGTATGGGAGTTTACATTTGCCCTTCTACTTATATTTTCTATTTCATCCCATACAGCAGATTGGTTAGATCGATATTCGCCTCTTATTTTAAGTGACTCATGTACTGAGGATGATTTAGATCTCCGGACCCGGTATGATGCTACATTACCAGATTCACTGAATTTTCGAGAACTGTAACTCCATCTGCCTTCTTCGGTGCAGCTTACTGGGATCACAGTTTCTGAGTTCTGTTTCAGGAGTATGGTGGTGTTTAAAACCCGGTTCTGTTTAGCACCGACCAGTTCCTCGCCATCCAATAATAAAACAGGAACATCCGCTTTATTTATTACTTTTAACTCTGGTACAGAGCCGGATTCATCAATTTCTGTCACTGTTAATAGGTTTGCTTCCAGTGCCTCTTTCAGGGTGATATATTTAAATTCATAACCAATGTTGTACAGGGGGATAACTGACATACCTTTATATTCCTGTATAGGGCCTAATTCAATTTGATTGATGTAATCGGTTATAATTTCATCCATTAGATCAATTCTCCAAAATTAATTATTGAGTGTACATACAGATATATTACATTAATACTATTTAAATGTTAAGGTTTATTATTCACATAATGATCATTATATTAACAATGTATTCATAATACCATAAAAAGGATAATTAAAGGCTATTCAATATCCATATGAATATAAAAAATCAGAGATATTTATCCAGAAAAAATTCCTGGAAACTTATTTAGTAAATATAATAATATATTTTCCAAAAAATTATCAATATAAAATCAATTCACATCCTCTATTCTAATTTAGTAATATTAACTATTTTACCAGTTAAAGTGGTAAAATGTCAGCTATAAGGATAGAATCCCATATCCATTACTAGTCTAACTTTACCATAGAGTAAAGAACTGCAATTGAAAGAAGGATGCCCTAGTTGCATCTATAGTTCAATTTATGTTAATGAAAATGATATTCCTGATAAAAGATTGACTATTTCAGCCTTGGAGAAAATGATAGAAATGATGGAAACTAAAAAAACCGAATAATTCTAATTACCACTTATTTCCGATTCTATCACCAAAATTATCATATCTTTTATTTAAATTAAATACGAACAAATTTTCCTGTGTTCGGGTCATCGCTGTATAAACTATATGATCTAAACTTTCATCTTTATGCCAGGAACTGGGAATTAAGATAATAACATTACTGGCTTCACATCCTTTGAACTTATGAATGGTACTGATGGTTAACCTGGGATCATTGGTCCAGAAAGCTTTTTTTAGTCGTGGATGTCCATTATTATTTTCCTCATCAAAAACATGGTTGGCAGATATATTCATATTTTTAAAATATTTCACAGCTTCTAATCCATGCTTTGCAGAGGGCAACAAGATAACGATATTTGAATCATCACCAAACCATGTATGGGATTGTTCTACCTTAATTTTCTGGTAAGCACTAAAAATTCTTGTTAACCAGTCTTTCATGGAAATATTTTCCCAGATAAAATGTGGTTTAGGAATCCGTTCAAAATTATACAAATTTGATTGGGCATAATTTTCAATGGGCACTGAAGAATTCAGATTAAACTCTTCACTGAATGAATTTACTATTAATCCAATCTCTTTAGGCACGCGGAATACAGTATCTAATTTAATCCAACGGCCTTTCATCCAGTCTATTTTCCGATTAAAGATATTTTGAAGTTCATCAGAAAAAACCACTATTTCATTTCTTTTATTTAAGAATTTAAGTAGAAGCTCATACCATTCCCTTTTAAAATCCTGGCCTTCATCAATCAATATAGCATCATACTTTAACCTTTCTAAATCATCAGGTAATAGACTATCTATCGCTTGATGAACAGATTCTACTAAATTATCTGTATATTTTTCACTATCCTGATCATATCCTGGTTTTGGTTGTAACAATTCATTTAAAACATCTAAACAGAATCCATGAAAATGGTTGAATACTATATTCTTCCAGTTGAATCTATAGGGAGAGTTATCCACCATATCTTTAATAAAAAGCGGTAGAGACACGGTAAAGGTAATTATTAAAACTTTATAATTTTTACGTGCCAATTTAGCAGCCCTATGGGCAAGTATAATGGTTTTACCTGAACCTGCTGGTCCTTGTATACGGTGAGGTCCCTCCTTTGGTTCTGAATGCTTTTTTTGGTTTTTATCAAGTTCAAGGTATCTGATCGGTTCTCTTTGATGTATCGTTGGATTGAGCCAAAATTCTATCTCCTCAGCCCACTCTTTTTTCATGTATTGATTTTTTTTATGAAAACCAGGAATGATTTTATATAAATTCTCAGCATATAGTTCTTCTTTACCTATAATTTTAGGAAATTCTGGAAATTTAAATAAACTTCGTGCTATACGACCTTTTATATGGGGAGTGAATATACCTGTCTTTACCATTCCGTATGGCTTAGTTTCTGAGCTTTCATCAATGGTCTCCCCCATATCTGGAAGTATGTAACTTAATATTTTCTTTTTATAATAATGAACCTGATCTAGGTAGATCTGGGGATTATAATGATTATAAAGTGTGTCTTTATCTTCTTCCAGGATATTATAAAACATTAGGCCATTATTTGGATTAAAAATTACTAAATCGGGATGATTACCATTAATATTGGCTTTGAAGTATATTTTCCAATCATCATCTAGTTGGTTATCTAAAAAATTTAATAAAGTATTCTCTCCCTCTTTTAGAGGGCCATGGAGTTCAAGAATTTGATCAATACTTGGGAAAATTCTCCCCAAAATCATCACCTAGAATAATATTCTACCTTTTAGTATATATTGATACTTTAGAAAGATGGGACTTAATTTTAAACTTAAGAATTTAAGAGAATATTTAATTTCACATCCTTTTATTGGAAAAAATTTTAAAATCATCAATTATGCCTTCTGGATCAATTAGGGCTTCCAGAAAATACTCTGGGAAATATTTCCAACACCTTCGCCATTTATCTGTAAGAATCGAAAATATATCTTCATCAGTAATATAGGTATCACAGTAGTCATTTTTATTTCTCATTCCCCTCCCATATGATTGAACCAGTTTAACCACAGTTTGATAAGCATACCAGTTAGGGTCTATTCGGTTTCTGGCTTTAATTTGTTTATCATTTAAATAGGGGAATGGTACTTTATATATTATCTGAAACCTACAGAGGTCATCTGGAAAGTCAACACCTTCACCTACACTTGGAGCTACTAAAACTAAAGGTTCAGAGGATTCTATGAATCTTTTGATGATACTATCACGTTTAGGTCTTTCTTTAGGATTAGATTCATCAAAACTGTAATTGATTAATCTAGGATTATCCAGTTCTTTATAGATATAAGTGGCTAATTTATGACTATTGGTATGAATTAAACCCTTATCATCATTATGCTTATTTAATAGTTTTTTAAGCAGGGGTATGGTTAGGGGTTTGGTTACTTCGATGGTTTTGTGGGACATTGAGCCCACTGTTTCCAAATATATAGGTCTTTTTTTTAAATCAAAAGGACTTTTAATAGGGATATATAAAACATCTTCCGGATTAATACCATGCCATTTACAAAAATCTTCTTTATTTAAAATGGTAGCACTCATTAAAAGGTTATATTCACTATGTTCAAAACAATAACTATGAATATATTTACTTACTTCTAGGGGTTTAAATTCAATTTTTTCATCTTTTTCATTAGCCTCAATTATCCAGTTATGTGGATTTATACGAAGATCATCCAAAAATTTACTCATACGATATACCTTATTTCTGATTTTTTTGCTTTTCTTGGGGGTTAATTTTCTAGTTTTTAGTAGAGATTTATAATCTTTTATAAATTTAGGTAGATAGTTGCTCCAAAATTCTTTATCTTCAATAAAAGCATCGGGACTGATTTGGGGGATGAACTTTATCTCACCTTCTGGAGTTATATCATCCATATGATCCTTAAATTCTGATTTGAGTTTTTTATTAGATAACTTGAAACTAACCAGTTTCATTACTAATCTTTCTATGTTATGGGCTTCATCAAAAACAGATAATTTTCTTTTTTTAAAGTGAGTAAGAAAATTCATTTCAATAAAAAAAGAGGAGTAATTCAGAAAAGTGATTGGAGATCTTATGGCCGTGCCTTTTTGTTCCCAATAGTTACAATGATCTTCACTAATAAAATCCCATTCCACACGTATTCTATCTTCAAAGCAAAATGAAGTGCCTTCAGATTTAGATACGCCTTTATCACAATTAATTTTTTCAGCTTGGCATATACCTTCATCACAATCTTTATTTTTGTTAAAGACTAATGCTTCTTTACATATGAAATTAGTTCTGCCCTTTAAAACAGGATAGTTGTAATCTTTAAGATACTGATCCTGTAATTGCTTGGTTACGGTGGTGATAAAAGCTTCCCCAAAATATTCAGCTAAAGTAACTGCAATTGCTGATTTACCAATTCCGGTACCGGCATCTAATAAGAAGAAATGGTATCCATTGGCAATACCTTCTGCTATTTTTTTAAAAATCGTGATTTGTTCATCCCTAGGAGTCAAATCTTGGGGGAAATAGTCCATTATATCCCTGAAAATTTTATTCTCATCCTCAAGGGAGTTATGATAATGATTATCAGATTTTTGATATTCAGCATCATCATTTAAAGAATCATTATTTGTATTAGTTAATATTTGTTCATTTTTACAGTTTTTACATATTAGATTATCCATATCCAAATAGTCACCATATATTTCTATGTAATTCTTATCAATTCCCAGTTCTTCACAGTCTATATCTTGATTATTGAGAATTTGGCCACATTTGGAACACTTCAGGGTCATTATATCCACCATTATCAACTAAAAGATATTAATATCACATCTATTCATCTTTATAATGTTATGGATTAATATTAAGGCAAAATAAAGGCCTAATAAATTTTATTCCATTATCAGTTACTTTGATTATACAAAAATATCACTTCTAACAAAATTTTTATTTCTAATAAACCACATGTTTACTAACTCCTTCTCCTAATCATTCACTTTTTCAGGGAACTGTAAGCTTCTTCTTACTATATGAACTTGGACAAAAAGTCTTATAATCACAGGCATCACAGGTTCTCTTATCAGGATTGGTCTTCCATGAGTTCTGTATAACCTGACCATTGACTTCATGAATTATACTGGATTCAATATCATCCACTACCTTGTCAAATTCTTCTAGTGAGGATTTAATGGAAACAGGATCCATGGGTATTATGCGTATTGATCGTAAATGTCGGAAAGGCTGAGATAGTGAGGGTATCTTTTTGGATGGATTCCATTTCAATATTGATTCCCTATCACCACCATCAGGCATTATATCTGTGTCATGGTCTTTAACTTCCCTTTTAAGCTCCTTCAAGTCTTCCTGGAATAAGGATAATTCATTCAGGTAGAATAGTATCCCAACTAGCACGGGATTAGATTCTGGCTGCATAGACCTTAACCAGGCATAGGTTTGCACCTGCCAGTGGTGATGTTTCCAGGAGGGTGATCCTAGTGAGGGACGCATCATACCTTTATAATCAACTATAACCTCATATCGGTCAGATTCTAAGTTTTCAAGTTTCTCCTGAAAAACTGGGTCTCGGTTTAAATATTTAAGAATTAAATTATTCTCTGATGCCTCCTCTAATTTAACTGAGCTTAAAACATCAATGATCCCGTTTATACCATAATAATTTGATCTGCTAACACCCTTCTGATAATGGGGCATTTCACGTATACCCTTAATTCGAACTTCATTATCATCCACCAGTGGAAATAAGTGGGGTCCCCATGTATTTATGGAATGCTCTGCCCTTACACTGGCCACTAATTTATGGGGGTGTTCTTTATCTGGGCAAAGTCCCTGATGTTCACTTTCCTCTTTATAGGAGCAGAAAAGGTTAGCTGGTGGTTGCAGTCCACGGGATTCCATACGTTTATGTATCAATAATTCAATATCACGGATCTGGGTCTTCCAATCCCAGGGGAACTCCTTCCAATCTTCATCCTTCCATTTAAGAAAGGCTTCCTCCATAACTCCGTGGATAAAATCCCCGAACCATAACTGGATAGGCATGGAGGGAGGTAAAGTTGCCTTATTCTGGTACCGGTATTGTAAACCGCAGGTTAGGTAGGCTAATAGATCACCGGTTAAACTGTACTCGGGTATTATGTATGGTTTGGATCTAACTGAAAGAGTCATTTTCATCACTAAATTATATCATTATCAAATTATCTAATCCATTCCATGGCCAGTTACCATTCCGGGTCCATCCCGTGGCCACATTAGGTATATCTGCATAATTATTAAGCCCCACTAAAAGAAGAACGTCCTGTGCACGGCTGAAGGCCACGAAGTAGTGGCGGGTTAGATCATCAAAGGCACTGTGACGGCCAGATCTTTTCGGAAGTCCTAGGGGTGAACATATTCTGATCTCCTCCTCCATTATGGAGGATTTACCTCCCTCCTCTGGGAATCTTTTAAAAGCATTTTTAGGATGATTTGTCCTGAAATCTGAGCCCACATCCACAATTACCAGGGGAAATTCCAGTCCCTTGGACTGGTGTATAGACATGATGTTAATACGGTTATCAGGTAAGGTTTCTAGGAGTCCTTCATCAACTTTAATAGCACCGGTGGCTAATGGTACGAATATATTCCAATAAGCATCAGTAATGGAATGACATTCATGTTCAGGGTCATCTTTATTGAAAATAAGTTCCCCTGCATAATTAGAGAAGAGAGCAGTTTCGGCAATGGTTCGGGCAATTGCTTCCAGGTATACTAAACCTTCCACATCATTCTGCATGGTGGGAATCCAGGTTACCAGTTTATAGGCTAAATCCAGTAAGGGAACTACTTTTTTCCAATTTCTCCTTCCTAAAGGTTTTCTCTCCTGCCAGGCCTCCACAAAGGAGGGTAGAGATACTGGTGAAGATGGTTCGGGGTTAGATTCAATATATTCCTCTGCTGTTTTCCTCCAGTAGATGAAATTTTTTTTAGCAGTATAGGGCATTTTCTCGATGGAATCCTGTATTTTACATTGAGGATCTATGCAGTTTAACATTAATCCACACAAAACTTTTGTTTCCCATGCTTCCTCTAGGTTCTGGCCCCGGGGGTTGAATATGGGTATTTTAAGATTCTTTCTTAAGTGGTAGGGAAGTTTCTTCTTATTAAAGGCTCTTTCTTGGGGTGAACTTATAAGTATGGATAGATCAGTTGCTGATCCCTCCTGGGGGTTAACCTTGATTTTATAATTCTCAATTTTGTAACCTTCACCACAGACCACCTGCATGATAAAATTGGCGAGATCTTCAGATAAGGTTTCAACATCCTCCCTGAACATGCCTAGAATGGGAAATTCAGTTACTGGCTGGCTTCTTTCTGGTATAATGGCGGGTTTGTCTTTTACCCTGGCTGTTTGAAACTCCTGGTCCAGGTTAATGAATTGGTTACAGAAATTCACAATTTCTGCAGTGGACCGGTAGTTTTGGGATAAATAGATCAGTTCTGGTTTATAGGGGGACGTGTTTTCATGTTTTATCTGTGTTTTATAACGTTCTTGGAAGTTGGTGAAAAGATCTACTGTGGCTCCCCGGAATCTATATAGGGACTGGTCATCATCACCCACCACCGTCATACTACCCCCATTATTTATAGCTGCCTTGGCCAGCTGGAAGTATATCTGTTCCTGGAGGAGATTAGAGTCCTGGTATTCATCTACCAGGATAAGTTTTAATCCCTGGAGGAATTTTTCTAGTTTTCCTTGTTTTAGTTGGTCTAGAAATTCCGCCTCTAACATGGCAAAGTCATAGAGACTTCTACTTTCTAGTTCATATAGATAATCATTGATAGCCTGGTAGGCTATCTCAAATCCTGGGTGCTGATTCTCTTTCACCCTTCGAAGTTCCTCCCAGTCTACCTGGTCATAGTATACACGTTCCTTTATTTCCAGTAACTGTCTGGCCATCTCGTTAGTGTTAAAACCAAATTTACCACCTCTTAACGTGATTAGGTAGTCCCGTAGGTCTTCATTGTGGTGTTTATCCCCCCTGAATAAGCCTACATTTAACATTAATGCATTGGTTACAAAGTCCTGGATAACAACAGGTGGTGCAGTACCAGGTGCACGATGAAGCTTTAGAATGTCCTGGGATATGCTGTCCAGGGTGCCGGTTATTATCTGGTTAAAATCTATTAATCGCAGATGGGGATGAATGTCTTTAAATCTTTGATCATTTAAGAGAACTTGGCGTATTTGATCTCCCCAGGAAAGGATTCTTGATCTTAACTCGGCAGCTGCCTTTCTAGTGAATGTTGTAGCTACGATAGATGAGGTTGGTACTTCATCCACAAATATAAACTTTAATATCTTCAACACCATGACCGTGGTTTTACCACTGCCTGGCCCGGCAACCAGGAATTGTGATTCATTAATAGGAGCACTGATTGATCGATGCTGGTCAGGGTTATCCTCAAATCTTATTTTACGTTTGAGTTTTAGAACTGCTATCTCTTCAAATGTTTCATAGGATATAAGTGAAGCCATTATATTCTATCTCCTTAGTGTATCATCCATAGAAATAAAGTTAGCATCGGTTAATGAATTATATTTATCCACATCACAGGTTACCACGATAATCTGCATATTTTCAGCATTGTCCTGGAGTATCTCTAAAGCATGATGCATTCTAACTGGATCAGTATTTACTAGGGGGTCGTCTAAAACCACCAGTTGCCTTTCATCACGGCTTAAAATATTACCAAGAGCTAAGCGGAAGATACACCACACTTGTTCCTGTGTACCGAAGGATAAAAGGTCTATAGGGGCCTCCTCTCCATGGGCAATAACAGTGTCTGGTTTCATCTCTTTATTGAATATAAGGGAGTATTTAGGGCCTAATAGTTTTTCTAGATCCTCAGTAACACGTTTATGGATGGGTTTTGATAGTTCGCCTATTATATTTTCTCTGTAAAAAGATGTAAGGTCAAATAATAATTTCAAAGCTTCTGCATCAGTTTCAAGCTTTTTTTCTTTTAATTGGAGCTGCTCAAGTTTTTCTTCAACAATAGTAGTGTCTTTTGATTGATTAATAAGCATTTGAAGTTCTCTTTCATTTTCTGCTTTACTGATTTCCTGTTTTTGAATTTCTTTTTCTAACATTTCAACTTTGCTTTTCAGTCCTTTGTATTCACCTATAGGTTGGTTTTCTTTATCCTCAATTTCATCTTGGTAAACTTGCCATGCCCTATCTTTTTGTTCAAGGTCGAAAGATAATTGATTTAACTGCCTATTTCTCTCATCATTAGTAAGGCCATCATCCTCTAAACGTTTAATTCTTTTCCTGATTTCTCCAATAATCTCATTTTTTCCGTGAAAATCAGTTTTTAAGTTGTTAATCCTTTTTTCCAAGTCTTTAGCGATTTTTCTATCAGCTTCAATCTCATAGTTTAAATTTTTTTGGTTTTGAGTTATTCTTTTTATGTCTTCTTCCAGTTGCTTAATTTTCTTTGAAAGTAGGGTTCTTAATACAGATTTATCCATATCTGCATTGTTTTTATATGGTGAATTATCTGGAATTTTACTCCAATTCAATTTAATCTTGTTTTCAAATTCCATGATCTCTTTTTGTAGTTCTTCTTTTGATTTATCTGATTTCTTCTCGATATCAGCTTTAATCCTTTTTAAATCTTTTTCTTTAGCTTCTTTTCTAATAATAAACCCCTTTAAATCATTCAAGTCCTCAGTCCCGTATGGGGCCACTAGTTCTTGATATTGGGATTTAATATCTTCTAATTCTCTTTTCATTACTTTAACGTCTTGACTACCACTTTTAACCTGAAATTCTCCGACTTGGTCAATTTTAATGTTCAAAGATTGATTAGCTGTCCAGGAGACATTATCATTTTCTTTAAGGGAAAATGAGGTTTCTTCATTATCCTGGGATATTTTTCCAGAAATCTTTACTTTGGGGGTTGCAGTTACACTAAGTCCCATTACTTGGAGTTTTGTCTGAGTATCATGTATATCTCGGTAGAGTTTTTCAATCTTTTTCATCTGGGCAGCTTCGGGTGCAATTATGGTGTTGTATTCTTCTTGAGCAGAAGTTAAATCATCATATAGTCCACTTATCTCGTTATAATTTTTCTTCATAGATTCTAAGGCCTGTTCATCCATTACTGTAGTATGAGCAATACCCACCATACTCTTCTCAGCATTAGTTTTCTCAAATTTTTCATTCAACTCTTTTAAATCAGAAAGTTTCCTCTTAATTTCTTCATTTAATTCTTTAAATTCAGACTCTAGAGGATCTATTTGTTGCTTAATTTCTTCGTTTTCAGATTTAATTTTATTAATTTCAGCTTTACTATCATCAATTTCCTTTATTTTTTGGTTGAGTGTTTCATATTCTGTACGGATATCTCTGATTTCATGTTCAAGTTTTTCCCGGTTTTCTCGGTGTCTGCGAGCTTCTTCAACTTTCACTTGGTTTTGGTCCCTTTTTTGAGTTGCTTCTTTTAAATTTAATTTATTTCTATTTAGTAAAAATTCATTATCTTCAATCTCTCTGATTAACTCATCTATTCTTGTTTTATCCTGTTCTGATTTGTTTAATTCCTTTTTTAGAGAACTGATCTCTTCTTTAATTTTAAATAATTCACATCCCTTTTTCAGAGTCCTCTTCTTTTCAGTGAATATATCTAAAAATCGGGATCTAATCTCTCCTAAAACCTTTTTTTCTTTCTCAGATTCAATTGTTGCCCCTACCATGGCTTGCAATGAAGAGAGGGTTTCATCGTTTAGATCATCACTGATTATTGGCTGGCCTTGCACCATCCATAGTGTTTGTCCCAGTCCCCATAGTTCTGGTTTGGTATCACCTCTAGGGGATAGTTGGCCCCCTACTAGTTGTATGAGTTCCTGGTCAGCCTTATCACCCTCTGCTATTTTCCTCCAATTTCCACCATCCATTTTCTCTAATAAACTTATTTTTTCATGAAAACCTTTAGTTATCCTATATTTCTGGCCATCCTTTTGGAAGGTAATGGTAGAGCGTGGTTTTAATGAACTGCCCCAAGGTTTTAAGGATCTAATTCTACCAGATCCACTGGTATGCTTGGAATAGAATGTGGTGATAATAGAGTCGATTATGGTACTTTTACCACTCTCATTAGGGCCATATAGAATGTTCAAACCATTTCCTAATTCTATTTCAACTGGACTTGTAAACTTTTTCCAGTTTTCTAATCTGATGCTCTGAACATTCATTAGGATACCTCCTTAATCATCTGATACATTAAAAGGAAGGCCCGGTTTAGTACCTCTGGTGATAAGCCCTCTAATATATCCCTTTCTTGGAGTTGGCTGAAAATCTCCCGGCTGCGTTCTGGACTAATATCCGAGTAAGCCTGGATTTCTGGCTGGGTCTTCATAAGAGCCATTAAAGCCTCAAATGTTTGATTAACCACAGCACCCTCAGGTAAGAGGGCTTTTAATTCAAGAAGGTTGGGTTTGAGGTAAAGTTCATCCATAAAGAGTTGGAAGAACATAAAATGATCCCCAAAAGAATTATCTAATTGGGATAGAAAATTTATAGTTTCCTGATCAGTAACACCTTTCACTTCCAGGCTGATGACACTATTTTCAGGTTTTTGAATGCTTTCCAGTTCTGATTCTAGGATATGGGCATCAGATAAACTGTTAATCTCTTTGAAATGTTCCTGCCAGGACAGTGTACCTACATCTATAGGGGTTATCTGAGGGGTGCTTTTTGGCTGGTCAATTTCCACGATAACTGCTTTGCCACTGTTATTTTCACCAAATTTAGTAGTCTCCGGGGTTCCAGGATATACAGTTCGGATAATCCCATTAGAATCCTTCTGTTCAAATAGTGAATGCCACTCCCCCAGGGCCAGGTAGTCCAGGCCTGCTTTTTCTGTTCTCAGTGGATCTATGGGAAAATTTGCATCTTCAATGAAGCTGGCTTGCAGGTTACCATGAGCCAGTCCAATTGATATATGATTATTATCATTAGCATCAATCCATCTGGTGGGATCATCTTTTGACTTTTTCTGACCTACTGGGCAGGGATAGATGGTTACATCATCTAAATCTAAAGGTTTTTCTTCATGGAAAATGGTGAGGTTATCTAGACTACTCCATACTTGATCATTAAATAAAGAATTTTTTCCAAGGGGATCATGGTTACCAGGGAGTATATAAACCGGGGTGGGAGCTACCTTTGAGATCATGGTGGAAACTGCGGTTACTAAACTTCTGTTGACCTGGTTGCTGTCAAATAGGTCACCAGCAATTAAAATAAAATCAACATTATATTCTTTGGACTTTTCCAGAAGTTTTTCCACAGTTTTTAGTCGAATTTCTCTTGCTTTTGGTGCTTTATCCCCTAATTTTTTGTATTTAATACCTAAATGCCAGTCTGCAGTGTGCAGGAATTTTAACAATCTCCAACCCCCAGAATTTATTTAAAAATTTTATTGACTATTTTTAGAATATAATATTACATCTTCCTACCATAATATTTTCTATTATAAGTTATATCTTAATAAAAGAGATAATTAATATAAATATTACTGATTTAGGATTATCATATAATTTTTTAATATAATGAAGAATAATTTATTCCTGTGATAAAGTTACAATTCTCTTTTTGGTAGAACCTCACTAATACTGGAATTAATTGAATAGTGTAATTGCTCACATTTTATCAGATTATAAAGACTTTATTAAGTCTATAACGACGGTTAAGATTTTTATTTTATAATTAATCCATTGAAATATTTCCCTATTCCTTTTGTAATCCCACTTTTTATGTATAGTTATAATTAATTTTTAATAATTTATTTGACCGTATATTGTTCCATATTCCTTATTTTATAAAAATTTTTCAATGTTTTAATAAAATAGAAATTTTATAATAGTTCTAGACATAGAATTATTAGGTGCAAATTATGAAGGGGGAAAGAGAACTTCCAAATACTATTCTGGATGAAATCATCCAGGAAACCATAAAGCAACTTAAAGAAAAATCTGATTTTGATGATAAAACTATTTTAGAGCTTGAAAATATTTTTAAACATAGTAAAATTACTCCTGAGAGTTTGATAGAAATTTTACGGGGTGATCCCTGGTGAAGCTTTTGGAGCTGGAAATCCATAACTTCCGGGGTGTTAGACAGATCAAGATCGAACCTGAGGCTAAGAACTTTCTTATCTGGGGACCTAATGGTTCTGGTAAAAGCACAATAGTAGATTCTCTAGACTTTCTATTAACAGGTGATATTTCCCGGATGAAAGGTAAAGGAACTAAAGGGATCACTATTAAAAAACACGGCCCTTATATTGACTCAGATATTAATGATGTTGAAGTTGAAGCACAAATCCAATTAAAATCTGTTGAAAAGCCCCTAAAAATTAAGCGTTCCCTGAAAAATCCCCGTAAACTAATTTATGACACTAATTATGCTAATGTAATAGAGCCGGTTTTAGAGTTAGCCAACCGTGGTCAGCACATATTAACCCGACGCGAGATTCTCAACTATATAACCGCTGATTCCAGTACCAGGGCCCGGCAGATAGAAAAACTATTAAAACTGGATGATGTGGAAAAGACACGTCAATCCTTAAATAAAACGCGCAGTAGACTGAAAAAAGATTATGAAGCCTCTGAAGGTGTGCAGCAAAATTCAATCACATCCATAAAAAATTTAATGGACATAAATGATTTTTCAGAGGACCTACTTCTGGAATTTATAAATAAAAATAGAAGAATTTTAGAGGGAAACGATATAGAAAATTTAAATCCAGAATTAGTTAAATATGGTTTAATCCCCCCTATCAAATCAGAGAATTTTATTAATGTTAATTTAGTTAAAAGAAATATAAAATTCTTGCAGGATCAATTTTCAACTGAAAAAATAGATGAACGTTTAAAAATAGCTAAAAGATTGATCAAATTGCAGGAGAAGATTTCTTCTAACCCTGAAATTAGTGATGCCACTAATTACCTCCGTTTAAACCAGCTGGGATTAAATCTAATTGATGATAGTGGGTCATGTCCACTATGCCGCACATCATGGGACAGAGAAAAGTTGGAAGAACAGATAAATAATCAGATAAATTCTTTAAACGTAGTAAAAGCAGATCTCCAAACCATGGAGGAATTAATTGGGGAGATTATATCGACTTTCACCATCCTCAATGTAGTTTTAGATGAATTAATCCCCGCCACTAATAATCTAGATTTAGAAAAAACTGATCATAAATTAGAATCCTGGCAAAATCTATTAAAACCTTTTTTAGATGCTGAAACCTACCAAGATGGAAATTATACTTTAGAGAATATTAGATCACTTCTAGCACCTCCTTTATTATCTGATTACCTTGAGGAAATCCTTTTAATTCTGGAAAAAGTCTCAGAAGAACCATCCTCTGAGCAAAATGCATGGGATGTTTTAACCAAATTAGAAATAAACTTGAAAAATTATAATCAAGCTAAAAATGATTTTAATTCTGCTTCAAAGGCCTATAGGAGGGCAGAAATATTATTAAATATATTTTTAAACTCCCGGGATAAGATTATTGGTAGTTTATTTTCTGAAATAGAGGGAAGGTTTATAGAACTATACCGGGAGTTGCATGGATCAGATGAAGCACAATTTAATGCCCATTTACAGCCTAAAGGGGGAGGGGTTGAATTAGAGGTAGGATTTTATGGTCGTGGAAACCATCCTCCTCATGCACTGCATAGTGAAGGCCACCAGGACAGTATGGGGATCTGTCTGTACCTGGCCCTGGCCGAGAGATTAACAGAAGGCTATATTGACCTAATAATCCTGGATGATGTGATGATGTCTGTGGATGCTCCCCACCGCCGGGAGATATGCCGATTATTGGCTGATTTTTTTAAGGGCAGACAATTCTTCATCACCACTCACGACCAGACCTGGGCCCGGCAACTAAAAACCGAGGGAGTGGTAAACGGCCGGCAGATGATTGAACTATACAACTGGACCTTGGAACACGGCCCTTACCTTAACTCCACCATTGATATGTGGGATAAGATCGAAGAAGACCTGGAAAGGGGTGATGTGAACTCCGCCGCCTTTAAACTAAGGAGGGGTTCTGAGGAATTCTTCCGGGATGTTTGTAATCAACTAGGATCATCTGTCACCTTTAAAGAAAATCAGAGATGGGAGTTAGGAGATTTCCTTCCAGCCGCTCTTAAGAGCTACCGCAACTTACTAAAAAGTGCCAAGGTAGCTGCTGATTCCTGGAATAACCATGAAGAATTAGATAAATTAAAAAAAGTGGAAAGATATTCTAAAGAAGTATTTAGAAGGTCACATGCCGAGAGCTGGGCAGTGAATATTAATGTACATTATAATAAGTGGGCTGATTTCTCTGTGGCCGATTTTCGACCAGTGGTAACAGTCTTTTATGATTTATTTAGACTGTTCCAGTGTGATAAATGTGGGGGTATTATACATTTAAATAAAAATGGGATGAATCTAGAGGCAGTTCGGTGTAATTGCGGATATTTTAATTGGAATTTGGTTAAAAAAGCATAGTATTTATTCATCTTTTAATTTATACTTTTCATTTACTTTATCTAACATTTTTTTAATTACAACATTAAAATCTGAATCAAAACATATCATAAAATCATTTAAAGCAGAATATTCTGTACTTAAATTGAAGATACCCTTAAATTTTTCATTCAAGTCATTGATTTGTTTTCTTTTTGTTTTTGATTGGTCTGGAACGACTATTATTAATGGAAATTTATCTAATAATTCATACTCCTTGCTGTTTCCATTATTATAATTTAAAATTATTTTACGGGAAACCATATAGACAGGTATAGGGCCAGCCATGTCTTTAGGTGGGGTGGGTTTATGGGGTATAACTTCAATGGCTAAGATAGGTTTTTGACCATCAAAAATCATTATACTTCCATTACCTATTCTAAATCTAGATTTTTCGCCTGGATATAATTCTGGTTCATTAAAAAATACAATATTATTTATTCCATTTTTACCTTTTACATAGATTTCATATTCCAGATTCAAATCTTGGATTTTCTTGATTAATTTTTTTTATTAACTTTTCACCAGCTACCATAATAATCCCTTATATTAATATGATCTTATCATAAAAAATTTTAACTAGTTAAGTATAAATACAAAAATTAAGAGTAGGGGGAATAAACATATTCAGAGATTATTTTAATCAAATACTTGAAAAGTATCTAAAAGCTAAACATGAGAACTTTGTTAATCATCCTATAGCTAATCTAATTAGAAATGATCTACCAAAAAGCATTAAAGATGAGATTATTGGGCTTGATTATATAGTAAAAGGATCTCCAGGTATGGGAAATTGGGCTCAACTACCCTGGATTGGGATTTTCAATCCTAGAATAACTAAAACAGCCCAATCTGGTTATTATCTAGTTTATTTATTTAGAGAAGACATGAAAGGAGTTTATCTATCCCTTAATCAAGGGGTAACAGATATACGAAACAAATATGGAAATAGAAAAGCCTTGGAAATATTGAAAAATAATTCATCTTCTTTTAGAGATAAATTAAAGAATAAATTTGATATTGATGTTCTAGAAGAAACAATTACATTAGGCAATGGTAATTATGCTCCTTTCTATGAGGCAGGAAATATTTATGCAAAATATTATTCTAGAGATGATTTACCATCTGATGATATTTTTATTTCTGATTTGAATAAATTTTTGGAGCTCTATGATATGCTTTCGACCAAAATTAATCTGAAAGTTATAGAAAGTGAATTAGAGATTGCTAAATCACAAGAAAACTTTGAAAATTCTATTAAGAAAGTATCTAATAAGACTATAAATGCTAGAGCAGGTTTTCAAGGTGGTCAAGAAGAAGGAGTCATGTATTGGTCTGATAAATTAGGTATGTGGTTTCAACACAGGAAAATTAAGGATAGTCGTTATTGGAATGGATTTGGATTAGAAGAACCTGAAGAAGGCAAAGGATATAATATTATTTCTGAGATTAACTTTCCTATTAAGGGTATTAGAAGAGCAATAGGAGCTGTATTTGCAAAAGATGAGAATGATGAAATTTATATCCTACATCGTGGGAAATTAGGTGGAAATTTTGGCAAAAAAGATTTTGAAGGAAGATATAAGGGTGATTGGACATTGGTCCAAGATGGTGATCAAGAAACCTATATGGTGCTTATTGGGAAATTAAATGATCCTAATTTACCTTATAAAGTTCGTGATTTTGTATTAGAAGTTAATAGAATAAAGTATGGAGATAGTGAAAAAATAAAAGACCCTAAAAAGATTGTTGGAGAAGGATTAGAACCATCATTTTTCAATTATTTAAGAAATAATGGATACTTCTTCCCCCCAGAAATCATTGAAAACTACCTACTATCCTTAAAAGTTAAACCTTTTGTAATTCTAACTGGAAATTCAGGGACAGGTAAAACTAAGCTGGCACAATTATATGCCCAGTATGTTTCAAAAAACATAGTTGACGCCCAAAATATTAAAACCAGTGTTAAGGTAAGTAAATCATCAATTAGTGGGGGATGGACCCTAAAAAGGCTGGATTTAAAGGATCTAATCCAATTAGATGATATTGAAGGTCAGTATAATATCAAAGTAGATGGTATACCTACTACTGGAAAATTAAATATTGTAACAAGAACAGTGTATGTTGACGAAAACCAGGAATTAAAAAAACATCTAGCAAATTTGGCAAAAGATAATCCTGACAAAAGAATAGAATTAGAAATTGAACTTCCCTCCACTAAAAAACCCCAATATAAGGTAATCCCTATAGGTGCTAACTGGACTGAAAATAGGCACATTTTAGGCTTCTATAACTTGATAACCGAAACATATCAAAAAACTCCATCTTTAGAGCTTATTCTAGAAGCCCAAAGATTAGAAAACTCCAATTTGCCCCATTTTCTAATTTTAGATGAGATGAATTTATCCCATGTAGAGCGCTATTTCGCTGATTTTTTATCTGCTCTAGAAAGTGGAGAAACCATACCCTTACATAACCAAGAAGATAAAATCATAAATGAATTAAAAATTCCTAGAAACCTCTTAGTGGTGGGAACGGTTAATGTGGATGAAACCACTTATATGTTCTCTCCTAAGGTATTAGACCGGGCTAACACCCTTGAATTTGAAACATATTCAGCTAGAAATTATATGAAAAATATAAGTCAATTTGAACCTTTAAAAGGAGATATTGAGTATTTAGAAAATCCTCTCCAGGATCTGGAAATTAGGAATTATGATATTAATAAACTAGGCCAAGTTTTAGGAGAAATCCAAACCCCGGAAGGATATAGTTTATGGGAGGTTTTAGCAGATGAATTAGAAAACTTCCAAAAAACCCTAAAAAAAGCTGGTTTTGATTTTGGTTTTAGGGTTATTAATGAAATTCTAAGATTCATGTATGTAGCTTGGAAATATGAAAAAAAACCTGTAAAATGGAGTAACTGGGAGCGATACTTTGATGCCCAAATAAAACAAAAAATGCTACCTAAGTTACATGGATCAGAACGTGTGTTAGGAGAAGTAATCAGGGAATTATCTAAATTGTTTTTAGATAACCAGGATCAAGTAAGATTTCCTAATTCTTATAGAAAGCTTGAAGAAATGGAAAAGGTGCTCTTTGAGCAAAGATATGTGTCATTTATTAATTAGAAGATTAATATGCAACAGAAAATTATAATTTCACTTGAGGATCAAAATAAAAAACCCTTAGGAAAATTGACTATTATTAGTTTATCTGAGGCAGAAGTTAATAATGAATTTAAAATCAATAATATTCAATTTAAAAATGTACCCCAAGTAAAAATTCCAGATAATAAAACACCTATCCAATATTGTTCCTATCTAGGTAAACATAACTTTGCACCTTTAATGTTTTTAGAGGAGACTCCCTATCAAGTATTATTTGAGGCTGAAAAAGAGGAATCAACAGAATACACAGTGTTACCACATCTAAGTAATAGTCAAACTAATTATAGTCCCTTTGAGCCTTTAAGGTTTCAGATGGATGATGAGCATTTTTATAGATGTGCCGGGACCTTGAATTTCAGGAGCTATGTAGGTAAATCCTTTTTAGATGTTAAAAAAGATTCTATTAAATCTAAATCTATTCCTATTGAGGTTCGATCTAAAAAAATAAAGTATTATGATCAGTACCCGGCTATGATTGCTGATTTATCTGAGATCTGCTCTGCTTTAATCTATGAACTTAAATCTCCTTTATTTCAAGATTTTAATCTAGACTATAAAAGAAAGAGCACTTTATATGAGGATTTCATGCTCTTAGAATATTTATTTAGAAAAGAGAATTTACCTGATACCTATGAGTATTTAATCCGTAACTTATACTCCCACTTGGATAGTTACCAGGAAAGCGTACCAACAACGTATGCATCTAGAGTTGGGCCTGAGGAGATTATACAGTTTTTAGCTAATGGGACACTTCTATATCGATCTAAAAATATGCCTTCCCATTGGCATTCAAACTTGAAAAATTACCTGCCCCATAATATTAATCAAATTAGCTACCAAGATAGTGTTGATACACCGGAAAACCGATTTATAAAGTATTTCTTAGAATCACTGGATATTTTGATTCTGGATTTAATTAAAAAATCCGAAGAGGGTTATGTTAAAGATAAATTAAGGGATTTTAGTGACGAGGTGGGTTATTATCTATCTTCTAAGTGGTTAAAAGATGTGGGTAAAATGGAATATGCTCCCTTAAATTCACAAGTCCTGCAAAAAAGGGAAGGTTACCGAGATATTTTAAAATATTTCCTGAGCTTAGAACTATCTTTTAGATTATCCTGGGAGGAAATAAGTGATAATTTCAAGGGCTATGAACGGAAACTCAGTGAATTATACGAGTACTGGTGTTATTTCAAGCTCCTAGAAGTACTAAATGAACTTTCTAATAAAAAATTAGACTTTAAGGATATTTTTGAATTAAATAAAGATAAATGGTCTATAAATATCAAGAAGAGGGAAAAATCTGCCCAGATATTTGATATAAAAGTTGAAAATAGGGAAATAAAAGTTAAATTAATGTATAATCGTTTATTCTCCAGAAATACTATGAATAAATCTTATTCACTCCCTTTCAAACCAGATTATTCTTTATTAATTGATTTAGATGATAATCTATTTTTTATTCACTTTGATGCTAAATATCGATCGGAAGTGGAAGTGCTTGATTTTTATGAGAAAATTGGATCAACAAAACAAAAAATACTCAATGACTCGAAAGAGGCAGATAAAAGAGACATTGAAGAAGAAAGACTACATAAATTCAAAAATGGAGATATTTACAAGATGCATACCTATAAAGATGCTATTTTAAAAACAGAGGGAGCATATGTGCTTTATCCTGGTTCCCGGGATGGACTTTTTAATGTAGTTCCTGGAGAGCCTATACCCTCAGTGGGGGCTTTTCCTTTAAATCCTGGTGAGAATTGGAAAGAGGGTCATGATTTGGGAGAGTTTATAAAAGCTGTATTATTGAATTTGTTAGATCGTTTTGAAAGTACTAAAAGGGGATAGAATATAAAGGGGTGGATATATGTTTCGAGAATTAATTGAAAAAATATTAGAGAATTTCGATTAACTGTTTGATTTTTGGTTTATTTAAATTTTTGAATTTTTGATTTAGTGATTTGGTTGGTTTAAATTGGTTTATAGGAAATATTTATAGGGTATTATGTGTATAGGATTATTATGAAGTCTTCTTGGAACTATTTCATTAATAAACAGTATGCTCGTGTGAAGGAACTTGGTGATAAGTTGGCTGAGATTAATCCTCTTATTTGATTGGGTAGTGTTTCAGACCGATTATGTGATATGTATGTATAATCACAGTGAACATGGGTGGTAGGCCAAACTATTTGATAGAAATTGTGATGATTAAGAATGTTGGTTTATGCAATCTTGGTATGGTTTATCGGAATCCCTGAGTCTTGAGAGACAAGCTAATGATCGTATATCGTTTCATGAAGTTTTTTAGGATTGCCTGAAAGAATACCCTGACCCGTTCCACGGTCTGGGCGTTCAGAGAACGATTAATCGTACACAGGTAAAGACGAGAGAAATATGGGGAAGAATTACAAAGACAAATTGTATTCTAAGGGATTAAAGATTAATAGAAGGTGTTATCCAGGATGCTACCTTCATTACATCTGGATCCCTGGTCATCAGAGAGTGAACGAACCTCGTGGACCAGAAGCTAAAACAAGACGTAAACCGAGATGGTGAATAGGACTAAAAAAAAGTGAATGGTAAATCCTAATTTTTTGTACCATAGAATATTACACAGTTTAGCTGACATGGATTAGTGTTTTGTATACGTAGACTTGAAACATACTACCGCTGAGATTCATGACAGTCAAATAGACCTCAGCCAGCCCGGGGGAAGTGGTTTACCGAGATCGGGGATACTTTGGAGCAACCTGCAAAGGCTAATCGCCACCATTGAAAACGCGCAGTGCGTGACCATCCCATTGGGAATAAGGGATAAAATGCGCAATAAGCGAATAGCTCGTAAAAAGATTCAACCGGAGAACGGGCACTTATGCCTTTTTATCAAAAAAATTATTCGATTCTGACCATCAACTAGTAACCAGACACACTAAGAACTACACACCCAAAATCTCTTCACATGCTTCTGCTATAACCCATAAACTTAAAACCCTACAAAAAAAACAACAC
This sequence comes from Methanobacteriaceae archaeon, assembly GCA_030016715.1. Taxonomy (GTDB): domain Archaea; phylum Methanobacteriota; class Methanobacteria; order Methanobacteriales; family Methanobacteriaceae; genus UBA117. Next base: position 128,194 of record JASEJD010000001.1, on the reverse strand, counting down.
CCCCTAGCGAAGGCTATACAACAAAAAAAGGATAAAAATAGGAGAAAAAAATAAGGAAAACAGTAAATATACTCCCAAAAAAAATATAAAAATCAAATCCAAAAACTAAAAACTTTCAAAAAAACAAAACAAAAAAAATGAAAAAATGAAGTAAAAAGAAATTCTCCTCTATAAAAATATTTGGAATATTAAATGCATTTATCTGGAAAATTATAAAAAGTCAAATAATCCTATTAACCTAATTATTTTAATAATCTTTCTTTAAATCCTCATTAGAAAAGATAATAAAGAACTTTTAATTAAAATTACATTTTAAGTGGTGTCCTTATGGAAATAAAGAGAATCAGTTTTCTAAGTTATGAGTTCGTTATCGGTTTGTTAGCGATTATAGTTGTAAGTATAACACTTTTAGAACTTTCAAATATACTATCTGATGAATTAATGTTCATATTATTTCTTGTTAATTTGATTATTCTAGCAATTTTTATGGTTGATTTTGTGTTTCGACTTAAGTCTGCTGACAATAAAATTGGTTTTTTTAAGGATCCTTATAATATCTTGGATTTCGTTGCCATAATTCCCTTCGAATTATTACTTTTTGCACCGCAATTGGTTGCTCTGCGAGGTTTGAGGGTAGCCAGGTTTATGCGTTTGTCCCGGCTTTTTAGAGCAGGAGTATTTGTAAGGAAATTTTATGTTAATATTAAAGATTTTATGTTGACTAATGGATTCTATAAATTTATGATTTTAACTATTGGAATAATATTAATAGGTGCAATTGGAATTCATTTTATCGAATATCAGCATTTCAGTGGAAAAACTTTTGAAGATGCATTATGGTGGTCCATAGTCACAGCTTTTACCGTAGGTTATGGTGATATCTCCCCTGAAAACACAATGGGAAGAGCCATAGCTGTTATATTAATGCTCTTTGGTATAGGGTTTATTGGAATGGTCACAGGAACATTAGCCACATATTTCTTGGAAAAATTAAACAAGAAACCGGGTAAAAAAACTTTTAATGACCAACAATTAGAATTCATTAAAGATAACCTTGACAACCTAGAGGATATGGATATAAAAGATTTAAATGTTTTAATAGATGTTATAAAGACGTTGTGGAAGGAAAAAAGAGGACAAAAATAAATTATGATTCCAACTGAAATTTTTTAATAATTTTTAGCATATTTTTAAGTGTTAATTATTTCTATTTTTTTAAAAATAAATTATTACGTAAGAATTTATTTTCAAAAGAGATTATATAAATCCTCAACTATAGAAATTTATTCATAGCATAAATTAATTGTTCAGCAGATATGCTTTTTAAGATTAAAATAAGAGAAAAAATTAGTAAAATTTTTATTTTGGTATTCAGAATATTAAATGGGGTCGTGTTTTGGATGGATGAGTTATTGGAATTTATTTTGAAACTTAAATCAGATTCTAAATTGAAACTGTTTGATGAAGCCTCTACTAAACAAGCAATTATTCTAAAAATATTATCAAACCTTGGATGGGACATTTATAATGTTGAAGAAGTAGTTCCGGAGTATAGTGTAGGTAAAAGGAAAGTAGATTACTCTTTACGGGATGGAAATTTCAATAAAGTATTCATTGAAGTAAAAAAAGTTGACGAAGATCTAGAAAAACATCAAAATCAACTTTTAGACTACTCTTTCCATCAAGGTGTTAAATTAGCTATTTTAAGCAATGGAATAACATGGTGGTTTTATTTACCATTAAACGAAGGAAGCTGGGAGCAGAGGAAATTTTATACTGTTGAAATTTATGACCAAGATGCGAGAAAGATTGTAAACTCATTTTATAAATTTCTATCAAAAGAAAATGTTATTTCTGGAAAAGCCGTTGAAGATGCAGAAAAGATACATAAAAGTACCATCAAAGACACATTAGTAAAGGAAACTTTACCAGAAGCATGGAATAAACTCCTTAAAGAACCAGATGAAAATTTAGTTGAACTTTTAGCAGAAACCACCGAAAAACTATGCGGTTATAAACCTGACTACATTGATGTTGGCGAATTTTTAAACTCCTACAATCCTGAAACTACTATAAAAAGTTCTGAAGAAACTAAAATTATAGATAAAGAAAAAAAAAACATCATATAAACGAACAGGTTATACTGGGAAGAAAATAACTTCATTTACTTTAAAAGGTAAAAAATTTCAAGTTGATTATTGGATTAGTCTTCTTATTAAAATATCTGAATTAATGCTTGAGGTAGATAGAGATAAGTTTAGTCAAGTTTTAAGTTTAAGAGGTAGAAAAAGACCCTATTTCACAAAAAATTCTAATGAGTTAAGGGTTCCTTATAGAATCCAAGGTACTGATATCTATATGGAAACTAATTTTGATGCAAATAGTATAGTGAAGATTTCTAAAGATTTGATCATATTATTTAATTTTAAAGAAGAAGATTTAACTATTGAAACTGCTGATTAAAAACCTATTTATTACCAATATTTAATGATCAACTATATATTATAATTCATAATTGGTAGTACTTATTTAAAACTAGATTTATTCAATGTTTATATTTAAGATTATTTTACCTAGAATAAAGATTTATCAGGATTTTTTTTGTAAATAGGGGATTTTTTTTATGGGAATTTTTGATAGTAAAGAAAAAAGTGAAGAAGAATTAATATCTGAATTTCAGAGTGAAGGATTTAAATGTGAAACTATTGTTGGAAGTGTTGGTAGGAGTGGTGGTGATAAAGCTATGGCAACACTTATGTTTGGTTTAGCAGGATTTGCCGCAACTTATGGGAAAAAAAGATCAAAAAGCAACTGGTTGTCTTTACATGAAAGAAAAGGGCCTCAGATTCATTCCAGAAGAAGATAAATATATCGAGATAAGAATTCCTTGGGAAGACATTATTCATATAGGTGGTGTAAAAATGTATAGGAAGATATACATTTATACCTCAGATGATAGTAGCTTAATTTTCAAATTTAATAAAGATGTAATAGACTTTTGTAAAGATGTCATTTCAGTACAAACTAATTACTAAAAGATGATTTAGAAGGATGGGAATGAGAATATATAAAAAAAATTACCATTTTGGTTTATTCAAATATATATGATCTTATTATTTTTTATAATAAAGAATCAATAGAGTTCGTTTATTTTTAATTTTTAAGGATCTGTGAAATTATATATTTGATAATCATTAATATTGGTAAAGATTTTTGATATTATGAATTTATTACTGTCAATCTTGAAAAATTAGTTGCATTAAAAATATTGTAATAAAGTTCATCTATTCGATTTTATTGAACTTCGTTATATGCAGAGTTTCTCACCAGCGGGTTACTAAATTCATTATTTTCAATAAATTAACACGATAATATGTTTATACATCTATTGAATGGTATATTCTAACTAAAATATATAACTAATTTTATTTTGGTAAATTTAAAATGAAAATTAATTAGAATTTAGATTATTCATCTTCGTAGTTTTAGTAAAAATTTTAATAAAATCTATAATTATAAATAGATAATGTTTAATTATAAATGAATATAATAAATTTACTATAAATTTTCATGAAATTTGTATTTTGTTGCAATGGCTATTCCAATAAACAAGGATTTTAAGTTATTTGAGTGTATAAAATGGATGAAAAATGTTATGTATGTGGAAGACCAGCAGTTGGTCAATGCAAAGTCTGCTACCGGTTTTTTTGTGAAAGGCATGGTTCAAATGGTTTCTGTGATGAAGACTTCTTTGGAAGTGGAATGTTTGAATACTGAACTTAAAAACTGATAATATGGTTAAACAAGGTCCCATGATATTGAAAGGAGTGATTAAGATGAAAAAAAGAATGATATTGGGAATAATTTGTTTATTGCTTGTTATATTTGTAAGCGGGTGTACGAGTAACCCAGATTATCCGGGTATTGTAATAACAGATTTTGATGTTGAAAACCATGATTTTAATCCAGATACTAATGAAGATGGCGGAAATTGGACATCAGTTAGTTCAGCGATTGATAATAATGGAGACGTTGAATATCATAATGTTGTAGTAGTTTTTGATTTGTATGACGGAAATGGAGAGATTATTAAATCCATAAATGAAACCCTACCTTTACTTAAACCCGGTGATAGTGAATTTCCAATAATATCTTTTGAAGAACCCCAAGGTGTTAAGGAAAGTAGATGTAGAATTGTTAGTGCGGAGAAGGTATAAAGCCTTCTCTTTTTTTAGGGACTGATTTAGATGAAAACGTGTGAAAAATGTGGAGCAAAAAATGAGAATACCTCTAAATATTGTTTGGAATGTGGAGCAAATATTGTTAAAGTAACATGGGCAGATAAAATTGAAAACGAATTATGGTTAAATAAAGCCAATAATCAATCTGGCTCTTCAGAAGATTTAAAAGAAAAACATATAAGAAGCATAGCTGCATGGCTAGGGTTATGGGGTATTATAAATCTAATATTTTTATCTCCAATTGGGGGAGGAATATTGATATTTTTTGCAGTTTTAGCCTTTGCATTTAAAAGCTTAAAAGCTTTATATGCATTTTCAATAGTTTGGCTACTTATAGCTTCCTTACAATTGATATTTGGAGCATTAATTATGCAAGGATATTTTTTAAATAATGATGGGCCTGCATATATATTTGTTGCTATTATTAATTTTGCGTTCGGCCTCTGGATTATTTATAAAACTAGAAAATTTGAATAAGAAAAACATTTGGGAGTGTTTTCTATGGAAAAAGTTGGAAATAAGAAATGGGAAAATTTAAGAGCAGTATTAAAAGCAGATTATACACGTAATGGAGAATTTAGGCAAAATATTAAAGATTTTAATGTTGAAACCGCAATTAGTCGAATGTCTTATCAAGGGTTATTGGATGCGGATAGGATAATGAAGAAGCTTTTCTAATATTATAGGGAAAATGACCGTTATCATAAATCTATTGAGCAGCATATCCATTATTATGAAGGTAGGGAATTTGGAGAAGATGAAATGGTATTTGCCCCGATGATATGAGGGGCTAAACCGCATCCTATTAACGCCTTGGGTATTACTCAAGAGGGCTTTTTTTATGCAAAAATTAGGGCTAAAGTTCACACTTTTTTATATAATCTTTAATTATAAATGAATATAATAAATTTACTATAAATTTTCATGAAATTTGTATTTTGTTGGGGGTTGAAATAATTAATAAAAATGGAAAAATTGTTTTAGGAATTGTTTTAGGCATTTGTGTAATTTTTATTATTTTTGGGGCGATTGGAGGTCCAATTGGAAATGAAGAATATAAAAACAAAATTTTAGAAATGGATGAACAGTTCAGAGAGATAGTTAAAGATAATTCTATGTATACTACTGCAGGCACGCCTTGGAGAGAAGAAGAACCTGTTTTGAAAAATATTTTAGAAGAACTTGATGAAATGGAAGAAAGGGGAATTCCATCTGAATATCAAACATTCCATTATCATTTTAAAAACATGATTGAATATTACATTCTTTGGCAAAATTCAGGTAGTGATGATTTTGAATTTATGTTTTCTCAGGAAGACAATACAACTAAACAATTATGGAGTACTATAAATTAAATTTATAAAATAAACATGAATTATAGTATAATTTGTGGAAAAAATATACTTTGAAATAGCCATATTTGTATTGGTAAATATACATCAATAATATAAATTAGCTTATTTTCTTTGTTTTTTAAGATTGAAAAATGCTATTTGTTGAAATTAAAAGATGATATTAAAAATCTATAAAATATATACTAATCCTAATAATTCAAATTCAAAGTAGGTGGGATTTTTTGAATGAACTTTCTCCGGAGGAAACACATAAAAATATATTAAAAATTCATAAGAGTAAAGAAGATTTGCTAAGAAAAAACGATAAAGAATACAATGAAAAATGTTTTCTTCCAAATAACGAAGAAATAATTCAGAATTTAATTATTTTAAGTATTCCGTTCAATTTAGAAGAATTTGAATCATTAATAGAGGAATTAAATGATTTTTTTTCAAGTTCTTCACGTGAACTAAATTTTGAAGATATTATTGATTTATCAACGAATTCAATTACGTTAGGAGGAATCCAAGTACTCCCCTATATTGTCAATGATAAAGGAGTTCCCTCAGATTCTGTCGTTAAAGATTTAGGAGAAAATATTAATTATATAAAAATGGTTTTAAAGCATTTTTTGCCATCAACAATTATATTAGATATACAAGTTTTTTTAAACTCCAATATTACTAATAAAATAACAAAAACCATTTATAAAAATCATGAATCCAAAATAACTTATTTTGATTTTGATGAAGAAAAATTAAATAAAACTCATTCTTTATCCGTTTATTCTCTGAAACCTGCCAATCTAATAAAAAAGGAAGAAGTATCTAATATAATAATTAAAATTAAAAAGGAAATTATAGATTTTTTACTCAAGCATTTTGATTTAAATTTTCTTAGATTATTTAAAGAAGATCCATCTTCAATTCCATGCGTTGAAATTTATTCTTTAGATTTACCTAAAGATGATGAGTTAAATAAATGGTTATTTGATGGAACGGGATTCTTTGATTGTTTAGGGGTTAATATAACTCCAAATTATAAATTTGACAAATTTATTCTAGTTCCTGAATATTCTTCAAATAAAATGTTTTCGAATTATTTTATCATCACTAGCCCGGATTTATCTCAAATAGAGACTATTTTATTTAATTTTGAACTTTTTAATCTGTTTGCAGTTGGATGGTGGTTGCAAATTCAAGGTCAACTTGTTAATAAGTTAAATAGGACTATTTCAGAAGAATTTAATAAAGAAATAAACTTAGATATTCTGATAGGAAAAAGAAAGGATATTAACAAGCAAATTTTCCTCTTTGAACGATATAAATCAGAATTAAACCTTTTAAACTTTATTGAAGATACGAAAACTTTTTTAGTCAATATGGAAGGAGATAAACGCGATTTTCATAGACATTTAGTGGAGAGAATTGAAAATCAGATTAAAATAATTGAAAAACTGATCAATACCTACAATAAACATCTGGATATTTCCTTAAATTTTGAAAACATAAAATATAATAAAAAAATGCAGGATAAGGTACATTCTTTAACATGGATAGTGATATCGTTAGCAGTTCTTCAAGTCTTTTTCATTTTTATACAAATCTGGTTATACATTTATTATGTAAAATAAATAATTAAAGATTAACTTCGGTATATCGATATATAAGGATCATTCGTTATATGCAGATTTAACGAAGTTAGATATTTAATATAGATATTTTATAAAACTCTAAAATTGAAGTAGATAAAATTATAATTTAATTATTACCATGAAATTTACCTTAAAATCAGTTATATCTTTAAAAGGACACTGAAACAATTTAATAATAATCAAAAATATTAAAAATAAATAATTCACGACTTTAGTCGTGGTTCATTGATTAATTCTCTAAATCAAGTAATTGTTTTTTCTTTTTCTCAAATTCTTCTTCAGTAATAGCGCCCATATTCTTTAATTCAGCTAATTTTTTTAGTTCATCTAATGAACTAACTGGATTAGTGGTTTTTTCGGATTTTATGCGTGATTCTTCTATTTTGTCATGGATTAAATTGTATATTGACTCTAATTTTTTATCATTGCTTCTAAAAGAATACTGTATACTGGACATATATAATTGAATTGCAGCCGGTGAAAGAAATTTTCCAGAGTCATAATCAACGCTTGTTATCTGATCATAACGGAGATGTTTTTTACCTCTATCCTTTCCCCTAAAATAACTTTTTTTATGAACTATAATCTCATGATCTGCTATTTCCAAAACACCCTTAATATAATCAACATTACTACCAAAACTAGCTCTTCCAGGCATTGATTCAAAGAAGGTAACATCTATTTTAGGATTTGTGGAAGAAGTAACTTCCCCAACTTTTTTCTTATTATTAGTTTTTACATCTTCATTTTTAGTTGCAGATAAATTTTTAGAATTTATTGTATTATCCTGAATTGAAACTTCTTTTTTAGACTTGGATTGATAATTAATATTCTCAAGAGAATTTCCGCAATTAAGACAAAATTTATTATTATCCTGATTTTCTTCACCACATTGAGGACAATGAACCATTTAAAACACCACTTTTTAGTTATTATTTTTATAATTTTATTGTTGCAATAATTCTAATAATCGGTTCTCCTATATATTCTTTATAGCTTCAAGTGGCGCAGAATAGTGCTAAGCAAAACCATCAAAAATTTTTTAGTGTAACATTTAACTCCTATTTCTAAGCAGTAGATATATAATGGTGTTGTTATAGCATCATCAAAAAAACTGGTATAATTTCAACATCACTGACAGAAATAGAGTTTTTATTAAAATTTTTAGTAAAAGAAGAGAAGAATAATAAACTTTTTAGTTAAATTTACCAAAATGGAATTATTTATATATTAAGTTACAATACATGATTCAATAATTGTATAAACACATTATTTTTTGAATTTATTGAAAATAATGATTTTATTTAACCCGCTGATGATAAAATCGCATATTACGAAGATATGGATAGGTAAAATAAAAAGTAATAATAAATATATAGATTCTTCAGTCTTTAGATGAATAAGACTTTAAAAAATAATGCTCTCCCATAAAAATTATTAAAATAAGTATTATGGCCAGAGCAATTATAAAAATGTCTACTTGAATTTTCATCCAGACGAAAGCGCTCAAAGCAATAATATTCAGAATAATAGATAGAGTGATGATTGAAGCTTTTGCATTAATATCTTTTCTAATTCGTCTTAACACACCCCACTGGAAAATGAGATCCATAACAAGATAAAATATAGCCCCGATAGATGCAATTTGGCTTAAATCAAATAATATGGTTAATGTTGAACTTATAACCAGTATATAAACAAGCATATGTTTTTGTACTCTTCCTTTCATGCCAAAATGACTGTGAGGAATTAATTTCATTTTTGAAAGCATAGCTGTCAAACGGGAGACAGCAAATAAACTTCCAATACATACAGTGACTGTGGATAAAATGGCAATTCACACTGTAAACCACAAACCATATATACCTAAAGTGGGGCTTGCAGCTGCTGCAAGGGCATAATCTTTTGCTGCGATTATCTCCGGCACAGAAAGACTACTTGTCACTGCCAGAGCTATAAATAAATATAATACTGCTACTATGGCAATGGAGAACATAATCGCTTTTCCAATATTCTTATGAGGCTCCACAATTTCTGCACCGCTATTTGTAATCGTAGTGAAACCCTTAAAACTTAGAATAGCCAGAGCGAATGAAGCAGCAAGCCCTAATCCTTGTTGAGCAGGTATAGTTGGAGTAGCTACTCCTAAAGAAAAAGTTTGAGGAAGAGCTCCTAAAGAAAAACCTGCTGCCATTAATGCAGCAAAAGAAAAAATAAAAAGTCCTACAATTTTAACTAGAGAAATTGCAGAAGTTAAAGTTTCGATAATATAATTTTTAGATATATTGACTAGGTAGGCAAAAATAAGTAGTCCTAATCCGAGTGCAGGTACGAGCCAACTTTGTGGACCTATATTGAAAAGTTGGAGTGTGTACGTTCCAAATGTACGGGCTATCAGGCTTTGAGAAAGTACCATAGAAGCAGCCATTAAAAGGGCCGATGATGCTGTAATTGTTCCTTTCCCATAGGTTTTTAAAAAAAACATTCCAATTCCTCCGGCTGATGGATAAGAATTGGACATTTTTATATAGGCATAGGCACTGCATGCTGCAATGATGGCACCTCCTATGTATGAAAGAGTCATTAAGTTCCCGGCGAGTTGTGCTACTTGGCCTATTACTGAAAAAATAGCAGCTCCAAGCATTACTCCCGTTCCCATTCCAACAGCACCCCGAAGAGTGATGCTTCCTTCCTTATAATCTTTTTGATCCATTATATGACCAACCATTTTTATATCAAAATTTTTATTGAGGTATCCAAATTTATTTTTTCGATTTTTTCATCCAGATTCAGTTATTTAATGGTCATTCAAAATTCCTTACAAAAGACTGACATCTTGCACAATATTGGCATGAACTTGAATCTTCATACTCTTTCTTAACCCAAAAAATTGAGTATTACCCTCCGAAAAAGCAGTTATAATCATTGTTAATGCTATTAAAATCAATGGAAATGTGTATTCGATATAATTATAATAAAAATATGTAAAATAAGAAAAAACACCTATATATAATCTTGTACATCTTAAATAGATAGGAAAATAGTATTTACTAATTTTAAATGTTCTATCAGGCAATATGTGACAAAAAAATAACATGGAATGATTTTTATTTTTTGAAAATTTATAGCCCTGATTTAGATCATTCATATTATGTGGTTTTTGAAATGTTATTAATATTTTTTACTATGACCTTTAATGGTCTTTAAGATACTAATAACTACTAAATCCAATTTCTAAACATATTATTCATAATTTTTGCATAAAACTTTATTTAATAATTCAAAATTTAATAAATATAATTTAACCAAAAATTCATTAAATATATATAATAAAATAAGAAAAACAAATTAATCTTTTTGAAGTGATTTTATTGAAATTTATTATATTATTATTTAAAAACCACAGTTGAACATGATTTTAGATGTTTTGTTGACTAGTCATCATATCCATCTTCATCATTCAATACTTTCAGATTATATTTTTTTTAAAATATGAGAAAATACCATTTTTGAACCAAGTGGGCTATATGTATTGATCTATTTATCCACATTTTGAAATTTTTTTGTAAATATATTCTGTGACCTTAATAAAAATCGTGATATTTACTTAAATTTCAACTTAGTTCCAACTAAAATTAGTAGAAGAGTAGAAAATGATCTTTTAATATTTTATATTTTTTTGGCAGCGATTATGTGAATAATTTTTTGTTCTATAGTAATAATTCTATGATTTTTATAAAAATTTCTATTTTTATCCAAATCTTTATATACTTCATATGACTACAAGTTATATTACTGACTGATGAGTCATTATAGTGATCTTTAGTCATATTGGATTTGGAGTGAAATCGTATGTCACTTGCAAAATGGAAAGAAAGAGAAAGAAAACAGCGTCAAAATGATATAATCGATGCTGCAAGAAAATTATTAGTTGATAAAGATTTTAACGAAGTCTCAATGGATGAAATAGCAGGAAAGGTTGGTCTTGGTAAAAGTACCCTTTATCTATATTTTAAAAATAAAGAATCACTGTACTTTGCCATAGTTCTGCGCGGGATCCGAATTTGGGCTGAAACTGTTAAAAATGAGGTTAAAAAAGGGAAAACTGGTTTAGAAAAGCTAAAATTATATCTAAATGCCAATAGAAATTTCTCCAATGAATATCCTGACTATTTCAGGCTCTTATATTCCCCTACATCCATTAAAAAACAATTTGATATGGATAAAATGAACAGTAGTGAAGAGTTCCAGGAAGTAAAGGAATTATTCAAACAAATTATGTCCATAGGCATAGATTCGATACAGAAAGGTATAGATGAGGGTGAAATCAGGCCAGATGTGAATCCTACCGAAGCAATTATTCTCCTATCAGTAATATACAATGGCATGGCAAATATGGGCGACTGGAGTAAAGAGATATTGGAAAACAGGGATATTGATCAACAGAAATTTAGCATAGATATAGGAGATTTATTTCTCCACATTGTAGTAAAATAGAGGGAATTTGTTATGGAATTTCAGGATAGTATAAACTGTTTGGAGGGTTATTTATGAAAAAAGTGCTATTATTATGTGCCAGTCCACGACCAAAGGGTAATACTTATCAAGTTTTAGAAGAATGTGCTAATACAATAGAAAATGAAGGTTTAGAAGCTGAAATAATATCTTTTGTAGGAAAAAATATCAAATCATGCCTGCATTGCAAGAAATGTGAAGAATTGAATGAATGCATAATCAACGATGGAATAAATGATATTATAACTAAAATTAAACAATCTGAAGGTTTTATTGTTGGATCCCCAGTATATTTTGGCACTGCACGTGGCGATATAATGTCGGCCTTGCAGAGAATAGGAATGGTATCTTTTTTTAATCAGAACTTTTTATCATGGAAAGTAGGAGGCCCCATAGCCGTTGCACGCAGAGGTGGTCATACGTCTACCATACAGGAAATGCTAATGTTCTTTTTATATAATGATATGATTGTTCCTGGTTCAAATAGCTGGAACATGGTTTTTGGATGGGCTCCTGGTGAAGTTCAGGATGATAAAGAGGGAATGGAAGTTATAAGAAAATTCGGTTTTAATGTAGCTACTTTAATTAATAAAATTAAGTGAAAAAAATAATTTTATGCACACAACACGAGAGTTATTTGGGTTAAAGAGGTTTTAAATATGGATTATAATAAATTAGGAAATAAATTAAATGAACTTCTAAAATTGAAAAATGAACCAGTAGCCATAAAATGGTCCCTAAAAGAGCCAGAAAATATTGAAAAGGAAGAAGGTAAATCAAGATTCTGCAGTAAACTTGGAAAAGCCATGAAAGGAGAAGTGTTCTATGCAACTGCAGAAGAAGAGGAATGTCTGGGTGGTGCAAGATATTCTGGACTTAAGGACATGCGCGAATTTCCTGCAAATGTACAAAGCGGTGCATTTATGCTTCCAAAGGGCCTGTATAAGAACATTCCAGCAGTGCAGCGTTCAAGGATAAATGAAACATACATAAACCCTGGAATTTTTAATGCTGTCGTTTTCGCTCCTTTAAATAAGGCAGAATTTGATCCTGACGTGTTATTTATTCTCTGCAATGCCCAACAGGGAATGGAAATACTGCATGCCAATGCCTACGATACAGGATCACATGGACTGGGTGCTGACGCAGTCCCAGTATGCAGTTCCATGGCTGCAGCTCCTTATATGACTGGAAAAGTTACCTATGGGTTTGGTGACGTTGCCGCAAGAAAAAACATGAATATTAATCAAGAAGACATTATGGTCAGTATTCCTGCAAGTGACTTGTCCCGTATAGTTTCTAATTTAGGAGAGATGCGAAATAAAATGTTCTTTAAGAAAATACCTTTAGGTGGAGATGGAGCAACTAACTCATGATATAAAGAGGAAGGCTTATGCTTGCAAATAAGAACTGCAATGAAAAGGATAGTATTAAAAAAATAGGAATTAGTGATGTTGAATTAGCGCTATCTTGGCTCCATTCGGGTCTTCTATGAATGCAAGTAATCCCACTGTTATTTGAATGGGTTCCATTGTGACTTTAGCACCCTTTGCTTTAAGCTCTTTAATTGTGGTGTTTATGTCTTCAACCTCCATTCCTATTGAGAATAGTCCCGGTTCATCTACTGGGTTTTTAATGATTTCTACCATAGTATCCCCTTCACCTTTCAATAGTGTGATTGTTCCGGCTGGTCCCAGATTGTATTGGCTATCTATCTCAAATCCCATAACTTCAGTGTAAAATCTAATTGACTCATCCATATCCTCAACAATAATGGTGGCATATTTAATTTTCATATTTTATCACCATATACACATCTATTAACCCGGTTAATAATTTTTTATTTTTAAATTTCATTCTTTCTAGCGATAATTCAAGTATCAAAATTGGAAGTTACTAAACTAAAGAAAAAGATAAAACATTGATTTAAGTTTTAGAGCTGATTATGGTTTTTGATTTTCTAAAACTGATAATTTTAAATATTCTCTCTAACAAAGCATAATTCGGGTCTTCTTTACTGATATTTAAATGATGATTTATTTTTTTTACCAAATAAATATATTTAAGCATTATTATTAAATTTATCGGTTTAAAAGGTTCAATATTATAATATAAAAAATAATAAAACCTATTTTAAGAAAGGAAGCAACCAATACATCATTAAACATGCAAAACTTGAAGCAAAATTAGTTTTTCAACAAGAAAAATCTAAAGGGCTAAATTAATAAATGATAAGTTATCTTACCCACCCAAAGTTTTCATTAGTTCTTCCCCTAGCAACTCTTTCAAACATTTTATTTTATCCTTATTTTCAGATTCAAAGAGGGGTTTGCACTGGTCTAAAGTATTATCCCCTGAGAGAAGTTGCATGGCGAAGGCCATACATGTGGCAGTACCACATTCCTCGCAGTTGGTCTGGGGCAGGCAATTATAAATGTTCAGGGGCCCTATTTTGGATAATTTTTCGGATAAGTCTTCCCTATCTTCTCCACTTTCACTTTCAAGGTAAGACTGGTTAATTTTTTCCATAAATTCGGTGATAACTTCAATACCTTCTTCTGGATCTTTAGTATTCATCATGTTAATCATTCCTGAGGGGAAGAAGGTTATAACCCGGTTATGAGTATTAAGGGTTAATATTTTTTTGTGTTTGATGTAGTTAACTTTTCCTGGAGGGAATTTCCCAGCAAAAATTGGCATAACTTCTTCCAGACTTGAATCAAGTTGCATTGCCAGTTTTATCCGGCCTTTTTCTGCCATGCAGGGTGATATTTTGGTTATGGACACACTTTTTACCAGCGGCCCGTCTTTAAACACATCGTATTTTAATTCTTCCATTTTCATTTCTATTCCTTCCTATATTTTTAGTACATGATTTTTTGATTCTAATATCTCTAAAAGAGATTTATCCTCTATCAATTCAGCGATTTCTATTAAATCTTCATATTCTATACTTTTTTCAATTAAAGACTTTGCGTAAACATATAAATTGGCATTTGGAAATAGGGAGTAGATTAGCTCACCTACCGAGGGGTAATGGATGGATTTCTCCGATCTCTGGTTTTTCAGTGCAGCGTATACTCCTTCACCTATTAGGAGCACGTCCGTATCAATGTTTTTTTCCATTGCAGCAAGCGCCACATATATACCACTAAGTGCATTTTCGCAACCGTAAGGGGCCTTATCTATAATTATTATTGCAGATGGCATGTTATCTTCCCAGAGTAATAACTTTTGTATCTTCTCTATCCATCCATTCTCCCAGATCGTATACACTGGCTATTTCTACACCGGCCACGTAATCTGTTTCATCAAGGTATCCTCTAGCCGCTGCACATCGTATGCAAGCTTTAACTTCACAACCTTCATCTATTAATTTAGTAAGATTATCTGCAACATCAGGACAGGCCATTGGATTCTGTTCTTTCCGGGGTAGGTGCACCCCGTCCATGTATAAAAATATTTTAACATCATATTCTAAATTCAGGGCAGATTTAGCTATTTCATAACCCATATCTGCATATTGAGAGATGTAAGGACCGTCTAATAAAATAATTATAAGTTTACCCTTTTCTTTAATATTATTCATAATAACCCTAGATCCATTTTAGATACTGATTACTTGGTGGAAATTTTCCATCACATCGGTAACCATCTTTTCATAGTCTTCAAATAGAATTATTCTTTTGTTTAATTGATTTTGATGTATTCCACGTGCTTCAAGGTCATGTTTATATGCATAGACATTTGATTCTTTAAAAATCCTTCCAATATTTGAATCACTCTTTTTTCGGGCACAATAAACCCCGTTTCCTATAAGATAGATTGAAACAGGGTTAGTTTTAATATACAATTTTGATAATTCAATAAATGTTTCAAAACCTTGTTCTGATAAATTTTTAGTTAAGATAAAACCGATATTCATGTTTAGACCCATTAAATTATTAGTTTTTTAAAATTATCATTAGGGTGTTAAAAAGAGGATAAAAACATATTGTTAAAACTATTATCTATTGATTAATTTACTCAGATCTTCGATTATCCGGGGCTTTGATAATTTATAGTGTATCCATACTCCTTCTTTACGCCATTTCAAGAACCCAGATCTCTTCAATATATTTAAGTGGTGTGATATGGTGGGTTGTGGTTTTTCCATAGCTGTGATGATTTCACATACACACATCTCGCCGTGCTCTAATAAGTGTATTATTTTTAGTCGGGTAGGATCTGAGAGTGCTTTTATTTTTTCTGCATCTGCAATTAATGTGTCATCGTTGGGTATTTTTTTAGTAATTTCTTTTAATTTCTTTATCTGGTCCGGGTCGGGGGCTTTACCACCCACAGTACAAGATTTCATAAAACTTATTATGCTGAAAATATATTTAAATATATTGATATTTATTTTATCAAATAATAATTATAGGTGAAAAACATGAAATCCAAACCAATTAAAAAAAGAATTTTAATCCTATGTAATCATAACGCTGCCCGGTCACAAATGGCAGAAGGAATTTTAAAATCATTAAAAGATGAATATTATGATGTATACAGTGCTGGAAACACTCCCAGCACTGTAAGTCCCTTTGCCATAAGTGTTATGAAAGAGATTGGAATTGATATATCCCACCACCGATCAAAAAATTTAACAGAATTTAAGGGAGAAGAATTTGATTATGTGGTAACTGTCTGCAGTGGAGAAGGAGAGGCCTGCCCATTTTTTCCCGGTGGAAAAGAATACTTAAACCAAGCCTTTGAAGATCCAGGCGCAGTAAAAGGTACAGATGAGGAAAAATTAGAAGCTTTTCGACGGATAAGAGATGAAATTAGAGAATGGATAAAGAATAATTTTAGAGGTGAATGAATGTTAAAGATAGTTATTGTAACTGACGGACCCTACGGTGACAGGGCCTATGAAACTATTGAAAAAGAATTTAACACAGAGTTTATAGAGCTTGAAAAACCTACATCAATGTTCATGGATGAAATAGACATACCCGAAGATGCATTGTCAAAAATAAATACCGCAAATATATTAATAACCTATACACAGCACCCTGATCTTACATTAGACTTGGTAGACATGGTGAATAAGGATGTGGATTATATCATAGTAGCTGCATGGGCTGGTGAAGGATTCAAAAACCAATTAGAACGATACGAAAATGTTATATGTCCCTACATAATGTGTGAATTAGAAGAAAATAATAACCCTATATTTAATGAGTTTGCATCTAAAATTGGAAAACCAAAAGTGGAATTAATCTACAATGGAGAAAAACTTGAAAATGTTAAAGTTTTAAGGTCATCCCCATGTGGTTCCACATCTTTCGTGGCAGAATATATTGCTGATAAATATTTAAATAAAATTCCAGACATGGAAAATCTTCCAATTGAAGCTGGTTTGAAGTTACAACATTATCCTTGCCGTGCAGCTAAAATGCGTCTATTTACAGATGAAGAATGTAAAAAGGAGATGGCATCTGGACTGCATAGTGATGCATTCCAAGAAGCCCTTAAAAATTCACAAAAAGTTGAATAGATATTATATCTATTCCACAACTATTTTTTTACCGGCAACATGTTTTTTTAAAGGCACAGTAGCTGTTAAAAGCCCATTTTGAAACTTAGCACGGGATTTCTCAGGATCTGTTTCATGTGCCAGTGCCCAGCAACAACTATACTTAAAATTGGTTGAGGGTGCATTTAAACAGAATCCTAACGCAGTTATTTCAAAGGAAATATCCTCTTTTTTTACTCCAGGTAATTCTATGTTTATTTTATATTCTTTTTCATCATGCTGATATAGACTGCTGGTACGTATGTAACTTTATCCATATTTTAACCTCACGTTTATGTAATCCAATTTTTTCTTTAATCCTTTTTAAATCAAGGCATTGAAGAAATATCCAATGAATGTTATGGATACTGCCAGTATGGCAATGAATATGGCTAGTAATTTAGGTTTTAGAACTTTTCTAAGAATAATCATCTCCGGCACAGATAAAGCAGTCACAGCCATCATAAATGCTAAAGCTGTACCTATAGGTATCCCCTTATTAATGAAAACAGCTACTAATGGTATTATACCTGCCGCGTTTGAATAAAGAGGTACCCCTAATAGAACAGCAATGGGCACAGCCAGGGGATTGTTAGGTCCAGCATATGTAAGCAGGAAATCAGAAGGAACATATCCGTGTATAATAGCACCAATTCCAATAGCCACCACCACGTAGGGTCCAATCTTTTTTAGAAGATCCAGTGTGTAGTCTCTAGATGCTAGGGCCCGTTCTTTAAGTGTTTGTTTTTCTTCTTCCAGAGGAGCACCTGATTGTTCGGCTTTTTTGATTTTTTCGATCATATCAGTTACATAGCTTTCTACTTCTCCTTCTAATTTGAGTTTTCCTATAATAATTCCTGCTATTATAGCGATTATTAAACCGGATATTATGTACAGGGCGGTTATTTGCCAACCCACCATACCCAATAATAATATGATGGCGATTTCATTCACCATAGGTGATGATATTAGAAAGGAAAAGGTCACTCCAAGGGGCACTCCAGATTCAATAAATCCAATAAAAAGAGGCACGGCTGAACAGGAGCAAAAAGGGGTGATTATTCCTACTAAAGCTGCTCCTACATTGCCTAAGTATTCGTTCCGTTTACCCAATGCTTTTCTAACTTTAAGTGGTGATATATAGCTTCTAAAGAAGGCTATACCAAAAATTATCACAGTTAATAATATCAATATTTTTATGGTGTCATAAATAAAGAAATTCACGGCACTTCCTAGGGGGGTTGAAGGATCTAAACCTATTATTATGTAAGTTAAATAATCTACTGCTTGTTGTAAAATGTCTGGTACCATATCAATTACCTTTAAATTAATTTAAATTGTATTATTCTGGTTATTTCAATAGAAATTATTCGTAAATGTTAGTGAACAGTTAAAACTGGACAATGGGCGTGTCTTACTACTTTTTCAGTTACACTTCCCAATAGGAATCTTTCAACCCCGTGTTTTCCAGAGGCACCCATCACTATAAGATCTATATTTTCTTCGTCAACAGTTTGAAGTATCATATCTGCAGGAGAACCCTCCAATTTATTGGTGGTTATTTTAACCTCATTTAATTTGTTTTTCACTATATAATCTTTTATTTTATTAGAAGTCATTACTAAGGTTTTTCCACTTTCTATTTTGAAGAATTCATTGACTTTATGGGCAAATTCTTCTACAGGAAGCCCGGCCAATGAATGGATTTCTAAAACATTTAATACAATTATTTCTGCATTATTCTGACTAGCGATTAATGCAGCATGTTCTGATGCTTTAAAGGAACATTCTGAACCATCACTTGGAATTAATATCTTTTCATACATTCAGCTCACCTTTTTCTATTTATAAATTTATAGATCTATTATAATAGCCTGATCAGGGCATAGTAATGTGCATAATCCACATTTTGTACATTTATCCTCATGCAAAGGTTCTGGAATATGAATCCCCTTTTTATTGGTCTTATCAGATTTTTCGTAAACACCCACCGGACAGAATTCAACACATAAGTTGCAGCCTTTACAGAGTTCTTGGTCAATACTAATCATTTTCAAAAAAATTTTGTTTTATAAATAATTATTTAAAGAATTTTGAAGGATCAAAATCCCCTATTTTCATCATTTCGTAGCATTTTTCCATTTTTGGTTGGAAATCGCTTTTTTTCATCATTTCGTAGCATTTTTGCATCTGTTTATCATCATTCACATCATCCATAAATGGCATTTTTTCCATGTGATTGCACATTTTAAACATTTTTTCCATCATCTTATCCATATCTTTCATAAAATCACCTCTTTTTTTCTCACATTTCCAACAGTAATGAGACTCTTTATTAGTTTTAAAAATCTTTCCACATGATCTACACTTAACTTCTTTAAGGGTGGATTCTTTTTTTTCAAGCAAACCGGTTTGACAAGAACATCCCACTCCACTGTCATTCTTTCTATTTTCTTATCAAAACCTTTCTCATCTTTCGCCATATTTTAACCTCATATTAATTTAAATACGCATTTGAAGAGTTCTTTTATGCAGAAATACTGCTAAACTGTACAATATTATTGTGAAGATTATCATAACTCCAAAATCTAATATTATATGATAATAACTGCTGTTTTGAAGGGAATATCTGGTTATATCCATGAAGTAGGTTAGGGGTGAGAAGGATGCAATGACTTTACCCCAGAAAGGCATGTTCTCCAGGGGGATGAAAATACCGCTTATGAATACCAGTGGAAATTTAACCAGTGATGAAACCATCATAACATTGGAAGGAACATTGGTTGGTGGTGTAGCCAGCAGAAGACCCAAAGCAGAGAAACACAAGGAAGCTAAAATAATTCCTAAAACTAATATTATAGGATGGAATATACTCACCCCAAGAATAAAGCCTATCAGCACAGGTACCAGCGATATTAAAGTTCCAAAAATAACCGATGCCAGCATATCCCCCAGAATTAAGGTGGATATGGAGATGGGACAGGACATTAATCTCTCTAGGGTGTTCATCTGTGACTCCCAAGGTGTTATTACGGGGGATACAGAGGTAGCTGTAAAAAGCATGGTCATCCCAATAAGACCGGCTACTAGAAAATCAATTGGCAAATTTTTACTACCACTTAGAAAAGCTAAGAACAGAAATAATGGTATTAATATTCCAAAAATTATAACTGGGCCCTTAAGGTAGTATATTAAGACATCCTTCTTCATTATAACCAGAGAACGTTTCAACTGTTCTAGATGAACATTAGTCATCTGAGGATACCTCCTTTGTCACATCCAGGAAAACTTCTTCAAGCGTGGGTTCCAATGTATTAAAAGAGATTATTTTATTATTTTTTAAACTAACATATTCTGTAAGAGCTAACATGAGATTGTTCACATCATCTGTGTTTAAATAAAACTTATCACCTTTTATTTCAACATTATGGATTTCATCAAGTTTATATAGTTCTTCAAGTGGAACTGGTTTTTCAAAGGTTAACTCCACCAAATTTAACTTTTTAATCATCTTTTTAAGGTTATCTGGCGTATCTATTGCAGCAATTTTCCCATGACTAATAATAGCTACTCTCCCGCAAAGTTTATTAGCTTCTTCTAGGTTATGGGTGGTTAAAAAGATAGTTTTTCCCTCATCAAGAAGTTTTAACAACATTTCTCTGATAAGATAGCTGCTTTGAACATCCAGACCACTGGTGGGTTCATCTAAAAATAAAAGTTGGGGGTCATGTATAAGGGCCATGGCCAATATGAGCCTTTGTTTCATACCCTTAGAAAATCCTTTAACTTTATCATCCCTTCTCTTATAGAGGTTGAATTTCCTTAAAAGTTCATCAGCCCTTTCTCCAGCATCTTTTTTTGACACCCCATATAAACCTGCCATTAAAAGAATGTTCTGTCTGGCTGAAAGATCAACATATGTGTTTGATGTCTCCGGGACAACTCCTAAATGTTCTTTAGCTTTTATGGGTTCTTTTTCAATATCATAGCCTAAAACACGGATTTCGCCGCTGTCAGGTTTAATAATACCTGTCAATATTCTTACAGTAGTGGTTTTACCAGCCCCATTAGGACCTAAAAAACCAAATATTTCACCTTCTTTAACCTTGAAATTAACTCCGTTAACGGCAGTAATCCCATTATAACTTTTGACCAGATTTCGAACTTCCACTGCAAAGGTCATTTTATTTCCACTTCAAAAAATACTTTCATCCTTTTAATTGTTGAAAAAGGGCAGAAAGTTTTTGTTCATATATCCTATTTATATTTTCTTCCTCTTCTGCCAATGGTTTTACTGGAATTAAATCTATAACTTCATCATGATCTAATTCTGAGTTGAAAAATGTATGAACAGCTCCGGTGAGCATCATACTCAGTCCTTCAACAATTTCATTTTCATCCAGTCCAAAGCTTTTACCTAACTCCATTAACTTCTTGAACTGGAACCAAAAATAGGTGGGTCCCATGGCAGTTAAAATTGCATAGGCTTCCAGTTTATCTTCATCTACTTCTGTTGTCCTACCAAAAATACTAAATAATTCTAGTAATTCTTGTTTCTCATCCATAGATATTGTTTTAGAGAAACAGATGGGGTTATATCCCTTATTTATTATTGAAGGAGCATTGGGTATCATGCGTGTTACCCGTGAAAAACCATTCAGAGAATCAGAAATTGTTTTAATACCTATTTTTGGAGCAAGCGATATAACTATTGCATTTTCATCAATACTTGTACTGATCTCTTCCGTTACTTCGGGCATTATTGGAGGATGCACCGCTAAAAAAATAATATCTTGAGACGCTGCAGTTTTATTACTATCTTGAAGGGTTTTAATATCGTTAAATTTGTTGCTGAGTTTCTTTAGACTCTCTGAATCTTTATCACTAACAATAACTGAGCTAAGATTGAATCCTCTATTTTCAAGGCTTTCTAGTAAGATTCTAGTCACTTTTCCTCCGCCAATGAATCCTAACGTTTTCATACTCTCGCTTCCATAAAAAAATTTATTAAGGTTTTATTTATTTTTTGGATTCTATCCATTTTTTTATTTCTTCAACTGGAGGTATCCGACCCGTAGATTTGATTTCTCCATCAACACCCAGTCCAGGGGTTCCAGTTATACCTGCTTCTAATATTTGATCCATTTCTTGAATCTTCACAATTTCAGCGTCGACGCCGGATTCTTCTATAGCTTTCTTTGCATTTTTTTCAAGTGCTTGACAATTTGCACATCCAGTTCCATATACTTCGATCTTCATTGTTATCACTACCTCTAATATTATTTTTAAATTTTAACTTCTATTAAGGATTTAAATATTTATATATATTGTTTTGTTCTATCCAATAAGGTTAGAAGCAAAAAAATCTTACATCTAATTTATTACCTATAATAACTCATTCTGATTCATAGAATCTCGGATTCCTATTATTTAAATTTTAGGTGTATTAACAAATTGAAGGTTTAAGTTCCGCAACACCCACTAACTTCTTTTTCATCGCTCTTCTCTGCTTTTAACCGTCCTTCTGCTTCAAGTTCGTTTTTGACTTTTGCCCAGATTCCTTCTTTTTTGTAGAGTTCACGGAGAGTTTTTTTATCTGGGAAGGAAATAGCATTACCCATGCATAGCGTTGCACAAGTTGTGCATCCAACTACGCATTTGTTTGGACGAGCAACCACTGGACCATCTTCAGTCCATTTGTAGACTTTTTGTCCGCAATTCATGCACATACCACATTTAACACATTTCTCATCATCAATAGTGGGGTGCCAATTAATTTTTTCTCTGGGATATCCAGCAAACCAAGCCATATAAATAACCTCCAAATTTTTTTAAATAATTTATTCATAATTTTCATGTTTTTTAAGAGTTTTTAAAGCTCCTTTATCTCTGGAACGAGGTATTGCCTTTTTACTTAGATAAGTAAGGTGTTCCATTATGGGAGATAGGTATGAACTTGGAAATCCAATTACTGCCTCTTTTTCACTTAGATTTGTGGCATCTCTACATCCGTAACAACCATAGCTTAAGTTGATACGGTTCTCGAGAAATGGTATGATGGTCGAATCTACGCAAGTAGCTTGCAGTATGGCAGTTGAACTTTCTATCCGTTCCCCACCAGTTGAGTGGAGATATGCAAGGGCAATCCACATAAGTTTCTCTGGATCATCTTCAACTATTATTACGTCTGGATCTTCATTTGCCTTCTCCAGAGGGAAAAGATGTATTGCACTTATTGATTTTTCCTCTAAACGACTCATACCTTCAAACATTCTTTTTCCAACTTCAGGGTCTGATACAATTCCAAAACCAATTAATCCATTTCCACTTTTTAGTTTTTCGGGTAAAGGCCTAAATCCAAATGCAGAGGCTGCTGCTGGGCAGTTCATCTCTTCTCCAGTTAATATAACATTTTTACCATTCCTTGCTTTCATCAATGCTTGACAGTACCTGTTTTTTGTTAAAATTTCGGCATCTTCTGGAATTTCACTTTTTTTGGTTAAAAATTTAACAGCTACGGGATAGCCACTTAGTTTCAAAAGGGATTTCATGCTTTTAGTCATTTTTTTATAATCCATCTCTGTTTTTGATTTTTTCATTGGTATCTCCTATTTAATCTCCTTAAATTCGCAAATTTTGTCTATGTAATTTATTATTTCACTATTTTTAAGTTTATAAAGGGTCCAAATACCTTCTTTTTGACTTTTTATAAATCCTGCCTTTCTAAGCACTTTTAAATGGTGGGATGTAGTGGATTGGGGTCTCTCCAAAACTTCCATTATTTCACATACATATAAATCCCTAAATTTAAGCAAGTA
Source organism: Methanobacteriaceae archaeon (assembly GCA_030016715.1). Classification (GTDB taxonomy): domain Archaea; phylum Methanobacteriota; class Methanobacteria; order Methanobacteriales; family Methanobacteriaceae; genus UBA117. The sequence goes on along the minus strand of JASEJD010000001.1, from coordinate 104,074 downwards.
TAAAATTTGAAGTCGGTTTGGATCTGCAAGGGCTTTTAATATCTCAGTTTTATCATCTAACTCTTTTAAGTCATATGAGATTTTTAATAGGTTTTTTAAGTCTGCAATCTGATTAAAATCAATGTTACACTTATTTTTGTGTTGATTGGTTTTCATGTTATCTCTATTTTTAATTCATAAACTTTTTTAAGCCACAATTGAGTTAAATAACTTTTTCAGCTATTAATATTTCAGTTTCTAGATATATTATAATATTCAATAAATCCAAATATATAAATGTATTGATATAGTCAGATTTTCAACTTCTAAAACAGAATTATTACAGAAATAAATCTCTAATAAATAATTTAGTTAAATACTTAGATCAAGTTAAATTTAGTTATATAGATGTCTCATATTTTGATTTTAAATATTATGGATTCAAATCATTTTATATTGTAAATATCATCTTATTTCAACGAATATCTCATTTAAACCTGGATAAATTATAAATTTTTTAAAATCATTATATTTATATATCTAAATACTTAAATATAAGTTCCTTCAATATTAACTATTATATTATATCATAATTTAAATAAATAAAGAAGTATAAAGAGGATTAAATAATGGTCGAAAGGAAAATAACCAGTAAAAATTTATCTTTCTTTGAAAAATATTTAACAGTTTTTGTTTTTATATGTATCATCGCCGGCATCCTTTTAGGACGGTCAATTCCACAGTTGGCAGTGACTCTGGATACATACACTGTTTTCAATGTTTCGATTCCCATTGCCATCGCACTTTTTTTCATGGTATATCCAATCATGGTAAAAATTGATTTTGGGCAAGTGTTAAAAGCAGCTAAGACACCTAAACCAGTGGGTTTAACCTTATTTCTTAACTGGGTCATCGCACCCTTTTCCACATTCTTGATTGCTTGGTTCTTTTTAGGATATCTATTTCCCGGATTTTTACCAGGTACAGAAGTAATAGCTACTGGACAGCAGATAGAGCTTTGGAGGAGTTACTTGGCTGGTGTTATTATTTTAGGTATTGCTCCTTGTACAGCAATGGTTTTGATGTGGAACTACTTGGCCCGAGGAAATGATGGACTAACCCTGGTAATGATAGCAGTAAATTCATTGATAATGGTAGTTATTTATGCACCACTTACCAGTTTTCTATCTGGAATATCTCAAGTACCATTGCCTTGGCAAACCATAGCATTTTCTGTTGCTATCTACGTTTTTTTCCCACTAGTTACCGGTTATTATTCACGAAAATTAATAATAAAATATAGGGGATGGGCATGGTTTGAGAGAAGGTTTTTACGATTCATACAACCCATCAGTATCATGGCCTTACTAGCTACCCTAATACTGCTTTTCACCTTCAAAGGAGAAGTAATAGTAAATAATCCACTCACAATTTTCTGGATTGCTATACCTATATTTGTAAATGCAGTATTCGTCTACAGTATAAGTTTTTTCTTTTTGGCTAGAAAATTAAAGCTTTCTTATGAGGATGCTGCTCCAGCTTCCATGATCGGGGCATCCAATCATTTTGAAGTTGCCATTGCAACCACAATATTGATCTTTGGGTTGGGTTCTGGAGCGGCACTGGCAACGGTAGTAGGGGTCCTAATTGAAGTTCCATTAATGCTCATGCTGGTTGCAATTTCAAAAAGATATTGTGGATTATATGAGGAATGTAATCTAGGTGCACCGCAATGCATGGAAAAAAGTCATGAAAAAGAAGTAGAAGTATGTGAAGAAGAGGAAGAGCATATAAAATGTGATATTGAAGAATTCTCAGATAAATAATCAAAACCATGTTTAAGGTGAGATAAATGTATGAAAAAATACTTTTACCAACTGATGGTTCAAAAGCAAGTGAAAACGCTGCAAAACATGCCATAATAATGGCCGACAAATACGATTCAATGATCTATGTTTTAACTGTTTTAGAAACTAGACCAACATCCGGTATTACTATTGATATCTTGAAAAGGGAAGGGGAAATTGCTCTAGATGATATATCTAAAATTTTTAAAGATATTGAAGAAGATTTTGAAAATGAAATTGAAAAACATTTCCTAATGAAAGAAGGTACTGCAGCAGATGAAATATTAAAAACCGCAGAGGAAAATGATATAGATATAATAGTTATGGGAGCTTCAGGCAAGCACCGTTTAGAAAGATTCATATTAGGAAGTGTGGCAGAACAAGTTGTTAGAGATTCTAAATGTCCTGTTTTAACTATACATTAATTTGGAAGATATAAAAATATAATCAGATAATTTCAATGAAATTGTGGATACGGAGGTAAAATCTTATGGAAAATGATAATAAAGGATGTTGCGATGATGCAGAATATAAAGAAGTAGAAGAAAGTGGATGCGGGTGCGGGTGCGGATCTATATCTGTGGACGTGGATGAATCCCTTGTAGATAATCCTGAAAAACCCCAATATATAGCTGATGATAATTTCTTTGAAAAATTAGAAAAATATGCCCATTCAATAGGTATTAAAAGTATAGGATACACTCAAGTTACTCCTGACTTATTAATCGAAGATAAATTTATTCAATATCCAAATACCATTGTACTAACTATGGAAATGAGTAAAGAAATTATTGAAACACCACCAGGCCCTGAAGCACTGGAATTAAATAATGCAGCCTATGAAAAATTAGGTAAACTGACCTATAAAATATCTGACTATCTCAGAGAGAATGGTTTTGCAACACAAGTAGCCCACCCCTTTGGAAATTTAGTAAACTTCTCTCCACTAGCCCAAAAAGCAGGCATGGGCCATATAGGAAAAAACGGTCTTCTAATAACTCCAGAACTTGGCCCCAGACAGAAAATCTCAGCCATATTTGTAAGCATAGCTAAATTACCCCTAAAAGATGATAACCTCCATACATGGATACCTGAATATTGCGAAATTTGTGGTAAATGCATTAAAGCATGTCCTGAAGAAGCACTGATAGAAACAGAAACCTGCTGTTCCGGTAAACAAGTTGAATTTATACAAAAACTTTGTATAGGATGCAGTCAAGGTTGTACATACTGTATAGAGGCCTGTCCCTTTGACGAAAAGGGATATGATGAAGTTAAAAATAAATTTGACAAAATCAACGCTAAATTAAGAAAAAAACAAATAAAAAACTTCAATATAACATTATGGGAGAATTGGGTCGGTGAAAATTCTTCTCTCTTCACAGGATTAGTTAATGGTGCGGTTGTTGCCATGTCCATGGTAGAAAATGATGAAAGAATCATTCTTTTAGAAAAAAAAGATACGGACTTAAAAGTTAGTATAAAAGATCCGAACGTATTAGAACGTCCTGTAGCAGATCTAATGTTTGGTATGGATGCAAAAGCAATGGCAAAAATTTTAAAGGATTCTAATTCTATAAAATTCATAGAACTACTTTCTTCTGGAAAAATACAAATTTATGCATTATTAGATCAATTAGAACTTATGGATAAAGGATACACGTCCTTTTTAAATAGATTAGGTTTTAAATTAGGTGGAGGAGGCTGTTGTGGTTAATATTTATTTTATTATATATTAGATGTTTTAATATGGATTCTAAGATGATGGAAATGTGTCAGAGTATGTTTAAGAATAGTGATAAATCTGAGATGATGGAAATGTGTCAAAAAATGATGCAAAATATGAGAAAAGAAAAATATGAAAATGCCTAATAATAAACAAATGGCTGAAATGTATAATATAATGAAAAAAAGCTATAAATCTAAATAATCTACTAAAAATTATATTAATTCATTCAGATAAATAGACATTAAATAAATATTAATTAAAAACTTTTTTTTCCTTTCGTAAAGGTATTTATGACTAAAAAATCAGCAAAGCAGGTATCAAGTTCGGCTTCATGTTATTTGTCCATAAAACCGCAAAGACAAACAACTAAAAAAGCCATATGTGAAGTATGCGATAAAGTATTTGAAACAGACACAGATATTCTTATCTGTCCAAATTGTGATGACAAGTCAAAAATTCGACAAATAAAATAAATAACATTCTTACAAGGTAAGATTAATTAATGTATAAATACGTAAAAGAAAAAGTTAAGTTCGAGGTTTTCTCATGTTAAATGTGAAAAATTTAATAGAACAAGGCCAGATCACCAAAAATGAACTGCTTAATGCACTCCAAGAAGTCTCCAAAAGCGTAGAACTTAACGATATTGTACATTGTAGTCTTCGTATTAGAAAGGAAGGAGAATGTATACACACCAGTTACAAAAAAGAATATATAAAAACTGAAATTGGACTTATTATCCGCATCAAAGAGGTTAAAGATGATCAACTTAATTATAATGGTCAAATTGATGTGGAAGAATTGAAATCAGCTGTTGAACTTCTCTTAGAACAGAAAAAAACTGCTGAAGCTATGGAAGAATTAGAACTAGTCATGGTTAAAATTTATTCGATACTATCATTGTACACTACATTCATAAAGGAAGAACCTATTCATCAAGTGGGCACACCATTCCCGGGTGGTTTCATTGTTAAAAAAGAGGGGAATAAATATACTTGTCCGGTTAAAGATAACAATCAAGACAATCCCTTGGCATTATGCCCATTTTGTATTGCAGAACAAGATGAAGAAGTTTAATAACCATATTTGTTAGACTAAAAATAGCCAAGTTTTTTTTTACAGTAATTAAATATTATATAACAATTTTAATAGTTACTTGAAATCTGCCCCATCGATGTGGGCAATTTAAATCTGGGTATATTTTTTTAAAATTAGTTTCCAGTTCTTTTGCATCATGGAAAATGTCTAGACATTAAATTAAAATTTATTTAAAATAAACGATTTAATAACACACCTATACCTTTTACTGCCAATAAATAAAATTATAAGTGTTCTATTAACTATTCTATATTATTTAGATTTAAAACGAAATATACATATATCCTTAACAGTATAATGAATCAATAGTAGGAAAATCTTACTAATTAGGGTTAATATTCTTTAAAAGGAGGTGATATGGTGAAAAATAGAAAGATGTTGCAAATAGGTTTAGTAGTTTTAGTTTGTTGTATTGTGGCTTTATCAGGGTGTACCACCACTGAGAACACATCCAGTTCAGACACATCTGGTTCAAATGCATCCAGTACCAATGATTCTGGTGCAAATGCTTCCAGTTCAGACGATGTTATAGTCACTGTAAATTATGACGGTAACTGGGGCGGATCCGCAAGTGGTGAGTTTGGTTATCGTGAATTATCAGGTAATGGTGATCAAACAGTCAATTTAGGAAAAATATCTGGTGTCTTAACAGTCAGCACATGGACTACAGCAGGAACTGGACCAATGAGCCTTAAGATAACAAGGGGTGGGGAAACCCTAGGAGAACAGTCTAACTCATATCCATCAGCTACTGTAACCATTACAGTCTAAATTCTTTTTTTTCTTTAATTTTTTAGTTAAAATAACTGAACATTTTTTTTACTTAAAATAAAAAACTTTCAGTGTTGCAGATTTTTCACGTTTCAAATAGTATTTTAGGGTTGTTTACGGTGTTTAGCCTATTGCTCTTATGAGCCCGACTAAAAATAAGATATTATGATGGTTTTATGGGCTGATTAATGGATTTTTCTGTTTCAACTTTCTCTTTTCGATAGATCTTATAGGCGGCATAGGTTATTCCAAGGATTAAAGGACCTATAAATAGTCCGGGAATGCCCATAGTCACTGCACCGTATATAAATCCTAATAAAAAGACCAGCGGGTGTATTTCAGAGTATTGGACTGCGATTTTTGGTCTGATGTAGAAGTCAGTGGATGTTTCAATTATCCAACCAAATATTATTACCAGCACCCCTTGTAAGGTATTCCCTGTGAGAATGCTGAAAATTCCTATGGCTCCAAAAACTATCCAGGGACCAATTATAGGTACAAACATGGCTATTCCACTAAAAATTGCCAATAAAACCGCATAATTATATCCGAGGAGGTAATATAGGATTCCAGACAGTACTCCCAGGATTACGGCAGGAATAACATTGCCCACAATAATACTTTTTAGAACATCATCAGCACTATCGAATATTTTAAGATAGAAATCTTTATCACTACTTGGTATAACGTCTTTTATATATTGAATAACTTTATCCCCGTCCCTGGCAAAATAGAAGATCGAGAAAATTAGTATGAGCATTTGAGCCGCTAGGCCAGGAATGGAACTTACCATAGCAATGGCTGAACTTGCTATATATGACAGAAACTGTGTTATTCCCGTTTTTATTGTGTCCAGGAGGGTTGCTGAAATATTACTTGGAAGGCCGAGATTCTGAACCGCATTGTTTACAGAGGTCATGTTCATGGTAGAATTGTCTGCAGCAGCTTGCTGCAATGAGCCGAAATTGGATTCAATTATCATTATAAACTGGCTAAAAGTGACATACAACAACAAAATAATAGGGATGGCCAGTAATATAATTCCCAGAAACACGGACAAAGTTTCATTTTTAACAAAAGGTTTCACTTTTTGGGCTATAAAACGGACATAATAAGCTAAAATAGCCCCAAATATTACCATAGATATTATTGGAATTAAAATACCCAGTGAAAGAAGTGTTAAGATTATTATAATAGGAATTATAGTTGAAAAAGATATTTTTTTAAGATTAGAAATCATTATTACACCAAAAAACTTTTTTTATATTATCTGCTTTAACTTTCCATCTTTATATAATATTCACATTAAATATTTTTATAAAAATTTAATTTGGAGTATCTGAATTTAATACTTTTTAAGGGATATAATTACTCTAATTTAGTAATTACATTATATATATTCTAATTTTAAAATTAGAGCTTTAAAAAACTCTTAAAACCAATTGCATAATTTTATATTAAATGTAAAACTTACAATAATTATTAACTATTTTCATATGAATATAAATTAAAATTGGGTGATAAAGAAGTTGTATTTAATTGGAGGGGGACTATTTTGGTAAATTACAAGATTTTTTCTATATTATTTATTATGGTTGTGGTTATTATGGCCGGAATTATAAGCCAAACCAGCACTACTAGTGCAGAAAGTGTTAATCCCTCAGGTAAAGTAGTGGCCACCTATGGTGAGGGGAAACTATACCAGTACGGCCCGCTATATTTAGTGGAGTTAAATGGGGATTATCGTGAGATGGGCCGACAGTACGGTGCTTTACGTAACGATACTCTGCATTACATTTATAACACGATGAACAATGATCCAGATTTTTTCAAAGTTTTATCTTCCACTGGATTCAATGTAACTGATATGGATACATTGGAAAACATGATTCAAGAATCATACCAACCCTATCCTCAGTACAATGAGTTAATACTGGGAATAGCTGAAACCACTGGCTTGGGAAATAGCACATATTTAACATGCAGCATAATAAAGGAATTCTATTACATGGGCTCTAACCAGTCTTCAAACAGCCAATGCTCATTTGCAGCAGCCTGGGGATCTTACACTCCAGATTCATCATTAGTAGCCGGACGTAACTATGATTTAGGCCTTAATATGGCTGATTATTCAGAAATAGTGGTATATAATCCTAATGACGGCAGCATACCAGTGGCTATTATGGGCTATACTGGTTCAATGTACATGACATCTGGTTTTAACCAGGATGGATTGTTCATGGAATTAAACAGTGGTCTTACACCAGCCCAGTGGCTGCAAACCCGTGATAAATATTTAAACATAACTAGGCCCGCACCGGAAAATGTTAACACCAATCTAGAAATCTTCCAGTTACTGCAAAATTCCTCAAACATGAATGCACTGGAACAAAACTTCAAGAATGCCCGCACCACTGTTGGAACCATCATAAATGCAGCTGATAAAGAAGAAGCAAATTCCTTTGAATGGATGTCTTACACCTACCAGGTAAGACCTCCTCAATATGACGGTTTGTTAGTAGCCACCAACCACTACATAGATCCTGCCTGGGGCTTGAAACAACCCATCCCTGGTAGTAATTTTGACTCCGGTCAAAGTGTGGTGAGAATGGATAACCTATTAAGCTTAGGCCAGAAGAACAAGGGAAAGATAACACCAGAAGTTATGATGCAGATGATGAGCACACCTATACCTAAAGGTGGGCCATTGTTTCCAACCCATACCAGCTATGAAATGGTAGTGGTACCTTCCACTTTAGAAGTATGGTTTAGAGTTCCTCATCATTATAACTGGACAGGTGTTGACCTTAAAAAACATTTCAGATAAGAAATGATTATCAGGTAATTTGATTAGTTAGATTAACTACAATTTTAGCTGGTCCACTGCCCATATGAATTGATTAACCTGGTCTTTTATCTCAGAAGTATTTAGAATAGTGGGATTATTATACCTATAAATTTTGATTGAAATAGGAGTTCTGCGACTATTCTTAATGAATAATTTAATATGATTCTTAAGATAAATTATTAGAATATATATGTTTATGGAGGGTGTAAAAACTTGTCAAAAAAAATTGGAATAAGCTTATTAATACTTGTATGTTTGGTGGTAGCAGTATCAGGATGTATGGCTTCAAATATAAAGCTGGTTGTAAATTATAATGACAGTTGGAACGGTACTATAACTGATTCATCGGGAACACGTACAATCGAAGGCACTGGTAATGAGACAATTGATTTAGGCAGCGTTACTGGTAGTCTAAGAATTATAGTTGAGAAGAAGGAACCTAGTAACGATACACTGACTATATCGTTAATGAGAGGAGATGAAATAATAAATACAATGAATAGTTCTGTTCCATCTGGTGGGGAATTGGATGATGCACGTATTAGTGTCTATTTAACCCAGTAAATAACTAAAGGAGGTTAATTTATCATTTTTTTTTGGGTTATTTAACTTGGAATCGGTTACCAATTTCTGGTTTCAAAATCCGGTTGAATAGTTCTAAATAGTTTTTTTTATACTTTTTTGCTGCAAGAACGTATTTAGATTTTGTTGAAGGAGTGGTTATTTCTAGGAAGGTGTTCCAGAAATTATTGGAAAGTTCTGCTTTTTCTATTTCATCAATAGGCAGTATTTCCATTTCCGGGTATTTTCTGGGTATCTCATTAATATTTACTGGTTCATTTAATTCATTTTCACATTCTATTTTTACAATATTGCCCATATCCATATTCTTCCCGCCAAAACTTGAACGGGAACATTTATCCTTTAATATATAATTTTTTGTAAAGTAAAGGGTTTTAGGATCTGCTAATCTTTTACCTTGTTCTGATACAATTATCTCGGTTATTATGAGTTCTTCACTGTTACTTGATGAATTTGGTTTTATTGTGATATCATTGATAGGTTTGCCGCAGTTTATGCAATAGTTCTGTTCTGGAGTTTTCTTTCCACAGTAGGGACAGTAAATTAGATGGTTATTCATACTATTTCTCCGTTTTTATCTTAATATTCTGGGCAAATATCTCCATAATATTAATATACCTGCAATGGCAAATATCATGGCTAAAAATATTAATAATAGATTGGTTCCCACATTTTCTAAGGTAACAGAAACCTGGGAAAGTAAATAGAATACAATAGCCATGATAATTAATATAAATCCTATCACTGCTTTAATTTTATCTTCCATTAATTCACCCCCATTAATTTGATGTTCTCATTATAGCAAATCCAAATATTATGATTATGGCTGCTATGATTGTTATTATAAAACTTCGGCCAAAAAATATATAATTTGCAATTAAAATGAAAAAACCCAGCAAAGATATTATAAAAAACATGTTATTGCGTTTATCAAATTCTCTATTTCGATCAATTATTGTATCAGACTTACCAGTACTCAATCTATCTTCTGAAGTGGTTTCAGAATTTTCTAAGATCTTTTCAATCTTATTACCACAATCAGAACAAAAAATTGCATTATCCGGGTTTTCTTTTCCACAATTTGGACAGAACATATCCTTAAACCTCCCTCCCCTAGTTTTAGTTATAGATAATAAAATTATTTCCTATCTACATGATATTTATGTTAATCCATTTATTTAAATTTAATTTTTAATAATTTCCTCTATAATAATCATCAAATCATTTATATTTCATAAGCTGAATAATAAGTGATTTTCTTATGGGAAAAAATATCTATTAAGATACATATATTAATATTATATTAACCAAAGATGAGGGGGTAAGTGATTAGATGGACTATTACTTTATAACACTAAAAGTTCTACTGCAAGAAGTGTATAAGGGGGTAAGTGATTAGATGGACTATTACCATGATGGAAAAATGCGCAAACTATTTGCAATCCTTAAAGAACCTAAATCTTTAGAGGAAATTGATCTTTCTGAATCATTCATAAAAAATCTGGTATTGAAGGTTGTCTCTACCTATGGAAATATTAAGGTGAGCCAGATTCATGAGATAATCGGGCTTAATATTGATATTTTGGAAGAAGTCCTAAAAAAGATGGAGTCTGATGATCTGTGTGTACCTACTGGGGGAGGATTTTTATTTCCCAGTGTAGAATACACAATAAAGAAGAAGGGACATCAAAAAGCTGCTAAACTTTTAACTGAGAATCCTTATGTAGGATTAGCCCCAGTAGCCTATGACACCTACTACAAAATAATGGAAGTACAACTCAAAGACAGATTCCCAATACAAATACCGCCAGAAGTAATTGAAAGAGCATTTAAAGATGTTGTAGGCGTAGAAAAGGCCAAAAAAACTTTAGTTGAAGCATCTATTGGTGGTAAGGGTCTTTTTATCTACGGGCCACCAGGAACTGGGAAAACATTTTTAACCAGTAAAATGTCAGAGCTTTTACCACCCATCATCATTCCAAAATTTATTGAGTTTAGTGATATGGTTATACAACTCTACGACCCGGACTTTCACCGGGCCGTTAAAGAACAGCCAGAAGATCCCCGATGGATTAAAATTTATGCCCCATTCGTATTTACTGGCTCGGAATTAAACACCGAAAAACTGGAGACCAATTTTGATCCTAATAAAGGTGTCTATGAGACCTCCCCTATAATCAAGGCTAATGGTGGGGTTCTATTGTTAGATGACTTGGGCCGGCAAAAAGAGGATCATAATGCTCTTCTAAATCGGTTAATTGTACCCCTAGAAAACAAGAGGGATGTTATATATGTTAAAGGTGCACCGATAGTGGTTCACACCCATTTTATACCTGCTTTCTCAACCAACCTGGAAATAACTATAATGGACGAGGCTCACCTAAGAAGAGCACCCTTACACATATTTCTAGAAAATCCTTCTACCGATGAAATCTTAGAGGTATTTAAGCGAAACCTAGATGAATTAAATGAAAAATATGATGAACAGATTCTAAAAAGATATGAAAAGGTTTACCTAAAATCCTCTGAAGGTGGTGAGAATCTTCAGCCTACATTTGCCCATGCACGGGATATTGCTCAGATTGCCCAGGCCATTAGGATAAGGAAGGGTGAGGATAAAATTACTCAAGAAACATTAGAAGAGGCATTGGAGCAGCATATTCTCATTGCACTCCAGAGAAAATTCACACCTGAAATATTTAAACAAATTATAGGTCCTCGATAACTTTTTTATAAAAAAATATTATTTATTATCTTTTTTTATTCGATCTGATTCAATCTATTTTTTCATATATTATCTGTAAATGGAAAAGTTTTTAAGAAATCTTTTTTAATATAAAAGAGGCTATAATTTAAGGAGTATTTCACATGACATGTAGTGTACTAGTTGGTGGTGGATGGGGTGACGAAGGCAAAGGAAAATGTATCACTTATCTTTGTTACAACGATAAACCAGATATCATAGCAAGAGCAGGAGTAGGTCCCAACGCAGGGCATTCTGTAGAATTTCATGGCGAAAAATATGGATTAAGACTAACTCCCTCTGGATTTGTCCATAAGGGGGCCAGACTATTAATTGGAGCTGGTGTACTGGTTGATCCAGAAGTATTTTTGCATGAACTAGATTATCTTAATAAATATAATGTTAAAGGCAGAACATTTGCCGATATTAGATGTGCCATAATAGAAAAAAAGCACAAAGAACAGGATCAAGCATCTGACTATCTATCTAAAAAGATTGGAAGTACAGGAACTGGATGCGGCCCTGCCAACTCTGACCGGGTAATGAGAGTAGCTAAACTGGCACAAGAAGTAGACGAAATGAAAAATTACACAACAGATGTCCCTACAGAGGTTAATCAAGCTTTAGATAATGATAAAAATGTTTTTATTGAAGGATCACAAGGTTTTGGTCTTTCACTTTATTATGGTACTTATCCTTTTGTAACCAGTAAAGACACTACAGCCAGTACTGCTGCTGCTGACGTGGGTGTGGGCCCTACCCGGGTGGATGATGTGATAGTGGTTTTCAAATCATACATAACCCGTGTTGGTGAAGGACCATTTTCAACTGAAATGAGTCCTAAAAAAGCAGAAGAGATGGGATTAGAAGAATATGGAACAGTAACTGGAAGAAGAAGAAGAGTGGGCCTTTTTGATATGGATCTGGCAAAAGAGTCTTGTATGATAAATGGGGCGACCCAGATTGCCTTGACTTGTGTGGATAAACTTTATCCCCAATGTGAAAGAGTGAAAGATTACTCTAAACTATCTCAAGAAATAAAGAGATTTATTGATGAGATTGAAGGAGAAACAGGAGTACCTGTAACTATAATCTCTACCGGCCCTGATCTGGAAGACACCATTGATTTAAGGGATGAACTTCTCTAATTAAATTATATTTTTGGATCAGGGAAATTAAAATTAATCACTCTATTTTTTTATATTTACATATCCATATATTTAAATGGTGTTCAATCTTTTTTTTGACTTATATTAATATTATAAGTGGTAATATTACATGCAGAACTATATCTGCTGAGAAATGGGATATCATGGCTGATTCTAATCCTTTCTTCCAGTAAAGCCATCCAAATATAATTCCACCTATTCCATTTAATATTATGGCACGTAGAATAACTAGGGGAGTTAGGGCAGTTAAAGCACTGGTTATGGGTAGATGACCAAGTCCAAATAATACTGCTGTTATAAATATGGCCAACCAAACTCCAATGGTGGTTGGTTTTCCATCAGAGGTCTTTTTGATCTTGTAGAAAATCCACACAAAAAGACTCATTAGAAACAGTCTCATCATTATCTCTTCATTTATTCCACCATAAAATGATGCTAAAAATCCCTGCCAGGCAGGGGGGTTAGTTTGAGTAGCAGATGCTAAAGAGATTGTAACACCAGCCAGGGAAAAGATAATATCAAATATAATTATTAATACCCCGGCAAGTATTCCTAAACCTATTGAAATACCTAATAATGATTTAAACCTTTGTTTAACTCCTTTCTTCTCTAACCAGCCCTCTAGTATGGGGAGACCAAAACCTATCTTTTTAGATATAAACAAACCTAATCCAATCAAAATTGCAAATAAAACTATATTCTGTATTATCTGGACAGTTAATAATATATGTATAGGTATAGGCAAGTCTGTGGGCATACCTCCCTGGAGAGTTAAGGTGTAGGGAGTTACAAACACAGTTCCTATTGCACTTAATATTAATAATATTATGAATAATTTCCAATTAGTTTTCATTTCTCAGCCTCTTTTTTATAGTATAGAATGTTGTTGTAGAGTATTGATTTATTTAATGTTCTAAATTTTCCAATATTGGTTTAAGGTCCCTTTATATCCATTTCTTATACTTTCAGTTACAAATTCACCTGCTTTTATTATTGATTCTTCAATATTAAATCCCTTAATTAGGTATGCGGTTATAGCTGCAGAATAGGTACAACCACTACCATGGGTGTTTTTACTTTTTATCATTTCACCCTCAATCACTTTAATATCACCATCATAATAGATGTCATTACCTTTAAGATGCCCACCAGTTATAACCACATTAACTATTTCCCCTATTTTTAATGCTGCTTCAATTGCATCATCTTCATCCTCAATTTTCAATCCAGATAATACTTCAGCTTCAGATATATTAGGAGTGGTTAAAATGGCTTGGGGTAGGAGGTGCTTTTTTAGAGAATTTACAAAATTCTTCTTGGATAAAAAGCCACCAGAACCAGCTACCATTACTGGATCAACCACCACTTCTAGATCATAGTGGGAGATTTTCTTGGCCACAGATCTAACAATTTCTTTAGAATACAACATACCTGTTTTTATGTATTTAATATTTTCTTGTTCTAAAATCAGTTCAATCTCTTTTTCAATAAAATCCGGGGTAACTGGAAAAATATCCTCTACACGGTATATATTCTGAGCGGTTAAAGCGGTAATAACTGCTGTTCCATAAATTCCCAAGGCACTAAATGTTTTAATATCATTTAAAACACCTGCCCCACCTGATGGATCATAACCTGCTATGGACATTGCTGATTCAATTTTCATCTTATTCCACTCTTTTAACTTCCAATCTTTCAGAACCGTGATTGGAACGTATTTTCAGGGGAAGAGATTTTAAATATTTCTGGGTTTCTGTTCCCCTACCATGCAAAATGATTTCACCAAGATCTTCTGCAGTATTCACATCCATCGATAAATAAAATGAGTCATATATACCAGTGGTTCTATTAAGTGATTGGGCTTCTTTTAAGTGTTGGAAAAAACTGTAATCTCCAAATCTTGTTTTCATATCCCTAGTGCTAAACAGAATAGCATTGGTCCCTCCACCCTTGGAAGGGGCTATAACCATATCAAATTTTTCACCCATCTTTAACATATCCTCAATATGTGCTTTTTTAATAAGAGGAATATCAGAGGGAGTTATTAATATTTTATCACATTTTTCCCAACATATATCTATGGCTTGGCTTAATGCACCGTTTAGATCAGTTTTACCCTTCTCTTTAATGGTAAGCACTTCTAATTTTTCAACATAATCTAAAACATCATCATCTGAACTTATAACCACTACTTGATCAACTGCTTCTCTAAGTGAAGCTATTACATCTTTCAGCATTGATTTTAATAGATTTTCACGTTCTATACTGGTAAGTGTAGGTGATAGGCGTGTTTTTGCATGGTAAAAACGTGAAACTGGTATTATTGCCCATGTAATATTATTCATTTTAACCTCTAAAAATAATCTCTCTAATATATCTATTATTCTAAAAAATAGTTTAAATACCAATATTTGTCCTGATCCATATAATGATTCCATCGATCCAGCTTTGTCCTTGATCAGTATCTGAAAGATTCTGCACATTTTTTAACTGTTCCTCAGTCAAGTTAAACTTGGTCATAACCTCAATCTTTGCTTCTGAAACATTGTTCTGCATTTCAGTATAGCTTAGTCCTTGATTTTGTCTTAGAGCATATGGTTCGGCACGATAAATATTTAGGTTTCCCCCTGAAACCAGCACCCATATCTGAAGTTGGGCTTTTAGGCTTCCTTCCAGATCTTGTGGGTTAGAATCTCTTATTATTTGAATAATACGCCTGGAACTATTATTGGTGGGGACGAGTTTCTCTCCAGATAATGCTCTTTTTTCGGGTTCTAAACAATATGTTTTTATATTTACTGCAGAATCAGGAGTAATTATCCGATCCTCTGCTATAACCATATTTTCACTGTTTGAACTTATAAGAGTATCTCCAATTTTTATTTTAACTGATTCTGGGCCGTTGTTTTTTATGGTAACTTCATGGGGCAGTGAACCAGCACTGCTGTTTTGGAATATCTCCAATGATCCAGCTTCATAGGCCTGGTTTATGTCAAGACCTTGCACTGAGAGATAGCTCCATATCCCGGTGCCCAAGGCAAATGCAATGATTATAGAAACAACAAAGATCACTCTTATATTCATTCTACATCCTCTTCATTAACTAATAAGTCCTTATTGATCTTTCATATAAATTCTTAAATTGTGGCATAATAATGTTTTTAAATATATGATTAATATGTTTTGGATATTAAAGTCTTGTATTTTGCATTACTACCACAGTTTATGCATTTTCCTTCTTCTGGGTATTCCTCTTGAACACCTAATATATCAACATGGACTTTTTCTTCCAAGTCCTTACCACAATCCTCTTCACCACACCAGTAGAAGTAAACAATTCCACGGTGTTTTTCAATATGTTCTTTAGCTGCTTGCACTGTTTTAACACTTACAATATTCTGATTAAATATTTCTTCTGCCTTATTTTTCATATTAGACTTGATCTTATTTAATATCTCCTTTACTGGAGTAACAACATCATCTCCTAATGATAAGATCTCTTTTTCCAGGTTATCTCTACGAAAGACCACCATATTTTTATTTTGTATATCTCGTGGGCCTAATTCTATTCTAACTGGAATTCCCCTCATTTCCCATTCATAAAATTTCTTTCCAGCCCTAATATCTCGATCATCAAGGTATACCTTTAAATTACCCCTCTTTTCTAAGGCATCTTTGATATCTTCACAATATTTTAATACTTCTTCACCAGCTTCTTTAAATATAATGGGCACAATCACCACCTGGTAAGGGGCAACATCTGGAGGTAAACAAAGTCCTTTCTCATCTCCATGTATACCTATTAAGGAAGCGATAACTCGATCTGAAAGCCCATAACAAGTCTGATAAACATATTCATGATCTCCAGAGGCAGTTTCATAGGTTATATCAAAGGTCCGGGCAAAGGTTTGCCCTAAATTATGAACAGTTCCAATCTGAAGAGTCTTACCATCTGGTAGTATGGTGTCAAAGGCCATGGTATAGTCTGCTCCAGGAAACTTATCCCAAACCGGACGCCGGGTTATAACGTAGGGTATTCCCAGAGAATCAAAAAATCTTTTATATAATTCTAACGCGGTTATTACCTGTTCTTCTGCTTCTTTTTTAGTGCAGTGCATGGTATGAGCTTCTTTAAACGTGGTTATTTCCCTAACTCTTATTAAAGGACGGGTATGTTTAGTTTCATAGCGGAAAGTGTTAACTATCTGGTAATATTTTAAGGGTAGATCAGTGTGTGATCTAACCCACAAGGAAAACATGGGATACATAGCAGTTTCACTAGTGGGTCTTAAAGCAAGTTTCTTGTTTAACTGGGTTAAACCACCATGAGTGATCCAGTAAACTTCCGATTCAAAACCTTTAACATGTATGCCTTCCTTGGCCAGCTCATCCTCAGGTATTAGTAAGGGGAATAATACTTCTTCATGTTCTTCATCCAAGATATCTCTTAAAATGTTAAGCACATTTTTTCTTATTTTGAATCCTTGGGGCATCCAAACATGCATACCTTTAATTGGATATCTTATATCAATTATTTCTGCTTCCTCAAGGATTTTATGAAACCATTCACTGAATTCTGACATTATTTCACCGTAATTTTTAAAATAGTTATATGAATAAATATTAGTATTTCAATTTATTGGCTTTTTAGTAATATAATATTATTTAGTATCCTCCCTAATACGTTTACAAATAATAAAAGAGAATTTATTTAGTAGATAAATTGATCAACTAATTGCTTTTAGTATCTTTATATACCAATTTGGATTATCCTTTAATAGGAATATTAGATTAGTAGAGATAATAATATATGTAGTGGTGGATTAAATTAATTTGTATTATTAGGTCACAATTTAATAAAAATCAAAATTATTTTATGGTTTGATTATTAATTCTATATATTGAAGGTATAAAAATGGATGCAAAAAAGATTCAATTACCCCGGGAAATCCATACAGGTGCAGGAGTAATTAATAAAACCGGCGCTATATGCAAAGATCTACGTTTTTCAGGCGATGTTTTAGTGGTAACCGGCCCTAAAACCTTGAAAATTGGTGGAGAAAAGGCTACTGATAGTCTCCAAGATGAAGGATTTAGTGTGGAAACTGTGAAAATAAAGGAAGCATCAGAAAAAGCTGTCTCCCGGGTTGAAAAGCGAATTGATTCAACTGCTCTTGTATTAGGTGTAGGTGGTGGGAAGGTTATTGATGTAGCTAAGATGGCATCTACCCGTTCTAATGTTCATTTTATTAGTGTACCAACTGCTGCTTCCCATGATGGGATTGCATCTCCACGAGCATCAATACGCAATAAAAAAGGCACGGTATCTCTACAAGCTCAACCTCCTATTGGGGTGATTGCTGATACTGAAATTATTAGTAAGGCTCCTTTCAGACTGCTTGCTGCAGGTTGTGGGGATATAATATCTAATTACACAGCTATAATGGATTGGAAACTTGCAAATCGTCTTTTAAATGAATATTACAGTAGTTCTGCTGCTTCACTTTCACTGATGACAGCAAAAATGATAATAAAATCTTCTGACGCAATAAAAGAGGGTTTGGTGGAAAGTTCAAAAATGGTGGTAAAATCCTTAATAAGCAGTGGCATAGCAATAAGCATTGCTGGTACAAGCAGACCAGCAAGCGGTTCTGAACATAAATTTAGCCATGCACTGGATATTATATGTCCTAAACCAGCATTACATGGTGAACAATGTGGTCTGGGGACTATAATGATGATGCATTTACATGGGGGGGATTGGAAATTTATCCGAGATGCATTAAAAACATTAAAAGCACCTACAACAGCATATGAATTAAATATCGAACCTGAAGATATTATAGAAGCATTAACTATAGCTCACAATATTAGAAAGGATAGATACACTATTTTAGGGGATCGAGGTCTTACTCGAGAGGCAGCACTAAAATTAGCATCCACTACAGGGGTGATTTAATTGATTACACTTATTGGAAAAAGTCTGGCCATGAAAGGATTAAAATTTCTTCATTATGGAGCAGCCACTGAATGCGAAAGATGCAGATTCAAAAATACTTGCATTGACTCCTTAAAGGAAGGTCGAATGTACCTTATAAAAAATGTTAAAGATACAGAACATCACTGTCCTATTCATGAAGGCCATAAAGTCAGAGTTGTAGAAGTTGAAAAAGCACATATTAATACATTAGTTGACTCAAAAAGTGCCTTCGAGGGGTCAATGTTAATTTTCAAATATCCTGATTGTGAAGATGAGTGTTTAATGAGGGACTTGTGTTTTCCTGAGGGTTTAAAAAATGGTGACAAATGTAAAATAGTTAAGAATAAAGGAAAACCTAAAAATAAATGTATTAAAGGTATGAATCTTACTGAAGTAGTTTTAAGCATTAAATCATAATTCGAGATCTATAAATCTATTCAATATAATCTTATAATTTCTTTCCCCCAATAATTGAGAGAGGTATAGTAATGAATCTTAAAAAAAGGGCAGGATATGAGGCAGCTAAAAAAGTCAAAGACGGTGATGTAGTTGGATTAGGCACAGGTTCCACAACCCATTATTTCATAAACCAGTTAGGTGAAAGAATTATTAATGAAGAAATTGAGATATTAGGAATTCCCACATCCTATCAATCCTTTTTTATTGCCCGAGATTCAGGCATTAATTTAACCACCTTGGAAGAACATGATATTGATATTGCAGTTGATGGAGCTGATGAAGTTGATCCTGATTTAAATCTCATTAAGGGTGGCGGGGCAGCACATACACTAGAAAAAGTTGTGGATAATGCTGCCAGAAAATTTATTGTGATTGTAGATGAATCTAAAATGGTTAAAGAGTTGGGAAACTTTCCAGTACCGGTTGAAGTTATTCCTCAAGCATTAAAAGCTGTGGAAAAATCTCTTATAGAATTAGATGGAATTCCATCCCTTCGGATGGCTAAGAATAAGGATGGTCCTGTAATTACAGATAATGGCAACTTTGTAATTGACACTAAATTTGAAAAAATCAATAATCCTCTCCAACTGGAAAAGGATTTAAATAATATACCTGGAGTTCTTGAAAATGGTATATTTTCCAACATGGTTGACGAGGTAATAATCGGTACCTCTCAGGGAATAAGGTGTTTAAAATCTGATTAATCACTTTTACGTTGAGTTTTAATTTAATATTTGAAGTTTTTTTTAGAGAATTCTAATTTTAATAGAAATTTAATTTTTTAAAATTCTATAGATATTATATATTTAAATGGAATTAAAACTGATGTTTTGTCTCGACCGCCACGTAATTTTAGGTCTAATGTTAAATAATCCTTTTTAACTAATCTTACTTCACCATAATATGTTTTACCAGGCATAATTGTGATGGTGATGTAGTCTCCTTCAGCGGTTTTAAGAGTATCTGCCAGATCAGTGCTAAAAATCATATTGAACCTCTAAAAATATAAATTTATTTCATCTAAATTAAACTTTATAATATTTTTTTCAATATATCTTCGTATCAGCAATCTTATAATATAATTAATAAAAAGCCATATTACCTAAATCTTTTTATTATAACCATAATAACAATAACTAAAATTATTAAAACCCCTAAAAATATCCACCAGTAATCAGCTAAATTAATTCCTTTAGAAGGTTCAGGTAAATCATTCTGGTCTTTTATTATTTCTTCTTGTTGGGAACCATCTTCAAAGGTGTAGATAATTTTAGATTTTTCAATTATTAGATTGGTGGAGTTTATATCTTTAATCTCTAAAATTATAGTTGCTTCTTTTAGAGGATTTTCAATTTTCACATCACCATAACTTCCTTCCAGAGAAATATCCGATTTAATGAGCTTAGAATTGTTTTCAAAAAATGATTGAATTTCTTCAGAACTCTTATTTATTATTGATGCATCAAAATCATCTCTTTTAATGGCATAAATCGAAACATTACTTAATTTATAAAAACTGAATTTAGAAGAGTTAATAATTTCTATATCTGGGTATGGTATGCCTCTAAGTAAAAATACGTAATCTGGATAATCATTTATATTTGATATTTGATAGTTAAGATTTACTTGTTTCATGCCAGGTTCTATAACATCAGCATAAGCAGCGGAAGTGGTAGATAAAAGGAATATGAAAAAGGTGAGATAGAATAGTTTTCTATTTTTCATGATCATATATTGACATGATATATTAATAAAATTTACCCTTAAACTTATTTCTTAAATTTTTTTTATTAGTGAAACTAAAATAAATGCAAATCCTAAAACTAATACAATGGTAGCCCCTGAAGCTAAATTAAATAAATATGACAACCATAATCCAATAGATGTTAAAATTATACCTGTTAATGTTGAATAAACCATTAATCTATGGATATTATAAGTGAAATTTTTGCTTATGGCGGCTGGAATAGTTAAAAGTGCTATAATTAATATTACTCCAACGGCCTTGATTAAAACCACCACACTTAGAGCTACTAAACATAGAAGCAGCATATACATAACATCTGAAGGTATCCCCACTACTTTAGAAAATTCATCATCAAAGGATATAGCTGTAAATTCCCTTCGAAATACAAAAACAGTTAATAGAATGATTATGTCCAGAACCAACATAATAATTAAATCAAAAAGGGGAACAGTTAATATGCTCCCAAAGAGGTAGCTCATTAAATCAGGAGCATATCCTGGACTTAAATTAACAAATATAATTCCCAGTGCCATTCCCACTGACCATAATATTCCTATTGCTGTATCCTCACTTAATTCAACTTTTTTGCTTAAAAAGCCAATACTCAGTGCTGTTAGAATGCTAAAGGGGATGGCGGTGATTATAGGATTTAAACCTATAAGATATCCCAGTCCAATACCTCCAAAGGCGGCATGGGAAATACCACCACTAATAAAAACTATCTTTTTTATGACCACATAGGTACCTACAACTCCACAAGCTAGGCTCACCAGGACTGCAGCTATAAATGCATTTTGCATGAATCCATACTGGAGAATTTCAAACATCCTTATCCTCTCTTTTCCAAAGGGAATATGAGCTAAATTTTCCAAAAACCCTTTTCTATATTAATATTCATCACTATTTTCTTTGACATGTTTATCCAGTACACGGTGGGGAATCCCATGGGCAATTAATTCCACAGGGCACTGATAAACATCGGCTAAAGATTTCACTGCTAATTCTGGTGGGCTGTGACAGAATAATTCACGATTTAAACAGATAATATTTTCAACATGTGCAGATACAACACCAATATCATGACTTACCATAATAATTGTCATATTCTTACTTATTTTCGCTAGAAGCTTATAGAATTCATTTTGCATCTCTGGATCAATACTGGCCATAGGTTCATCTAACAGTAAAAGTTCTGGTTCTCTTACCAGGGTCCGGGCAATCAAAACTCTCTGAATTTGCCCTCCTGATAATCTTCCTAGTTGTCTATCTACATATTCCTCCATTTTAACGGTTTTAAGTGCATTTAATACTGCATTTTTATCTTCAACCGAATAATTTTTAAACAGTCCTTTATAACGGCCCATTAAGACACATTCAAACACATTCATGGGAAATGAGGGATCAAAGTTGGTATGTTGGGGTAGATATCCAATTCTGGTTCTGGCATTTTCTGGAGATTTACCTAGAACTTTGACCAAGCCCTTATCAGGTTTAATTAGGCCTAAAATTATCTTTAAAAGAGTGGTTTTTCCTCCCCCATTAGGACCTATCACTGCTACAAATTCTTTTTCATCAATACTGAGGTTAATATCACTTAATATGGGTATTTTATTATATTCTAATGACACATGTTCCATTTGAACAGCTTTTTCCTTCATTATTTAACCCCTAATAAGGTTTTGGAATGTATTTAAGAATTTTTAAATGCTTCAACCACTTTATACAAGTTTTCTACATAATCTTTTGCTAGTGGGTCAATTTTTACCACTTTTCCGCCAATATTTTCTGCTATTACCTCGGCATTTTTAGAACTGAACTGGGGAGATACAAAAATAATCTTAATATTTTCTTCCCGGGCTTGATTAATTAAGCTGGCAATACCTTGAGGTGTTGGTTCTTTCCCTTCACTTTGAATTGCTATCTGTTTGAGGGAATAATCCTTGCAGAAATATCCCCAGGCCGGATGATAAACCATAATTATTCTATTATCTTTACCTTCAAGACTTTTTCTTATATCAAAATCTAATTTATCAAGTTCTTTAAGGTATTCATCCCTATTCTTTTTATAATAATCTTTATTTTCCGGGTCTATAGTGGCCAGCTTCTGGTAGATATTTTCAACCATTATCCTAGCATTTTTTGGTGCAACCCATACATGGGGATCAATACTGGTAGGGTGGTCATGATCATTATCTTCGTTATTTTCTATAAAATCAATATTTTCTGAACAGTTCATTACCTCCATATTAGGGTTCATTGAACTAAATTTTTCCATCCAGACTAGTTCGAAATCGATTCCCGAGCCAACCATAGCATATAAATCTGCATTACTTAATTCTCTAAGTTGTTCTGGCATTGGTTCGTAGATGTGGGGATCTGCTCCTGGCGGAACCATGGTGGTTACCCTTACTTTATTACCTCCTACTTTTTCCACAAATTCAGCTTGAGGAAGAACAGTAACAACTACTCCTATTCTCTGGTCTGATTCTTCCATATATGTGCTATGGGGGAGATAAAAGGTTATTATTGTAGAAATAATAATGATAAAAACTGCCAATATAACTAAAAATAATTTGGGGAGTTGTTTCATTGAAGTATTATTTAAATTTATTAATATTTAAATATTATCTTAATAATATTTAACAATAAATTTATAAATAATTATTAAATTATAATTATTTATGACTATAATAAGTGTTTCTTTGAATGATAAGTTGCTGGATGAACTGGATAAACTTCAAAAGGAGATGGGTTTTTCTGGAAGATCTGAAGTTATAAGAACTGGGGCGCGGATGTTACTGGCAGATAACAAGGAGAAAGAAACATTAAAAGGAAATATAAATTCTATACTTGTTTTAATCCATCCACAAGAATCTGAAGACAAGGTAACAGAGATAAAACACGACTTTGAAGACATAATCAACACTCAAATCCACAGCCATCTAAAGGATAATAAATGTCTAGAATTATTTATTCTGGATGGAAAAGGCCAGCGCATGAAAGAATTATCCGATATTTTCCATACTTGCCGAAAAATGGATTATGTTAAGTTAATTGTCGTTTAATTGATAAAAATTATTTTTTTAAAAAAATTAATCTTTTTTAGTACGGTATTCATGTGAAAATTTTGCATCATAAAGTTTGGATGGAACCATTTCTCTAGGATCTAAAACATTTCCCACTACTATCATAGCAGTCTTATTAATATTAGCTTCTTTTACCTTTGCTTCAATATCTTCTAATGTGCCCCTTAAAATCATTTCATCCTTCCATGAAGCCTTTTTAACTACTGCAACTGGAGTTTGAACTGGATAATGTTTTTTTAAATCTTTAACCACTTTATCAATCATATGCACTCCTAAAAAGATGCACATGGTAGCATTATGTTTAGCTAAGCTTGAAATAGACTCTGATGATGGTTTAGGAGTTCTACCTTCTGGACGGGTTATTATCACAGTTTGCGAAATTTCAGGAAGCGTTAATTCTGATTCTAGAGCAGCTGCAGCAGCAAAAAACGAGCTAACACCGGGTATTATGTCAAATTCAATATTGTTTCTTCTTAAAATTTCTATCTGCTCTCCAATAGCCCCATAAATTGAAGGATCACCAGTATGTACTCTGGCAACAATTCTTGAATCATTAACTCCCTTCTTCATAATGTCGGTCATCTCTTTTAAATCCATTGAGGCGCTGTTATAAATTTCAGCATCATCTTTCGCATAACTTAAAACCTCTTTATTAACCAGCGAACCGGCATATATAATAATATCTGCTTTTTTTAAGATATTAACAGCTTTTAATGTTATTAATTCAGGATCTCCAGGCCCTGCTCCAATAAATACAACTCTTCCTTTCATATATTTTCACTCTGATTAATCTATTTTCAAATATACTCTTTTTTTTATCATTAATTTCTGCTTTGCTTTATTTAATAAATAGGTAGATATCAATTTTTGAACATAAAAAAAATTTAATCATCCCCAACTTTTTTTTAGGGGTGTAATATCATTGGTCATTTCAATTGCAGCAAATGGACATTCTTTTAAACATAATTCACAGCAGCCACAAGTAGCAGGATCAATTTTAGCCTTCCTATTATCATCAATATTAATGGTATCATCACCAATTTTAACTGTAGGGCAGACCTCAATACAGAGATAGTCACAGCTTATCCCTCCTTGGCAAGCATCACTATCTATCAGCGCAGTTTTAACTGCGAAACCCAGCCCCCTTTTCACTGCTTCCTTGCTTTTGTATCCTGCAAGATGCATTATAGTGTCTCCTATTAATTGATCTGTATTCATGGAAGCTAAACAAGGATAATTGTGGAATTTATCCCCGGTTACGAATTCTGCTTCCTCAACTGGCACTCCTTCAAGGTTTTCGGCGATGAACCATGTTGAACCACAAGGTGCTCCCCTTATAACTTCTACTTTTTTAATTATTTCCTCAAATTCTATTCTTACTTTGGGCTGGCCAAAGAGTATGGTGAACTTATCTATATATTTATCTCCCACTGGTTTAAGGGAACAGAAGGGTTTGGGAAAAATCACTTGAATATTTTCTAATTCTGCTTTTATCTCCTCTTGAAGACCAATAGGTATCTGTTGAGGATGGTGAATAGGAATTATTATAGATTTACAATTAGTTTTTGAGGCTATAATGGGTATTACCATATTAATATCTCCAAACAAACCTACTGATACTATTAAGTCACATTCAGGAAGATTATCTGGAACATAATCTTCAAATTCATCTAGAAACTCTGGCAGGTTATCTGGAAATTCATATAAACCCACTATATTGGGGGCTAATCCTCTTTTAGCCATATTATTCACTATTCTGGAACCATACTTTCCTGAAGTTAATATTATTATACGCATTATTTTCTCCTGGTTAAGTAGCTATATTTTCTCATGAACTTTTTAAAATTGATTATATTCATGATCCTGGGCACTCTATGTAAAGGGCCGGTAAAATAAGAAGTATGATACTATCATTAAGATAATGCCGAGTACAACTGCAATTATTGTAAATGATTTATCTGTTCCAAATATTATGGGAATAGGCCCTATAAGTATTACTCCACCTGTTTTGACTGTTTCATCTTTGGAACTAGTGCTTTGAAGTGCTGTACCCGTAAATATCATAATAATACCTATGAAAATTACCACCACTCCAGCAATAACCAGAGAACTTGCCCTAATCATTTTCCACCCTTAAACGATATTTCTTTTTATTATTTTCTTCAAGAACTTCTATTAGTTCAATGGTTTCCATATCATTTAATATTTTATTTAAATAATCCTTTGCACAAAATTCACTTGATTTTTCACAATTAACAATGCATGGACATTTTAATTGTTCTTCTAATTCCCTTTTTTCCAGCCAATGATCAGATTTACTTAAAAGGTCATATATATTTAGATAAGATACTAATTCTGATTTTTTTAGACTATCTATCTTAGTTTTAGACAAATTTCCTTTTATTTCTTTGGCTATTTCTTTAGCATTTTCAATTTCTTCAACCGGTAATACCAATGGAACTGTAATCTCTTCTGATAAAAAATAGATGCCTCTTGTAATCTCTAAATGATCTTTTTTTAATATTAATCCACCTAAATCTTCTATTAATTCTTGAAAATCATTGAATTTATATATTCCGCCCTGAAAAATTAAAACTTCATACATAGATATCACTTATTTATTAAAAGAATAATTAATAATCTATAAATAAAAAATTATTTTTTTAATCCTTTTTTAAAATATCAGAAGGTTTAGAAACACTAATACCAGTATCTTCCCCTATTATTTCAATTTGAACAATCCAGTCGGGGTCTGTTGAATTTTCTTCAATATTAAGATTTTCTATCAATTCATTTGAAATTAGTTTTACTAAATCATTTTTGGATTTGATATATTTGCGCCCTCTTAGATCACAGCGTACTGCAAAACTACTTCCTGACTTTATTTTGGTCCTGGCTATTTGTAAAACTTTTTCTTTAATTATATTGGGCCTGGTCCTCACTACTTCATCAATAATCACGATTTTTGAGATAACAGTAGTAGTTGAATTCTTTAATATTTCAAGAGCCTTTCTAGTATCCATACTAAGATCAATTAACAACACATTAGGAAATTCAGAATCTTTAATATTTAGCATTGGTTCATATTTTTTTAGTTCTAATTCGATTTCTTCAATTCCTAACACTTCTTCACCAGCAACCTCAGATTTATGGCCTTTTAATGTAACTAGAAAGTTAAAATTTTTTGTTGGTTTCATAAGAACACCATTTTTAATACTAAAACATACCTTTTATATGTCACTTAATCTATTAATTAATTATGGATCAAGTAGGAACTTTTAGCTTAGACTTCATACTTTCTGTTATTTTATTTTTTATAATAGTCTCCAGCATAATTAATGTGACCACCGATAGGATTGAAACAGTAAAAACCACGGAAAAGCTGGCCCATGCTAGAAATCTGGCTGAAAATATTGCTAAAACAATTAATTTAGTTTATTCTGGTGGAAATGGTCATTCCATTAATATAAATTTACCTAAAAAGGTGGGTGATAGCAATTATAGGATTAGGGTAAATTCATCGGGAGTATATATAACAGTTGATGGAATGATGGGTAAGGCTAATATTATTCCAAAAAAGCTCCTGAATGGTGAACCACCAAGCTATTCCCAAATTACATTGCTTCCAGGAAGATCTTATACTATCCGCAATATGGAAGATAAAAATGGCAATAGTTGGATTATAATTAAATAAACGTGTAATAACCATTATTTCATCTCTAGGCAACGATGATTCTTAATATTATAATAATCGGAGCTATAATTACTAACAATAATAAAGGGTGACTTCAATGGATTTTAAGGCACAAATTTCCATAGAATACATGTTTCTTATGGGATTTACCCTAATTACTACCATTTTAGTATTTTCTTATGCAGTGGACGCTAATGAACTGAACACAGCCATTTCAGCTGCTAGAAACGGAGCATTAGAAGGTGCCAGCATTGATTCATATGCTATTTATTCTGAATTAAAATTTAAAGAATATGAAATTAAAAAACCACTTTTGATGCATGCATCAAGTATTAAAATTGTAAAAATTGATTATATTAATCAAGGTTTCAGTAATATTTATAAAAAAACAAAAATTATGTTAATTATATATGCTTCAACAACACGTGTTTTAGGATATGATGAAAGAAACTCATTAGGGGATAGAATAACTTATAATGCAAGAAAAAGCATTACAGATTGTTTTAAAACTCATAATTTAACCAATGATTTTTATAATCCTGCATTTTCAGATCGATATGTTTTTACTACTGCAGATGTAAAATGGCTGTAAAGCCATGCAATAGATCAATAAAATACTTTATTCATGAAAACATACATAGATAATGAGGATAAGAGCATTAAAACTATATTCTTAGTAACAATGATAGAAAATCCTATATTTAAAATATAGATAAGAGTATATTATAATAATATAAAATCACTTTAAAAATAAATATTTAGATCTACATGTTTTATGGTAAAGGGGATGAGGGTTGCGTTTATGTCTTATAATATGGGTATTAGAAAAATCTCAGAAGTAATCCCAGATGGAACTAATATTTTGATTTCAGGAGATTTATTTTCGGGCAAGGATCTATTTTCTAAGAAATTTATCATGGAAGGATTAAAAAATGGAGAAGCATGTATCTACATTTCAACTAATGAATCTGCTGAAAAGATATTAGATGATTTAACCGGTTCTAAATTAGAAAATTTTAGCATAATTGACTGTGTATCAAGTAGATTTGGAGCTACAGTAGAATTACCATTCTCTGAACAGATTCGATATGTTGAAAGCCCAGTGGATCTGACGATGATGATGGTAGCTACTAATGAATTCATGGACTTATACAAAAATCAAAGAGATATTGGAAAAATACGCATTGTACTTGATTCTATTTCAACTTTACTAATGTATTCCAGCCTTAGAACTATTTTCAAGTTTCTTCACGTTCTTACTACACGTGTAAAAGCTGAAGGGGCAGTATCTCTAATATTGATGGAAGAAGGAGCCCATGACGAGATTGAAATTAAAACTATACAGCAGCTTATGCACGGAATAATTTCATTAAATGGCCAAGAATTAACAATTAAAGGATTTACCAATCTAAAAGTTCATTATAAGATAGAAAATGGTGAAATACTAATTTAAAATTAACTTTAGTTATTGTAATTAAGTAATACTATAAAATATTGGAATTTATCCTCAAGACTTTTATTAAATTTTTTCTTAACATATTTAAAGATAATCAGATTAAAAAAATAATGAATCATAAAAATTAATAATAGAATCTGTTTTATAGGTGAGCCAATAAAATATGAATAGGTGAGGGCATGACGAAAACTAAGAAAGAAAAGCTTGATGATGAATTAACCGGGCTTATGCAAGTTGGTCAGATTAAAGCATCAGGGATAGTTTCCAAGGAAGGTCTATTAATAAATTCAAGAACTCCGCCTGACGTTGATGCAAGAATATTTTCAGCGCTTTGTTCAACAATTATGGGTGCTGCAGAAGCTGCATCTGGTCAGATGAATACTGGATCTGTAAGTGAGATATCTGTTAAAACCGAGAAAGGAACCATAGTATTAATACCTGCAGGTGAAAAGGCTATATTAACTGCTTTAACTGAACCTGATGCACAGCTTGGTTTAATATTATTTGAGATGGAATCTAGGGCTAATCAAGTTGACAATATTCTCAAGGAGATGTAACCCATGAAAAAAACTCATATTCCTAAATTAGATGATTTATTAGGAGGAGGAGTTCCTGCTGGATCATCAATTATGTTCTGTGCCAATCCGGGAGTGGATTGTGAGGCTTTTGGTTATCAGATGTTAAATGGTTTAGTTAAAGAGGGTGAAAGAGGATTTATTTTTACTAACGTGGCAGAACCTGATAGTATAATTTATGAATTTGATTCTTATGGCTGGGATATTGTTTCTGCTATTGAGAATGAAAATGTCTTCTTTGTGGATGGAAGTTCAAGTTTTATTGGTGCTCCTTCAAATGCAAAATATTCATTCACTGATTATTCAGAAACTGAAGATGTAGTTTTAAAAGCTATTAATGATATTCCTGATGGTATAGCAGTTATAAACAATTTATCTACAATTATTGATTATATGGGTGATCTTGAAACAGTAGAAATAGTTAAAAAGTGGAATAAAGCTGCTAAAGAAAATAATACTACGATAATCTATATCTTTACTGAATGGGATTATGAAGACTCGATGGTTAAAAAACTAAAAAGCTCAGTTGATTGTGTTGTGGAATTAAAAACAATAGAAGAAAGAGTAATTGTTGGGCAGGGTTTTATGGTAGCCGGAGCTTCATGGACCGAACCACTAGATACTATGATCCTGTTCTTTGTAATTCAACCTGGCGGAGTAAAGGTATACATACCCAAAATCTTAGTCACTGGGCCGTATAATGCTGGTAAGTCCAGCTTTGTAAAGGCAATATCTACTAAATCTGTTTCAGTAGATAGAAAGGCAGTTGGTGCATTCCCTACAACCATTGCAATGGATATTGGCCACCTAGATTATAAGGGATTCTTTGCTGATATATTTGGTACACCGGGACAAGAACGTTTCGACCTAATATTAGATGTTTTATCAAAAGAAGCAGTAGGGGCATTTATTATTATAGATTCCACTGCTCCACAAACATTCGCCCGGGCCAAGGAGATGATTCGAAAAACCAGGGCAGAGGCTATTCCAAAAATTATTGTTGCAAATAAACAGGATCTGGAAGGTGCACTTTCACCTGATGAAATCAGGGATAAAATGAAATTAAGCAAGGATATCCCTATTGTACCTGCAGTAATAACTGAAGGAAAGGGCACTCAAGAATGTTTAGATGCTCTTTTAAAACTTTTATATGGTGATTAATTTGATCTTAAGGATACAATCGGGAATACCTGGCTTGGATCAGATCACAGCCGATTCAAAAACTGGTATGGGTGGAATTCCTGAAAATACTGCTACTCTAGTATATGGACCTCCTAAAGTGGGTAAATCTATTTTCTGTTATCAATTTATGCATGGTGGATTATCTTTAGATGAACCATGTCTCTATGTGTTAACTGATTATGGTATAAAACAATTACAACAAAATACATCAGATTTTGGCTGGGAATTGGATAATTATATTGAAAAAGAGATGTTATATATTGTAGATGCCATTTCCAGCATTTCTGGCACTAAAATTATCAATACGGAGAATTTTTCATCATCTTCTGTACATAACCCCACTGATATAATGGTGAAATTGGGGGTGGGTACTCGTTATATCTCTCAGAGATCACCTAGGTTCAGGTCAATATTAGATTCATTAACAACTCTTTTTGCTTTCAACCAGGAACTATTAATTGTAAGGGTTTTAACTGCATACATAATGAGAATAAGGGAAGCCGGGGGCACGGCACTTATCACTTACACAGAAGGATCAGCGGATGTTAAAGTGGAAACAATGCTTAAAGCTGTGGTGGATAATGTGATTAAGCTAGATGGGGAATACTTGACCATAGAAGCAATGGTGGGATGTGGACAAAAGAAGGCTCCCTATAAAATAACCAATGAAGGAATAATTATTGAATAATTAGCATGGGACGTGATAATGTGATTCCCTTAATTGAAACTGGAATTCCCGGATTTGAAAATATAATTCAAGATGAGGATACAGGTATGGGGGGTGTTCCTGAAAATACAACATCCCTTATATATGGACCTCCCAATGTTGGTAAATCCATTTTCTGTTATCAATTTATGTATAATGGTCTTTTAAAAAATGAGCCATGCCTCTATATCACTGCTGATTATGGAATGAAACAATTAGAACAAAGAACCATGGATTTTGACTGGTTTTTGCAGAATTATACCACGAATGAAATGTTATATGTTATCGATGCACTTTCCAATTTTTCTGGTGCTAAAAAACAAGATACTAATACCTATAAATTAACTGCTGTTCATAACCCTACAGATTTAATGGTTAAGGTTGGTTTAGGCACTAGATTTGTATTCCAAAAATCTCAAAAATTCAGATCAGTTTTTGATTCACTAACCATTCCCTTTGCATTTAATCCAGACAAATTAGTTATAAGAGTTTTAAAGGCATACACTAAACGTATAAAAGAAGCAGGAGGAGCCGCAATAATAACTCACACCGAGGGTTCTGTTGATGAGAACATAGAATCTTTATTAAAAGATATTGTGGATAATGTATTTAGAATGGATGGAAATAAAATTTCCACTGAAAAAGTAGTGGATTATAAAAAATTGGAATCCCGTTATAAAATTACTGATAAAGGAATTTTAATTGGTATGGGCTGATTAATATGGATGAGAAAAGAATGAGTCTGGAAGAGTTATACTACCTTCTTATGAGCAGCTGGATTTATAGTATTGAAAAAACGAGAAGTGAACTTTTAGGGGAAAATATTGCTTATACCAAAAGGATTGGATGGAATGCAACTGAATATATAATGGAACATTTAAAAACCCGATGTGATCTGGATATGGGTGGTGAAAGTCCATTAGAGATAATGGAGTCCATTGTAAACTGTTTAGAAAAAGTTGGATTTATAAAAAAAGGTACAGTTACTATTAATTCTGATAATGATAATATTAATATTAATATAAGTGGATGTGGTGCTGAAGCATGTAAAGAACTTTTAAAAAGAGGTGTGATACCAAATGTATGTTTAAGATCCATAATTTTAGAAACTTTATTTGAAATGGTAACCCATGCCGGATACTCTTACAACCTTCATGCTGATCCAGAAAAACAGCCTTCTGGTGTATGTATAACCACATTGAAAAAGATTTAATCTTTATAAAGATTTAAAATTATAAATAATTATCTTTAAACTAATAGTTTTCTATAAAAAAATTATAATGATAGAGGATGTAAATGCTTAAAGCTATTCTGATAACTAGTCTATTTGATCTTCTCAAAAAAAAGGAGGAATCTGTGGATTATTATATTCAACGACTATATGAACTTCGAGAAGAGGAAATTGAGACTTTAATTAACTTAGGAGCAATATATGCTGAAGAAGAAAAATATGAAGAAAGTTTAGAATATCTAGAACAAGCATTATCCCTATATAAATCTATGGATGATGAAGAGGGACAAGCTTATGTCTTAGACTCAATAGGCGATGTTTATCTGAATATGAGAAAGATTAATACAGCATTAGAATATTATAGGGAAGCTTTCAAGTTTTATTCATCTGCACATTCAGTATCTGCTAAGGAAGAAATGTTAGAAAAGATAAAAGAAGTTGAAAAGATAAGAGATGCAGTGGATATTGTAGATAAACATAAAAGTAAAAGCGATGAAATTCCCCCCAAATTTCCAGTGGAAGAGGAGTATGTTGCCGACTTTAAAAAGATCAGCGAAAAATTAGAAGAACTGATAAAAATAATTGAAACCACACACATCTATGACATGTATTTTAAAAAAAAAGATGCAATGGAACATCTTCAAGAAGCCTATAATATTTCAAAAGAAATAGGGGATGAAAAAGGGGAGGCAGCTCTTCTATTAATGATGGGCAATATTTTGCTAAAGGAAGAAAATTTAAGAAATGCATTGAGAAATTTTAGTGATGCGCATGCTTTATATGAAAAAATGGGGGATGAAAAGGGTAAAGCCATTTCACTACTATTAATTGGAACAGTATATTTCATATTAGGCGACATGGGCAAGGTATCTGCCAGTTTCAGAAAGTCTGTTGAGAAATTCCAGGAATTAGGAGATAAACATTCAGAAACACTGGCCATTGATTTGTTAAATATGCTTTACAATGAATAAATTTGTTAATATTTTTTTTTGAATACTTATTATATTAAGTAGTAAATTTTTTAAAAACTATCCTTTACCTATATCATCAATTTTTTTATCTATTATCGTCATTTTTTGGATTACATTTTTTAAACTAATATGTTGCGGGGAAGAACATATGCTAGTATTATCCCTATTGCTCCACATATTATTCCAATTAACCATACAATCCTTACCACATTTTTTTCTTTCATAGGTTTTCTAAGAATAGACCTAATCAATGAATTAAAGCCCGTAGGTGGTGCGAAAAGCTTTCCATCTTCTCTAATCTGAGTTGGACTGTGTTCCTGTCTTTCCATTACTCCTGCACTGTAGAATTTTAGTACTCCGTCAATTATATTGGGTAGTAGAACTATGAGGGCTATAATCCTTACTCGGCCAATAAATGCCACTGAAGCAATGGTGGCTCCAATAATTAATGTTCCAACATCTCCTGGAAAAACACGGGAGGGATGTTTATTATAGATCAAGAATGCTATCAAAGCCCCTAACATGGACATGGTAATAATTGATACATTATATTTGCTCATTATTAAACAGGAAGCAGTTAAAGAGATCATGGCTATGATTCCTAGTCCAGATTCAATTCCATTTAAACCAGCTAACATATTAGTAAGATTTGATGCTATAGATACAGCTATTGGTATCATTATCAAGTATAAAATACCTACTTCTGGTGGAGCTACCCATATCAAGGGTAGACCAGCTAGAAATAATAAAAATAACTTTTCTTTAGAGGACAATCTTACCAGATCATCAACCATTCCCACCATTCCTACTAGGAGAATTACCAGTAAGGTTACCATTAATTCATATTGTAGCGGGGGATAGATCCAGATACCAATAAACATTCCAATTGTAAAACCAAAAAGAATCCCTATACCACCCATTTCAGCTACAGGAGTTTTATGCAATTTGTGTAAATCTTTACCCACCACGTTCGCATCTTTTAATTTGTTAATAAGCCGGGGCATTACTAGATAGGTTGTGAAAAATCC
This sequence comes from Methanobacteriaceae archaeon, assembly GCA_030016715.1. Taxonomy (GTDB): domain Archaea; phylum Methanobacteriota; class Methanobacteria; order Methanobacteriales; family Methanobacteriaceae; genus UBA117. Next base: position 69,193 of record JASEJD010000001.1, on the reverse strand, counting down.
CACAACACAACAGATACTGGAGATGATAAGTATGGTTTGATATCCTGGTGAAATTTCAAAAGCCATAATTTAACCTCTAAGGATATAATAAACAGTTCTCGGCGGAATTTTCAGCTTTTTAGATATTTCTTTAGCATTATAACCATCTTTAAACATTTTTTTCACTTTCTGTCTGGTTTTTGTATTATATTTTGATTTTCGGCCAGGTTTTAAATGGGTGTCTTTAAGATAGTAAACAGATTTAGTAGGTATTCCAAGTTTTTCAGAGATATTTTTAGGGCTAAAACCCTTTTTTAGCATACCTTGCACTTTGATTACATCATTCTTTTTATATTTACGTGGTCTGCCCTTTTTTTCTACAGATTCTACTTCAATACCCAACTCATTAAGCGCATCTAAATATTTTGTGGAAGTTCTCCGATACAAACTTGGAGGACATTGTATTTTTTTTAGATGGGGATGTTTATCTAAAAGTTCCATAATTACCCGGGAGGATAATGGCTGGTTAACATAAATGACTTCCTCCAATTTACCACCTTGTTCTAATATTGTTTGGTTGGATACTAAATAGATTTTCCTATTATTAACAAAATACCTTATTTTTTGATAATTTCCAGGAATTTCTCAGCCCTTTTAGATTTGGGTTTTCCAAAGGTATCCATAATTTTTAATTCAGCTAAAAGATCTTTTTTTGTAACCTGAAACAAATTCGAAACAGTTTCTGTATCTATATCAGTCTTAAATTTAAATACAGCTGCTCCAAATGCTGTGGGATTGGCTCTTAAATGTATGCCTTTAGTTTTCTTTTCCATTTTAAATTTTTCAGCTAAAATATCCCTAAAATTGTTAAAGATGATAATATTTTCTTGCATATATTTTTCTAAGAATTTTATAGTAAATTTATCAAAATCATCAAACGCCTGCATTTGATATCTGTCTAGATTAGGTCTTAAATAGGGGAAAGGTCCAGAATATTTACTCCTTCGATCATAAGAAGTGGTGAGATAATATTTGCCAATATCCCATAAAATCAATGTTTTCGGAACTTCAGTGAATAATTTATTTTTAAATTTTTTCCTTTTCTCTAATTCAGCCTTAAGTTCGGGTATAATATCATCTTTCTCATCTATTAAACCTTTCTCTTTTAATATAGTTCTTAAATGAACTTTTTTTAAGCTACCAGGATCATCTACTGATTCTTCTTTTTTGACTAATTCTTGAACTGTTTTTTTGGCCTGGTCATAGATATCAATTTTATCTAGATGGTTTAGGTGTTTATTCATTATTTGTTTGAAATTTTTTTCAAGAACATCTTCAGCAAGTTTAACATATGCCAGTGAAAGGGAGGTTCTGGTGTGTTTATCATTTATTATAGATGGTTTTTTACGATGAAACTGTAGAAATTCTATTCTAACATTAGAACCATACTTTTTTTGTAATTCTTTTTCATAATTATCCCCCTTTTCAGCATCCAAACTAACTCTCTTTCTAATCCATCTACCATCTTCTAAAACCTTTATTACCAAGGAGACTGTTTTTACTGCTCCTCTTTTTTCATGCTTCAATATATTTACGATTTTCTTATAGGCATCTCTACCTAAAAAAGAGAGATCAGACATCTTTACCATATAATCTCCAGAAAGGGGTAGATATTTCAAGATTGCCAGTCTGTATACTCCGTTAACATTTTTTTTAAGACTAAGATTAACTGATCCACATTCACATGCCGGGGTATTGGACATGATCACAGAAGAAATTTCATGGCCTTTGTATTTTTTGTGGCATGTCTCACAAGTTATTAGCACAGATTCTTCTAAATGGCCTATGGCTATTTTGTGTGATGAAATTGATGAATTAATACGGTCTAAAATATTTTTTTTTGCCGCAGCCTTCATTCGAAAGTACTGGTTGTGACGGGTCACATCCTGAAGGTCTTCTACCATAATCTCTCCCACATTAGATGCTCCAAATCTAGCCAGGGATCGGTAGGGGGCTTTGTAACCCTTTAATTCCATCAAATCTTTAAATTCATGTAATTTATCCAAATTAATTTTTAAAAGTTTATAAATCTGATTAAAATATTTGAAATCAACTATTTTTTCTGCATATATTTTGCTGCGTTTAATTTCATCTAGAAATTTTTCAGCATCCCCAATTAATACAGATTCATTCATTTTATTTTTTCACCAATTTCAGCGTTTTTAGAGGTAAGTATACTCATACTTTTTTCAGTAGCAAGTATCATACCTTCGGATTTGATTCCAAATAGTTTTGCTGGCTCTAAATTTACTAGAACAACAACTTTTTCATTTAAAATATCTTCTGGTGAATAATTTTTTGCAATTCCAGCAACTACTTGTAAATTTTTGTCTTTTATATCCACCATCAATTTAAGGAGATTTTTAGAACCTTTAACTGCTTCAGCACCTATTACTTTTCCTACTCTAAGATCTATTTTTGCAAAATCATCAATGGTAATTATATCTTTCATGTCAAATTCACCTTCTAAAGTTTTATAAAGCAATTCTTTTTGCTTCTCTATAACCTCATCATCTATCTTACTAAAAAGAGGCTTTGGTTTGTTAATTTCATGACCACTAGGAATTAAATCACTCAAAACATCCCATCTATTATAATTTCTTATATTCATAGTTTCCAATATATTCAAAGACTTGGAAGGCATGTATGGTGTGAGCATAACCCCCAAATTCTTAGCCAACTGGTTACATAAATACAAACAATTTGAAGCAATTTCTGGTTGGGTTTTAATTGTTTTCCAGGGTTCTTTATCATTAAAATATTTATTACCCAATTTTGCTAGTTTAATTATTTCAACCAAACCCTCTCTAAACTTGTAATTTTCTATATAATCCGCCACTTTCTGAGGGGTTTTTTTGATCTTATTTTCAAATTCTATATCCAGCTCATCAAGATTTGATACCTCTGGTATCTTCCCGTTGAAGAAACGTTTAGTAAATGAGAATGTACGATGCAAGAAGTTTCCCAACACATCAGCCAGTTCATCATTTACTCTTCTCTGGAAATCATCCCATGAAAAATCAGTGTCCCGGGTTAAAGGAGCATTAATGACTAAATAATATCTTAAGATATCCGCTTCAAAATTTTTGAGAAAATCAGAGGCCCATATAACCCAATTTTTACTGGTAGACATCTTACTGCCCTCTAAAGAAAGATATTCTCCAGCTACAATTGCATCAGGCAGTTTACACCCATAACCCATCAAAAGTGCTGGCCAGAATATGGTATGATGGTAAATAATATCCTTACCTATAAAATGGACTGCTGTATCATCCCAATAACCTCTCCATGATAAATTATTATCCTGAGACCACTGGGCAGCTGATGAAATATATCCAAGAAATGCCTCTCCCCACACGTAAATAATCTTTCCTTCAGCACCATCCAATGGAACTGGGACACCCCACTCCATATCTCTGGTTAAAATCCAGTCCTTCAAACCTTCTTTAATCCATTGTAATGCATAATTTTTAACATTAGGTGGAAGTTTACTATTTCCCTTAATCCAAGTCTCTAATTGGTCCTGGAAGTGGCTGAGCTTGAAGAAATATTGTTTGGATTCTTTAATTTCTGGTTTCGAATTACATATTAGACATTTGGGTTCCAGTAATTGGATTGGTTCCAAGTGTCTACCGCAAGTTTCACAATGGTCACCTCTTGCACCTTCACCTCTGCAGTGGGGACAAATTCCTTCAACGTACCTATCAGGAAGGAATCTTTCACAATCCTCACAGTAGGGTTGTTTTATTATTTTTTCATATATGTAACCTTTTTCATAGAGTTTTAAAAAGAATTTTTGTGCAATTTCATAGTGTTGAGGGTCAGAAGTTCTTGTGAAATTATCAAAAGATATGTTAAATGCATCAAGATCTTCTTTGATCATATTATAATATCTACTAGCCACTTCCAGGGGAGATTTTCCTTCTTCTTCAGCTCTAACTGCAATAGGGGTTCCATGTTCATCAGTAGCACAAACAAAAAGCACATCTACACCCTTCATTCTATTGTAACGTGCATATATATCAGCAGGTATATAGGTTGATCTTAAATGCCCCAAATGGCTGGGGCCATTAGCATAGGGCAGTGCACATGTGATAAATAATTTATCCAATCAGATTCCTCCTTAATATGAAAATTATCTTAACAAATCCTTAATGTCTTAATTTATTGAAAACATTTTTTAAGCCAAAATATTAAACATCAAAACAGTGATCTTAAAAAATGATTTATAATTTCAGAATACTTTGTCCAAATAACTAATTACATTAAATTAATCTAATTATCTATTTAAATTTTAATGTAATCTAGGATGTTTCCCCTAAATCATAGCATCTGGGATATTAAAAAATATTGACATTTAAATGATTTTTCTATGATTAAATATGGTCTAATATTTCTTTATAGACTATATTCACTCATTATCAGGTATTTTTTAATAAATCATTCTATTATCATATATCTTTCTCTATAAACTATATTCTATTATTAAATTTCATTATTGACCATAATTGCTAGATTAAAAACATATTTTTCATGCTTTTATAAATAGACTTTAATGGATTAAATATTTTTATAATGATTTTCAAATGATAATCATGGTTTCTGTTGCATTTTTAAATCCTTTATCTGTAGAAGCAGAACAGATTGTTCGTGATATGGGGGATTTAAGTAAGATATATGAACAAAATCCTGATCTAATTCATGCGGTTGATACCAGCAAATCTCAGACTATTTCTGATAATCAGAGTATACCAAAAAATTATTATGAATTAGCAATCAAACGCATGGAATGGTATATTAAGAAGAAAAATGATAAAAATTATAATTATAAAGATTACGCGTTTTTATTTAATCCTGAAATATCAAAATTCGATGTGGTGGCATTTTTTATACTAGCTCAAGCCATAGGAATTAAATTTAATCCTAATTCTAGAGAATCAAAACTTTTTGTTGATTTACAAGGAAGTATAATCGAAGAAAGACTGGAAGAGCTGTCAATTAGTGAGAGAAGAAACATTTGTGGGAAGATCTTAGATGAACTGATACAGCATGATAATATTAAGTGGACTTTTTTGGAGGAAATACTAAGTTCCAAAAAGCTCAGTTTACATGAACTGATTTTAGATAATGGTGATATCATACTGGATAAGGAGGATTTTTTGGAGAGGTTTAGAGATAAAATCACTCATAGAAATCCTGAGAGAATGTATGAACTCTTAATAGGAGATCCAGTAAAGGAACTTATCATGATAAAAATGATTATGCAGAAAACTGAAGATTATATTAAGAAAGTTAATGAAATGTCTCAGAAAGTTGAACCTCACCCTTATTTATTGGAAGTTGGTGAGAAAATCTCAAAAATTTTATCTGATAATCTCCGGTATTATACCACATACCAAGGAGAAATGAAGGGATTCCGATTAAATCCGGAAGCATTTCCGCCATGTATTAAACTCACTTTAAACGGTGTTCAGTCTGGTAATCGTAATGACGCTATTGTACTTCTTTTAACATCCTTTTTATCTTATTCAAGACTTTATCCATCCATATTTCGTGATAATGTTTCTGTGAAGGTATCTGATGTAGATCCAGACTTGAAAATAACTCAAAATGAAATTTTACCTTTAATTTACGAAGCAGCTCAAAGATGCAATCCTCCTCTTTTTGATGATGATCCCCAAGAAAAATTGAATATCACTGCCAAATTAGGTTTTGGAGTTCATGAACAGCCTGAACTTAAAAATGAAGGAGAAAGTAAATGGTATACTCCAATGAGTTGTGATAAAATCAAAATCCATTTACCTGCTCTCTGCAAACCAGATAAAACATGTAAAAAAATAGGTAATCCTCTATCATATTACAAGACCAAGTCATGGCAATTAAGTCAACAAAGGAAAAATAAGGAACAAAAATCCTATAATAATAAGAATCCTAATAATAATAAATCTAAAACTTATAAATCAGGGGATAGGGCTGAAAATTCAGATCCAACTAAATCAGGGGATGATGATTCTATTGGAAGTGATTCCCATTAATGAGCCAGCAACATTACAGGAACGTAGAAAATATTATAGGGAAGAATGGGATGTTAAAAAACTTCCTGATTTCATCAAGGATCATATGGAAAAGCGGGAATTTGGCTTTGACCATCTGGGAAAAGGGCCAAATGATCGCTACCGTATATTCCGATCACTGGAGTATTTAAAGCGTTTTATGAGATATAAATCTCCCTTTGCAGCATATTGCTCTGTTGCCTTTTATGATAAGCCATTTAAAAGGGCAGATTGGATAAAATCAGAACTTATTTTTGATGTTGATGCCAAAGACATTCCTATTAGAACATGTCAATGCGAAAATGTATGTGAAATATGTTTAGGAGAGGCAAAAGAAATTGTTTCCGCTTTAATTGACACTTTAAAGGAAGATTTAGGTTTAAAGGATATTTACATTGTCTATTCTGGTCGTGGCTACCATATAAGGGTTTTAGATGAAACAGTAATGAAAATGGACAGTGATATTAGAGCACAGATATTAAAATATCTGGTGGGAAGTGAAGTACCTAGAAGTGAATACAGTACTAAAGGGGATAAATATCAGCTGGAACATTTTTCAATACCTTTTGGCTATCCTAAGGTTTTTACTCAACGTTTTAAATATGCAGTACTACATTTAACTCCAGAAATAAAATTGGAAAACATCAGTCCTGCTCTTTTTAAAAAGGTTTTAAACAATAAAAAATATTTATTGAATAATGAATGGGGATTATTTAGAAAAAATGTAGGTCCCATTAACTATAAGAAATTAGTTAAAGAAATCAGCAACTTGAACATGGGCCTAGTTGATGCTAAAGTTTCTATTGATCTTAAACGTATTTTAAGGCTACCTACATCCTTACATTCAAAAGTCAGCATGAAATGTATGGAAGTTAAAAATATTGAAAAATTCGACCCCTTTAAAGAGGCAGTTCCAAAATTTGTATATGAAAGAAAAGATTGATGTAAACTTTTAATTCACCCAAAAATTTATAGAGGGAATTTTTTTTTATCGCCAAATATTACCACTTTTGTTAATATATTCATATAAAAATTTTAATAATAAATCCTCATCATCTATAGAATTAATAAAATGGTCAATATCCACAATTTCAACATGATTTAGGATTTCTTCTTTAACATGCTTTCCAGATTTTAGATGTTTAATATTTTTTGGAGTTAAAAAATCCCTTAATAATGATTCTACATCACAGTAATCTCTTTCTATATCCACCATCCACTGATCATTCTCTATCCAAGCATTTGAACCATATTTATCCAAAAATCTTTTTTGATGTTTTTTGGACCATATATATGGACCGGCATGTTTTTTTATTATAGGCAATTCCCATACCAACATTTCCAGCAGTATTATTGCAATATTTGTCTGGTCGGTCCAGTAACCACTACCATATACTTGAAATCCAGCTCTTTCAATGATCTTTTTAAGGGAGGTTTCTGTTTTTTTCAATTGGGGAAAAATAGCATCAGCAGGTACTTCTGGTGGTTTGAATACTAAAAGTATTGTTTTTGTTCCTCTCTTATTAAATCCATTTTTTATTAAATTAACATTGTATTTGATAATTTTTTTTGAAAAAAATTCTTCTTTAGGATTTTCTAAAAAATTTCTAGAAGCAATAATAAATTCAGACATTTTCTGGATAGTTAATGCCGCGGCCACATTCCTATTTTTGTCCACTGGATCAACCACTACCAGGGGGTCACTGAAACCAGATCCAGTATTGAAATTTTCAAGGTCAATTATATATCCATAGTGCCAATAATCAGAGGCTGCCTCTAAAACTTGGGTGAAGGAACCATAATATAAAACCAATAGTTCGCATAGGTAACCTGCAAATCCACCCACCTTAAATTCAGAGCCGTAGGTTTCTATAGATTCCATAAACTTTTTAAGAAGGATAACATCATCTTTTTGTTCTTCTTCAAGCTTTTTCTTCACATATTCAGTGTGTAAGATGGTTCTATCCACAGCAGATTTAAGTTTACTAGAATCTTTTATAGAATAACATGGAACAAAATCAATTTCAAATCCATTTATCAAACCAGTAACATAGGGATGGGATGCATATCTAAGTTCATATTGTCCCTGCATTCTCTTAATACATTCATAACCTAAAAATAGTCCCTTATCCTTCAATTCTGATTCTTCAGTATTTAAAGGAAATTCAATGAATATATCAATATCGGCTTTACCTGCCAGCCAAGTGTCTTTAGCTACAGATCCAACAAGAACAGCTCTAGCATCAATATTATTATTGGCAGCTACACTATTAATTATACTTATTAAATTAACTGCCAGGTCATTAACTTCACTATATTCACTTTCACTGGGTTTTATTCTGCGTAATATCTTTTGGTAATCAATTTCTGGCATAATATCAATTAATTATTTTTAAAATTAATACAGTAAAAAAAATGTTAATCAAAATCAATTCTACTGATTAAAACATTAAGGGTTCTTATCTAGTTTAAATTCTTTTATATCAGTATAAATAGGTCCTGATGGTGTTAATTCACTTTTTTTAAGGATTAATTTATCAACTGTCATTCTACCTATTTCAAGTTCACTAAACTCTTCGATTTTAGCCACCAGATCTTCTTTGTTCTCTGCTCCTTTTAATCTTCCAATAGTCAAATGGGGGATGTAACTTCTCTCTTTTTTGAAGCCCATTTTTACAAATTCTTCGTCAAATTCTTGCAGCATCTTTGAGAATAGTTCTGGATTTTCAACCCCTAACCATAAAACTCTTATATATCTTAAATTAGGAAAAACACCCGTACCTCTAATAGATAAGTCGAAGGGTTCGAATTTGGATACTTTATTTTCTGTGGCTTGTATAATTTCATCCAATTTTTTTTGATCTATCTCCCCAAAAAATTTGAAAGTAAAGTGAAGATTTTCTCCTTCCACTAGTTTTAGAGGAGCATTAGTTTCCATCAAATTTTTCTGCAAGTCTACAATCTTTTCCACTAGATTTTTATCAATATCTATCCCCAAAAATGTTCTCATAAAATCACCTCTTAGCAAGATCTTTAATCCGACTTAGACTTTTTAATGGACTTTCAATGGTGTTCAACATATAAACATCAGTTTTTGAAAATAGTTCCCCAAAAAATTTTCGGCGTAACTTTATCTTGTGAGGGTCTTTAACCAGTTGGTGGGGGTTGCAAAAATCTTCATTAACCATATACTCTAAGGCTTGAATATCATCCAATTTTCTAAAAGGCAAATCATTTTTTTCTCTTTTTAGGAGAACTATAGTTTTTAAAGTTGAAGTTTCCCTGATACGTCCCTTAAACATGGTATTTACATCTGCTATTCCACGACCCTTCTGGTCTAATTTTACCTTCCTCACTACCGGGGCAAACTCAGACCACACCTCAGCAAGGTCATCTCTAATATATGAATTCTTTTCAGAGGAATATACAACTATACCATTATCGAATAATCTGGTGAAAAACCAGTCATCAGATACATAATTAAAATCATTATCTAAGAGTAGACCATAAGTCAAGGTGGTTTTCCCAGTACCTGAAGGTCCTATAATTGCTATTGAATGGCCCATATAATCCACAACTGAGCCATGAACCGAATAACGCCGGTGAATGGAATGATAATCTTCAAAAAAGTCAGATATAGTTGCCAGTGCAATGCTTTTTATCCATCCATAATAGTCACAATTTAGGATTATTGAAGTTTTAGATATTGGTTCATATAGAACCTGGAGTGGGCCGCCATCTTCCACTGCAAATATTTTGGCATGAGGCCGGATATCTTCATTCATAAACTTAAAATTCTCTTCCCATGTTTCTTTGAAACCATCATTATCAGTTAAAAGTTTAACACAAGCTCCGTGAATATTAGCTTTTCTTTCAAATTTAACCATTTCAGTCAACTTTTGAAAAAATTTCTCCTTATCTTCAGGATTAATTATCTGCACTTTATAAGTTGACATTTGAACCATTTCTAACTATTATTTGTTAAGGAAAATTATAAATGAGATTTGCCCTATTTCTCTATTATAGTCTCTTCTATAGCCATACCAAAATGTCTGGCACTTTTTTCTAGATAAACCAGTACTTTATCTCCTAATTTTAAATCGGCAACAGAAAGGGCTGAACCATCTTCAGCAACTAATCTTATGGTCTCAGCATTTTGTAGTAATGTTCTAAGTTTTACTCCCTCATATTCAGCTTCAATAAGCATCAAAGGTCTTTTTTCAATTTTAACCCTCCCCACAATTGAAGGACGAGTGTTTCCTTCACTATCCACTGTTAAAATTTCATCCCCTGTTTCAATTTCAGAGAGATACTTAGTCTTATTACCGGGTGTCATTACATAAGCATGGACTGGTCCAGCATTAACACGGAAAGGTCTGGAAGCCACATATTCACTTTCTAGGGATTCACTGTGAACTAAAAATAATCCTTTAGAGTAAGAACCAATTAGCATTCCTTCCCCTATGTTCATCATAGAGCAAGTATCTACACATACACGATCCCCTATACCAACTGGTGCAATTTTTGTAATGGTCGCTGGTTTTAATTCAAAATTTTCAGATTCAATTTTCTCAATCAATTCTGCAACCTTTTTTATCTGGGAATATTGGTTAGGACTTAGCAATACTCCGTCTGTCCCATGTTCCAGTGTCTCTAAAGCAACTTTAGCCTCATCATAATCAGAAACTGCTGCTATTATCTTCACCTTTTTTCCTTGAAGTCCAGCAATTATATTCTCCAGTGGAATCACAGTCCAATCTTTACCAACCAGTATAAGGTAATCAGCCTCAAGACCAAGTTTGAAAGCAAGTTCCTCATGTCTCTTACTTATTATTTCAACATAAGCCGCCACAGTTTTTCCTTTTCTTTTCAGACTATTAATGGCTGCTAAGTCCTTTGATTCTGATAAATTTTCTGGAATTTTTAATGTGGCGTCGCCTTCACCATTTTTACCAACCAGAACAATATCTGAATCATCAGAATCAGATATAATAGTTATATTACCCAATTTTTCTATTTTATCTGTGTGGATAAAATCCACCACATGATCAATACCAGATTCTAGTGCAGTGGTAATAAATGACTTTTTCTTATCCCAGTCTGGATTATCAACCATTATCCATGCAAATTTCATATAATATCTTCCTTTTAACTCTGCAAAATTTTTAGAGCTTCTTCAACTTCTAAATTGTTATGAACTATCTCTGATATGGCCCGGGTCGTTTTTTGAGGGGACTTTGCCTGGAAAATATTCCTTCCTATTGCCACACCGGCTCCCCCTACATCAACTGCATTTTTAACCATTTGGAGCAGTTCTTCATCAGTTTCAACTTTCGGGCCGCCAGCAATTACCAGTGGAACTGGACATCCATCAATAACTTCCTTGAAAGTATCAGGATCCCCGGTATAGTTCGTTTTTATTATATCTGCACCTAACTCTGCACCCGCCCTTGAGGCAAGTTTTACCACTTCAGGGTCGTGTTCATCTTTTATTTTCTTTCCACGGGGATACATCATTGCAATTAATGGCATACCCCAGTCATCACAGATTTCTGCTATGGTTCCAAGTTTAATTAACATTTCTGGTTCTCTTTCAGAGCCCACATTTACATGGACTGAAACTGCATCCGCCCCAATTTTTATGGCTTTCTCAACCGAGGTTACCAGTACTTTATGATCAGGATCAGGACCTAGGGAAGTACTGGCTGATAAATGGATAATAAGACCAATATCTCGCCCATAACCTCTATGACCCCTTCCAACCATTCCTTTATGCATTAGTACTGCATTTGCACCGCCACTTGCTACTTCGTCAATGGTCTGTGCCATTTTAATTATTCCCTTCACCGGCCCAATGGAAACACCGTGATCCATTGGTACAATTACACTACGCCCGGTTTTCCTATCGATTATTCTTTCGATTCTGATCTTTTTACCTATCATAGACACCCTCCTAAATTTTAAAGAGAAATTTAGAAGTTTTTTATTATTTGTTCTCAAACTATTATGTATTATATATAAAATTTAGAATATAAGATATAAAAAATGATCTATTATTCCAATACTATGGATATAAGATTAATATACTCAAAAATCATCCCTATTATAAAAACCATTATCATGATTCAATTTATCTAATTTTAAAAATGAATAAACAATCTTTTGATAATAAAATTCATCATATACTTTATATTTTGTTATTAATTATTTCAGCGCTTCTAAATTTATTAATATTAAGCAATATTTATAAAAAAATGTGATTCAATATAGATTTCAATAAATAATTTGAATATATTGTATTAACAAAACATATAATGGGTGTTTTAATGGATTTTAAGAAACAATCGTCTGTTTTTAAAAAAATTTTAGATTTGAAATATGAGCCTATAGCCATCTCATTTACAAATAATGAAATCAAAACTGAGGATAAACAGAGAATAGCTATTTGCAGAGCCATAAAACTCGCAGCACAAGGTGAAGTTATTGTAATTGATAAAGAAACTTCAACCTGTCCCGGGGGAAGTATGTATTGTGGCTTTTCAGAACCAGTTTCAGGTGAAAAAAAGAAAAGACTGCAGTGGTTTTTAACCAAGGGTGAAAAATTATTTAATTCTCTGGTGACCTTCGAGAGGATGAGGAAGTTAACTTCCCCTATACCAACAGGACTTGCAGATTACTTAGTAATGTCTCCTCTAGAGAAAGCAACTATAATGCCTGATCTGATTATCTTTTTATGTAATCCAGAACAAGCATGCCGTTTAATTACACTGGATACCTTTTTTGATGGAATCCCTCCTAAACAAGAAGTAATCGGTGCTTTGTGCCATACTACCATATCATATTCGGTAGTAACTGGTTTTACTAATATTTCTATGGGTGATTGGACGGCACGTAGAAATCAGAAATTTGAACCAGACACACTATTTTTTACCTTGCCCTATGAAAGAATAGAAAATTTAATAAAAGCTATACCTAAATGTTCAGCTGGGGAAGCAGAATTAGTGATTCCCAAAGAATTTCAGCATGATTAATAATAATAGGAAATCAAGACTTTAATCTATTAATTAGGAAAAATTTAAAACCAGATCATAATTTAGAAGACCAAAGTTTCAATTCTTTTAGTCGAGGTGGAATACCATCATCTCCAGATGATTCTAGCCAACCTTCTTCGGATTTAAAATCATCAACTGCAAGGGATGAATTAACAAAATCTATTAAACCACGATTTCTAATCAGGGTTTCGCGGGGTTTCAATGTGGAGGCCCAGATAAAAAAGACCTTAAAAGTAGTATCAGGATGATATCCTCCACCTAAATCTATAGATAATACATCACATTTATCTATCTTCTTAAAGACAATTTCAAGAGTTTCATGAAGTCTAACATCTGCTTTTAAAAATTCCAAATTAGAATATTTTTTCATAAGGGATTCCATCTTATCCACAGATTCGGGGCTGTTATCCAATGAAACTACCCGGCCTTTATATGCTAATTCTGATATTATATAGGTGGAATTACCAACATGACACCCTAATTCCACTACAGTATCCTCAGGCATCACAATTTTTCTTAACAAGTCTCTGTAATCTTTAATATTATACACAAGTCTAATCATGTCAATCTTAAAGGTTTTTAGAAGCCTATCTAATATTGATTTATGAATCTTGGACCTTGAAAATCAATTTTAGAAACTAAAACATTTTCTAAACTGCTTTCTGGCTTTTCAGATAATGAAAATGCAGTATTTCCTAACATGGCCATTGAAGCACCTATTGATTCCTCTTTCATTATTTCAACAATTTCCAACACTTCTTCATTGATCAAGGACGTTTCTAATGCAAATTTATAGGATAAATCCATGAATTGGTCAGGATAGGGGTTATTAATAATTTCCTGTATCATTATTTTACCAGTACTACTTATCTTCTCTTTTAACTGAGGATGGTCTATTATACTGGCAGTGTCCAGTTTTCCAAGTGTTTTGGTAATGACATAAAGATCTTCTGTAATTACCTTATCAGTCATACCTATTCCTGGAGCTCCTTCCCTAGTTCTTATTACTATTCCCCCCATTATCTCAGCAATCACATCACCTAAACCACTCATCATTTCAACTTCAGCTATATGGGCAATACTAGCCGCATCATAATATGATAAGGGTAACTTTAGGGCCTTTACAATAGAAAGTGAAGTTCCCAGAGCTCCTGAGGCAGATGTTCCAAATCCTGCCCCAATGGGTACATCAACTTCATGGTCAATTTCTATAGATAAATCCTCTAAATTAAATTTTGATATTATTAAATCCACTGTTTTTCGAGTAACTGATGCATTTTTGTCATCTTTTTCCCCATTTATTTTCACCTTCACCCTTTCTTTCCCTTCATCAATCTTAAGATGAGTGGTTACTCCTTTATTCAATACTACTCCTGATCCTCGGGATCCCTTTTTTAAAGGGTTAATATTATCAATTATCTGAAAAAAACCAGTTATATGGCCTGGAACAAAAATTGAATACTCCATTTTTATCACGAATAAGGTAGTAAAATTAAATCTTTGATACTCCTTCATTGTTTATATTTTCAATCACAATACAAGCATTAATATCCAGTGGTACATTTAATATCATTCAATTATAGATTCATAGAGTATTTAATATGATTCAATTATTGATCTTCTAATTATTATTTCCAATAATCATCTAATTGCTAATAAATTCATTTGCTAACAATGTTAATTCTATATTCATTAAATATTTAATAGTTGAAAAACAATAATATTTTTTACCTATTTAAATGGGGGATATCAAATTAAAAAAAGGATAGATCTTCACACTCATAGTTTATTTAGTGATGGTGAACTTTTACCATCTGAAATTGCCCGCCGTGCTCATGTTTTGGATCATCAAGCAGTTGCTATTACTGATCATGTGGATGCATCTAATATTGATTGTGTTGAGCGCATAATAAAAGCGATTAATGATATTCAAGATAACTGGGATATCAATGTAATCCCCGGAGTTGAAATTACTCATACACCAGTAGAGGTAATATGTAAACTAGCCAAACAATCCAGAAAACTAGGGGCAGAGATAATCGTGGTGCATGGAGAAACCCTAGCAGAGCCAGTAATAGAAGGAACCAATCTTGGTGCTGTTAATTGTCCTGAAATTGATGTATTGGCACATCCTGGTTTAATAACAATTGAAGAAGCTGAAATTGCACGTGAAAATGATATCGCACTTGAATTGAGCGCTCGGCGAGGGCATTGTTTAGCCAATGGTCATGTGGCGGATGTGGCATTGGAAGTTGGTGCAGATTTGGTTCTTGATACGGATACTCATTCTCCTAGTGATTTGATTTCCTACGAAACTGCTCATAAGATCGCTTTAGGAGCGGGTCTGAATGAGAAACATATAAATAAAGTTTTAGATGGTAACCCTCGAAGAATATTGAAAAAGAAAAACCTTTTATAATTTCATTATTTTCTAATATTCTTATAATATTTATTCATAAAATATTATATTTTATTTACTAATTCTCTCCTTAAGATATTTAATATCTTCAATTTTTCCAATTACTACCAGAGAATCTTTATCCTTTATTTTAGTTGTTTCTATGGGTTGTGTGATGATTTGGGAGTCTCTTTTTATAAGTATTATATTGACATTATATTTTTCCTCAAATTTTATCTCAGCAAGAGTTTTACCTACAAATTCTGGGTTATCCTTGATTAAAATGTTACTTATCTCCATATCTGAATCATTTACATCAAAACTACCTAGATTGAACTTGTTATCTGAAATGTTTCTAAACATTTCATACTTATCAGCCCGTATCTTGTTAATGTATTTGCTTATATCTGTTGGTGATACATCATATTTATCTAAAACCCTGCTGAAAATTTCCACTGAAGTTTCAAATTCCTCTGGAATGACTTCATCAGCCCCTAACTTATATAATGAATCCATTTCTTGCATATAACGTGTTCTTACAATTAAATAGGTGTTTGGATTAAGTTTCTTAGCAATATCAGTAATTTTACGGGTCCCCAATGGATCTGAAATGGCCACCACAACTACTCGAGCCGATTCAATATTCGCCTTTTTCAAAATAGGTTCATGGGTTGCATCCCCATATATTACTGATGTTTCATGTGTTTTTGCATTTTTTATAAGTTCAGGGTTTATTTCAATTATATTATATGGAATTTGTGCTGTTTGCGCTGCTTTTGCCACATTCTGTCCATTAATACCAAATCCTATAATGATCAGATGATCTTTTTTATATATAACTCTGCTCTGATCGATGGGGTATGTTCCAGATTTTATTTTATGAGGTATAGGTAGCTTTAATAATGTATCCGCAGTTTTTGGTGCAGCTGCAACTATGAATGGTGTGAGGGCCATGGTTAAGATGGAAACACCTAAAAATATTTGGTATATATCACCATTTATTAGATTGTATTCAAGTCCCGTTACTGCTAAAATGAATGAGAATTCTCCTATCTGGGATAAAAGGAGGCCAGTTAGAACCATTATACGAAATGAATAGCCTAATAATCCAGTAACCAGACCTGCAATTGAAGATTTTATCAATATTAGGATTACAGCCACTAATATAATAATTATAGGGTTCTGAATAAAGAAATTAACATCTAATAACATTCCAATTGAAATGAAAAATATGCTGGTGAACAAATCTTGGAAGGGGATAATATTTCCCAAAGCCTGATGGCTATATTCTGATTCAGAAATTATAAGACCAGCTAAAAAAGCACCCAGAGCTGTGGATAATCCAATGCTTGTTGTCAGCCAAGTAACTGCAAAACATATAACTATTACACTCAATAAAAATAATTCACGATTTTTTAAACGGGCAATTTGATATAATAGTGGAGGTATCAACCATTTTGCACAGACCAAGGTGAGAATTATTATTCCCACACCTTCTATGAATAGTAGAAGTAGGGAGTCTGCTATATTAGAACTTTGACCAGCAATTATAGGCACTAACAGCACCATGGGCACCACAGCTATATCCTGGAATATCAAGATACCGAATGCTGTACGTCCCGATAAACTATCCAGCTCTCCCCTTTCTTGTAGAATTTTTAAGACAATAGCCGTACTGCTAAGAGATACTAAAAGTCCTATAAATATTGATTCATTATTTGATAATCCCCACTGTAAAGCTATTAAAAAAAAGATGATAAAGGTTAAAATAACTTGTATGGAACCTCCAATAAGTACTGATCTTTTCATCTTAGAAAAACGGTCAAGAGAAAATTCAATTCCAATAGTAAATAACAGGAGTATAATTCCAATTTCTGCTAAAATCTCAACCTCTCTTGTGGCACTAATTAATCCAAGAACACTTGGCCCGGCAATAATCCCAGTTAATAAAAATCCAACAATACTGGGTATTTTTAGTCTTTGAAATATAAAAAGTACAATTACAGTCAGACCTAAAATAACAACTACGTCTCTTAAAAGTGGTAATTCCATTTAATACCTCAATAAGTTATATCTTAACTTTTGTCAATGATATAGAGTTAATTTATATAATGGTAAAATAAATTTTATATAATTATATATAAAAAATAGTATTGATGATGATATTATGGAGACTTTTAAGAACAGGCTGATTGGAGTATTTTTGATTATAGTTGCTATTTTCATAGTTATATGGCCTTTTTTAGTACCAGCCAATATAACTGAAATAATTAAATGGTTAGCAGTTATAATATTGGTAGTTATAGGTGTTTTATTACTTATTCAAAATAGGTGACCTATTTATTTACAAGATATTCTACAATAAGATCATTTCCTAAACTATAACATTTTTTTAGAGATAATTGGTAGGCATTTTTCATGTAATCTACACCAGATCCGTCTACCAAGGTTTTAGCATTAATTCCACCCACTATCATAGGAGCTATACATACTCTAACTTCATCTATTAATTTCTTTTCAAACATGGAATAATTAAGAGTAGAACCTCCTTCCAGCATTAACTTTTTAACTCCTTTTTTCCCAATTTCTTCCATTAATTTCTCCAAATTTACCTTTTTTTCACCAAAAAATAACACTTCTACCTTTTTTTTTAGCGTCATTACTTTTTCTGCGGGAGCATTTTTAGTAACTGCAATTATTGTAGGGGCTTCATCATTTAGAATTCTAGATTTAAGGGGGGTGCGGGCTTTACTATCAACTATTATTCTGATTGGATTATCTTCAGGCTCTGAAGGTATTTTATGAATAGTTAGTCGGGGATCATCAGCTAAAACAGTATTAATTCCTACCATGATGGCATCAGATTCTTTTCTAAGTTTATGCACCCTTTTTAGATCATCATCACCAGAAATTTCAGAACTGCCATTTTTAGTTGCAATTTTACCATCCAGTGTCATAGCAGCATTAAGAATGACATAAGGTTTCATAATATCACTTAATAATTGGGGTCCGGGGGTTTTTTTTTATAACTAAATAATTATAGAGTCTGTAAATGATAACTTATTATAAATTGTTATTTATATGATGATAAATTATTAGAAAACAGTTATTTATATGAATTCTGTTACTCTTGACCAGTTAAACTCCACCATATTTGTTCAAGTTGTTGTATAATTGAATTAATACTATCCAATATACCTTCTATAGGACCTATAGCTTTTTCAATATCTTGAGCTGTATTTTCAGTTATATTTGTTGCATTGGACAATGCTTGGTCGGTTAAATTTTTGAGGTTGTCGATATTTCCAAGATCTTCAAAAAGGCTTAAATCTGGTGCAGTATCTGCATAGGAGTAATTAAAAAATCCCAAAGAAATTATAAATAAACTAATTATAATCATAGCTCTTTTAACCAAAAAAATCACCACTTAAAACTAATCCCTCATTAAATTCAATTATAGTTTTGACCATTTATTATTTAAATTAATCTATCTTATTATATCTACTAGAATAATATAATAATTTAAAAACTGGAATGTAATGGTTAGCTACCATATAATTTAAATTGAATAAAAATGAAAGGATTTGATACAATGGATGATAAAAGATTTAAAAAAGGCCTGGAACTATTGGAGAAATATAATCCTGATTCTTTTAATAATCTTAAGGAAAATTTAGATGTTATTGCACCAGATCTAGCTAAATTTGTTGTAGAATTTCCATATGGGGATATTTATTCAAGACCCGGCTTGGATATGAAGACTCGAGAGATGATCACTGTAGCAGCATTAACCGCAATGGGAACAGCAGAAATGCAACTGAAAAGTCATATTAAAGGAGCTTTAAATGCAGGATGCTCAAAAGAAGAAATAGTAGAAATTATACTTCAAATGGCGGTTTATGCTGGATTTCCCGCAGCTATAAATGGAATAAAAGCTGCAAAAGAGGTTTTTGAAGGTAGTAGTGAGTAAAAAAATGATTAAAAATATTATTATACTCTAAAAACTTTTTTAGCATTCTTTTCAGTTAATTTATCAATTTTATCAAAGCTCTGGTCTTTAATTTCAGCTATCTTATTTACTACATATTTAACATTGGATGGTTCATTCCTTTTACCCTTGAAGGGGGATAAGTAGGGGCTATCGGTCTCAGTAATCATATAAGAAAGTGGTAAATCTTTAATTAAATTTTGATGATGGTTGGAAAAACATATCATGCTGGAAACTGATATGAAATATCCTTCATCTATTATATCTTTTGCCGTGGCATCATCACCACTATAGCAGTGAAATACAACATTAGGAATATCTGAATATTTTTTAACCATTTCAAATGCTTTTCTTTCAGAATCACGTGCATGGACTAACAGGGGCATTTCATATTCTGATGCCAGGTCAATGAAAGAATTAAATACTTTTTCTTGTTTTCTTTTACCTTCCAGATCAGTGGTATGATAAAAATCTAATCCAGTTTCACCCAGGGCAACAGCTTTATCTAAATTGGATAATATTTCTTTTTTAACATCTTTTAATACCACTGCTTCAGCTTTAGCCGCATTAACCGGATGAAAACCAAAAGTTCCATATATAAATTTTTGATGATCCTTTATGAGTTGAAGTGTTCTTCTATTACCTCCTAATGTTGCACCAGAATTAATAATACATGTCAAATCTTTTTTAGCTCTTTCTATAACTTCTTCTCGGTTTTTATTATAATCTTTAAAATCAACATGACAATGGGTATCTATCATTTTTTAACCTCCCATAAAATTAAAGTATATATAAAAATCAACAGATCTCTTCAAATTTATATTTTAGACCCCAAAACGTCTTTCTCTTTGCTGGTAAGACCTTAAGGCCCTTAAAAAATCAACTTTTCTCAGCTGCGGCCATAAACTATCACAGAAATATAATTCAGAGTAAGATGACTGCCATAATAGAAATCCGCTTAATCTTTCTTCACCACTAGTTCTAATTATAAGGTTAGGATCCTCTAATCCCGCGGTGTAAAGATTTCTATTTACCAATTCTTCATCAATATCATCAATATCCAGTTTACCCTCTTTAACCTCTTTCGCAATTTTTTTAATTGCATCCAGTATCTCAAGGCGGCCATCATATCCGATTGCAATATTTACGAGTCTTTTATTGTAAGAAGCTGTTGATTCTTCTGCTATATTTATTGCATTCCTTACATTTTCAGGGAGTAAATCTAATTGACCTACCGCTTTAACTTTAACCTGATTATCATGTATTTTCCTATTTTTAGCAATTCCCTCAAAATTCTCCTGGAAGAGTCTCATTAAACCTTCCACTTCTTCGGGTTTTCTATTGAAATTCTCAGTTGAGAATGCGTAAACCGTAACAATTTCAATTCCCAGATCAACACACCAATCCAGAACACTTTCCAAAGTATTAATACCTCTTTTATGCCCTTCAATAGCTTCTTTCTGTCCTTGTAGTCGGGAATATCTTCTATTACCATCCATTATTATGGCAATATGTTTTGGCATATTTTCAGGGTTCAAATTGCGAGATATATACCACTCATAAACCTTATAAATTGGAGTTAAAATTGACATGTTTATTACCGCTCTTTAATTCAACTAAGAAATTTGCAAATTTCAAAGCTCTTACAAATCCTTCAAAGCTTTGAGATCTTGATGTATCAATGAAGATTTTATCTAATCCCAATGTTACAGCACCATAGCTTATCCCTGAACCTAAAAAAACTAGGGTTCTGAATATTAAATTTCCAGAAATACCATCTGGTGCTAAAATAAGATTACATCCATCCTTAATTGCATCTTCAATTAATATATAATAATGTTTAACCGGATATTTATCCTTTGTGATCCTAACAACTTCCCTACCTTCAAGGATAGATTTATCAATTTTCTTGCTTCTACCTATATCCTGGGATCTGCCACCTGAAATCACAGCAATTTTTGGAGTAATTCCTATATTTTTTAAAAATTCTGATGATTTTTCAATTATCCGGACTTTATCTGATATAGAATCTCCCTCATCAATACCTACAGGTGCTAAGAGAAATTTATGATGGTCTATCTCTAAAAATGAAGCCCTATAAATCGGTTTTGGAAAAGAATCCTTTATCTTATTCATTATCTTGGACGCAGACAAGGATCCTCTAACAACTGCATCTACATGGCCTTTGATTAATAGATCTACAAGTTGGTCTTCAGATTCAACTCTAATTACTTCGAAATCTATTTTTTTTATAGCTTTATCAACCAATGGATTTTCTCCTACTCCAATTGCAATTGTCATATTGATCATTTTCTAAATTCTACACAATATTTATATTATATTTAATCTCATTAAATTAAATGAATATATTATTATCTAATATATTTATTTCTAAAATATAAAAAAAACTTAAAAATAAATAAAAAAATAAAAAATACGATTAAAAATAGAAATATAAAAAATAAAATAGTTCTAACAATTCTATAAGTTAGCTCATAACAAATAAAGGTGAATTTATGTCAGGAAAAGACGTAGTGATCGTAATTCTATTTATCCTAATAGTAGGATTAGGATTCATTGCTTATCAGTTTAATTTATCAGCACAACAGAATGTAATGCAGGGAGAACATAAAGTGCTTTTTCTTGCAGCAGACCCATCTGAACCAAGACCCGGTATTGGTGCCATAGATATGGGTTTTATAATCACGGTTAAAGATGGGAAAATAATTAATAATACACCAGTTTATCCTGGGGGGATGGCACATCCTACTCAAGCTGCCCCAGCCGAGGTTCAAAAACAGGGTGTAAGCAGGCTTTTATTGCATGACTCCTTCTGGTATGAAGATAATGAAAAAAGTGCAAAATTGGCCCAGGAGATAGTAGAGTATAACACTGGAGAAAAAACAGATATTGTTGTGGTAATCACACCAGAGGCAGTTGATGCATTGATTCAGGCTGTAGGGCCGGTTTACATAGAGGGACAAGGATATGTTAATGGTAGCTCAATTGAATATCTGCGGTCAGAACAAGATGTGGGTGGCCTTTCAAGAGGTAATGCAATAGAACAAGTTATGAAGGCTGTTGCTAATGCATCTAAAGATAAATCTAAATATCTAGCACTGGTACAGGCTGCAATATCTCAATATAGTCAAGGAAATATTGTAGTAATTCCTCAAGGAGCTTTCATTCAATTTGTAATGTCTAGTGGATTAAGTGGAATTACTTAATATCATTTTTGATAAGAAATTTTAAATCAATTCCTTTTTTATTTCATTTTTTTTTAATAATCAAAATATTAATTATTAAATCGAACTGATTTTAAAATCTAATCAATAAATATAATAATTAGATTATATCTATATTATTTTGTTAGAAGAATTATGATATTCTTCAAATTCTAAATTTATTAAATTAAATCTGTATAAAGGGGAGTATATGGCTTCAGATAATAATTCATATAACATCAATTCCTCAGATAATTTTGAAGGATATTTAGTCTGTTTTAACTGTAGTGGATACTATGAGCTTAAAACAGGTGAATCACCTGATGATTTCGAAGAGTGTGAATGTGGGGCTGAATTACATTATTATTCTGATATTGAAGAATTTATATCATGGGATGTAGAGGGGGACATATTAGCTGGTGATGAACTAAGTAATGTATTTTCTTTAATTGAGAATTTGAAGTCTAAAGCTGAAAAGAGAAAAAAGGTATTTGAAGAATTATCCAAAAAAATAGAAATTCAAGAAGATCAGCTAATAAAGATTAAAGAAGGAAAATCTTCAATATTAAATAAAATTGATGAGAAAAACTTAAGTGAAGATATTAACCAGCAGAAAATTGTTCTTCGAGATATAATTAAGGAGGAAGAGGCTGACCTAGAACTACAAAAAGAGCTGCTGAATACATTAAAACATGATCAAGAAAGGTTGCTGGAAATTGCAGGTAATAAAAGAAAAATTCGGGATGATATTCCAACAGTTTATATTGGATCATGGGGAATTGACCAAAGACTCTTCATAATAATATTATTGATAATAGTGATCATTATCGTGGTTTATATTATCTTCTAAACCATTAATAATCTTTTGAAGGCCAAATTAAAAATTGTGATAACTTAACTTTTTTTTTAATCAATCATTAGATTGTTATATTACTTTAAAAAATTTAGGAGTAATAAGATAATCTTTAAACTAATAATTTTTAGGGCTTAATGAAATAATATAATTGTTCTAATTATAAAAAAAATTACTATAATTGAATCCATTTTTTTGAAAAAATTTGGCAATCAAATGGATTTGATTGCATTTCCAATAATTTCAATGGTTTTTTCTAGATCGTGATTATTATGCATATAGGAGATGAAACAGCATTCAAATTGGGATGGAGGTATGAAAATACCTTTTTCTAGAAGTAACTGGAAGTATTGAGAAAATTTTTCAGTATCCGCCGTTTTAGCATCTTTATAATCTAATACTTCCTTTTCTGTGAAATATATCTGAAACATGGAGCTCAAACCAGCCACTTTGTAATTGATTTTAGAATCATTTATCAAGTCAATAATTGCATTTCTTAGAATATTTCCTTTTTTATCTAATTCGGTATAGAATGTATTATTCAATTCATTTAGAGTTGTAAGACCTGCTGTAATGGATATAGGGTTACCATTAAATGTACCTGCCTGATAAACTTCTCCTGATGGTGCAATATTCTCCATTAATTCTTTTTTTCCTGCTAAAGCTCCCATAGGAAAACCACCGCCCAATATTTTTCCTAATGTTACTAAATCAGGGATAACATTATAATAATCTTGAGCCCCTCCTTCAGCTAATCTAAATCCAGTAATAACTTCATCAAAAATAAGAATAATATCATTTTCTCTGGTTATATTCCTTAGAAATTCTAAATAGTCATCTTTTGGGGGAATACATCCAATATTGCCCATTACCGGTTCAACGATAATTGCTGCAATATTTTCTTTTTCTTTATTAATTATCTCAAGAACAGCTTCCGGATCATTGAATGGAACTAGAATAGTATTTTTTGTTGTTTCTTCTGGAACTCCTGGAGAATCTGGTTTCCCTGCAGCACCTGAACCAGATTTTACTAATACATAGTCATGGGCTCCATGATAGGATCCTTCAAATTTAATGATCTTAGTTTTCTTGGTATAGGCCCTAGCCAGTCTAATAGCACTCATGGTTGCTTCAGTTCCAGAATTTACAAATCGAACCATTTCTGCACACGGAACCTTTTTAACAACTAATTTAGCTAATTCAATCTCTTTTTCAGTGGGCACACCATATGCTGAACCTATCTGTAATTGTTTTGTAACTTCTTCAACCACCAAGGGATGGGCATGGCCTAAGACCAGTGGACCGTAGGCCAAACAATAATCAATATAACTATTACCTTCTACATCATAGAGTTTAGATCCAGATGCTTTTTGGGCAAAAAAAGGGTAGGGTTTAAATGCTCTTACTGGTGAATTTACTCCTCCAGGGAGAAATTCTTTTGCTTCTTCAAACAATTTTTTTGAATTCATTTATAACAACTCCTTACTAAGACGAATAATAGAATTGGCAACAGCAACCGCAACTGGTGTTCCACCTTTAGGACCTTCAGTAATAAGATGGGGAATATCAGTTTTATGAAGCTTCATTTTAGATTCTGCAGCACCAACAAATCCCACAGGCACACCAACTACTGATTCTACATTCATCTCATCATTTTCTACTAATTTAATTACTTCAAAAAGTGCTGTTGGTGAATTTCCAATTACCACCATTCCCTCAAATCCCTGCATAGCAGCAATTCTCATTGCTGACGCAGCCCTGGTTATCCCACAATTTTTTGAAAGTTTCAAGGTTTCCGCATTATTAATATAACATTCAACTGAACCTTCATATTTATTAATACCAGTTTTTACCATGTTAATATCTGTTAATAAATCTTTCCCGGCTTTAACAGATTCCAGACTTTTTTGGATAAAATCACTGCTCATTTTTGTTAAACTGGCATATTCCACATCAGCAGTAGAGTGAACAATTCTCTCAATTATACTTCTTTCTTCTGGTGACCGGTGAGAAATTTTATCACTTATAAGCGATTTAACAATATCCCTACTTTTTAAGGCAATTTCATAGCCCTGTTTAGTGGACGCACCCATAAAATTATCGTTTTTCGAGGATTTAGAACCTTTTACCATAGTTTCCCTCTTATTTATAATTTATTCCTTTAAACTAGTTTATCTACAAGCTATATATATTTTATAAAACAATACTAAATTGTAAAAAGAGGTATTACATGGTGTCCGTTATCATCTCATGTAACTTCTTTTTCATATTTTTTTTATTCAATTTATCAATGAACTTAAAAAATTGATAATTACATCTTATTTTGAATTATAGAATTTTATTAAACATATTTTTTTTATAGATACATTCATATTAGTATTTAATACAAGTTTATAGTTAATTATTCTTCTTTTATAAATTTAAAATATTTTTATACATTTAAAAATATATCTAAAAATAGGTAATTAATTAGTTAAAATTTCAGATTTTATCAGTTTAAAAAAAGAGTTGATTAAAAGTAAAAAAATAAGTAAAGACTTGGATTATTAAGGAGTTAGTCTTCTCCTGTCACGTGGGAATAATACAGTTTCTCTTATATTATTTGAGCCAGTTATGCACATGGTAAATCTTTCAGCACCCAGTCCCCATCCAGCATGTGGTGGCATACCATATTCAAATGCAGCCAAATATCTTTCAAAGGAATCTGGATTCAATCCCTGATTTTTAATCCTCTCAACTAGTAGATCCATTTTATGAACCCGCATAGCTCCAGAGGAAATTTCCAAATCTTTATACATCAAATCAAAGGCGAGACTTCTTTCTGGATCATTTTCATCAGGCATAACATAGAATGGTTTTATATCTGTAGGCCATCCAGTAACAAAGTAATAGTCATCCATAATTTCTCCAATAGCTTTTTCAGCTGCTCTTGATAAGTCTTCTCCATGCCGCATCTGGACTCCTTTAGAGTTTACCAGATCTACAACTTCATCATATTCTATTCTAGCAAAAGAACCCTTTGGTATCTGAAGATCCACATCTAGAAGTTTCAAATCGTCGCTGCAGTGTTCTAAAACATCATTCAAGGCGGTTTTCACCAGCTTTTCTAGGGTGTTCATAACATCTTTTTCATTGGAAAAAGAGGATTCAATATCTATGGATATTACTTCGTTTAAGTGTCTTAGAGTATCATGCTCTTCTGCTCTGAAAATAGGGGCAATTTCATAAACACGGTCAAAACCAGCAGACATCATTATCTGTTTGTAAAGTTGAGGGCTTTGACCCAGGAATGCCTCCCTTTCGAAGTAGGTTATGGGGAAAAGTTCAGTACCGCCTTCAGTAGCTGAAGCAACAAGTTTAGGTGTGTTAACTTCAATAAAACCGTTATCTTCTAGGAATAATCTTACAGAATGAAGCATTCTGCTTTTTATTTTAAAAACAGCACTAACTCCTGGTTTTCTTAGATCCAAGAATCTTGAATCCAGACGGGTATCAATTTCTGCTCTAACTTTTTCTGTGGGATCAAGGGGTAGGGGCAGTTTGGATTCATTCAGAACCTTCAACTTATCCGGTATAATTTCAACCCCACCAGGGGCTTTGTTTGATCCCTGAACTTTACCTCTAAAAGCTACTACTGATTCCTTTTTCATTTTACGTATTTCTTCAAATAATTCTGGGCTGATTTTTTTACTTGGAGCTGTGATTTGGATAATTCCATCTCGGTCTCTTAATAGTACGAAAATGATTCCACCTAGGTCTCTTATTTCATGTACCCATCCCATCAAAGTAACTGTTTCATCTTTTAATTTAGAATCGACATTTTTTGAATAATGGGTTCTTCTCCAATCTCCTAATGAATATGTCAAATTAATTCACCTCTTATAATTATAAATCTATAATTGATAGTTAATTAATGAAAAGAAGTTTATATTATTAAATTTATTTAATTGCTAAATATAAAATCATTTCAATAATATTTATACTATTGATTTTTTATATTACTCCGATTTCTAATATTAAATGTTTTAAATATTTTTACTTATCTAGATTTTTTTGACCTTATTCTATATGATTCAGCATGGGCGTATAAACCTTCTGATTCAGCCAGTGTTATTACCATTTCTTTTAAGTTTTCCAAGCCTTCAAAGCTTAATTTTTGTACGGTGGGTTTTTTTAGGAAAGATTCAGTAGAAAGTCCAGAGTACATACGTGCGCATCCTGCTGTGGGTAGAACATGGTTTGTACCAGATCCATAATCTCCGGCAGCCACTGGTGTTAATTCTCCAAGGAATATGGATCCTGCATTTTTAATATCCTTTAAAATGTCTTCTGGATTTTTGGTCATAATTATCAAATGTTCAGATGCATATTCATTAGCAAATTTTACAGCTTCATCCATAGATTTTGCCACAATAATTTTCCCATACTTCTCCAGTGCTTCTTCTATAATTTCTTTTCGCTCCATGTTCTGAATTTCAATTGATATTTTTTCATTTACTTTTAAGGCTAGATCTTCTGAGGTAGTTACCAGCACTGAAGCAGAATTAGGGTCATGTTCTGACTGGGCCATCATATCAAGGGCTATGTAGTCAGAATCACCTGTTTCATCCGCAATAATCAGAACTTCTGATGGGCCTGCTGGAAAGTCTATATCCACTTTTCCATAAACCAGTTTTTTTGCTGCAGTAACAAATATATTACCGGGACCAACAATTTTATCCACCTTAGGAATACTGGAGGTTCCATAAGCCATGGCTGCTACTGCTTGTGCTCCTCCAACACGGTATATATCATCTGCACCCGCAATATCAGCTGCAAGGAGAACCATGTCATGCACGGTTCCATTGGATGTTGGGGGAGTGCAACATATAACTTTTTCAACACCTGCAATTTTAGCGGGAATTATGGTCATTAATATGGTAGATGGATAAATTGCACGTCCCCCCGGTATGTAGCATCCCACTATTTCCAGTGGACGGATAATTTGCCCTGCAATTATTCCTTTATCTACTTCTATATTCCATTCATCTGGTATTTGGTATTGGTGGAATTTTTTAATATTCTCCGCGGCTTTTTTAAGAGATTTTATAATCTTTTTATCAACATTTTTATAACTATTCTCAATATCCTCCCTTTTTACTTTAAAATCATCTAATTTCACATGATCAAACTTTTCAGTGTAATATTTCAATGATTTATCACCATTTGCTTTCACATCACGGGTTATAGTATTAACAGTAGACATAACCTCATCTATATCAATTTGTGACCTTTTGATATTGTCTCTAGTTTCTGAACTTATGTTTTTGATGATTTCCATCTTATCACATTCACATGTATTATAATTAGTTTAAGAAATTGTTCTTGTAAAGTTGTTATTAACATTAATAGTTATTTAATCAAAAACATTTATCTATATTGATTTTCTATATTATTATGAGGACATGATAGGTTTGCATAAACTTATTAATAATGTAATAAATAACAATAGCTACCCATCGTTTAGACCCTAATTAAGAAATAGTGATCTATACGGTAATATAATTAATAGATCTTTTAAATAATATTTTATAATCGCCAATAATACTTGATTTCTTACAAAGATGTGAGGTCTGGAATATGTATAAGGATGAGATGATACAACTACATCAATTTTTAGTATATATTTTAAAATATTTGGAGAATGGCTACGAGATTAGAATGGAATGCGACGAATATTTGGGTCTGAATATAAGCCCTCACCATATTCACCGAACAAAAGCTGAACATAAATATGCGATATTTGTTTTATCCAGTGCTATTTCAGAAATTATTGCCAAGGAAAACTCTGATACTTTACCTACCAACGTGGTAAATGGACTATCAGAACTGGCCAAAAGATCAAAAAAGGAAATGATTAACAGCCAAACCATAAAAGTTTAATCTTTCCAATGAAAACCTATAACTGCTTAAAATAATTTTATATTAATTCTCCAAATTGAATATCCCCTTTTTTTAAGGATATTTTAAAACTATTTTTTATAATAAAACATATTTAGCCCTCTATTATCTACTTTTTAGTTAAGAAGTTTATCTTGTTCTGAAATAATAACATTAATTAACATTACCACCTATATATTATATTAATGGATTTATGTAGGTGTATTATATGAAATCAATGAAAAGAATGTTATGTTTAGTGGATGGTGAGCATTATTTACCTGTTACAAAATCTGCTATTGATACTCTGGATAATATAGAACACATAGAAATTGTAGCAGTTGTATTTATTGGGGGGACAGAGAAACTCCGGGAGTTTTCAGAAGAATCATATTCAAAGAAACTGGGAAGGCCTGTACATTTCGGACCTCACTCTCACAAAATACCCTATGAACTAATCGGTGATGCGGTTAAAAGGTACGATGTAAATGTGGTTATGGATTTAAGTGATGAGCCTGTCGTTGATTACTCAAAAAGGTTTAAAATAGCATCTATAGTTTTAGGTATGGGTGTTCCTTATGAAGGTCCGGATTTTAAATTTTATCCTGTAACTGAATATGATGTTTTAACCAAACCATCAATTAAGATACTTGGAACAGGTAAAAGAATTGGAAAGACCGCCGTATCTGCCTATGCGGCCCGTTTAATCAATGAAAATAAATTCAATCCTTGTGTAGTGGCCATGGGAAGGGGAGGACCAGAAGAACCTGAAATTGTCAGAGGTGATCAGATTGAGATAACTCCAGATTATTTGATGGAACAGTCTGAGAAGGGAGTTCACGCAGCCTCTGATCACTGGGAAGATGCTTTGATGAGCCGTATACTAACAATAGGCTGTAGAAGATGTGGTGGTGGAATGGTGGGAGATGTTTTCATCACTAACATGAAACAGGGAGCTAAAATAGCCAATGAGGTTGATGCGGATTTTGTTATTATGGAGGGAAGTGGAGCAGCAATTCCTCCCATAAAAACCAATAAACATATTGTATTAGTGGGTGTAAACCAACCTATAATTAATATTGAACGTTTTTTTGGACCTTACAGAATCAACCTTGCAGATCTAGTTATTTTAACCATGTGTGAAGAACCTATGGCCAGTTATAAAAAGGTTAAACGTGTTGAAAAATTTATTAAAGAACTTAATCCTGATGCTGTGGTAATACCTACAGTATTTAGACCAAAACCACTGGGAGAAATTGAGAATAAAAGGATACTCTTTGCTACTACTGCTCCTGATTCTATTAAAGATGTTTTGGTAAAGCATCTAGAAGAAAACTATAATTGTAAAGTAGTTGGAACAACTCCACATCTATCTAACAGACCCCTTCTACAAAAAGATATTGAAAAGTATATTGATGACGTGGATATAATGCTAACTGAGCTTAAGGCTGCTGCTGTAGATGTAGCTACAAAAGATGCCTTGGATGCAGGTTTAGGAGTAGTTTATTGTGACAATATACCAATAGTAACTGAAGGAGATCCTGAAAAACTTCCAGATTCCATAATAAAACTGGTTAATGAAGCAATATCTGACTTTAATAAAATTTAAATAATATTTAAAACTTTATTTTAATATATATAAAGTTAGTAAGGTGTGAAAAATGAAAGCAGATGCAAAAAAAATATCAGTTGGAGTATATTGGGTGGGTGTTTTTGATTGGGATTTAAGATCCTATCATGGATACACATTAAAGGGTACTACCTATAATGCATATTTAGTTTTTGGTGCGGATAAAGTAGTTTTAATAGATAATACTTATCCCGGAACATTTCCACAGATGTGGGGACGAATTAGAAACGCTTTTGAACAAGAAGGCAGGGATTTGAATGTGGATATTATAATTCAAAACCATATTGAAAAAGATCACAGTGGATCCTTAGTTGATATCCATAAGAAGTTTCCTAATGCTCCAGTATACTGTACTCAAAAAGCAGTTGAAGGATTAACTAATCATTACCCTTCTTTGGATAAAGTTGAATTTAATGTGGTAAAAACTGGTGATTCTCTGGATATTGGTGGAAAGCAGCTGGCATTTTTAGAAGCTCCAATGCTTCACTGGCCTGATAGTATGTTTACTCTGCTGCTGGAGGATGGAATACTATTTTCTAATGATGCATTTGGACAGCATTTATGTTTCATGCAGCGTTTAGATACAGAAATTAGTGAAAATGTTTTAATGGATGCAGCACAAAAGTTTTTTGCTAATCTGGTCACACCATTTTCGCCATTGGTATTAAAGAAATTTGAAGAGGTTAAAAGTTTAGGTTTACTGGAGAAAATCAAGATAATTGCCCCTTCACATGGCCAAATTTGGACTGAACCAATGAAAATCATTGAAGCTTATACTAGATGGTCTTCAGGTCAATGCAAAGACAAGGTTACAATCATATACGATACAATGCATCAGTCTACACAAAAAATGGCACATGCATTTGCTGAAGGAATAATGGCTGAGAATGTTGATGTATCCATGTTCTTTTTACATACAGATGAAAGAAGTGAAATAATAAAAGAAATTTTAGATAGTAAAGCGATATTATTTGGCAGTCCCACCATATTCAATGGCCCTTACCCTAGTGCTGGTGATATAATATATTATTTAAATGGTTTAACATTCAACCGGACTGGTTCGAAGAAATTAGCCATTACTTTTGGTTCAAAGGGATGGGGTGGTGGAGCAACCAGGAAACTTGCAGAAGATCTAGAAAAATGTGGCTTCAATATCTTTGATAAATATGAAGTCAATTATATACCCACAGAAGATGAACTGGAACAGTGCTACATGTTAGGTAAAAAGCTAGCTGCTGAAATTAAAAAAATTTAATTGATAAATATATCTGGAATTGGTAAACTTTTCAGTTTATTATTCTATTATTTTTAAACTTTCTTAAAGATCCTTTTTTATTATTTGAATTTATAGAATTATATATTGTAAATCTATTTACAAATAGAACTACATATTATATTTGTTAGTAAATTTGGAATTATTATGGGGTGAATTGAATGAAATATTTAAAAGTAAAAAATGATATGGATTCTAAACAAAAATTAATTTTGAGTCTTTTTTGGACAAACCGTAAAGGTGCTCGGGCAGAGGGTTGTGCCCCATTTTTAGTTAAAAAGATTACCACTGAAAAAAATGTTTACACTCCCGAGGAAGGAAAAGCACTAAAGTTATCGGATCCTATACTTAATGATATTTTAGGGGATATGGAATCAGGTAAAAAGGTTAACATGGAGATAGAATTAGGTGAAGAAGTATTTAATGCGACTATAGGGGATGATTGTTTTGCTATTTCAACTAAAAAAGATCCAGAATTAGAAGATGAAATCATTGAAAAATTGGAATCTGAATTAAATCGAAAATATCCCAACTTCTGTGAAACTTTCATACCCCGGGTAATGCCACAAAGTTAAGGTGTTACTAATCTTATTTTTTTATTAAGGCTTAAAAAAAATATTAATCTGAATATAATTAATGCTTAAATTGATTATAAATTTTTTTAAATTTCGTATTGATTATATAAGTCTTATTATAACCTTATTTATTAATATGGTTTCAATAATATATTTTAAACTAATTTTAAAGGAATAATGATCAAATAACATATCCGAAAACTATTTATAGAACCTCTAACCCATCGATAAATTACAAAGAAAGAGGTGATAATAATGGCACAATTAGGTGGCCCAGGCCAACCAGTTTTAATATTACCAGAAGGTACTAACAGATTTTTAGGTAGAGATGCTCAAAGAATGAACATATTCGCAGGAAAAGTCCTTGCAGAAACAATAAGAACAACTTTAGGTCCAAAAGGAATGGACAAAATGTTAGTTGATTCATTAGGAGATATTGTGGTAACCAATGATGGAGTAACAATCCTCCGGGAAATGGACATTGAACATCCAGCAGCCAAAATGCTGGTGGAAGTGGCCAAAACCCAGGAAGATGAAGTGGGAGATGGAACCACAACAGCAGTAATAATCGCTGGAGAACTACTAAAAAAAGCAGAAGATTTGCTTGAAATGGATATCCATGCTACTGTGATTGCAATGGGTTACAGGCAGGCAGCTGCAAAGGCAATGGAAATTTTAGACAAAATAACTATTGACGCTGATGATAGAGAAACATTAATGAACGTGGCTATGACCGCCATGACTGGAAAAGGAAGCGAAAAAGCCAAAAAACCATTAGCAGAACTAGTTGTTGATGCAGTGATGCAAGTCGAGGAAAACGGTGAAGTTGATAAGGATAATATTAATATTCAAAGAATTCAAGGAGCCGCAGTCAGCGATTCACAGATTGTTAACGGTGTTGTTATTGACAAAAGCCGAGCAGATCCTTCCATGCCAAAAAAAGTACAAGACGCTAAGATAGCTTTACTAAAATACCCTATTGAAGTAAAAGATTTAGAAACTGATGCCAAAATCAAATTAACAGACCCATCACAAATGCAGGCATTCATTGAAAATGAAGAACAAATGATTAAAGATATGGTGGCTAAAGTAGTGGACTCTGGAGCCAACATTCTATTCTGCCAGAAAGGTATAGATGACCTAGCACAACATTACTTGGCAAGAGAAGGTATTCTAGCAGTTAAAAGAGTTAAAAAATCTGATATGAACCGTTTAGAAAAAGCTACCGGTGCAAGATTGGTTACTAACATTGATGATTTAGATTCAGATTCATTAGGTTCCGCAGGATTAGTATATGAAAAGAAAATATTCGATGAAGTAATGATCTTTGTAGAAGAATGTGCCGAACCTAAGGCTGTTTCCATAATTCTCCGGGGAAGTACCCGACATGTTGCTGAAGAATTGGAAAGAGCTATTGAAGATGCCATAGGTGTGGTAGCCGCTACCATGGAAGATAAAAAGGTTGTAATTGGTGGAGGAGCTCCTGAAATTGCTATTTCAAAAGAATTGAAAGATTACGCATCTACTATAAGTGGAAGAGAGCAGCTTGCTGTTGCAGCTTTTGCTGAAGCATTAGAAATAGTTCCAAAAACATTAGCTGAAAATGCTGGTTTGGATAGTATCGATTCACTGGTTGATATGAGGGCTGCACAGGAAAAATCCTACTCTATGGGATTAGATGTATTCAAAGGAGAAGTT
Source organism: Methanobacteriaceae archaeon (assembly GCA_030016715.1). GTDB lineage: Archaea > Methanobacteriota > Methanobacteria > Methanobacteriales > Methanobacteriaceae > UBA117. The sequence goes on along the minus strand of JASEJD010000001.1, from coordinate 34,491 downwards.
ACTGATATGAAGATAGCTGGTGTTGTGGAACCACACAGGGTGAAAAAACAAGCAATCCAATCTGCTGCAGAAGCTGCTGAAATGATACTCAGAATTGATGATGTAATTGCAGCCACAGGCACTGGAAGCGAACCGGACATGGAAGGTATGGAAGGTATGGGTGGAATGCCTCCTATGATGTAATAACTTAACTGATTAAAGGATTTTAACCTTTAATCTTCTATTTTTTTTAAAATATATTCATGAAAGATCTACAGTAATTAACACAAACTAATATTTTTTTAACGTTTCTTTTTAGAATTTCCTTTTTAGATTTTCTTAACTTCTATTTTTATTGGCCTAGATTTTTATTAATAATTCTTCTACAACTAAAATTTATAATGATTAATAATTATTTATAATGATTAATAATAGAAAAATATATATACTAAGAAAATCTTACTTATAACCACAATATATGAAAAAAGGTAATGGCGGGGAAAAAATGACTCAAGACACAACAGTTCTTCTTGATGAAAGAAGAATTTTCAAGCCAAGTAAAGAAATAATTGAGAGAGCGCATATAAAAGATTGGGAAGCTGAGATTGAAAAAGGGAAAGATATAGAAAAATATTGGGCTGAAAAAGCAGAACAGTTTGAATGGTTCAAAAAATATGATAAAGTGCTTGATGATAGTAATAAGCCATTTTATAAATGGTTTGTTAATGGAAAAATTAACCTGGCCTACAATGCAGTGGACCGATGGATTCATACAGAAAAAAGAAATCAAGTAGCTATTCTATACGTTAATGAAAGAGGACATGAGAAAAAAATCACATATTATGAATTATACAGGGAAGTCAATAAATTAGCCAATGCATTCAAAAATTTAGGGGTTAAAAAAGGAGATAAAGTATCTACATATCTTCCCATGTGTCCTGAACTAATTATTACGTTATTAGCCTGCACAAAAATAGGTGCAATACACAGTGTAGTATATTCAGGGTTAAGTGTTGGGGCCTTTGTAGATAGGGTAAATGATGCGGAAGCAAAAGTAATATTAACTGCTGATGGAACCTACCGAAGGGGAAAAATCATAGATTTAAAGAAAATTTCAGATGAGGCCGTATTAAGATGTCCTACAGTAGAAACTATAGTAGTTGTAAACCATACTGGGAGTAAGATAGAAATATCTGAATTAAGTGGACGAGAAATATTCTATGACCGATTAATAGAAGGAGAGCCTGTGGAATGTGAGCCTGAACATATGGATGCAGAAGATCCATTATTTATATTATATACTTCGGGAAGTACTGGTAAACCTAAAGGAGTTTTACACACAACCGCCGGGTACATGGTGGGTGTTGCAACCACATTAAGAAATGTTTTCGATATTCAAGATGATGATTTATGGTGGTGTACTGGAGATATAGGATGGATTACTGGTCACAGTTATGTCCTTTATGGGCCTCTTCTCTTAGGAACTACTACTGTGGTATATGAAGGAGCACCAGATTATCCTGATCCTGGAGTGTGGTGGAACATAGTGGAAAGATATGGGGTTACCAAGTTTTACACTGCCCCTACAGCTATACGTCATTTAATGCGTTTTGGTAATCGCTATCCAAATATATATGATTTATCCTCGTTAAAAATATTAGGAACTGTAGGAGAGCCAATAAATCCAGAAGCATGGGTGTGGTATTATAAAAATATTGGTAAAGAAAAAACACCAATCATGGATACATGGTGGCAGACTGAAACTGGGATGCATCTTATTTCACCTTTACCATCTGCACCTTTAAAACCAGGTTCTGCTACTAAACCATTGCCTGGAATTGATGCAGATGTGGTGGATGTAGATGGAAAACCAGTACCCATGGGTAAGGGGGGTTTGCTGGTTATAAAAACGCCGTGGCCCGCCATGTTCAGAACTCTTTACAAAGATGAACAAAGATATATGGATGTTTACTGGACTGATGTTCCAGGTGGTGTTTATAGTGCCGGGGACATGGCTCGAAAAGATGAAGACGGATACTTCTGGATTCAGGGCCGTTCTGATGATGTATTGAAAATTGCGGGTCATAGAGTCGGTACTTCTGAAGTTGAATCCGCCTTTGTAAGTCATCCTGCTGTGGCAGAAGCTGCAGTAATAGGAAAATCCGATCCTATTAAAGGAGAAGTTATTAAGGCTTTCCTTATATTAAAGGAAGGTAAAAAATTAGACACCAATTTAATTGAAGAATTATCCCGCCATGTTCGATATGAATTGGGTCCAGTAGCAGTTCTCGGTGAAATGGAACAAGTTGAAAAACTTCCAAAAACCCGGAGCGGTAAAATTATGAGGAGGATTTTAAGAGCAAAAGAAGAAGGAAAAGATTTAGGAGATACATCAACTCTAGAAGAATAATAATACTCTAGAAAATGAATTTGTGAATTAAAACTAGAAAAAAAGGGGAATTAAAATGGTTCAAGACATAATGTCCAACCTGGAAATAAAAGATACAACAGCAAATCCAGCACCACTAGGACTTTTAGGATTCGGACTTACAACAGTCCTTCTAAATCTCCATAATGCAGGATTTTTTGATTTAAACAGTATGATATTAGCAATGGGAATAGCCTACGGGGGAATAGCCCAAATTATAGCCAGTGCAATGGAATATAAAAAAGGTAATACATTTGCAACAGTTGCGTTTGGTTCCTATGGATTGTTCTGGTGGACTTTGGTATTATTAATTATTCTGCCAAAGCTTGGCCTTGCCGAAGTATCAGATCCAACATCAATGGCTGCCTATCTCTTCATGTGGGGCTTATTTACCATGGTAATGTTTATAGGTACCCTTAAATTGACCCGTGGACTGCAAGTAATATTCCTTTCATTGACTGTGTTGTTCTTCCTATTAGCATTAGGAGACATCACGGGTAACACCACAATAACCATCATAGCTGGTTATGAGGGAATATTTACTGGTGCCAGTGCTATATATGTTGGATTGGCAGAAGTACTAAATGAGACCTATGGAAAAAAAGTAGTTCCAATATAACATTTACATTACAGCAATGTAAAAACAAAAATAATCGCTACTGCCTCCAAAATAGCGATTAAGAAATGTAACTGCTATTGGATGACTAATTTCAGATGATAATAGCTTTACATTCCTTTTTTTTTATTTAATTTAAATATTATAATTATAACAATATTTTCTAAAAACAATACCATGTTTTGTGAATAATGGATGTTTAATCCACTTACCACAAGGATTAAAACCTAATTTTTCCCAGAAAATGATTGAAGTATTTCTAGCAATAACTTTCACATTTTTACTTGGTGATTCCTTTAAAACATGGTTAACCAATGATTTACCTATCCCCTTTCTCTGAAATTGTTCTTTAACTGCTAAATGTTTAATTTCTAATTTATATCCCTCTTCACGGGTTACTATGCAGCCAATAATATCAACAGGATTATTGGTTATGGCAACATAGTAGTTATTATTTATTTGATCTTTTTCCAATATTTCTCTGGTATTTACTTTTGACATTCCGTGAGGTGCCCATAATACATGGTACATTAATTCTTGGGCTGTTTTTTTCAACAGATTTTCACTTTGATTTAATCGGATAATTTTATACATTTTTTTTACAAACTAATTTTTAATATGATATATTAATATCAATAAAGGTAATACTGCGCTTATAAGATTCAAGAGGCAATTGATCAGGTCATTAATTAGGTAATTGCCTATTATCAAGAGAGATACTCCTATCAAATAGAATAAAAGAAAGTATGAATTTATATTTTTATCATTAGCTAATACCGTTTTGTAAAATTGAATTATCCATCCCGTTATGATAAAGAATAATCCAGCTATAAATAAAATCATTTAAGCCACCATTTAGTTATTCTTCTTCTCTGTAAGATATTTAAAATTTATCAGAAAGATTTAAAGAACAATATGCAATTGACTATATTATTATTTTTATGTTATTAGTTAAATAAATTTAAATTTAATGACTTAAATATTATTATTTGTTAAAATTTTTTAAAAACTTGAATAAGTAATTATCTCCAGTTAGTTTGTATATGGAGGTTTGATAATATGAAATTATATTTTAAGGTGGCATTGGTTTTATTAGTATCTTTTATTTTAACTGGAGGCGTTGCAGCAGAAACTGAAATCGATAGTTATTACACAGATAGTGACGGTAAAAAAATCAATGATGCTAAAGTTGGAGATACTGTACAGTTCTATGTAGAAGTCTACAATGGTGACATTAATAGTAAGGAAAATGTAGTTTTAGATATGGATGTAAAGTCACCTCTATTATATGATGATTGGCGTTATTATGTTACTTGGGATGGTGGACGAACATGGAAGGAAAATGACCCTTCAGTCTCTTTTAATTTAAATAAAATTAAGTGGAATATCGGTACAATGAGTTCAGGTCAGTTGGTGGCATTCAACTGGATAGGAATTCCTTTAGCTACAGGCCTTGAAGAAGTTCAATCCAAAGTAAGCGTAGATAATGTGGTAGTTAATCAAACATCAGCTCATTTAGAAGTAGTAACCCAAGGTTCCGACCGCAGAACCAATAAAGTTAAGGCTATTGCAAATACGGTTCCTATGCAGGAAACTGGAGTATTATTGGATTATATGGTAGTTGCGATCGCACTTATCGGTACGGGATTGGTTTTTCCACGAATAAAATAATTTTTTTTAATTTTTCAATAGGATTATCTTTACTTTTTAGGATCTTTATAAATTTATCATCAACATAGTAGTAAACTTTAAATATTAAGAAATGTTAGTTATGACTAACATTAAAATCTTTGATTATTCAGTTTAATTGTTCTGTTATATTCACTCTATATATTAGAAGGTAAAAATATGCAAAAATTAACCGATGTAAAACCAGGAAAAAAAGTAATTATCAAACAAATAAGCGGCGGATTTGGCATTAAAAATCGTTTTGAATCTTTAAATATAAGAGAAGGTAAAGAGATTCAAGTCGTAGCTTCAGGACCTTTCAGAGGGCCATTAGTACTTAATATTGATGGTTGTAAAGTAGCAGTAGGAAGAGGAATGGCTGCTAAGATATCAGTGGAGGATGTTGATGAAAATTCTTCTAATGGGTAATCCTAATGTTGGAAAAAGTGTAGTATTTTCCAGATTAACTGGTGTAAATGTAATGGCCTCTAATTACCCTGGTACTACTGTAGGTTATACCAAAGGGTCTTTAAAAATTGGTAAAAATACGCTGGAAATAATTGACGTACCTGGAACCTACTCACTAACCCCTTCTTGTAGAGCAGAAGAAGTAGCACGGGACATGTTTCTAAATGAAAATCCTGATCTCATTATTAATGTTATTGATGCCACTAACCTGGAGAGAAACTTATATCTTACCTTACAAATATTAGAACAAGGTATCCCTACTATAATAGTTATGAATATGTGGGACGTGGCTAAGAGAAGGGGAATACATATAAATATTGAAAAACTTGAAGATGCTTTAAAAACAGTTGTTATACCTTCTGTTGCTGTAACTGGAGAAGGAATTATCCAAGTAGTTGATTCAATTACCCATTTTTTGGATAATAAAAATAAATTTAAACCTAGTTTCAAAAAGATGCAAGATAATGAAAGATGGGCCTTCATAGGAACAATATTAACTAATTTACAAAAAATTGAGCATAGACATCCGTCAATCCTTGAAAGACTTGAAGATGCATCTGTTAATCCTATTTCAGGTTTTTTAATAGCTATATTTGTAATTTTTGTAACATTACAAGTTGTAGTTGGTTTAGGAGAATTATTAATTGACTACATCTTAGATCCAATTTACTTTGATTATTATGGTCCTTTTATAACCAATGTGGTTGGTTCCATATTTCCAGATGGGTTCATAAATGAAATATTAATTGGAACTGGTTATGAATACACAGAGTCCTTTGGTCTTTTAACTACTGGTGTATACGTCATATTTGCAGTAGTACTACCCTTTATTCTAACATTTTATTTTATGTTAGGATTATTAGAAGATTTTGGCTATTTACCTAGATTAGCAGTTTTAATTGATAGTATAATGCATAAACTAGGACTTCACGGATATTCCATCATACCGGTTATTCTAGGTTTTGGTTGCAATGTTCCGGCAGTATTATCAACCCGAATATTAGAGGGTAAACGGGAAAAATTTATTGCCGCTGCAATAATCGCACTTTCAGTACCTTGTATGGCACAAACAGCAGTAATAATTGGTTTATTGGGCAGATATGGTATTCAATATATCGCAATAGTATATGGGACCTTATTCCTATTGTTTGTTAGTTTGGGTTTCATTTTAAACAAACTTTTAAAAGGTGAGAGTCCGGAAATTTTCCTTGAAATTCCTCCTTATAGAATACCCCATTTTAAAACACTTCTTAAAAAAACTTGGATAAGAGTTAAAGGATTTTTAATCGAAGCAATACCATTTGTTTCAGTAGGAATTTTACTTATCAACATATTATACATAATAGGATTTATGGATGCCTTAACCAATTTCTTAGCCCCGATAATATCTACTTTACTAGGACTTCCAAAAGATGCTGTTGGAGCCCTTTTACTAGGATTTTTAAGAAAAGATATAGCTACAGCAATGTTAGCACCACTAAATCTTACAGCTAATCAATTAGTGGTAGCATCCACAGTACTTGCAGTAAGTTTTCCTTGCATTGCAACTTTTGTGGTTTTGTTAAAAGAATTAGGGGTGAAAGATCTATTAAAAATTGTTTCATTAATGATTATTTTAGCTATTACTGTAGGAACAATTCTAAATATAGTATTAGGAGTTTTATCATGAATTTAAGAAGAATTATAGGGCTTATATTTAAACATAACTGCGAAGAATGTGGAATGTGTATGAATAAATCCTTTAAAGTAAAATTTAAAAATAAAAATCATTTACAGAATAACAAATTAAATAATGAGTAAAAGTAATTAATTAGACCTATAATACAGAAAACATATTATTATGATTTAAGAAGATGATTTAATGTTTAAAAAATCAGTCAAGCTTACTGAAAGTACTGAAGATTACCTTGAAGTAATGTATATTTTAAAAAATACTAAAGGTTCCATCAAAGTTAAAGATATTGCAAAGCAACTTGATGTCAAACCACCCAGTGTTGTTCAAGCTATTCAGAAACTTTCAGATAATGGATTAGTAAAGTACCAGCGTTATGGTGATATAAATCTAACTGATAATGGTATGGTTCTTGCAAGGGAAATAGTACATAAGCACGACATATTAAAAGAATTCCTTTATATTTTAGGAATTGAAAAAAAAATTGCAGAGGAAGATGCTTGTTCGATGGAACATATTCTTAATCAGACTACAATTAAAAAAATGGAAAAATTTGTTGAATTTATCAGAAGAAATCCAGAAGCCGCTGATTTTATTGATGCCTTTAAAAGATTTGAACAAGAAGACAATTAATCTTCTAGTTTTTAAATGATTAATTATTATAATTCCATAACCAACATGTCATAGAATACTGATATTAATAATCAATGATTTCAAATAGTATCTCTATAAAGTTTAATAATTATTCCTTATTTCTAAAAATAAAGAAGTGATTTAAATGGAAACTGAGACTATTGTATCATGGAATGTTAATGGATTAAGGGCTGTACATCGCAAAGGATTTCTTGAATGGTTTTTAGATTATAAACCTGATATATTATGTCTACAAGAGATTAAAGCAACTGAAGATCAACTACCTCGGAAATTAAGAAGTGTAGACGGATACCACTCTTATTTTAATTCTGCTGAACGTAAAGGATACAGTGGAGTGGCTATTTATTCTAAAATAAAACCCTTGAACATTAAAGCTGGTTTTGGTATTGAAAAATTTGACATTGAAGGTCGGGTGCAAATTGCAGATTATGATGATTTCATCCTATTAAACATCTATTTCCCCAATGGTAAAATGTCTGATGATAGACTTAAATATAAACTTGATTTCTATGATGCTTTCTTAGATTATGTAAATGATCTTAGAGATCAAGGCAGAAATCTGATTATATGTGGAGATCTTAATACTGCTCATAAAGAAATAGATCTGGCCCGTCCCAAAGAAAATAGTAATATTTCCGGATTTTTACCAGTTGAAAGGGATTGGATAGATAAGTTTCTAAAAAATGGTTATGTGGATACCTTTAGAATGTTCAATCAGGATCCTGGACAGTATACTTGGTGGAGTTACCGAACCCGTGCACGGGAGAGAAATGTGGGCTGGAGATTGGATTATTTTTTTGTTAACCAAGAATTTAAAAATAATATAAAAGATTCCTATATTCTTTCAGATGTCATGGGATCAGACCATTGTCCAATTGCAATTGAAATCAAAATATAATCTACATTTAAAATGAAATGTGAGAAAGGAATTTTAATAGCCTTAAAAAGATTTTTTCCCACCTTTTTAATAATGTCCTTCTATAATAGTTCTTCTAAGTTCTTTTTCTGTTTCTGCAATCAATTCTACCTTATCAACTGCAACACCCTTACTTGCAAGATATTCGACTAAATAAGCAGGAGTGATATTTTCTTCTAGATCCACTACTAAAGCATCTGATTCAACAGATATGCGCAATGATCCTAAATGATTTAAACATTCAGATGCTCTGTCGAGCATATTTGATTTAATACGGAATGTTCTTATTTTATTGGCTATTTGGGCCACATCTATATTCATTCTCTGCAGGGCAATCAGAACGTGTTTATTTAAAGCTTCCTCTAAAATTTCAGGGGTTATCATATCCATTTTTTTGGTAATACGAGCGGCTTGTGCTATTTGAGCCACGTCTCTTGCATGAGCAAAACTTGGCTGCAGTCCTTCTCCACCCTGATTAGCAGGAGTGTAGACTTTCATAAACCTTTTTACTACCTCATCATCATAATTTTCCCCTAAATCATCAAGATTCCTTTTAAAGACTCTGGCTACTTCACTAACCGAAGGATCTTTAAGGAATATATGTAAGGGTGCTCTACGCAGATGAGCCTCATCCATGATACTAATATCAAGGTTGGTGGAAAATGCTGGAATAAAGTTACTGTGAACAGTTATTGGAACTCCTCTAACATATACAACATCTTTCTTATTTTCCATAGGTATGATAAGACGGTTTAAAATTAATTCATGATCGTCTCGTTGTCTACCAAGATCATCTAATAATAAAATACCACCATTTGCTTTGATTAGGGGTGATGTTTCATAAGCTCCCTTATTCGGATTATACACAGTTTCCAATTCCTTTAAACTAAGTTCTGCACCGGTAAATACGAATGGAGCGTATATTTTTATCCATCTGGTATCCTGAGGTTGTTCATCACATGTTTTATGAAAGTCCTGGTCAAAAAGGTGTATTACTCTACCTCCAAATTCAATATATTTAGGAATAATAAGTGGTGGCAGTAAATCTGACATTTTGCTAATAATGAATGTTTTACCCGTACCTGGTGCACCGTACGCAAATATGCCCTTTCCAATAGTGCAGGATTCAATTAATGACTCTTTTGCATAATCAACGCCTATAACATCCTTGAAAGCTTCTAATTGGATCTCTTCAGGTATTTCGATAGGGTAACGATCCTTCATCTGTTCATCCATTATTTCTAGATAATTCTCATAGGATACGGGAGCAGTTCCAATATAAGGATTTTCTTCCATTATCCTTTTAGCCTTTTCCCGGCCCTTTTGGGTAATGGTATATTCAACACTGGAAAATAGAAATCCTCCACTAACTGGTGAACAAAAACCATCATCTTCTAATTTCCTAATCAAATCTTCTAATATATCCCAGTGAATACTGGTTATTTCATTTATCCGGCTGGTTTTAATGGTACCATAACTAGAGATTATTTTTAAAATTAAGTCTGAAACAAATACCTCTGAAAGCCTTAATTCTTCTAAGGTTTTTGGTTGCTTTAAACGATCTAAAAGGTTCTTCATTTGATTATTATGATAATATTCATCCATTTTATCCCCTTAATCACTTTATAATTATTATTTATAGTATATCCTTCAGTTCACCAATATTTTCTAAAACTTCTAATTCTATTTTTTCTTTATTGATGAAATCTTTTTCAGATTCGGTCAGTTTCGAATTCACCAGAATAGCCGACATACCTGCATTAATTGCACCCATAATATCTTCACTGAATTTATTACCCACCATAATTGATTTACTGGACTTACAACCCATCTGATTTAATGCCAATTCAAATATTTTAGGGTCTGGTTTTTCAACACCAGCAGCCTCTGAAGTGATAACCTCATCAAAAAAATGATATAAACCTAATCTAATTAATTTTTCCCATTGTTTAATGGTTATTCCATTAGATACCACTCCTAAATGATAACCTCTTTTATTCAAATGAAGAAGTGTTGATGTGGTTTCTGGAAATGGTCTTAAAAGTGCAAATTTAACATTATGATAGGTTATCATTCCAAGGGCTATTAGAAGAGGTTTTTCTTCTCCAAAAACTTCACGGGTCAGCACATTAAAATGTTTATCATAATTGGAACCCTTTTCTTTGATGATCTTTCTTAATTTAATGTAAGCATCCTCTGATTCTAAGGGCAAACCTCCATCAATCATAACATTTAATGCTGCTTTACGGGCTAATTTAGCAAATCCAGAAGTATCATATAAAGTATCATCAATATCAAATAATACACCCTTAAACACTATCCCACCTCAATTTTAATGACATAATTATAATTATTATTTTTTGATAAAATTATCTGGCTAATAAGATTATTGCAATATTACTATTTAATTATTGGTCTAACTGAACAAATAATATGGCAATATACTAAACAAATAATAAAAAATTTAATAATAAAAAAGAAATAAAATTTAAAATTATAAAAAAACAGATGTTATATTAACCCCTAATTTAAAAAAAAGCATCTAAACTGCTCTGTTTTTCTCCATGAGCAATTTCATCATTTGAATAGCCAAGAGCATCTAGAATTCTAGAAACAGCCGGAAGTAACTGATTGTCAATATAGTATGATGGATCATAATTAGCTATGTCAACATCTTCGATTGGTTCAGCACGTTTACTTATAGCTTCTTTACCTTTGACCACCACATATCTGATAATTGATCCTCTTTCTATTTTTCTTCCCCTTTTAATAGCCTTTTGTGCTGCTAAAACATGGGGTGCCTTTTGGACGTATTCATCTGGGTTTTTGGTAAGTTGGGTGTGAATTACCAGATCTTCAAGTTTTACATTGCCTTTTTTTATGTCCTGAACCACAGCTTTAACTATTTCAATAGCTTTTTCAGGAGATCCATCCTTCAATATGGCAAATAAAACTTTTTCTTGAGTTTTCTTAGCAATAGGGGCCCAATCTCTCCTAACAAGTTCTAAACCCTTTACTACAATATTATCATTTTCAATTAAGGCATATCTTTTTTTAGTAACAAAGAATCCTCTATTATAAAAACCTTCAAATTCAAGTTCCATCCCTTCAGGCAAATCATTGTTAATAAAGTTCAGAAACTCTTCAGCTTTTTCTTTAATTTCATTCAACAATCAATACACCATTAATAATGCCATCTTGTCCAGGTCTGGATGTAACCTTAACTTTACCAATACTGGTTTCTACAACAGCTCCCTTGTTGATAATGTTACGACGTACGAATTGGGTATTTGCTGGATTTTCAATAACATTTAATACTTCAGCAACTTCCATTTTATTGTTTTCAGGGTTAACAACATTTATTCTGTTATCATTTGCAAGTCTTACCTTACTGTTACCGCCTTTAGTTCTTATCTTTTTACTTCTTCTCTCACCAATTTTGGTTTCTGCAGCTTCTCTTCCAAGTTCACTTTTTCTTTTCCCTCGGATCATTTTTCTTCTTCCACCAGTAGGTTTTTTTAATGATTTTCCTTGCCAAATTGCCATTATTTCACCTCTATCAATATAAATTTCTCATTATTTTATTTAATCTATAAATAACCTTTCATAAGGTTGTCTATTAGTTTTAAAATCATATATTTATTAAAAAATCTTTTTGTAGGATATATCATTTTTTTATATACAAAAAGTATTCTAACATTAGATTTTATATTAGTACTTTTCACCTTTAAAAAGGTTTCTTCACTTTTAAGTTAAGATTTTCAGTTATGGAAACTAATTTAAGTAATTTTTAGTTCCTTCAATCAATCTGATTCTAAACTTAATAAGATTTATAAGTTTTAGCTGTTTTTAGAAACAAAATCTAAATAAGCATACAGCTAAAATACAAATTGTATATTAATAAACAGCATATATAATCTTATCTATACAAGAATATAAATCATTTCACAGATATAGCTATCCATAGTATTATTATGAAGGTTAAGTTATATTAGCTAATAATTGATTATAATATCCACATTACAAAATGAATTCCAAAAAATAGAAATGCAATAAAACAATGGTGAATCTATGAAAATCGATATGTCCCACGGAGCAGGCGGAGAAATGATGCAAAGTTTAATATCAAGCATTATTCTTCAAAACATTAATAATAAAAGTATTAACGGTGGAATAGGATTAGAAGAATTAGATGATGGAGCTACAATCCCTTTAGATGATTATGAAATTGTAATAACAACAGATGGTCATACAGTTGACCCTATATTTTTCCCGGGTGGAGATATTGGAAGAATCTCAATTGCTGGAACAGTAAATGACATTGCAGTTATGGGGACTAAACCATTGGCACTCACCAATTCTATGATAATCAGTGAAGGCTTTTCCATGGAAGATCTGGAGAAAATAATAAAATCAATGGATCAGACCTGTCAAGAAGCTGATGTTTCCATAGTAACAGGTGATACTAAGGTTATGGAAAAAGATAAACTGGATAAAATAATTATATCCACAACAGGTATAGGTATAGCAAAGAAAGGAGATATAATAACTGATTCAGGCCTGGAGATCGGTGATAAAATAATTCTAAGTGGCAGCATAGGAGATCATGGAATAGCCATAATGTCTTATCGTGAAGGTTTCGGCTTTGAAACTGATCTAAAATCAGATGTAGGACCTATATGGAACATTGTAGAGGAGGCAATGAAAATTGGAGGTATAAAGGCCATGAAGGATCCTACCCGTGGAGGCCTGGCCAACACTTTAAATGAAATGTCTTCAAAATCTAAACTAGGAATGTTAATTGATGAAGATAAAGTACCTATTAAAGAACCAGTGCATGCTGTTTCTGAAATGTTAGGTATTGATCCCTACGAAGTTGCCAATGAGGGTAAAGTTGTTCTGGGAGTTGAAGCAGAAAAAGCAGACCAAATATTAGATGCAATAAAAAAGACTGAAAATGGTAAAGACGCCCAGATAATAGGAGAAGTAACTGATGATAATCATGTGATCATGAAAACTTCTCTTGGAGGAAAAAGAATATTAGAAGCACCAATAGCAGACCCTGTACCAAGAGTTTGTTAAATAGCATTTAAGATGTGATAATATGGCAAGCATTTTTATTAAGAGAACATTAGCATTTATTATTGACGCACTAATAATAACTGCTGTTATGTGGATATTAAGTGCTCTATTATATCCTTTAATTATTGTATCTGGCACATTCTTTATTTTTAATGCCTGGCTGATACTTCTAGCCATACTAACATTGTTCTACTTTAGTTATATGGAGAAAAATAGAGAAACTACACTGGGAAAAAGTGTGATGAATTTAAGAGTAATATCTCTTGAAGGAGAAATTACTTATAGAAATGCAATAATTCGTAATTTATCAAAAATTTTATGGTTTCCAATAATTTTCGATCTAATTGCAGGATCTCTTTCAACCAGCAACCATCTAAGATACTTGGACAAAATTGCCAATACCGAGGTAGAAATTGCTGAAAAATAACTATTATTAGGAAATTTTCATGAATAATGATTAAAATGTATAAAAAAACCTTTTTAATCATTCTACTAATTTTCACATTTTTTATATCAATATACAGCTCATGGGCCGCCACTGACTTATTACCATATGTTGAACATATCTCTAAAGATATTGGTCCTCGACCAGCAGGTTCAATGAATGAAAAGATAACAGCAGAATACATGGCTTATCATTTCCGGGAAAATGGACTGAAAACTGAAATACAAAATTTTAAATATTATATTATTACTTCCGGTCAAGTTAAATCCTCTCAGAATGTCATTGGAATTATTGAAGGTGTTTCGGATAAAGAAATCATTATATGCGCTGATCTGGATACAGTAAAAGATTATAATACTGGAAATTATTCTCAGGGGGCTAATGATGTTGCAGTCCCTTTATCTATTCTAATTGGTTTGGCACAGAAATACAAAGATAAAAAACCTTATTACACAATTAAATTAATAGCATTTGGTGCAGGAGAAGATGGATTCACATTCCCCTTGTTAAGACCAGAACGCCATGAATTAAGTCCAGATATTTACTACCAAGTTAACTATCTACCCTATCTTGTAGGTTCTAGGTATTATCTACTCACCCATCAAGATATGGTAGGTAAAACAGTTGCTGTGGTTAGTTTAGAAGCTTTAGGCATAGGAGAACCATACCTGGTATCTAAAGATTACTATACTGAAAATAATCCAAGTTTTATCAATTTTTTAATATTATATGGAAATCTAAAGGGATACAATTTAAATAAAATTGAATTTATGGCTTCAAAAATGCCGGGAAGTAATGAAGCTGCTATAAGTCATGTGTATCTCCCTTTTTCAATTGCAAAGATTCCATCAACTTTTTTAACATCCATGAAAAATCCGAATACTTCCTCAACGGTACATGATACTAAAAATGAAATGCCATATTATTTAAGTTCCGATGATACTTTTGAAAATTTAGTTAAAGAAAATGGTGGTCGGGATAAATTAGAAAAAAATCTTGAAGAAAGATTATATCTAGTGGAAAATATTATAGATGGTTCAACCCTCTTTAACATGATTAATAATTTTCCTAATTGTTTAATTGATATTTAAACTAATTTTATTGGTTTCTTATAAAAAAAAAATAAAAAAATTAGTTTTTATTGTTCAGGTATTTCTGCACCCACCTTTGCCAGTGATCTAGCAATGATTAAAGTTGCTAAAACAGCTATTATGGTAACAATTACAGCATATATAACCAGTCCGGTAATTGCACTTCCCGCCTTGAAAAATTGAAGAATCAATGCTTTAATAGCTTCATTCCATGCTAGAGCTGCTATTAAACCAAATGCGGCTGTAATAAGTCCTGCAAATGTTTCAAGAAACAATATTTTAGTGCTTTTTTCTCCCATTTTTATCCTCCTCAGTTGAATTGCAACTGATAATAAATTTTTATGTATTATTACTATATATACTATTATAATAATTTTTAATAAAATCATGGCAGAAATTTTTGCAGAAAATTGTTTTAGTTATTTTCGGGTAATTAAATATGAAAAAGAAGGATATTGTACCTAGGTTTTTTATCTAAACCAGACTTATACTTTGAAAGTTATCTGGTAATCCTTAAATAATTAAAGGATAGTTACAGACTTATATCCAGATATGTAACTATTTTCAGTTAAAAACAATTCTTTGAATAAATTAATCCCGAATAAAACCTCATAACTCATATTCCAATAATAACAAATATCACTACCAGATATGAAAAGATATAAGATGGTAGTTACCCAAGATTAAGTATCACGAAAAATAATGATTATTTTATTGTTATAGATCTATACCTTAATAAAACCTTTTTCAAGTACCTGGTGTTAAAATGAGGTCCATAGATTGGAGGGAAATTCTAATTGGATTAGTAATTGGATTATTGTTAACAATAATTCTGAGAATTGCATCTGAAAGACTTCTATTTAAACTAATCTTCTTATTAATCTCTTAAAATTTTTTAAAGGAATAGCTAAAATGGTAAAAATTTCAAAATTTAAAAACCATCCCCTGATATCTGAAGTTAAAATTGTGGAGAATAGAAATAATTTTCCAATAAGTTGGCTTAATAAACAGGGATATTGTGAATACTCCCTATTTCTGGAAAACTTCAAGAAAATAGATATAGCACCTACCAAGGAAATGATAAAGGGTCAGCAAGAACATGCCTCCTTAGAGAGTAAATTCAAGGAAGATGCAGAACCTGCAACTTTTAAGGATATGATGGAAATCTCTAAAGAAACAGAGATTTTTTCCAGAGAATTCTATGTGCTATCTGTGAAATATGGTATCAGAGGATTAATTGATGAAATATGGATGACTCCCGATGAATTTATAATTATAGATGATAAACCAGCAACAATTCCCTACTATTCAAACATTAACCAGGTTTATGGATATTGTTTAGCATTTAAAGACATGATTAATGATGATCGAACTATAAAAGCTGCTCTCCGGGAACGAGGTACAGATAACATATACTGGATAGATCAATTTGATAACAGGGCTGAAAAGTTTATTATAGACTTGATAGATCATATGCACAAGTTAATAATAGGTGAAGAACCTTTTAAACCCACCAGGAATTCGAATAAATGTCGAAAGTGCAGATTCATAAATTTTTGTGAATTTAGACTATAGTGCTTGAATTAATAGTTTCATTTAATAAAATTTTTAATAATTATTCAAAATATTAATATTTTAGAATATAATAAATCTATAAATAATTTATATCTAAAATCTAAATTGTTTAAATCAATCAAATACAAATATATGGCCTATCTTTTTTTGATTGAAGCAAATATACCTACAAAGCACATTGTAGTGAATATAATAAATGCTAATTTTATGCTTTCCAGCAGTTCAGGGTAATTTTGTGGTATAATTTGGACATTTCCAATGAATAATGAAAATATTAGCATTACAATTCCCATACTCATGGCTTGTCCAATTAATCTCATAGTACTAACTGATGCTGATGCAACACCAAAATATCTCCTTTCAACTGATCCCATAATAGCATTGGTGTTTGGAGATGAAAACAAGCCAAATCCAAATCCTAAAAGTACCAAACCGCCTATTATAAGATTTATGCTAGTCTGGTCATTGATAAATGTAAATACCAGAAGCCCAGCAGTTACTATGGACATACCAACTGATGCAATCACACGAGGGTTATATTTATCAGATAATCTTCCAGCTAAAGGAGCCATAATTGCCATCATTATAGGTTGTGACACTAAAATCAGCCCTGCAGACTGGGGACTGAATCCCTTCAAGTATTGTAAGTATAAACTTAGTAGAAAGGTAACTGCAAATGTTGCACTGTAATTAATTAATGCAGCTAAATTTGAAAAGGCAAAGGTGGTATTTTTAAAAAATAGTTTCATATCCATAACTGGACTTTCAGCTTTCAATTCCCATTTTACAAATCCTAATATTCCAATAATCCCTGAAATAAGTAATATGATCCCATAGATTCCAGGTAATAATGAAAATCCATATATTATTAGTAATAGAGCAAAACTGTATAGTATGGAGCCTGGGAAGTCAAATTTTTCTCCTTTACATGATGTCCATTCCATTTTTAGCTTCCAGTATGTTAATAAAATGACTAACATACCTAAAAGAATCATTAAAATGAAAATACTTCTCCAACCCAAAAATTGGGTCATAAAACCACCTAATACTGGTCCTAAAGATAGGCCTATATAGACTGATGCTATGTTAATTCCTATGGCCTTACCCCTTTCTTGTGGTGGAAAAACATGGGTGATGATTGCAAGCCCTGTAACAAAGACCATTGCTGATCCAATTCCTTGCATTATCCTGAATATTATGAGGGTTAATGCTGATGGGGCTATAGCTGAAAGTAATGAGGAGATTGTAAAAATTATAATACCATAAGTAAATACTTTTTTCATTCCATAGATATCGGCAATCCTTCCAAAAGGCACGGAGAACATGGCTGCTGCCAGTATATATGATGTTGCCACCCAGCTTAACAGTATTGCATCAGTAGAAAATTCTATACTAATGGCTGGAAGTGCAATATTGATGGAAGAACCCATAAAGGGTGTTATAAAAGAAGTTATAGCAGCAATTATCATTGCTGATAGTTTAATAGAGTTATTATCCAATTTTTCCATATATTATTCCCCTTAGAAGTGATTTTTTCCAGTTAAATACAAGTTAAGGTTATTATTTAAAATTTTTTATTACTCCTAATTTCTATTAATTTTATTATTCTATAAATAGATAAATAAAATAAGTACTTTTGTTTTGATTTAATAAGGGGGATATTATTTTAAAAATAAAAGAATGGAAATAATTTCCATTAAAATTTTACTGGTGATTCTAATCCAGCCATTTTAACACCAGTTAGAACCGATGCTTCAACAGAAAGGGATCTTAAATCGTCTTTTTCCAGTTTGAAAACATCAGTATTACCTGCCTGCTGGGTTAACATACATATCTCTTCAGTCATTGCTTCAATATATCTTGCAACTCTTTTTCCACCTTCAATATAATCTAAACGTCTTCTTAATTGAGGGTTTTGTGTTGCAATACCTTTACGGCAAGTTCCAGCATAACACATCTGGCAGACTCTGCAACCAATAGAAACTAAAGCAGATGTAGCAATATAAACTGCATCAGCTCCAAGAGCAATGGCTTTAGCTACATCAGCACCGTTTCTTATACCTCCCCCTGCCACCAGACTTACTTCTTCCCGCAGATTGATATGTTTAAGAGCTTCATCTGCCTCTACAATTGCAGCTATTGTTGGCACACCAGAATGTTCAGTTACAACATCAGGGCCTGCTCCAGTTCCGCCCTGCATACCATCCACCACAATCATATCTGCACCGGCTTTGGCTGCTATTTTCACATCGTCACTCACTCTTCCTGATGTAAATTTTACAATGATCGGAACTTTCCAATTAGTAATCTCCCTTAACTGTGAGATCTTCATACTTAAATCTTCAGGACCCACTATGTCCATGTGTCTAGCGGGACTAAGTGCATCAGTTCCTTCTGGAATCATCCTTATCTTGGATACTTCTGCTGTAACTTTTTCACCTAGCAAGTGTCCCCCCATTCCTGATTTAGCTCCCTGACCAATTTTTATTTCCACTGCATCTGAATTGTTTAAGTAATCAGCTGAAACACCAAATCTTCCAGAAGCATATTGTACAATAAGTTTTGATGCATATTTCCTCTCTTCTGGAAGCATTCCACCTTCACCAGTGTTGGTGGCAGTGCCAGATAAAGTAGCACCCATAGCCAAGGCAATTTTTGCTTCCTTACTAAGAGCTCCAAAGGACATTGCAGCAATCATTATAGGGGTATCTAAGATAAGAGGATTTTCTGCATATCTACTTCCCAGAACAACTTTGGTATTACATGGTTCCCTGTATTTATCAATAGGAGGACGTGATACTTGGGCTGGTACTATAACCAGATCATCAAAGGTTGGTATTACACGTGTAGCTCCACAACCTCTAACTTTGTATGAACCTTCTGTTGATTTTCTATTTATCTCTACCAAATCAGTAAAAGACCATACATTTCGTCTATCCTCTGGAACTGCGTTAACCTCGATTGCACTGTTCGGACACATTTCTTCACATATTCTACATCCCACACATTTTTCATGGTTAATGGGATAAGGTTCATCGTCAATTATTTCATAGACATCATGTGGACAGTTGTTATAACAAGAGTAACAATTTTTACAGATTTCTTCATTTCTATTATCACAGAGATACCAGCAACAACCAGGTCGGTCAAAGTTTCTTTTACATAGTTCTCTGCTTCTTTCAATTTTAAATGGCATCTATTTACCCCCTGATTTCACTTCTTTTCCCATTTTCAGTGATTTAAATGTTGGACATGCAGCATACTTGGTTCCTGATGCTTCTAGTACTTCCGCCACATTGTCGGTTAGTTTAGGCACAGGTTTCCAAGGTTCTGTTGAGCTTTTATCTACCACAAGCACCTGATCCACAATATTATTTGAAAGTGCATAGCTTAGAAGTGCAGTGGCAACACCTCCATCTTGTCCATTTATCATGGGTGCTTTGGCTGAGACTATTTTTATGTAATCTCCAAATGGTTTTCTTTCAGATTCTTCTTTATCTGTAATCCCCTCAGATACATATGTTCTAGGACAAGCTGCATAACATGCTTTACATCCTTCTGGACATTCACCTTTAACTTCAGGTTTACGATCCTCAATTTTAATAATATTCTCAGGACAAACTAAGAAACATGCACCACAGAGTACGCATGCACCAATATCTATAACATCACTCTTCAAATCTTTAAACTGACAGTCAGCGATTTCTGCTTCAAAATCTTCTTCAGGGAGGAATCTTCTGGAAATAACAGGCCTTCCTACTCTTTCTCTTCTACTGATTTCAACTTTATTCTCCTTCTTCTTTTCCATTGCCAGTTTATCCATTAATATTAATCCTTTATCTGAGATTGGTCTGGTCTTAATGTAATTATCTTTTTCTGCATCATCCACTAATTTCAAACCTTTATCTGTTCTAATTATTATTGTAGACCAGCCTTCTGGAGAGCCTACTGAACCCACGGATATGTCTGATAACTCTGAGGTAAAATCCATACATATTTGACAACTCTTTCGGATGCATTTTTTAGCTTCATCCAGAGGTATTTTGAATACATCATCTTGGGTTAAAAAGAACCACAAATACCCTTTTTCAATTCTACACTCCTTTATGTCCTTCATGTTGATGTTATAATGGCTCAGAAGTTCTTTCATATAATTATATGAAAAATTTTCCATACAAAAAAGGCCAATGGAAATATTTATAGGGGATTCACCTATAATGTCTTGATATTTATCCATTTTGGCTGCAGCGAGAATCTGGCAAGGTGTTCCAACCATTGCAATTTTGTCTTTATTAATCTTATTTCCTTCTATCATCATCCTTCCTCCGATTCTTCACCGTAAAATGGGCGTTTACTTAATGGGATAATTTTTCTAAATTTATTGTATTCTTGTTGGTTTATCTGGAATCCATATTTAGGTAAAAGTTCTTTGAGTTCTTTTTCATCTTCAGGGTCTATTCCTACAACTTTAGCATTTTTTCCCAAGCTTTTAATGTTTCCAAGGACGTATATTGCGCCTCGAATTATTGATTCACCAGCATCCTCTGCCAGATCTCCCAAGACAATTATGCGTCCTCCCATCATGAAAAGTCCAGTCATAAATCCAGAATTTCCACCAATGATTATGGTACCATTTTTCATAATTTCACCGGTACGGGATCCTACATCTCTTTTGACGGTTACTGTACCACCATATATGCCCTGTCCTACTCCATCACCTGCAGAACCATCTATTATTACTTCGCCAGCAGTCATATTATCCGCAGGGAACCAACCTGCATTTCCTTTTATATGAATTTTAGCTTCATGGATCATGGTTCCAACAAAATAGCCAGCACTACCATCAATCACTACTTCCACAGGTTCGGTTAGTCCTGCTACCAGATAGTGCATGGCATTAGGGTTTTTGATAATGATACGATCATATTGGGTGGCAGCTTCTTTTATTTTTTTATTAATATACCTAGGTTCCTTATTATTGGCATCTATCTCAATTTCCCGCATGAAATCACCTTTTTTCAAGTATTATTATATTTCGTATACTCTAACTTCTCCTGGGGAGATTTGTTCCACATCGTGTGTGTCCATTACCTCTCTTAAAGATACTTCTTCAGAAGCTATAGCAAATAACTCATCATTTTCAGCCATAACACCAGGTCTTAATCCTAATTGATCTTTAGCTATCCCTATACCATTTGGTGTCCCAACAACATATGAGTATGGGCCGTCCATATCCTTTACAGATTGCATAAGTGTTTCCTCCAGTGAGTAACCTTGGGATAGTTTGTCTGCCACATAATGAACAATGCATTCTGTGTCATTGTTTGTTTCAAAAATATGTCCTTTTCTTTCCAGTGGATCCCTTATCTTCCAGTAATTGGTTATTTGACCGTTATGAACCACAGTAATATCTGGTATTATATAGGTCTGGAAGGGGTGGGCGTGGTATCTATCAACTATACTTTCTGTTGAAAATCTTGTATGACCTATGGCATGGGTACCCATTTTTGATCTGGTATCATATCTTTGGGCTATTTCTTCCACTAACCCAACATCTTTAATCATTTCAAAAGAGTGACTTCCATTTAAAACAATTACGTCATCTATTTTATCAATATCTATTATTAATGGTTTTAAATCGGAAAAAGATTCTAAACCTATTTTGCAGCGGTATATATTATAATTTTCAACTGAAGGTATGATTTCTTCAGTTTTTATGGGACTTGTAATTTCAACTGTTTCTTTAACTTTTTCTAGTAGACCAATTTTTTCTTTTACTTCAATGTTTAGTAGATATTCATTTTCAGCTAATCCTAAACCTCCATAAATAGCAAAACCTGCTGAATCAGGTCCTCTATGCTGTAGGGCTTTGAGCATTTTGGTCATAGCATCCCCTACAGGGTGAAGTTTTTTATCTTTAAATACGACTCCTGCTATTCCACACAATTTAATACCTCCTTTATGAAGTATTCATGGATTTTTGTATTGCCTGTAAGTTCGGGATGGAAAGCGGTGGCAATATGTTTTCCTTTTTTTACTCCAACAATTTTTTCATCAATTTTTGCTATAATATCGACGTTTTCTCCAACATTTTTTACATATGGTGCCCTGATAAAAACACCGGGGAATTTATGGTCTAAAAATTTAATTTCTTCTTCAAATGATTCTTTTTGTCTTCCAAAACCATTTCTTACTACTTCCATATCAATAAGTTTTAGAAGTGGTTGTTTATAATCGGTTTTTCTTGCAAGTAGAACAAGGCCGGCGCAGGTTCCAAATATAGGGACTTCACTTTTTAGGATAGCATCTCTAATACCATTTTTAATCATTAATTTCCCAATGGTTGTACTCTCTCCACCGGAAATTATTAGTCCATCACATTTTGTTATTTGAGGAGCTATTTTGACTTTAATTACTTTGGCGTCTATTTTCAACTTTTTTATAGCCATTTTTGTCATTTCAACATGTTCAGAAACGTCTCCTTGAAGATTTAATATTCCTATAGTTGTCATTTCTATACCTTCGATTAGTCACTTGCTTTTATGATTATAATAGTAAGTTTGGTTGTTGATACTTATTTTGATTATATTATATAAATCTACCGGAAATTTGTTTCCGATACTCAGTGATTATTGAAAATAATTTTTTATATCAAAATAATATTATACAATGTTCAAAAATATAGCTTTAAGATAACTATGATTGAACAATTATATAAATTTTTGGTATTTATAATTTTTACAATTTTTAGAAATACTCTTGATTGCTTAAAAAAGATCAGATATCTACTAAAATCTCAAATATTAAATAAAATAATCAAATAATAATAGAATCCTAAAAATTAGGTAATAATAATATTTTATTATTAAAAAAAATAAAAAATAATCAAATTAAAAAAAATATCAAAAATTAAAGGTCTTATTATTTAATAATTCTTGCGTGGAAGTTTTAACGAATTCAGCTGCATTCATAAAATCTTCTTTTTCAGTCTCACTCATACTAATTGGTATAATCCCTTCAATACCTTTTCTTCCAAGTTTAACTGGAACACCTAGACATATGTCAGTTATACCCTCAATCTCTCCTTCAAGATAAGCTGAAACTGTTAGTATCTTTTTTTCATCATTCAGAATTGTTGTAACAAGATTAGATATTGCAAAGGCAGGTCCATATTCTGTTGCCCCCTTTTTTCTAATAATATCGCTTCCAGAATTGATAACTTTCTGGATAGTATCTTTAATATCCAGAGATTTATAACCAGTAAAATAATCCCATGTGGAATAGCTTTCTAAAGGAATTCCTCCGATTGAGGTTAAACTTATTAACGGAACCATATGTGGACCATGTTGCCCAATAACTCTGGTGTGAATCTCACTTACATGAACATTAAAGTGTTTTGCCATTAAATTTCTAAGCCTAAGTGAATCCAAGTGATTGCCAAGACCTATTACTCTATTTTTTTCAAAACCAGATACTTTCAGTGCTACATAGGTCATTACATCAACAGGGTTGCTAACAACTAGTATTATAGAATCAGGACTAATTTCAGCTATTTGTTCAGAATATTGGGCGGTTATTTTAGCATTTATCTCAGCTAGTTCCATTCTTTCCATGTCTGGTGTTCGGGGCACGCCTGAAGTTAGAACAACTATATCAGAGTCTTCAATTGCTTGTAATTCATATGATGAATCTATTTTCACATCAACTCCTTTAGCAGCTAAAGCATCGTTTATATCCATTAAATGTCCTTCAACTTTTCCAATACTATTTTTTCGTGAAATAAGCGTTAATTCATCCACTGAATTTTCTTCTGCTAGACAAAAGGCGGCTTCACTACCCACCCTACCTGAAGCTCCAATTATACTTACCTTCAAAGTTACACCTGCTCTAACTAAATTTATTATAAAATAGCTTTCAAAGATTTTAGGAAAACTTCATTAAACCATATTTTTAAAATAAACTATTTTAAAGTCTTCCTTAGATAATAATTTAAATTATATTTTTCTAATTTTTCAGAATTTAATCTAAAACTTTTTAAGATACCTTTCTGCAACTTTTTTTACATATCCACTTTCATCATCCAAAGCTTCTTTTAAGGCATCTTTGGCACGTTCATCACCTATATTCCCAAGGGCCCATGCAGCTCCTCCACGTACAAATCCACTTTCATCTTTAAGGGCTTTAATCAATGGTTCTACAGCATTCTTGTCACCTATATTTCCAAGGGCCCATGCAGCTCCTCCACGAACTCGCCAATCCTCATTATCTAAAAGATTTATTAAAGGTTCTACAGCGTCTTCACCCATTTTTGACAAGGCTCCGGATGCTTCTCTCCTAACCCATTTATTTTCATCACTTAAAACTTCAATTAAAGGCTCAATAGCTTTACTGTTACCAATATTTCCCAGAACATGGGCTGCTCCACGCCTTAAATTTTTATTTGGATCATCCAAGGCATTAATAAGGGGATCCACTGCTGGTTCTCCTATTTCTATCAGAAGATCAGAAACTTGAACTCTAACATGTTCGTCATCATCCTTCAAAGTTTCAATAAGCCTATCTACATTTTTTTTCTTCTCCATTATATCACCCTCAAAAAAATTAATAGATTAAAAAATAATTTTATTTTGTTATCATACTATTGTTTTTAATATGACTTAAATATAACGCAATTTTATCATTTTTAAATTATAAAATTCTTTTCTAAAAATTAATACATCTCATTCGAGTATAAGGAAAAATCACTTAAAAAAAAACTAAACATTGTTCAAATTTATTATAAAATTATAAAAAAATTTAATTTTCTCTTAACTATCTGATATTTCCATGTATATTCATATAATTTCCATTAATAACTGGGTTTAAGAATTTTCTATTAAAACTTAGAAAAATTATAACTGTAAGAATTTAATGGAGTTCTTTCTATTAAATTAACTTGAAAATGTAAAAGATACTAGCCTTTATAAAGGGTGTTTATTAGATCTATTGCAACTGATTCTCCTTTTTTATCGTTTAATTTATTAAATATTTCTAAAGACTTTTTAAACACATTATACATAGTTTTTTTATCATTTAATAAGTAAGAAACACTTCCAATTAAAAGTAAGGATAAAGCTTCTCCTTTTTCATCATTATTTTCATTAAAAATCTCAAAGGATTCTTTAAATGTTTGAAGTGCTTTATCTGCTTCACCTTTCTTTAACAGAACATCTCCTATAAGTAGCCCAATAGTAGCTTTCCCGGTTTTATCATCAATTAATTCAGAATTAACATAAGCATCTTTAAGATAGTTTATAGGGTCTTTCTCATGAGAATAGGTTTCGTACATATCCACATTTTCAAGCATTTGAATTACTCTTTCCAACTTAGAGCCTAATTTTTTACTATCTAAATCATACTTTGAAATATTAGAACTATTAGGTAAGATATTATCTATCTCTGCAGATTCTAATTCCTCAATTCCAGATATTTCACCGGAACTTTCTTCCATATCTTCTTCCCTTTCAAAGTCCTGATTTTTTGGTGAAATTGAAACTTCTTCTAAGATTTCTTGGGATTTGTTTTCTTCTTGAAGTGATAAAACCATATCAATCTTTTCTTGGAGGTCATTATATAATGGTGATTCCATATCGGAATATAATTTTAGGGATTTTTCATAATGTTTTAATGCCTCTGTCAGATTCTGGTTGGCTATGTAAGTATCTCCAATTAAATTTTCGGTGTAAGCTTCTCCTTCGACAAATTTAAGTTTTTTATAGAGATCTAATGCTTCTTTAAAACTTTTAAGAGCTTCATCAATTTGTTCTTCTTCAAGGTAAATTACTCCAATGTCTATTAAGGTGTCGGCTTCATCTTCCTGATATTTGTGCAACCTCTTTTCATAATTTTTTAAGGCACTACTTTTATCCTTAAAGGAGTCAAATATTCCTATTATAAACAGATTCTTTAACATTGTATCTTCAACAAGGGTTATGATTTATCAACAATTTCAATTACTTTTTTTGCTTTTTCAGTGTCTCTGATTTTCTCTAATAATTCATTTTTCAATGGTGATCTAATAGAAGTGTATAATTTAAAGGATTCCTGGTAATGTTTTAATGCTCTATCTAAGTCTCTACTTGTTAAATAGGTATCTCCTATTAAATTTTGTGTATATGCTTCTCCTTCAGTAAATTGAAGTTTTTGATAAAGCTTTAATGCATCCTTAAATCTTTCAAGGGCTTCTGGAACTTTTTCATCCTCTAAATATATTACTCCCATATCAATCAGAGTATCAGCTTCGTGCTCCCTATATTCTTCTAATCTTTTTTTATAATTTTTTAAAGAACCGTGTTTTCCTCGAAAAGAGTCTAAAATTCCAATTAATATGATTACCTTCCACATAATATCTACCAAAATTTTTTTGGTTTTGACTGCAATTCTTTTATAAGCTTAGAAGTTTATCCAGTAATTATTATTTTATCCATTAATACATATATAGAATACTTCAAAGATATTAGAATAATTAAATTATAATAGGTAATAGTAAATATATCATTAAAAGCAAGGTTTGAAATAGTTATGTATAATATTACTGTAATTCCAGGAGATGGAATTGGAATTGAAGTTTCTAATGCGGCATTAGATGTTTTAAACTCATTAAACATTGATTTTAAATTTCATAAAGCTTTAGCTGGATATAAATGCTTCCAAGATACTGGTACCACCATTCCTCAAGAGACTATAGAACTATCACTAAATGCTGATGCAACTCTTTTTGGAGCGGTTACCACTGTTCCGGGCCAAAAAAGTGCTATAATAACCTTGAGAAAAGAATTAGATCTTTTTGCCAATGTAAGGCCTATTAAATCCTATGAGGGTATAAACTCACTTTATAATAACGTGGATATGGTTATTATAAGGGAGAATAGTGAGGGTTTATATTCAGGGGTTGAAGAATATAATGAAGAAGGTGCCACTGCTCTTAGAGTTATTACTAGAAAGGCTTGCAAGAGAATATCTAAATTTGCATTTGATTATTCCAGGAAAAACAATCGCAATAAGATAACAGCAGTTCATAAATCTAACGTCTTGAAAAAAACAGATGGAATTTTTAAGGAAACTTTCTATAATATAGCAAAAGAATATCCCGATATTGAAGTAGAGGATAAATATGTGGATGCCACGGCGATGTTGATGATTACCAAGCCCCATGATTTTGATGTTATTGTTACTACGAATCTTTTTGGTGATATATTATCTGATGAAGGATCAGGACTGGTAGGCGGATTAGGATTAGCGCCATCAGCCAATATTGGAGAATCCAATGCGTTATTTGAGCCAGTACATGGATCTGCTCCAGATATTGCAGGAAGAAACATTTCTAATCCATTAGCCATGTTATTATCAGTAGTTATGATGCTTGATTATTTAGGTGAGAACTATGAAGCTCGCAGATTGGAAAATGTGATTATTAATCTGCTAAGGGAGGGTAAAATATTAACTCCAGATTTAGGGGGTTCTAATTCTACCATGGAAATAGCAAGTGAAATAAAGAGTAGATTAGAATAATAAAAAAGATATTATTAATTATCAAAGGGTTATCATTGTTCCAATTCCTTTTTTGGTAAATATTTCCAGTAAGATGGAATGTTTTATTCTTCCATCGATAATATGAGCCGATTTAACACCACCTTCAATAGCATCCATACAAGTTAATGTTTTTGGTAGCATTCCTTCTTTTATAGTACCGGCTTCTATTAATTCTTTCACCTCATCAATACCAATTTCCTTAATTAGGGATTCTGGATCTGAAGGATCTTCTAATATTCCCGGAACATCAGTGAGTATTATTAGTTTTTCAGCATTCACTTCAGATGCAATATCTCCGGCTACTGTATCTGCATTGAGATTGAGAGAATTTGCGTTTATATCAACACCTATTGGGGATATTATGGGTATGTAGTTATTTTCAGTTAACATATCAATAATTTCTGGATTAATAGATTCAATCTTTCCTACCAATCCTAGATCAACATACTTCTCTTCACCTGTAACCTTATCCATTATCATGTGTGGATCCTTTTTCTTAGCCAGTAAAAGTTGACTGTCCTTTCCAGACAGACCTATGCCTTTACCACCATGTAAACATATTTTGGATACTATCTCAGTGTTAATCTTGCCTACTAGAACCATTTTCACAATATCCATTGTTTCCTGATCAGTTATTCTCAAACCTTCAATAAATTTTGGTTCTTTTCCTAACTTATTCATTGATCTGGATATTTCAGGACCGCCTCCATGTACTACTATTGGCTCCATACCAACATACTTCAATAGAACAGTATCTCGAGCTGTTGATTCCATAGCAGCAGCATCAATCATGGCATGGCCGCCGTACTTGATTAAAATCTTTTTTTTATGAAACTTTTTGATATAAGGCAGTGCCTCAATCAGAATGTTAACAGTTTTCATGGTTATCTCCATTCATAATTAATTTAAATCTATTAAATAATTGCATTAAAACTATTTATTATCATTTTTTTTAAACTCCTGATTAATATTAGGTAGTGTATTCTGCATTTATTTTTATGTAATCGTAACTTAAGTCACATCCATAGGCCACAGCAGTATGAACTCCCATACCCAAGTCAATAATAATATTTATCTCCCTATTTTTCATTATATCTTCTGCTTTTTCAAGCTCATCAGAACCTTGGTATGCCTTAACCTCACCCTTTTCTACTATACCTATCAACTTATCTTCAGATTCAAGAGCTACGCTAATAAGTTTTTCATCCATATCCGCCCCAGAATATCCTACTGCAGCAACTATTCTTCCCCAGTTAGGGTCAGCACCAAATAGAGCAGTTTTAACCAGTGAGGATTTAGCAACGGCTTTAGCAGCTTTCCTGGCATCTTCAACAGTATAAGCACCTTTCACCCTAACTTCCATATATTTAGTAGCTCCTTCACCATCTTTAGCCATCATCTTAGCTAATTCTTTACACACAAACTCTAGAGCATCTTGAAAATTTTGATCAATTTCACCTGATTTCCCATTAGCCATCAATACAACCATATCATTGGTACTTTCATCACCATCTATGACAAGCATATTAAATGAAACATCCACGGCCTTTTTTAGTGCTGCTTGGAGCTGTGAAGGGGATGCTTTAACATCGGTGGTGAGATAGCATAACATTGTACCCATATTAGGTTCTATCATTCCAGAACCTTTAACAATTCCCCCTATCTTCACTGAAATACCATTTTTTAGTAAAGTCTTAACTGCAATCTGTTTGGGGTGTTTGTCAGTAGTCATTATAGCTTCCGCAGCTTTTTTTGATGCTTCCTTAGAATTTTCCAGATTTTCTAAACATTTTTCGATTAGTTTATTTATTTTTTGCATTGGCATTTTCCTGCCAATTACACCAGTTGACCCAACTGCCACATCATCAGGATTAACATGGATTTTTTGGGCAACAAGATTTATCATATTTTTAGCATCATCTAAACCTTTTTCACCAGTAAAACAGTTGGCATTTCCACTGTTGGCTACAATCGCTGATAGTTTACCATTCTCTATGTTTTTCTTGGAAATAATTATAGGTGCGGCTACAACTTTATTAGATGTAAAAACAGCAGCTGCATGACTATCCCTGCATAAAATAACTGCAGCACCATATTTTCCATCTGATGCACCGTAGGCTTTGACATCATCTACAGCACATATTCCTCCATCTATAATTTCCATAAAAATCACTAATATAAGTAGTTTAAAACTATTTCCTAAATATTCAAACTATTTTTAAATAAAAATAAATAAAATTGGGTTATTTTTAACCCGTGTCATTTTCGTTGCCTTCATTGTCAGTTGGTTCTTGATTTTGTTGATTATTGTTGTTATTTGTTGGTTTTCTGGGATTTTCCACATAGACTTCTTGGTAGTTTCCTCCAGTGGAAGGTTTAGACTGTGTATTATCGCTGGTCACTTGGTTTGGAGTCATCGGTGGTAAATCTGGATCTTTGTCTTCAGTAAAATTTAATGAAAATGGGGATGAACTATCATTTTGTGATAAACCAATAACTATACCCACTCCAGATCCACAACTAAAAGCAATCAATGAAATAACGAATGCAACCATAATTTTTCCTTCAGTTTCAGGTCTCATAATTCCTACCCCAATTAATTTTTATTTTTCAGTGTTTAAAAAGGTTTCTATACTTACTACTAACGAGCTACTGCATACACTATGGAAAGAAGAATTGCTAATAAACCAAAAACCCAACCATACTCTGGATTAAGATTCCATCCTAAAAAGGTGGCAAGGAATACAAAGATAAAGATTATAGCAGCTTTACCCTTACTATAGAATGCGAAGTCTATCACAGCCTTGGTAAATTCAGAAGGGACGAAATAAGCATAAACTCCGTCTGCTATGTCAAAAACCATAACTGTACTATTATTCCATATTTTTATGTCATCGGCCATCTGTGCTTTTTCCCCAGCTTCTCTTCTACTTTTCCCAATACCAGCTCTTATTTCAACCCCTCTATTAAGACCGTACCATGCTGAATCAATTCCAGCCCTTAATGCAGCATCTTTAGTGGGTAAATTTGCTATTAGATCATCTCCACCTTCTCGATATCCTTCAATCTTACCTTTACAATCAGTCTCGATGAATTTTTTTATTTCATTCATAATATCAACAAGTTTATCTCGTCCTTGTTCCTCAATGAAGTGGGTGGAGTCAATTACATCTATAAATAAATAATTATCATAATATGTTGGTTTTCCTTGTAACTTCTCAAATTTTGAGGAAAATACTATGGCATATTCCCCACCAAGTTTAGTAAAACCTACTCCGGAGATTTCACCAATTTCTTTATTGAGATTAATGGCTCTTTCTATAGCCGCAGCACCAGTCATCCCTACCGCGGCTCTAATGCCCATATCCTTTTCCATTCCCAATCTAATGAGTTTTATGGCTATCCTAATTGCATCATTCTTAGATAACATTCTAGCGACAATTTCAGTGTCACTTTCTTCAATAATAGTACCTCTTTCTTTAACAATTAAATTTACAAAATCTTTAATTACACTGCCATGATTAAATATTTCAATGTATAGAAAACGGTCACTTCCCATTATTATGTTACTGAGTAGGGCATATTCATCCACTTTATTTTCTGCTGGTTTTAATTCTATAAATTTACGGGTCTCTGGAATGTTTTCTGGACCTACTTCATTTACCAGGTTTTTGAATATATTATTAGTATTTATATGGGCTGGTTCTAGTTCAAGGAGCATAGTCTGAGTATAGTTAATCATTTCCACATATTCCCTTTCCCGGGTATTGGTGGGGTAATATTTAGTTCCAATGCTCAGAACCTTCTTTTTAAGGAAGAAACTAAAAATAGCACGCATTATATAATTCGTTACCATTAATTTTCTCCTCCTTTTTCTAAAATAATATCAAATTGTCCAGGTTTTTCCATCAGCATACTGGGTTTAACTGATACTATTGGAAATTTCCATGTTCCAATTCTTGATGCAACTGTACTGGCAATATTTCGCGAATTTTTCTTAACAAAAGAATAGTCATGGTCATTTATGGTAATGTTTACATTATAGGAGGATTCTTCCTCTACTTCGTCCGAATAGAGTATATTTAATTCAAATGTCCCAGGTTTTATAAATAAATCATTTCTAACAGCTACCAGAGGAGCATGTTCTAATTTCAATCTATCTCCCACAGTAACAGCTATGTTTCCCGCATTTTTAACAGCGTCCCTATAATCCTTGGGATGTACCAATACAAATATGATAAAGTCACTGGTTTTTTCAGCTTCCTCAACCATGTTCATGACTTTATCAAATAGAGGTATTTTAAGGAAAACACTCTCAAGTTTTGGTTCAAGACCTTCTTCTTTGCTTTTAGTTATTCTATCAATGGCTTCCTTTGCAATAGCAATACCACTTATTTTTTTCCCTTTCTTTAATTTAAAGGCATCCATATTCTTTTTTTCAAATTCAGAGAGAATCTGGTTACAAATTTTTTGTAATATGTTTTTAACTTTTTTGGGTTGTGAAGATTTTCCAATTATAACTTTACCCTCTTTAATGTCATAAGGAATTCTCCTGCTGTTAATATCATGAAATTCATCGAAAAATTCCCGGAATACATCATTAGATAAAATTTTAGCATCTTCATCTTCTGCATATTTCAGTATAAAGTGGTCAGCCGTGGTACCAGAGGGTACTTGATGTACTTTGCCTTCAGCAATTAACTGGTTAAAGGTTTCTTTATCATCAATCTCATGACGCAATGATGCATCTGCTACCACAACAGGTTCATATCCTAACTCTTTTAAAGCTTTTAGAGCATTTTCTATGTTACTTAAAAGAGGATTAGCGTCTTTTTTCTTCCCAAAATGGGCTACATTTGATGCATCTACTATGACTTTCAATTAACCACCTTTAAATGGTTTTTTTATTAAATGATTGTCTATATAATTATAATTATAATAAACTTATATTTAAATATAGTAAAAATCCTTTATATTATATAAATAGCTTTTAATATTATTATAATTATTTGTATATTCTTTAATTTATTTTACAAGAGTTTTCATATTTTACAATGGATTTTGATTTTCCACCGAGTTGATTTAGAACAATTTCAATGGTTTCATCTGTTATGTTAATAATATTAAAGGAGGGTAGATCTTTACCTCGAAGTTTCAGGGAAGAAACAGTCCCTGCCGTTACAAAGGCGGTATTTTCTACTAACCAGACATGGGGAACATGTTTATGGCCAGAAAGTACAAGATCTGCTTTTCCATCTATAACTGATTTCAATATATCTCCAGCATCAGTTAGGACATTTCTTTCCCTACCCGTTTTTGGCACGGGTATAATATGATGGTGGAGGGCTATTATTTTATATAAATTCTTTTTTCTGGCCTTTATTAGTTCACTTTCCATTCTTGCTTGCTGTGATCGGCCTATTTTCCCATAATTTAAATCAGGCTCGCTACTGTCCATCCCAATTATTTTCATGTTTTTATTATTCAAGTTTAAAGTGCCATATCGTTGGTGTATAATTTCCTGGAATGATTCGTTACCCACATGACGAGCATCATGATTTCCAGGTACAACCATCATAGGACTTTCTATCATTTCTAAATATTCTTCAGCCAAAACAAATTCCATGTGGTAACCATTTTCAGTTATATCACCAGTAACAATTACCACATCCGGATTTAAATCATTAATTCTTTCAATAGCTTCTGATAATAATTTTTTCCTGAAATTAAATGCTCCAACATGGAGATCTGATACATGGGCAATTACTACCATTTATTTTATACTCTCCCTAATCTTCATAATTGCTGCTGCCAAATCACCATCAGACTCTCTAAGAGCTTTTTCGGCTTCCTCTAAACTTGCTCCAGATGAATTAGCTACCATCTCAATATCATCTTGAGGTATTTCCAATTCAACTTCTAATTTTTTCTCTTGAGGCTTTCCAGTGACTTGATATGTAATTTGACCCATGAAATCCATGATATTTATTTTAGGATTATTAATAACAATCTCTTTATCTTTAAATTTGATAATAACTTCTTTAGCACCTTTAACCTCTTTCATATCCATTCCCATTTGTTTCATAGCACGTTGCATTTGTTTCAGTTGTTTCGGATTCATACCTGCACCTGGTAACATTAAATTCCTCCTTTTCTAGTTTTTACTGCTTGACCTATATTAAATTCTATTATTTCTCTACTGTTCAAAACAGACTTTCCAAAGGCCAATAATTTATCATCTTTATTAACAATAAGAACTTCATCATTTGCTCTAATATTCTTATCACAATCTATAACGAATTTAGCAAATATACTTTTTCCTTCCA
>JASEJD010000008.1 GCA_030016715.1 Methanobacteriaceae archaeon | reverse complement strand
ATCACAGATTTAACCAAAAATTTTAAACTTCTAAACAAGAATATGAAATCATATGTTCAGCATGTTAGACATTGATCCACACATAGAAGAAATATTAGAAAACTCGCTTGATCGGGAAATATCTTCTCAAGAAGCGGAATTATTAATGGAGACTAATGGAAACGAATTTCAAGCATTAATTTTAACTGCAGACACCTTAAGAGATAATATTATGGGTGATGTAGTGACTTTCATACAAAACTGGAATATAAATTTCACTGACATATGCACCGGGAACTGTGGCTTCTGTGCTTTCAAAAAAAATCCCAATGATAAAAATTCTTACTTTTTAGACATTGACGATATTGTAAAAAGGGCTATAGAGGCTGAAAGTAAAGGAGCAATAGAAATTTGTATACAGGGAGGTTTACATCCAAATATCGATCTCTTCTTCTACGAGGAAATTCTTTTAAGGGTAAAAGAGGAACTACCTCACATACATTTACATGCCTTCTCACCAATGGAAGTTTTTTACGGAGCATCAAAATCAGATTTATCCATAAAAGATGCAATTACTATTTTAAAAAATGCTGGGCTTGGATCAATGCCTGGAACAGCAGCTGAAATATTAAATGATAAAGTAAGGAGTATAATATGTCCTAATAAACTTACAACAGACCAGTGGATCGATTTAATTGAGACTGCTCACAAAAAAGGTATACCCACCACCAGTACAATGATGTATGGACACGTGGAGAATGTAAAACATAGAGTTGAACATCTAGAAATTCTAAGAAACATTCAAAAACGAACTGGTGGTTTCACAGAATTTGTACCATTAACATTCATGCATTTAAATGCCCCTATATTCAAAAAAGGGATTGCAAGGCCTGGAACAACTGGATTTGAAGACATGAAATTATATGCGGTGGCTCGTTTAATGTTTCGAGATCTAATAAAAAATATTCAAGTATCTTGGGTGAAATTAGGCTTCAAATTCGCTCAATTGTGTCTAACTGCTGGTGCCAATGATCTAGGGGGAACTTTAGGTGAGGAGAATATATCACGTTCTGCCGGGGCAAAGTATGGTGTATATACTCCCCCTTCAAACCTTAAGAGACTAATTAAGGATATGGGCCGCCTTCCAGCAGAAAGAGATACTTTATACCAAAATATAAAACTTTTATAATAAAAATATGAAAAATATAGATAAAAAAATACTTGTTGGTTTTATTAGATATACACAATTATCTCATTTTTTCTTAGAAATCCTGGAACTAGCGGATGGTTGTATTGGGCCACAATAAAATTGGATCTGGCTTCTAAATTATTATCCTTCAACCACCTTTTCAATTCTAAAATCTTTTCCTGAGCCAATTTTCTTTTAGCTCGACCTGAAAATTTTAAAACCACAGCCCTCTGATTTTTTACTTCTTTAAATTTTATTCTTTTATCATTAGGCACGGGAAGAGTATCTAAAGTATAACTTGAGGGCATGGTAAAGGATATTCTATAAATATGGGCACTGCTTTTTTCTTCAGTTACTGGGGCAGACATAGATAACTTATCACTTCTATCCAACAATTCCTCAGTTACAGGTGTTGTCATTTTTATCCTATCAGATTCATTCAACTCCTCTTCAGTGACTGGTATGGTCATTGGAATATTTTCAGATTCATTAATGTTTTCCCCAGAAACGGGAGCTGTCATAGGAATCTTCGATCTTTTTTTGTTACCTCCAAAAATATAACCGGCCAGTATGGAAAATCCCCTGCCAATTGCGGTATCATAATCAGATTTTACATCTACCTGGGCCAATATGTAACCTGGATATTTTCGAATTTCTATATTTCCATCCTTTCTTTCAACTGTGTATTCTGGACTTTCAGTAATCTAAATCCCCCCCAAATATTTTTGACTATAAATCTTATTTATAATTTATTTAATCATTTCTTTAACAATTCTTCAATAATTTGAACTCCGGTGGAAGTTCCTAATTTGTCAGCTCCTGCTTCAATCATTTTATAAGCAGTATCAAGATCTCTTATACCGCCAGCTGCCTTTATTTTCATATCAGGGCCTATTGTAGCTTTCATTAATTTTACATCTTCAACAGTTGCCCCACTGAGGCCTCCATAGGCTGTAGATGTTTTAACATAATGGGCACCAGCAGATTCAGCAATTAAACAAGCCCGAATCTTTTCTTCATTTGTTAAAAGGGCGGTTTCCAGTATTACCTTAACAATCTTACCTTCAGCAGCGTTTACCACACCAGCAATATCCTTTTCCACTATATCATCACGGCCTGATTTTAATGCCCCAATATTCATAACCATATCTACTTCATCCACTCCTTCTTCAACTGCTTGGCGGGTTTCAAAAGCTTTGGTTTCTGGTGTTTGCACACCTGTTGGGAATCCTACAACCATTACAACCCCTATCTTTGTATTTTTCAAGATTTGAACAGCTAATGGTATGTTAGTTGGTGTTACACAGGCACATGAAAAACCGTATAGTACTGCTTCATCACACAATTTCTTTATATCTTCCTGGGTAGCATCTGGTTTTACATTGGTATGATCAATCCTTTTTGCAAATTCAGATACAGATTCATTTATTTTTACTATAGTATCACCTCATAATATTTAGTTAGAAATGTTTTTAGTGCAAAGATTTGGACATGTAAGGTCCTTTTAGTTTATATCCAAATTTACGGTAATAATTTCTAACCCCTATTCCACTATTTATTAAAATATTCGTTCTATTGAAGGACTCCAAGGCTACTCGTTCAGCTTCAGCTAAAAGTTCTTCTCCAAAACCTTTATGTTGCCATTCATCTTCAAATTTTTCACCTAAAGGTATCATTGGACCGTATACATGAAGTTCTCGAACAAGAGCAGTTTTTTCATTTATTTCTGGGCGGTGAGATTTATTTGAAGGAATTCTAAGTCTTAAAAATCCAATTAAAATATCCATTTTCACATCTTCAAATGATAAGAAAATTTCTTTGCCTTCTCCAGCTTCATATTCTTCTTTAATTAATTGTATATTTTCCATACTGGGAACTATTCCTTTAACAGCTTTAAATCCTACTTCCCTGCATCTTATACATTTACAGTTAATTTCATGTTTTTCAATTTTATTATAGACCAGTTCACCGAGATTAGACTTTTTCACACCGGCTTCAATTAATGGTGATGGAATGTCCCTTTGTATCCGCATAGTTCTAACCCATTTAGGTAGAATCTTTTTTATCTCAACTATCAAATCCACAGCTTCTTCAGTAGTATAGGGCTTATAATCTCCTTTTTTCCATAATTCATATAATTTACTTCCCTTAGTAACCAGACAAGGATAAATTTTCAGCATATCTGGTTTAAATTTAGGATCTGAGAACACTCTTTTAAACATGCGCATGTCCCGTTCAAAGTCAGAGAAAAGCCCAGGCATAAGATGCATAGCCACCTTTATTCCAGAATCTCTCAGTATTCGGGTGGATTCTACTACATCCTTAACATTATGGCCTCTTTTAACACGTTGATATATAAAGTTATAAATGGTTTGAACACCTAATTCCACCCTAGTTACTCCCATTTTAAGCATTCTATCCACATCTTCAACTTTGCAGTAGTCAGGCCGGGTTTCGAATGTCAAACCTACATTTCTTATATTTGATTTTTCATTGGCTTTTTGGATATCATTTAAATATTTAAAGTATCCAGATGTTATAGGGGATGGATTAAGTTTAGATTCATCATTAGATAAATCTATGGAAGGATTCTTAACCCCAAAATCTATCATGGCCTGTATACATTTAGTTACAAACCATTCCTGATAACATAAGAAATGGGCAGGGAAGGTACCTCCCATTATTATGAGCTCTACTTTATCTAGAGGATGTCCAATACTCTCCAATTGGAGGAGTCGATTATAGACTTGTTTATAAGGATGAAACTTGTACATTCTAGCCCTTAGAGCAGCAGGTTCTTCTCCAGTATAACTGGGTGGTGCTTTTTCACTTTCAGGACAGTAAAGGCATCGGCCATGAGGACATTCTGTGGGTTGGCACATTACTGCTACAATTGCCACTCCCGATAATGTTCTGGTAGGTTTTTTCATTAAAATCTTTGATATTTCCTTTTTTTCTGAGTTTGATGCATATTTTAGTATGAGAGAATTGCTCATAAACTTTTCTAAGTTATAATCTCTACAAGCACGGTGTTTAGCCTTTTCTAATTCCTTTTTATTCGTTATATCTCCTGACTTTATCCTTTCTATAATGAATCTGCAAGCATTTTCCATTCTAAATATTCTCCTTAACTCCTATCTGAAATAATTTAATAATAAGTTAGTTTAATGAATTTAAAACATCATAATAGGAATTTATATATATGGGTAGTGTTTATTATTGAATATTTAATAATAATGCCTATTCTGATTTTTTATGACTTAAAATTTCCAGTATCTTCATTATATCTGTTTTAGAAATTATTCCTACTAGTTTTTCATCTTTCATTACTGGTACTCGGCCAATATTATTGATATTTAATTTATTAAGGGTATCAACTACCCCCTCTTGAGGTGATGAAGTAATCACTTTTTTAGTCATTATCTCATTGACTTTAATATGTCTATTAGTATCCGGTATCTGGGAGATATCATGAAAAGTAACAATGCCTACTAATTTACCATCATCCAGCACTGGGTATCCCATATGTCTTTCTTGATACATGGTTTTTAATGCATCATCTATAGTAGTAGATGGATTGAAACTTTTCACTTCTTTGGTCATTATTTCTTCAACATAAACATCCTCCAGAAGTGTTGAAATCACCGTAGATTTATACTCCTGATCCGCACCAATATAAACAAAAAGGGCAACTAATACAAGGAAGGGATTAAAAAGAATTAATAAACCCACAATACCCATAATAATTGCTAATTGTTTACCAATAGTGGCTGAAAGTTCTGTGGCTCTAATAAAATTCATTCTTTTGGCCAGAATAGATCTTAAAATCCTACCTCCATCCATTGGAAACGCAGGGAGCATATTGAAACCGCCTAAAACAACATTAACTAAAATAAAATCATAAATAAAAGAAGAATAAACCGGGGAAATTAAACCTTGAATTGAAATTAGGACAATATAAAATATCCCTGCTATTACAAAATTAGTTATTGGTCCAGCAATAGATATCCAAAGCTCCTGAACAGGATTCTTTGGTATTTCTTCCATCTGAGATACTCCACCAATAGGAAGCAGTACAATTCTTTCAATAGATACACCATAATTCTGTGCTACATAAGAATGGCTTAATTCATGTATAACCACTGTGACAAAAAGTAAAGTAATTAACACTGCAACTTGTATTTGAATAATATTAAAAAAAGCCATGATATAAATAAATAAAATTAAAAATAAGAATGAAATATGCAGTTCTATAGGAATTCCAAAAACTGTTAATAACTTTAATGATGAGCGCATTTTTCACACCATTTTTCATGATGATACTTTAATAATACTGAGAGTTTTACAAACAAACTATTTGTCTTTCATCATCTTAAAACTATTCTACATTTAATTAATTATATTATAATTATAAACCTTCACCAATATTTTTCAGATAAATTTTATTTTTTTATAATAGCCTCTGATAAAAATTATATATTTCAAATTATAGAAAATTACATGGTGTTTCAATGGAAGTAAGCGAATTTTTAGGAAAAAAAGTTCTGGATAAAACTGCTAATGAAGTTGGTAAAATAACCGATATGACTGTGAAACCTATTGAAGGATTAATAACAAACATAACAATATCTGAAGGAGAAATACCTCCCTGGATCAAGAGTTTTAAGGTAAAACCGGACGAATTAGATAAAATCGGTGATTATGTTCTTTTAAAAATAGACCAACAAGAAATAGAAAAAAGAACCAATCAATCAAAAAAGAAAGAATCTGGAAAAACTAAATTAGAAATAAAAGAGGATTAGATCTCTATTTAAAAATAATGATGGGGGTGTGATAATGGAAATAACAGATGCACGTGGAAAACCAATTTCCAAAGGAACATATGTTATTTACTCT
This sequence comes from Methanobacteriaceae archaeon, assembly GCA_030016715.1. Taxonomy (GTDB): domain Archaea; phylum Methanobacteriota; class Methanobacteria; order Methanobacteriales; family Methanobacteriaceae; genus UBA117. The sequence continues at coordinate 71,772 of JASEJD010000008.1, read as the reverse complement.
GGTACAGGAACCATAGGCGAAGTATCAGATGTTAAAGTGAAAGAAGATGAAACATGGGCCAAGATGGGAAATGATCTATGGTACAACAGCGAGTACTTGGAAGTGGTGGACAAGATTAATAAAAAAACTAAAAAATCTCAGGAAGATATAAAGTCCAAAATAGATAAAATGAAACAGAAATTGGAAGACGTGGATATGAGTTCAGAGTTATGTGATGGTGGCGGTTAAAAAAAACGATTATTACTCATTTTAAATAAAAATCAGATAAAGATAATCAAATCTTATTTAGCTAGGGAATAATGTCAAAATGGAATACAAACTTTTAAAACGATTAATGCACGGCCCTATAGATTTTATTGCCGACACTGAACACTGGATTATCTTTCTTGATCGGGATCAGAAAAACTTGGGAACATGTGTCGTGGCACTTAAAAGGGAAGCTAAACTATTATCTGAACTAACTCTTAATGAATGGGATGACTTTAAGGATATTGTAAGAGCTTTAGAATCTGCTTTAAAAAAGGCATTTGATGTAACCATGTTCAATTGGGGATGTCTTTTAAACACGGCTTATATAAAAATCCCAGCAAATCCCCAAGTGCATTGGCATTTAATTCCCCGCTATCGTGAACCGGTAAAATTCAAGGAAATAATATTCATTGACCCCTGTTTTGGAAAGAGCACGCTTTCTGTAGCTGGGAAAAAATTAGATTTGAACCCTGAAATTAGAGAAGAAATTATCAAAAAAATCAGAGATAACCTAACTTTATCCTAAGAATTATTTTTCAAATATTCGCTATTTAATTTTTCTTTTTTAAAATTATCAGTGTTAGAATAATGCCAGCCACTGAAATTATAGTATAAATTGAAAAAATTGTTTTCATACAATTCAAAAAGCATTGGTTAGCTAGACCAGAAAAAGTGGATTTACCAGTTGAAATACTGAAAATCATTAGCACTATCCCCATACTCAATAACTGGCCTGTAAATACCATATTGGAAACTGCTGCTGATGCCATTCCATAGTATCTTTTTGAAACAGAACCCATAGTAGCATTGGTTGTTGGTGAAGAGAATAAAGCCACACCTGCACCTAAAAGTAATAATCCTACTATCAAGAATTCAATAGATGTTTTTTCATCTAAATTTGCAAATATTATCAGTCCTAAAGTGCTTAATAACAATCCGGCTGCAGGCACTATATTAATTTTTATTTTATCAGAGATAACACCAGTATATACTGATAATAGAACCACAGTTAAAGGCTGAATAACAAGAATTAATCCTGTTAGATAGGCAGATATCAATTTAACTGACTGAAGATAAAAACTTAGAAGAAACCACATAGAAGAAGTTGAAATCTGCAAAATCAATATTGTAACTATTGATACTGAAAAAATCTTATTTCTAAACAAGTTCAAATTTATAATTGGAGCTTCAAACCTTAATTCCCACCATATAAAAATTATTAAACCCGTTAAACCTAAAATAATTGGTAAAAAACCTACATAATTATCAATAATGGATATTCCATACATTATAGATATTATTGATGTTAAATAGATTATTGAACCTTTAAAATCTAATTTATCTCTCTTAGCATCCCTCCAATCTTGAGGGAATTTCCATACTATTAGTAAAATTAAAAAGAATCCTAATGGAATAACAAATATAAATATACTTCTCCAACCTATCATGCTAGTTAATATTCCTCCAAGAAAAGATCCTGCTAAAATCCCTGCATATACTGAACTAACATAAACACCGAGAGCCCCTCCTCTTTTCCCGGTTTTGAATACTGAACTTAGAATGGCTACTGCATTGGCATACATCATGGAGGAGCCTATACCCATGGAAAATATAGATATTAAAAGAATTAAACTGTTATTACTAATTAGAGCTGCTATTGATGCTAGAGTGAATATTAGAATTCCATACTGAAATATTCTTTTGCGACCATATATATCACCGATCTTCCCGAAAATAAGTAAAAAAGCAGCATTTCCTAATATAAATGCGGTGGGAACCCATGTTATAAAAACAGCATCTAACATGAATTCCATTGCAATGGAAGGAACGGCAATATTAAGTGCCGTTCCCATAAAAGGGATTAGGAATGCACCTAGTGATACTATTAAAAGTGGAAATTTTTGATTGTTATTCAATTATCACACCAGCAGTTATATGTGAAGATATTTTTGATATTATTTGATATGATTTTTTTGATCTAAAATTATTAATTATTTGGGAATAGAGGAGATGTATAGTCAAATATAATGTATATTAGACTATCTTATGTAAGTGATAATTAACTAGAAAAAAATATCTGGTTAACATAGAGTAAAAAAATAATCCATGCATCAATAGATGTATTTATGGAGATGGTTTATGAAAATTCCTCGCGGGATAGATTGTATAGGTTCAAGACTAAATAAAGGCAAGATATATCATTACTTTTAAAGTAAAACATGATCCTAATGTTTATCAATGACAAGGCCAGTAAAAATATAGCTAAAATAATAAAAAACCATAGAATGAGTTAAGGGAAAACACTTTTTATAGGAAAATAACTTGAAATACTAGTTCAATTATCTAAAGAACAGTATTATCTACAGATCATTAACCAAAATCTTAGAAAAGGGTGTTATTAGTTTACTATCAAAAATTTTACCTAAACTAGTTCTAATACTTTAATAACTATTTAAACCGGGAGTTTACATTGTTGAATTGGACTACATGAAAAAAATCTGCTAAATTAGATTTTTAATGGCTCTGAATGGTATTTTAAGTTATATATGTAGATAAAACCTAAACTTGTGGATATTCTTCAATATTATGAAGATAAATTTTTTAAACTCTTAAAGAATTAATAATTGAAATTAATTTTATAGAAATTGCACTGGAATTTGAGTTGATTTAATGAAAAAAATAGATTTTTATTATTTTTCCGGAACTGGAAACACTTATCTTGTGGTTAAGAAAATGGCGGAAATCTTTGAACAAAATGGTATTAAAACCCACCTTTTCAAGATTGAAAATATCGAACCAAAGGATTTAAATCCAGAACATACTATTGGATTAGGATTTCCTGTGGCAGAATTATCCACTTTTAGTTTTATATGGAAATTTATCAGAGATATTCCTAGTTCTAAAGGCACAAAAATATTTATGGTGGATACTTTGGCTGGTTTTTCTGGAGGTATAATCGGTCCTCTACGCATGATACTAAAAAATAAAGGATATAATCCAATCGGTGCAAAAGAAATTATCATGCCCTCGAACATATTTTTTATCCAAGATAAAATTACAAATAGTAAAAAAGTTGAAGAAGGCCTATTAGAAGCAGATAAATATGCATGGGATATAATTGAGGGAAGATCACGTTGGGATAGAATTCCCATAATATCTGATATTTTTTATTATGGATCATTATTAGCCTTGAGATTAACTCATTCTAATTTTAATCAGAAATATTTTTCTTTAAAATTGGCTAATGATAAATGCAGTAAATGTGGATTGTGCTTTGAGTTATGTCCTGTTGGAAATATTAGATGGAGTGAAGGTCAATATCCTCAGTATTCTATGAATTGTGAATATTGTTTAAGATGTGGATCCTTTTGTCCTCAAGGAGCTATCTTTGTTCCTTTTAATTATAAAAATAAAACATATAGTGCAGTTAAGGCTAAAGATATTTTAAAATAGATAAATATTATTGTTTAGAAATCATGTAATTTATACCAGCCAAATGATATTAATAAAGATTTATATCTTGCAACTGGATAAGATGATTTAATAATATCTTTTAATATATTTAATCTAATAAAGGGGAATTTAAATGAAAGTTCAAAAAGGAAGTATATTCAAACCAGAAACTAATTATTACAAGATTGCTGGCATTATATTGGTGATAGCATTCATACAGTTTTTTATTGCAGTAACAATTGCAGAAACTCAATTTCCAGGTTATAGTACAGCTGAAAATACATTAAGTGACTTAGCAGGGACAATTGTTCCGGTGGAACCAGCTGCTACCATATTTAATGTTAGTATAACACTAATCGGAATTTTGGCACTCTCAGCAGTATTTTTAATATTGAAAAGTGGGGGATGCAGACTATTTTCCACTTGTTTGACATTAATGGCAGTAGGGACCATAGGTGTGGGTATATTCCCCGGATACACAGGTGAAATACACGTATTATTTGCAATGATGACCTTCATCTTTGGAAGCTTCGCCGCCCTTTTTTCCTACAGATTAGGTCTAAACATACCCATGGTTGTAATATCCATGTTGGTGGGATTAAACGGACTTTTAATTATAATTTCATTATTTATATGGGGAGATGGAACCCTTAATCCGTTAATAGCAACATTAGGTGTAGGTGGTACTGAAAGAGTTCTGGCCTATCCCATAATTCTGTATATGGTGGCTTTAGGAGGATATCTTACCAGCAGGGGAGAGGATTGGGTGAGGTTAAGATTTAGGGGATGAAATTATCCCAAGAATTTTTTAGAATAGATAAAAATTAAAATAGGGCCTTAATTATTTTTAATATTATATACAATCTTTAACACTATCGTCCTGCACACTTACACAGAATCTGCAAAGTGCGTTGGGTGTTTTCAATTGTTTATCTTTTACGGGGCATAAAAACTTACCATCTTTATATTTCAGTCTGAAACCTCCTGGAAAGATAGTTCCTATTGGATGTATGGACTCCTCTTTTATGAATGTGGTGTAAATGGGGATTATCTCTGAAATTTTTATGAAAGATAGTTCATTTTTATCATTTCTAATCAAAGATTCTTTTTCTTGAATTTTAAGAACTTTTAACATTTCATTAAGGCTTTGATTATCTATATAACCTTCATAATCTGTTTCATCATTTTTAAGTTCACGAAGTCTACTGAAGAAGGCAACAGTAAATCTTTTAATGTAGTCTTCCCTATATTTCTTCTGCATGTACTTAGCATCTTCCCTTAGAAAGGTACTGGCATTCATAATATCATTAATACTAATCTGGGAGGCTTCCTTTTTTAAAATTTTTAAAAGATCCTTTTTGAGAATTTTTTTGTTAAGATCAATTTGATCAATTTTATTCATAGTTAATCCCTCCCTAAATTATATTTCCATCTTAAATAACTATTATAACTCATTTAAACCATTATACTGGTTTTTATCTTATATTTCACTGAATATTAATTTAAAATTTACTTATAACTTAAATAAATATAAAATAAAATTTAAGAATTAAACATAAGTTCTTAAGATTTAATACAAGGATTTTTTTTGAATTTTGAATGAATAGGGATGATATTAAATATAGTATTTAATTATTAACACCCCTCCAAGAAATACCATATAATCCAATGATTTTAATTTTATTAATTATTTAGAATTAAACTTTTTATTAATAGATTCAGCTATTTTAGGCCCTATACCATCTACTTTAATGAGTTTTTCTTTAGATATATTGCTTAGGTCACTCCCAAATGTGTCGCACAAAGCACGGGCTCTCTTCCTACCAAGTCTTTTAACACTAACCACAAGAGGTATTATATCATCTTTTACCCCGTAATATAGACGGGCCGAAAGTTTGTCTAATTTATCGCTATAGGAATAAATACCTAATACTTGGCAGATATCCCGGTAGAACTTAATCATCTGCGATGCCTCATAAGCAGCTCTTCTAGTGGCTGCAGCATATACATTAAATGCATTTTCAATCTGGTACTCTGTTTTTTCATCAATCCATTCAATCAAAGTGGCTGCAGTTGCTTCGGCTAGTCCAATATCCACTATAAATATTCCCTTGTTATTCAGTTTATCACGTACCGGTTCCTTGCTCTTACGGCCTTTAAAGGCAATCTTAGGCATATCAGGTGTTTTGGAAATTTCATATAGAAGGTTATAAATATTCAGCTCATTCTGCAATGCAAATTCTTTAAGTCTAACAGCACTTTCCACAGAATAATTAGTTTTGGCAATTAAAGTTCCAAAATCAGTGGTCTTCAATCCTTCAGGAGTGGGTTGAAGTATTCCATTTTGTATAAGAAATTCTAGTGCAGTGTTAATTTCATATTCCATACTTTCCGCGGCAAAAACGCTCATATACTCATTATGTGACATTTGATATCCATAGAATGTTTCATTAAAAAATCCTAGTATCTTTTCCTGATTATCAGATAATTTCGATGCTACTTGGGCTATTATCTGACGGTAAACTGCGTCTTTATTCTCCAGTAGTTTTGAGTTAGTTGCTTCCACCTCACCGTAAATATAATAATCCTTAAGGTTATAAGCCTCATCTATACTTTTAGCTATAAGATAAGAATAACCTTCATTATCATACTGTGGCCGTCCTGCACGTCCAGACATCTGTTCATAGTCAAATACTGGTATATTCTGTGGGCCTTGATTTGTCCATCGAGTATAATCCCTTATCACCACGTTCTTTGATGGTAAATTCACCCCATACATTAAACTAGGTGTTGCAGTTATCATATACAAGTTTCCAGCCCTAAATTCATTCTCTATAATTTCTCTCTGTTCATTAAAAAGTCCGGCATGATGGAAAGCCACACCATTTTCTACGCATTCAGCCAGTTTCAAACAAATAGTTGTAGGTCTGGAACCACGCCTTCGAGGCACGTCTAATATTTTTTCAGATACTTTATTAAATTTTTTCTTCTTAACAGAAGGAATTTGTCTTTTTATTTTACCAGAAATGTTCTTAGCCAGTGACTCTGTGAATCTACGGGTGGATACAAATACTAAAATTTGTGATTCTTCTTGGATGCTTTTTTTTAAGACTTTAAGAACTACATCATTTTTGTTTTTTACTCCCATCTCTTCGGTGGTCAGAACGTCCTTGTGGAGAGGCACTGGTCTAAAATCATGCTCCACTACATGGGCTTCCATCCAGTCTGATAGTTCATTAAGATTTTTCAGAGTTGCAGAAAGTGCTATAACTCTCATTGAGGGATTTATAATATTGGAGCGGCTTATGGCACATTCAATTGTAGGTCCTCGGGAGTATTCTCCTATCATGTGAAATTCATCCACAATTAAAAGATCAACTTCCTTCAAGATGTCCCATGAAAAACGTGTTAGAGCATCAAATGATTCAAATACCATTACAGCAAGATCTGCAGTTCTTGGATGTTTCCCGACTTTAATCCCATGTTTTTCCAGTTCCGTAAACTCTTTTATCTTCTCGTTCTGTATAGATAGTAGTGGAACTCCATAGACTACTTTACCCCCCTTCAGTATGGTGTTTATTGCAGCCATAACTCCCAGTAGAGTTTTACCACTGGCAGTGGGTATGGCTATAATGTAGTTGTTTTCATCATCTAGATAACCAGAATCTATAACTGCCTTTTGTGCGGGGTTTAATTTTTCAATATTAGGGTAGCATTCACCAATTATTTCTTTTAATGAAGGTTCTAGGTCTTTCATGGTATCCAAATATATAATTTTGTCAAGGAATTTTTTATAATGAATATTATGATTATTTAATTATTTCTTATCATAATTTTCACGTAATCTTTTCTCATATTCTTTGATCCATAATAACTCGTTTATCAATAAGTCTCCAGGTCCTTTAGGATTTACTTCAATTTCAAACAATCTATAATCTGGTATATGGTCTATCAAGGCTTCCCATTCTTCCATATCTCTGTAAATTGCTTTTTTAACTTTATAAACTTCAAATTCAAATGATTCGAGGGTATGGTCAATGTCATCACCATCCTCTAGAAGAGTTATATGTTTTTCAAGTAGATTAGGCAGTTTTTCCCCTATTTTTATCTGAGAAACAAGATAAGCTTCGTATGGATTAGAATAATTCAGATTCTTTATATCTTTTAATTCATCTTTAACCTTGTAAATACCCTTTTCTTTGTCTGATCTGTCTTTTTCATAGTACTTACCTAGTTTTATTAGGAATTTTTTTCTATTACTTTCCAGATTTGATTTGTATTTATTTAATTTATTAATGATCTGGATCCTTTCAAGTTCTTCAGTCGTTTTAGGCATCTCCATAATAATTCAATCTTTCATTTTCTTGACAACTTTTATATCTTTAATGAATGTGGATGGATACTGGCCAAATTCGTCCTTTTCAACACTTTTAACCATATCCCAAATAGTTAAAAGTGCAACGCTTACTCCAGTTAAAGCTTCCATTTCAACACCTGTTTTTCCAGAGGATCTCACACTGAATTCTACGGTTATGTGTTCATTTTCTAGTTGAAAGGTAGCATCAATTCCTGTAATTTTTAGTGAATGGCATAGAGGAATTAGGTGATGTGTTGATTTAATTGCGTTTATACCTGCAATTTGGGCAGTGGTTAACACATTACCCTTTTTAATTTCATTGTTTTCAATTAACTTGATTGTTTCAGGATTAAGATGTATTCTACCTTTTGCTACAGCCATTCTCTTTACAACGGGTTTATCTCCAACCTCAACCATATGCACACCTTGTTTGGAGAGGTGTGTGAATTCTTTTTTATCCATCTATTCACCTTGATATAATTAATATTAAATCATTTCTTGGTTAAACATTATAATTAAATTGTTCACGGTATGAAAAGTATATATTTATAAAATCAGGCATGATTTTTCTTATAACATGTGATTAGTATGGAATTTCCAATTTAGAAAATTTAAGTGCTTTCTCCCGAGCATTAATTCCAAGTTCACTTTTCAATTTAGGATCAGATAATATTTGATCTACTGCATTTGCTATGGCCATGGGATTTCTAGGTTCAACAATTATACCCACATCAGTGGTAACTATCTCTGGAATTCCCCCTGTATTAGTTGCAACCACAGGAACACCTGATGCCATAGCCTCCAAAATAACTATTCCAAAGCTTTCTGATATAGAAGGCAGAACCACTACATCGCATTGGGGCATGATCATTTCCACATCGTCCCTTGGACCTATAAAAAGCACATCTTTCAGATCTTCGTTCTTGACAATGGTTTTTAGTTCTTTTTGAAGCGGACCATTACCTACAATGAGCAAGTATGAATCAGTTTTGATATATTTTTTAGCTTTTATTAAATATTCAACCCCTTTCTGGGAAACTAAATTTCCCACAAAAAGAATTATAGGTTTATCCAATTCCAAGCCTAGTTTTTCTTTAAATAAATTCTTATTATTTGGATTGAATCTTTCAAGATCCACTGCATTCCAAGTTATTTTTGTCTTATGTTCCACATTATCTATTTTCATAACTTCTTTTTTAACAGCATTGCTAACCACAAAAATTTTGGCTGAATTTTTAAGGATAAATTTTATTACTGGTTTAAGAATTGATTTACGGCTAAGAATGAATATGTCAGTTCCATGTATGGTTAATACTACTGGAGTTTTTGATATTTTGCCAGCTATTACTGCTATTAGACCAGGTGGTATGATGTAATGAGCATGTATAAGGTCAATATCATATTTTTTCACCATAATTAATAGTTTAAATATAGCAGTTAATGTGAATATTATACCTCTTAAACCTTTAATATTTATAGTTGGACTTGTATCAATTTTAATTCCCTTTAAATCCTTTATGGGGTCTTTTTTTAAATTTTTATACTTTACATTTTTATAGGGGTAGGTGAGAATATATACTTTATCTCCTCTTTCACGGATTTTCTTGCTTAGTAGATATGTATAGGATGAAACTCCTCCAATGTGTGGGGGGAAATGTCCAACCATGCATATTCTCATTCAAATCACTCTTTAAATATTGTTTAGAATGGTACCATCCATCCTCACAATTATTACTTCTAAATCAATTGAAAATCTTTCCTTACACTTGTATTTAATGGAGTCAGCAATAGAATTAAAAACATCTCTTACTAAATTATTTTCTTCTAAAATCTCAATCATATCTTCAGTAGTTTTAGATTCTAATATTCTTTTTATTAAACTTTTAGGAGCACCTTTTAATCCAGCATAAGAAGCAATTACTTCAGCACGCCCATCAGCTATACTATTTTTCGTGTTAAAAATCCCAGCAGCTATTTTCACAAGTTTACCTGCATGCCCCAGTAAGATTATCCTTTTAACACCCTTAACAGATGCTTGTTCTAACATATATCCCACGAAGTTGCCCATTTGCACAATTTGATCTTCTTCAGCATTTAAAATATTTAATGCCAGTTTTTGGCCAATGTTTCCAGGTACGAAAATTAAATCATTGTATCCTTGAGCCAGTGCTACATCGATCTGACAGTTAAGAGATTCTTTATAAGCTTTTGAAGACATAGGCCTAGCAATTCCAGTAGTACCCAGTATTGATATACCTCCAACTATCCCTAACCGAGGATTCATCGTTTTTTGGGCAATTTTTTCTCCTTGAGGAACGCAGATTTCCACTTCTATTCCATGATCTTCCTTCAATACGCGATTTAAATTTTCCCGAATCATATCCATAGGCGCAGGATTAATAGCTGGTTGACCTACTGGAACCTGCAATCCTGGTTTTGTAACAGTGCCAACGCCTTTACCGCCTTTAATTATAATTCCTTTTTCTATTATTTTAACCCGGGCACATATCTCCATATTTGTGGTTACATCAGGATCTTTATAAGGTTTTTTCAGTACACAAGCAGTCCCAGTGTATTGGTTCAACTTTTTAGAATTAGAAACTTCAATTTTCAGAGTGCCAACAGGTGTTATAATATCCACAAAATTAATATCTTTATTTTTAATTGCTAAAAAAGCCGCAAGAGCCGCAGCGGTTGCTGCAGTCCCGGTGGTTATGCCAAAATCAAACTCCTTTCTTGGAGATTCATTAAAATTTACCATTTTAAATCTATCGATAAATATTAGTTATAAATCTTCTTTAAGAGCTTCCATTAGCTCTTCTAATGAGGGAGCTCCTACAAATTTAACAACACCATTTATTGCAACTGCAGGAACTGCCATTAAACCATATTCTATTGCTTTTTCACGGTCTTGCATAATATCGATTTTTTCAACTTCAATTGAGTCTCCTAAATCCTTTTTTGCTGCTTCCACCACTTCTATAGCCATAGGACAGTATGGGCATGTGGGTGATGTAAATACTTCAACTTTGACTACCATTTTTTTACCTCCGCTATTATGAAAAGTTAAGATTTCTTTTTAGATATTACTTAAATCTTATTCAATGAATATATTTTGTTTATCTTTTTATCAATCCTTATTTATTTAATGTAATATATTGATTTAATTATTATTTTTTTTATCTATCTAACGGAAAACATACTCGATGGTTCCTTTTTGCATGAATTCTCCCATACCTTTACCAATAGAATAGCCGAAATTTGATGAAAAACCAGCGATCATTTCTTCAAGGGATACTGGTGGTGTTAGTGTGATTACATCATAGGGTCCTATAATTCCTCCTAGTTTAGCAGCTTCATCTAGTGCATCCTTCTTGGATCCCACGGCATCAATTAATTTGATCTTTTTGGCTTGGGGCCCGGTGTATATCTTTCCTTCGGCAATACTTTCCACGTATTTTTTGGTTAGGTTACGATTTTCTGCTACAAGAGTTATGAAGTAGTCATAATCTTCATCAACCATTTCCTGAAGCATTTTCCTTTCTTCAGGAGTTAAATCCCTATAATCTGCACCCATATCTTTATATTCTCCACCTGTAATGGACGTTCGGTTAATTCCAAGTTTTTGGTAAAGATCAGAAAGATTTGTTAAGCTTAATATTACTCCTATACTTCCTACTATGGAAGATTGACTGGCAATAATCTTATCTGCAGGTGATGCTACTAAATATGCACCTGATGCACCCACATCGCTTATCCAAACTACTACTGGCTTTTTACACTTTTTTACTGCTCCCATTATTTCTTCACTAGCTACTGGACTTCCACCACCACTATTTATCTCTAATAGAATAGCTTTAACATTTATATCACTTTCAGCATCCTCAATTAGACTTTTAATGGTTTCTGGATTAACGGTAGCTCCACCTAAAATATTTTGGGAACTGTATCCTATTTCTCCTTGGATAGGTATTACTGCTACAGTACCCCCCAATGAAGTTCCAAATAAACTACCTATATATGTTAAAAATACAGTAGTAATAAGGGATATTATAAGTAATCCGCCAATTATAATTACAAGATGTTTAATATTTTTATTCATGCTACCACATTGAAATTTTAAATTCTTATTGAGTCTTGATGTTTTTAATAATGTATTCTAAACTATAAATAATTAATCACAAAATGGTTTTTTTAATACTTTAATTCATAAAAGGACTTATCTAATAATTAATTAATAAATATCTTGTAAAAAGATGAAATTTTGTTAGATTATTGTCAGTTATCCTTAGTTAAAAAAGGTGATATTAATTGAAAAAAACAGTTCAATCTCCTGGTTCAGCTACTGTTATTAACGCCATTTCCACAGGATTTGGTTCAGCATTTGCTATTGGACTTTATGTAACAGCAGAAGTTGAATTACGCTCAAATAAAATTAAATGCACCTCAGATAAAGCAGTGAACACATTACTCATGGATTTATGTGTGGAAAAAGTCCTAGATAGATTGAATGTAAAAACAGGTGTGAGAGTAAAGACTTTTTCAACCCTCCCCCTAGCTTCTGGTCTTTCCAGCAGTAGTGCCACCTCCAATGCAGTGGTTATGGCCACATACAATGCAATTAAAGAAGAATTTAGTTTAAAAGAATGTTTAACCGATATTGAGCTACTAAATATCGGTATTGATGCCTCTCTAGAGGCAGGAGTGACTATTACTGGTGCTTTTGATGATGCTAGTGCCTCTTACTTTGGGGGATTAACCATAACTGATAATATGAAGAGGAATATAATTCACCATAAAATTCTGGAAAAGCAAAACATATTAATATATATGCCAGATAAAAAATCACTAACCTCACAATCAGATGTTAATAGAATGAAGCTTCTATCTCCATGGGTAAAGATTGCCTATAAAGAAGCTTTAAAAGGTAACATTTTCAATGCTTTAACTTTAAATGGACTTTTATATTGCGCAGCACTTGGATTTGATCCTAATATTGCTTTAGATGCTTTGGATTCAGGTGCAATAGCATCTGGATTATCAGGTACAGGACCATCCTTTGTAGCCGTGGTTGATGAGGATAGTTGTCATAAAGTTAAAGAAGCATGGTATTCTTATCCTGGTGATATCATACAGACCCAGGTAGATAATAGAGGCACAAAGGTGATTTAGGATGGATAAATCTAATGCTCTTAAACTTCTTGAAAAATCAAGAAAAGAAATTGACATGATAGATGAAGAAATCCTCTATCTTATAAGTGAGCGCACATCTCTAGCTAGAGATATTGCTAATGCTAAGATGGTTTTGGATATGGATATAGAAGATAAAAAACGTGAATATTATATCCAAGAAAAAACTAAAAAAATAGCTGAGAGAAATAACATCGAAGAAAAGTATCTCAGCAAAATAATGGAATTATTAACAGAATTAAATAAAAATGAACAAGAAAAAATTTTAAGGAGAGAATAAAATGGGTAACATTAGGACTTCATTTGTAAAAAGAACAGCTAAAGAATTAATTGAATCTCATCCAGGCAGTTTTACAACTGATTTTGATGAAAACAAAAGATTAGTACAAGAATTCTCTACAGTGAGCACTAAACATTTACGAAACAAAATAGCTGGTTACGTAACCAGAATAATGAGCCAGCGTGCATAAAAAGATTTCAAGATAATAAAAGATATTTTAAAATTATTCATTCTAGGTTGTGAAGGTTAATGGAATTAATAGTGGCCAAATTCGGAGGAACATCCATTGGAAATGGCGAGAAGATAAAAAAAGCAGCTCAGTCGGTGGTTAACGAATTCATGAAAGGTAAGAAGGTAGTGGTAGTAGTTTCTGCCATTAATAAAACCACTGACGAACTCTTAAATATTGTAGATGAGGCTACTGAAGAGTCTGTAACAGAAAAACAACTTGCCGAAATTGTATCCATGGGTGAAATGACAAGCGTAAGAGTTATGTCTTCGGCTATAGAATCACTTGGCGTTAAATCCGAATATATTGATCCATATATGGATAAATGGCCTATTATAACCAACAGCGACCTTTTATGTGCAAAAGTTAACTTCCCTGAAACTGAAATTAAATCCCGCGAATTAATGAAAATGATGGACCAAGGAATCATACCTGTAATATGTGGTTTTTTGGGAAGAGATGAAAATGGATACATAACCACCCTCGGCCGGGGTGGAAGTGATATAACTGCCTTTTTATTAGGGCACTGTCTTAAAGCTGATGAGGTGATTATTGTTACTGATGTTGGCGGTGTTATGTCGACTGATCCAAACAAATTAAAAACTGCAGAAAAACTTGAAAAAATTTCTGTGGAGGAAATGAGGGATCTAGCAACTCATGGAGCACAAGTATTACATCCTCATGCTTTAAAATATAAAGATCCTAAAATTAATGCTAAAATTATTGGATATGAACATGGTGATCTTTCTGCACCAGGGACAGAAATAATAGGCCCCTCTAAAAATGAGATGATGAAGACAACTGCCTTGAATGCTGATCCTATTTCGGTAATTGCAGTGGTTGGCGAGGAAATATTAACAAAACCTGGTATACTTGCTGAACTAGCATATACTCTTTCCAAAAATGATATTAACATTTACGGTGTTTCCACCGGACAAAATTCGATCACATTCTTTATTAACACACATGAGGCAGAAAAAGCACATGAGATACTACATGATGTGGTAGTGGAAAACGAGAATTTAAGTTCTCTATCATTAGGTATAGAAATATCTATGATAACAGTCACCAGTCCAGATTTTATTGATACTCCCGGCATTATCACTGAAATTACTGAACCACTATGTAGGGATAAAATTAATATTGTGGAAATTTCATCTAGCCAAACTTCAGTGGTTATTTTTGTTGATGGAAAAGATGGTAAAAAAGCTTATGAACTTGTAAGGGGTGTCTTAGAATGAAAATAGAAGGAACAACAGTTGCTATGATAACTCCATTTACCTCCAATGATGAGGTGGATGAAATAGGGATGCGACAAAACATAAATTATTTGATAGAAAATGGTGTTAATGGATTGTTAGCTGCCGGAACTACAGGAGAATCTGCAACCATAACTCACGACGAACAAAAAAAGATGATTGACATCTTAATCGATGAGGTGGATGGTCGTGTCACTACGGTAGCTGGAGCTGGAAGTAACTCATCCAAAGAAGCACTTGATCTAGTAAAATATGCTGAAAAAGCAGAAGCTGACGCAGCTTTAGTTATCACTCCTTATTATAATAAGCCACAACCGCACGGGCTTTATGAGCACTATAAAATGTTGGCCCAGTCAACTGAAATTCCCATCATTATATATAATGTACCATCACGTACAGGTACAGATATTGATCCAGAAACTATCGGCCTTATTGCTGAGATGGATAATTTTGTGGCCATTAAAGAGGCCAGCCCAGATCTAGACAAAGTTTCTTTGATCATGAAAAAAATTAATGAAATCGGTCGGCAAAATGATTTCAACATAATTAGTGGTAATGATAATCTAACGTTACCTATGATAGCTATGGGTGCCAAAGGCGTGATAAGTGTCGTTGCTAATGTAGATCCGGCCCGTATGAGTGCTATGGTTAAATCTGCACTAGCCAGTGATTTTGAAACTGCTCAAGATTTACATTACCAGTTATATGATCTTATGAAGGTATTATTTATTGAGAGTAATCCAGTCCCTGCTAAAGAATCATTAAATATGATGGGCAGGCCAGCTGGCCATGTTAGAATGCCTCTTGCTCCTTTAAAAGAGCAAAGTAAGGAAGAACTAAAGAAGGTTCTTCAAAACCTTTCACTACTCTAATTTAAGTAGTTGAAATGATTTTACTGAATTTATTTTGATTAGAATTTTTCAAATCTCTGATCCTAATAAATTTTGACTAATTTTTATTCAATTTAATTATTATAACAGGAGATGAATTGAATGATTAAAGTGGCTGTAACTGGCGCATGCGGACGAATGGGAACCAAAATAATAAAAAGAATATTAGAACAGAATGATATGGATTTAGTAGCTGCAATAGAAGCTCCAAACACTCCTTTGGAAGGTAAAGACGTGGGAGAACTAATTGGAGTAGGCAATTTAGGTGTTCCGGTTAATGGATCCCAGAATTTGGGAATGGTTTTAAAGGATAAAATGGTTGATGTTTTGGTTGATTTTACTATTGCTGATGCGGCAGTTGAAACCATCAAAATAACAGCATCTAATAATGTAAATTTAGTAGTAGGAACTACAGGTTTTTCAGAAGAACAGCTGGAAGAAATAAAGGAAATTGTATCAAAAAATAATATCAAAGCAGTTATAGCCCCTAATATGGCAGTTGGAGTTAATGTATTCTTTAAAATATTAGAGGAATTAACCCCTATCCTCAGTGACTATGATGTAGAGATTATTGAAGCACACCATAAACACAAGGCCGATGCACCGTCTGGAACTGCGGTTAGAGCATCTGAAATAATAGCCCAAAAATTAGATAGGGAAATTAGTGAAGTTGGAGTATACGGCCGTGTAGGAATGGTAGGAGCACGAAAACCTGAAGAAATAGGAGTACATGCAGTTCGAGGTGGAGATATCGTAGGAGATCATCTGGTAATGTTCGCCGGTGAGGGTGAAAGATTAGAAATTATACATAGAGCCCACAGTAGACAGTCATTTGTAAGTGGTGTAATTAAGGCTTTAAGATTTATTAAAGATGCTAAATCTGGAAAAATTAGTGATATGGCGGATGTATTGGGGCTTAAATAATATACATTATGAAATATTGAAAAATATTAAATTTAGATGAATCTAATAAAGTTAAATTCATTTAGTTTAATTAATATATTGATTATACTTTTTGGAGTTACTTGGAATATAATAGCATTATCTTCTTGAAAGATGTACTTATATTAATAGTAGTAATAATTTTTAAGTGGATAGATGTAATAAATTATTAAAAATAATATTATAGGTGATGAAATGGTAAATGTGGGTATTCTCGGAGCAACTGGAATGGTAGGACAAAGATTCATACAATTATTGGCAGAACATCCTAAATTTGAGATAACGGCATTAACTGCCTCAAAAAGATCAGCGGGTAAAAGATATGAAGATGCAGTAACCTGGCATTTAGATACTAAAATACCTGATGTGGTTAAAGACACCTTAGTAGTGGATACTGATCCTAATGAAGTAAAAGATGTGGATATTGTATTTTCAGCTTTACCTTCAGACACTGCAGCACTTGTTGAACCAAAATTTGCCCAGTCTTGCATTGTTGCCTCCAATGCTAGTGCTATGAGAATGGAACCTGACGTACCATTGGTAATCCCTGAGGTTAACCCGGAGCACCTTGATTTGATCGAAATTCAACAAAAAAACAGGGGATGGGATGGTTTTATTGTTACTAATCCAAATTGTTCTACCATAGCATTAACTATAACTTTAAAACCTTTATATGACCAATTCAATATTAAAAGAGTATATGTATCAACTATGCAAGCTGTTTCAGGGGCTGGTTATAATGGAGTGCCTTCCATGGCCATTGTTGACAATTTGGTTCCCTTCATCGGTGAAGAAGAAGATAAAATGGAATCTGAAACACTTCAGCTTTTGGGAGATATTGATGAGGGTGTGGTTACTCCTGCTTCCTTTGGAGTTAGTGCATCATGTCACCGAGTTTCAGTTTTAGATGGCCATACTGAAGCTGTTTTTATCGAATTTGAGGATAAATTTGAAGTTGATGACGTGAAAAAATCATTCAGTAAATTCCAAGGCTTACCTCAAAAACTGGGACTTTTCTCTGCTCCCCAAAAACCAATAGTTATCAGGGAAGAAGATGATAGGCCTCAGCCAAGAATGGATAGAAATGAAGATAAAGGAATGGCGGTGGTTGTTGGAAGGGTAAGAAAGGATCCAGTATTTGATAAAAACCTAAAATATATCCTCGTAGGACATAATACTATACGCGGAGCGGCTGGAGCGTCAATACTAAACGCTGAATTAATTAATGAGATAATGTAATTTTAAATGTAAAGTATTGTGTATTTATTCTTTTTATTTTTATTTTTCTTTTTAAAAATTTACAATCTTATTCTGGAATTCGTTTTCATATTATTCAATTGAAGCATTAATAAACTTATATATGATTGAAAGTTTAAATTAATGGATTATAAAACTTATTAAATAATATAAATTTAAAAAAGCGGATAATGAAAGTTAAAACTAATCTTTCTAATGAGAGAGGAAACGAATGATAAATTATCTTACCTTAACATTAACCCAACTAGATGTTTCCCTATTCTATTTTATTAATGTAAAGATACACAACCCAGTTCTGGATATAGTTATGCCTATCATTACATTAGCTGGTACTCAGTTATTCTGGATACTGGTTTGTATATACTTATTTGTATTTAAGGGTGAAAAAGGGAGAGATACCTCTTTATTAATAATCATTGCCTTAATTTTTGGTTATATTATAACCGAGATTTTGAAGATAGGATTTGCACGGCCAAGACCATTCACAGTTCTAGATGAAATAAGATTTTTCATATTTATGGGTGGTTATTCACTACCTTCAGGACATTCTGCGGCTTCATTTATTGGATGTACTATTATTGGGCTTAAATATGGTTATCTGATCCCCTTTTTACTCTTTGCATTTCTGGTTGGATTCTCTAGGATATACATAGGAGTCCATTATCCTTTTGATGTCTTGATAGGCGCGGTAATTGGTATATTATGTTCCTTATTAGTATTGAAATATGAAGATAAAATTTTAAGGTTGAAAGATAAAGTAATAAACAAAGTAAAATAGTATAAGTTTTTAAATTTTAAGTTCGTATTTGGAAGTTACTGTTTGGATTGTAGAATAAAGAATTTTGCTTTAAATAAATAATATGTTCATGAAAAGTTTAATATTTGCAACAATATGATTTCAATGTATTAAAAGTGTGATAAAATGCAGTTTCTAAAGGATAAAGAAAAGGAACAGTTGAAGGAGTTAGTCAAGGCATGTCTCCTAGAGATAAGCAAACTAAAAATGGATCTCAAAAAATGTAAGGATGGATCGGAGGATATAGTGGAGATTGATGATCCAGAAATAATAGGGGAATTTAAAGACACTCAATTACAACTTGAGAAGAAAGAAGCTGAATTATTAAAGTTAAAAGAAAAACTGCAAGTTAAGGATTCACATATTGAGAAATTAAAAAGAGAGATAGAACATGAGAAAGGTATTACAAAATCTTTAGAAGATAAGGAAGATTTCATTAAAAGATCAGTTGAAGATAAAGATATGCACATTAAACAGCTTAAATCTGAATTTGAAAAGGAATTAGAAGATAAAGAACAAGAAATTATTAAGATTACAGAAGATTTTGAATCCCAGTTAGAGAAACTAAAAGCCAAATACGAATCTCATATTAAAAAAGAAGAAGATAGATCATTATATCAGCTTAATCAGTTAACAGATGAATTTGAAAAGAAAATTCAAGATAAAGAGCGTGAAATAGAAAAAATTAAGGATGAATTTCATAAAAAAATTGAAAATAAGAATTTAGAGATAAATGACCTTAAAACCCAGTTGATAGATAAAGATAATGAAAAATCTCAACTCTTAAAGGATATTGAAAAGAAAAACACCGAGATTTATGATCTTCAAAGACGCACTGAAAATATGGATGAATTGAAGAATTTACTTGAAAAGAAGGAACTAAAAATTAATAAATTACAGAATAATCTGGAAGATATTGCAATTGAAGATAAAAATGTGAATATAGCCCAACTCGAATCAAAATTAGTTGAATTTAACCGAGAAATAAATAATATGGAAAAAGAATTATCTAAATTTAATAAGGAGATTGAAACAAAAAATTCAGAAATAACCCTTCTTAAAAAGGAAATACTTCAAAAAGAAAACCAGATAACTAGTTTAAAAGATAAATTAGATCTTAAAGAAAAAGAATCTATATTGGAGAATGATCAAATAGAGGAAACTGATTTAGAAGAACTAATAGAGATAAAGAGATATTTTGAATTATTAACAGCTCGGCCAAAAAAGGATTTAACTTCTTTCCAATCCCAAGTTTACCAAATTCTACCCTTTGAAGAAGCGACTACTAAGGATCTACACAATCAAATTACCAGTATAGCCTTTAAGGAGTTATCATATGAAAATTTTAACTTTATATTAAAGAATCTGGAAAGAAAGAATTATGTAAAATCCTATAAAAAAGATGGGAAATTATATTGGAAAAAGCTGGAAAAATAGTTGTTAAATAATTCAGTTAAAACCTTTAACTTAACACACTCATATATTCAAAATCATTTTTTTTTATTGTTCATTGTTTAAATCTGCAAAAACTCTTACTGGAGATGCTTCTGTTTCAAATAGGGGGGGAATAATGTATATCCTAAACCTTTCTGAATTTATTTGGTCTAGATTGGTTAGATTTTCCACTATCCAAATGTCATTTGATAACAGCTTAAAATGATTGTCCATATTACCGGGAGTATCAATACTGGGAGAATCGATACCAATTCCCCTAATTTTCATTTCTACTATCTGATCAGCACATTCATGAGAAAGATAAGGGTTTTCGGAGAAATATTCTTCTTTATCCCATTTTAAAGACCATTTTGTTCGAAATATTATTATTTCATCCTCTTCAACAGATTTTAGATGTTTAGATTTTATTTTTTTTGACTTTACATCAATAATTAAAGCGGTCTTTATTAGCTCGACAAGCTTTAAATCAGAAATTTTTCTTCCATGAGGATGGAAATGGTAGGGTGCATCCAGATGGGTTCCTGTATGCATATTTCCCATAAATTTATAAAGTAAATATCCATCTTTTTGATGTTTTTTTATTACTTCCATCAAAAATGGTGGATCTCCGGGATATACTGGCATTTTATTATACATCTGGTGAGATAATTCAATCATTCTATTCACAGCTCTATTATTTAAGTTTTTAAATTTTTAATTGTTTATAAACATTTATTTTTTAGATAAAAACTTTTCGTTGAAATTACTACTATTAATAATATTGTTTTGATGGTATTTTTTATTATTTTTTGTTCAATATCCATCCAAGTTAAAAATATTTTTCTGATATATTGTTCAGTTCATTTTTATTCTATTTGTGGAGGGGGTCATTATAAAATGAACAACCAAAAACTATTTATAGAACCTCTAACCCATCGATAAAATACAAACAAGAGAGGTGAAATGATGGCACAACAATTAGGTGCTGGCCAAGGCCAACCAATTTTAGTATTACCAGAAGGTACAAGTAGATTATTAGGAAGAGATGCTCAAAGAATGAATATAATGGCTGGAAAAGTTCTAGCTGAAACCGTAAGAACTACTCTAGGTCCAAAAGGAATGGATAAAATGTTAGTCGATTCCTTAGGGGACATTGTAGTTACAAATGATGGAGTAACCATTCTAAAGGAGATGGACATAGAACATCCTGCAGCTAAGATGCTGGTTGAAGTTGCTAAAACCCAAGAGGATGAAGTTGGAGACGGAACCACAACAGCAGTAATCATAGCAGGAGAATTGCTCAAAAAAGCAGAAAACCTATTAGATCAAGACATACACCCAACTATAGTTGCAATGGGATACAGACAAGCAGCTGAAAAAGCACAAGAAATCTTAAATTCAATTTCAATTGATGCAGACGACAGAGAAACTCTTATAAAAGTAGCAATGACAGCAATGACAGGAAAAGGAACCGAAAAAGCAAGAAAACCACTAGCAGAACTAGTTGTAGATGCTGTAAAACAAGTACAAGAAAATGGTGATGTTGACACTGATCACATAAAAATTGAGAAAAAAGACGGCGCCGTAGTTGACGATTCGAAACTAGTTCAAGGAGTAATCATCGACAAAGAGAGAGTTCACCCTGGAATGCCTAAAAAAGTAGAAAACGCACAAATAGCTCTATTAAACTCTGCAATTGAAGTAAAAGAGACTGAAGTAGATGCAGAAATCAGAATAACCGACCCAACACAGATGCAAGCATTTATTGAACAAGAAGAACAAATGATCAAGGATATGGTAGACAAAATAGTGGACAGCGGAGCACAAGTACTATTCTGTCAGAAAGGAATCGATGACTTGGCACAGCACTACCTAGCAAAAGCAGGTGTAATGGCTGTAAGAAGAGTAAAAAAATCCGATATAGACAAGCTATCAAAAGCAACTGGTGCTAAAGTAGTAACCAACATAGAAGATCTCTCTGCCGCAGACATTGGAGAAGCAGGACTCGTATCTGAAAAAAGAATCTCTGGAGAAGAGATGATCTTCGTGGAAGACTGCAAAGAAGCAAAGGCAGTAACTCTTCTAGTTAGAGGATCCACTGATCACGTAGTTGACGAAATTGAAAGGGCTGTTGACGATGCTATAGGCGTTGTAGCTGCAACTGTAGAAGATGGAAAAGTAGTAGCTGGTGGAGGAGCACCTGAAATAGAATTAGCTAAAAAACTCAAAGAATACGCTGAATCAATAAGCGGAAGAGAACAATTAGCCGTAGTTGCATTCGCAGAAGCACTAGAAATTGTTCCAAAAACCCTGGCTGAAAACGCTGGACTTGACAGTATTGATTCCCTAGTAGACCTACGAGCAGCTCACGAAACCTCTTATTATATGGGATTAGATGTATTCGAAGCAGAAGTAGCTGACATGAACGAAGCAGGTGTAATTGAACCTCACCGTGTTAAAAAACAAGCAATACAATCTGCAGCCGAAGCAGCTGAAATGATTCTAAGAATCGATGATGTAATTGCATCATCTGGCTCTGGCCAATCTGACATGGAAGGAATGGAAGGTATGGGCGGAATGCCTGGTGGAATGCCACCAATGATGTAAAGGTCTTAACCTTTACTTCTTCTTTTTTTTATTATTAGTTTGCATTATTTTTTTAAAATTCAGAAATTTTATCCACCATTATTTCTTAATAATTATCATTGAATTTTCAAATTCTATGGCTATTGACCAATAAAATACAAATTATTTACTAAAATTTATATTTAAAATTAGATTACTATTAATTGGTGCGAACATGTTTAAAGATCTTAGTCCTCAAGAAGCTTTTAATATTATAGAAGAAAATGAAAATAATTCAAATTTTATTATAATCGATGTAAGAACTTATGATGAGTTTAAAGAGGAGCATATAAATGGAGCGGTGCAATTAGATTATTATTCTGTAACCTTTAAAGAAGAACTGGATCAACTAAACAAAAATAATATATATCTTATATATTGCAGAACAGGAGTCAGAAGCAGAAATACTCTGGATTTAATGAATAGTTTAGGCTTTAATAACTGTTTCAATCTTTTAGGGGGCATAACTCGATGGAAGGAGATGGGTATGCCAACAGTTTCCCCTTAAATTGAGTTAATTATTCATTGTAATTAATAATCTGAAAGTATAGGACAATGGATTTTGTAATAAAAAGATAAATAATAATAATTTCAACCTGCTGCGGTTTGCCCTGGTTTTTGAAGCATTTCATTAACTCTTTCTTTACCTAAATTATTAATTAAACGGGTTTTAAGTGAAGGATTAGAATTTACCAACTCAATTAAATTGTTTTGTAAAGTATTCAGTTTCTGGGTACTGGAGTTTAATTTATTTTCCAATTGGGTGGCAGTTTTTATAGCCTCATCAAATCCCTTTTTCTCCAGTGTTATGAATATTTCCAAGTAATATCCCATTACTTTTTTACTTTCTTGGTATTGTTCCAATCTAATCATTGCAAATTCTTTAGTGGCATTATCTGGTGCAATTTTAACCATTTCTCGGGTATGGTTTATGGCCTGGTCGGTAAATGTAATGGAGTCATTAATGTATTGAATATTATTCTTAGAAGTACCATTTTCCATATCCACTTGTATAAAAGATGCCTTAGCATCCATCCAAGCATAATCTGCTTTTTTAAGAAGATTATTATAGATTTGGGATTGGGATTCTTGGTAGGCTAAATATCCTCCCACCCCTATTATAGCTATTAGGGCTCCAATGACAATGATAATATATTTTTTATCCAATACAATACCTCCTTAATATAATTTTCATCCAAAACTAAATTGTATGTTATATTATGTTTCTCAAAGTTTAATATTTTTATCAATTTTTTTACAGATTTTTATAAAATTACAAATTTAGAATGCATTGATTTAAAAATAACCATTAATCGATTAAAAAAAGTTTATGGTCCTATTTTCTCCCAAAATAGAATATTCCCAGAGCCATCCAGAATAACATCATTATAAATGAGAATATAAGTATAGGATATGGTCCGAACTGAAATATTAGTGGTACTGATGCAGCAGTAAATATTCCTCCCCCAACAATAGGTTCAAATAATAATTGTTTATATCCAAAACCGGCCATGGCAGGTGTTTTATTATCTGGATCTGCAAATAAATCAGAAGAAGTAATATATGCTGTTCATGACATGGCAGGTGTTTTATTATCTGGATCTGCTAGTTTCATTAAAAGAATTCCAGTAGCAGTCATACCCATTGATTGACCGAAATCACCAATAGCACGTTCAAACCAATAGGAAGGTATCATCAAGGGTGCGATATACACTAATACTACCACATTCCAAAAGATTCCTACTATTGCTAATAATATGAAAGGGAAGATGTTATCACCAATTGCCACAAGAGATAAAGTGGCTACTGCACTTAAAATCAACACATCAAGAGATAATCCTTGTATTCTTACAATTAAGTCTCGATCTAGGGTTCTGTAAACATCAAATCTGTCCAATAGTTTCTCTAAAATAATTCCTCCAATCATGGCAAAAGGAAAAAGGGGAATGAAACTAATGAGATAAAGTCCAGTTGCTGATCCCCATGTCAATTCCTCCAGGAAAATAAGTGATTGGAGTATTATGATACCTAGGCCAATAGCCAATCCTACATAGGCCAAATGGAGAGATAATGGTTCAATAGACTCAGTTCGAGTGGTTAATTTACCGGCAGATACTCGATTATCCAACTCAAAGATACCGGCCATCTCAGTGGATGATATTTCGGTTTTACTAGTTATTGCACTAGTTTCACCTTTTTTTATAGCAATATTCAGGAACAATATGCCCATTATAACTCCAAAAAGGATTCCTATAGTAGCTAACCCCAGCGCAAGGTCTGTTCCCTCGGGAAATCCAAGTTTGTTGAAAGTTTCACCCATACCTGCAGCAGTACCATGACCTCCTTCAAATCCAATCTCTATCAGTGCTCCTGCCATAGGATTTATGGAGAAAAATGGTGTTAAAACCAGTATTGTTATAATGATTCCGAAAACATATTGTCCCCAAGCAATTGTCTGTCCATGGGCTACTTGGGGTCCTGCTATATTCCATATGTCCCGTAATCCTGGTATTCTTTTCCCGAGAAACAGAGTGGCAAATATAATGTTAATTAAGAGTCCGGGTAGGGCGACCCAAACTTCTAACATTTCCAAGGGAAATAATCCATTTGATAGGAAGGTTCCCTCTAATCCAATAAGATTTATTAAACTCCCTAATATATCCGGGCCCAGTATTAACGCTATAAAACCTCCAATTAATGAACTGGGTATGAATAGCCGTTGAAGTATTTTTGATTTTATCCTTATTAATTTACCAATAAGTAGAATTAATCCTAGCACAATAAAACTTAAACCAACCATGGCAGGTGACATCATAATACCCTTTTATTAATTAAAATCAAATATTTATCTTGATAATTAAACTATTAAATTGATATTCAAATTAATTAATGTTCTAGGAAAGGATTATTTGAAAGAATTAGGTTAAATTGATTATTTGTCTTCATATCAATTTTTTGATGCACTATCTCCAGCAACATAACCAGTTGAAAATGCTTGTTGTAGGTTATAGCCACCTCTACGCCCACATCCTGAAAGAATCTCTCCAGCAAAGTATAATCTATTAATAAGCTTTGATTCCATTGTTTTAGGGTTTATTTCTTTTTTGGATACTCCTCCACAAGTAACAAAGGCATCATTTAATGGAAGATGTCCAGTTATGGTTAAGGGGAGGGATTTTAATGTATTTTGTAATATGAATCTTTCTTTTTTAGTTATTTGGTTCAATTTTTTATGTGGGTCAAGATTTAATGAACTTAAAATGGGTTCAATTATTCTTAAGGGTAGGTGAAATTTCAAATAATTTTTTAAAGTCTTTTTACTATATTTCTGGAAATCTGCTTGCAGCATTAAACCTAGATCATCGTCTTTAATTTCTGGTATAAAATCAATTTTAAGCTTTAAATTTCCATATTTATCTAAAATTTCTGCAATATGATGACTCATATCTAGAATAACTGGTCCTGATATTCCAAAATGAGTTAAAAGAAGATTTCCTCTTGTTGTTAATGTTAAATGTTTATTATCATATTCTATTTCCATCCCCACATTTTTAAGAGTCACTCCTTTTAATTGTTGGATCCATTCTTCACTAACAATTAATGGAACACCTCCGGGTTTCAGTTCGGTGATTTTATGTCCTAATAAATTAGCAAAGATAAATCCATCACCTGATGATCCAGTTGATCTATAGGAAGCCCCACCCGTAGCCATGATAACTTTATATGCTTTTATTATTTGATTTTTTGTTGAATACAATTCGAAAAAATTTTCATGAGTGTCAATCATTTTCAGGCAAAAATTATATAAAATTTTTACATTTTCTTCTTCTAAAACCTTTTCTAAAACATCTACTACAGATTTAGATTTTTCAGTAATGGGAAAAACCCTTCCATCCTCTTCTACTTTATGTCCTAATCCATTCAATTCAAAAAAATTAATTAAATCATGGTTTGAAAATTTATTAAAGACATCCCTATAGAATGAACCTCTTTTACCAAACATTTCCAGAAAAACATTTAAAGGAGCAGTATTTGTAAAATTACATCTACCATTTCCAGTTATAAGAAGTTTACGCCCTATCTTATTATTTTTTTCCAGCAGAATTACTTTTTTACCTATTTGAGCTCCTCGAATTGCAGCCATACATCCAGCGGGTCCTGCTCCGATAACAGCAATATCATATATTTGCATATTAATTCAGTTTAAATTTTATAATAATAAAATAGTGACTATACAATTTTTAATCATTTTTATGTTAATAATATCCGGATAATTTAGAATTAATTTTATAACTAACAATAATGTTTTGGAAGTATTACTAGTAAAAAAAAGTATAATATAATTTGATGACTGTTTAAAAAAAATAAAAATTAGAAATTATAGATCAACCTAAGAATCTTTCTATCCAGCTTAATCTATTTTTAAAGTGAAAATATATGCACAGCCGCGGTTCCACCAGTACCTCCAATATTATGAGTCATACCAATTTCCAATCCGTCAATTTGTCTTTTACCTGCTTCACCACGCAGTTGCCATACAATCTCCGCGGTCTGAGCAATACCAGTAGCACCAAGAGGATGGCCCCTAGCTTTCAACCCACCAGATGGATTTACAGGTATTTCACCGTCAATCTGGGTCATTCCCTCTTCAATGGCCACTCCGCCTTTTCCTTTTTCAACGAAGCCAAGATCTTCCACAGCCAATAATCCGTTAATGCTGAAACAGTCATGAACCTCAACAGCACCAATATCTTTAGGTTCCATTTTTGCCATATTATAAGCTGTTCGTGCCGCGTTTACTGTTGCATCTATGGTGGTTAAACTTTTTCGATCATGCAGGGCTATTGTGCCTGATGCTTGAGCCGAAGCTTTAACATATATAGGTGTATCTGTATATTTTCTGGCATCTTCTGCAGGACATAAAATTACTGCAGCAGCACCGTCGGATACTGGGGAGCAGTCCAATAGTCTTAATGGATCAGCCACCATGGTTGAATTTAAAACCTGTTCTACTGTAATTTCCATTGGAAATTGGGCTCGAGGATTTTTAGATGCATTTGCATGGTTTATAACTGAGAACGTGGCTAATTGCTCTCTGGTAGTCCCATATTCATACATGTGTCTTCGTGCCATCATAGCATATAAGGAAGGGAAAGTTACTCCTTGTTTAGCTTCCCACTCCTGATCAGATGCACTGGCTATCATTGGGGTAGGATCAACAACATCAGTCATCTTCTCAACACCTGCAGAAATTACTATGTCATGATAACCAGAGGCTACAGCCATTATTCCATTTCTTAAAGCTAATCCTCCAGATGCGCAGGCTGCTTCTATCCTAGCACATGGAATTGGTGTTAAACCAGCATGATCAGCTATCAAGGCAGCTATATGTTCTTGTTGAACAAAAAGTCCAGCTGACATATTTCCTACATACATAGCCTCTAATTCTGCTCCTTCAATATTAGCATCTTGAATTGCACCCATTCCTGCTTCAGTTATCATATCTCTGAACGATTTGTCCCACAGTTCTCCAAATTTGGTTTGTGATACTCCTATTATTGCAACATCTCTCAAATAAATCAACCCCTAGGCCATTCTCAATTTTCCTTTATATTTAGCATAAACTGCATAGTCTACGTAAGTTTTCTTCTTAATCATATCTTTTACTTTTGGTGCGGCATTTCGGTTCTTTTCTATTAGATCAGTAACCTCTAAACTGAAAGCATCACTTCCAGCGCCTGAACCATAACTCACTGCCAAGATTTTGTCCCCGGGTTGGGCAATATCCAATATAGCGGCCAGTCCTAGTGGTGTAGCTCCAGAATAAGTGTTACCAATTACTGGTGTTAAGAGTCCAGTCTTAGCCTGTTCGTTGTTAAATCCTAACTTTTTAGCAGCTCTTAAGTAAAATTTTCCATTGGGTTGATGAAAAACCACATGGTCAAAATCTGATGCATTTTTGCCTAATCTTTCCATTAATCCTTTAGCAGCTGATAATACGTGTTTAAAATAGGCAGGTTCTCCTGTGAAACGTCCGCCATGTCGTGGATATGGCTGACCCTCCCTCCTATAGAAATCAGGAGTGTCGGTGGTGTAACTATAAGTTTCTTCAAAGTTTGCTATGGTATTTTTGCCGCCGATAATATATGCCGCTCCTCCAGCGGATGCAGTGTATTCCAGTGCATCTCCAGGCGCTCCTTGGGCTGTGTCTGCCCCTACAGCAAGCCCGTATTCGATTGTTCCTGAATCAACAAGCCCCATACATATTTGCATTCCAGCTGTTCCAGCTTTACATGCAAATTCCAAGTCTGCAGCTGTCATATCTGGTGATGCTTCCACTGCTTCAGCTACAATAGTGGATGTTGGTTTTACTGCATAAGGATGGGATTCTGATCCAACATAAACAGCCCCGATTTTTTGAGGATCAATCATTGCCCTTTTTAGGGCATTTCGTGCAGCTTCCACTGAAATGGTTGCTGTGTCCTCATCTGCACCGGGCACTGATTTTTCATCTACTACCAATCCTCTTGATATTGCCTTGGGGTTATCTCCCCATACTCTGGCAATTTCTTCAACTTTTATTCTGTATGAAGGTATGTAAACTCCATATCCTACAATTCCTGACATTTAATATCACGACCAAAATACATCAATTTATTATAAACAATTTTAAGCAGAATAATTTCACCACTTTAAACTCATTTATGTTTTAACTGTATCTATTTATAAAATCTAAAAATTCAATAAAAAATTTAGTGTTTTAATATTCATAGAACAAACTTATAAACTTTGTTATCTGAATTGTAATAAATATACCCTTAAAAGGTTAAATTTAAGGTAAAAATATTCCATTTATCTAAACATAAATTAATTATCCAATTCAATGTGTTTAGTGAATTTATAAACTTATTAATTTTATTAAACAGTTAAATTTATGAATAAATTGGATTTATATGAAAATAATTAATTTATTAAGTAAATAATTTAAAATAATTTCTAGGTAATCATGTTTTATCATTATTTATAATGTAAACTATTTATTGAGGATTAAAAGTTGTGGAGTTATTAAAATTGAATCTTAAAGAGTTATCTGCAGATATAAAATCTATAATATTAGGTAGTATTGTTTCTATTATTTTAATTGGAGTTAATATAACTCTACTATCTTGGTTTATAGGGCCGGTTATTGGATCTTATACATATAGTTATCTTAAAAGGGATTTAAATATTAAAAAATCTCTAATTATAGGTTTTATTATTGGTTTAGTATTTGTTGTCTTTTCCATATTATTTTCATTGATATTGTCTGGTGGAAAGCCAAGTATTCCTAGTTGGAATAATATGCTACTTATAATTGGTGGTTTAACATTAAGGGTGATTTTAGCATCATTATATGGGCTTATAGGTGGATTAATTGCCTATATCTCACTAAAAATTTTTTATAAAAATAAATAGATTTAGGGTGATTTAAATAATTTATTATTGGTTTAATTCGCAGGATGTCCTACTGGCACCAGATAGAGAGGGGTATGGTCATTTGGTAATTTTAAAACAGTCTGAACATCTTCATTGGAAAATGAGCCAATAACAACTGTACCCAGTTCAAGTGCTTCTGCTTGCAAGTACAGGTTCTGGCCAGAATGTCCAGCTTCCATATGTACATATTGAATTCCACGATCTCCGTATCTATTTTGGGTACGAGAATACACCCCTGTGATTATAATAGTAACTGGGGCTTTTTTTATGCTTTCCTGGCCATAAGCAGTGTTTGAAAGATTTAATCGCATATCTCCCTTCCTTATATAATCTAATTCATTTCTTATTGGATTGAAGTGATAAAATCCACTTGTAAGTCCATTTACTCCGTCTTCACCTATGACGATATATATTTCCAGGGGATAAATTGCTCCTGCTGATGGAACGGTTCTAAGGTCATTCTTTTTATCAGTTATACCTTGTGCAGCCCATAAAAGTTGAGCAAGTTCTTTCAGAGTTAATGGTTTTTCTTGAAAATTTCTTATTGATCGCCTCTTATTAATAGCCTCCTCAACAGATAGATTACCAGTTGTTTCGGGGTCAGGAAGCACAATCACTTGTTCAACTGAATTGAAATTTTCAACAGGCTGGTTTTGTATAAACAAAAATACGGCTCCCAGAAGGCTAATTAAGACCACTAATTGTATTACTTTCATAATTTTTGACATTAATACCATTATCCTTGATAGAGTTCATTTATTTAAATACCATCATATTATCATATTTTTTCAAATAATTTATTATTTGCCATGATATTATTTGAATTAATTAAACACCTTAATATTATACATATTAAATATATTTTATATATGATTTTAAAGTACCTTCCTTCCAAGGTTTAACTTATCAAATTAGGGAATTAGTGAGATGAACAGTTTACAAGATACAACTATACTAGATTTCTATGGAGGAGTAGATGAGATTGGTGGGAACAAAATACAAACCTCCTTCAAGGACAATTCCATCTTTCTAGATTTTGGGATGAGTTTTTCAAGGGCCAATAAATATTTTTCAGAGTTTTTACAGCCCAGAAAAGCCAATGGAATATTGGATTTTATTGAATTTGGACTTTTACCAGAAATAAAAGGAATATACCGTGAAGATTACCTTAAACATTCTGGTCTGCATAGTACAGATAAACCAGCAATTGACGCTGTATTTATTAGCCATGCCCATATGGACCATTCTTCATATGTTCATCATCTGCGAGAGGATATTCCAATATTTTTAACTGAGCAGTCCTACCTTATAATGAAAACTTTAGAGACAACCACAAGTGTATCATTCACTGATTTAATAACCTTGAAGAAGGACTTCCATTTTATCACAAAAAAGAAGGGTGAGGGATTCAAAAGGCTTCAGGGAGATATGGCGAGGGTTGAAAGAGATATTAAAATAATGAAACCCTATAAAAAATATGATGTCGGTGAGTTTACTGTTTTCAGTGCTCCTGTTGATCACTCTCTTCCTGGTGCATCAGGTTTCATAATGGAAAATAGTAATGATGCCCTTATCTATACAGGAGATTTAAGGTTTCATGGCAAAAGGCCTGAATTAACCAGAAAATTTGTTAAAAAAGCAAAAAAAGCACATCCTACTATGATGTTATCGGAAGGAACACGTATAACTGAAAAGACCAGTATTACAGAAGAAGATATTGAAAAGAAGGCTACTGAAATCATATCCAACTATGATGGACTGGTGGTTGTTAATTATCCTATAAGGGACATGGACCGTCTTTTAACCTTTTATGAAGTGGCTTGTAATGTTGACCGGAAGTTGGTAGTTAATTTGAAACAAGCTTATATGTTGAACTTGTTCTATGGTAAAGATTATCCTAAAATTGATGATGTTGTTGTTTACACTCCACGTAAAGGATGGGGACTCCTAGGTGAGGATTCATTTGCCTGTTTAGGTGATGAATGGACTTGTGCCATGGAAATTGACCAGTATCATATTAAAACTGACTATGATAAATGGGAAAGAGATTTCTTGGATTGGGACAATACAATTAATTATAAAGACATCAAAGAAGAACCACAAGAATATATTTTTAGATGTGACTTTTTCGAGTTAAAAGAACTAATTGACATTAAACCCGAAAAAGGATTGTATATAAGGTCAGTAACTGAACCTTTTGATGATGAAATGCAAATCGATTATAATAAAGCATTAAACTGGCTTAAACACTTCAATCTGGAGCTTATAGAGAAGGGTATGCATGCTTCGGGGCATGCTAATGGAACTGAAATACTTAACATGATAAGAAAGATAAATCCTGATAAATTATACCCAGTTCACACAATTAATAAAGAGAAATTTGATGTTTTAAGGGATGAAGGGATTGATGTAGTTTATCCTAAATTATCCCAATAATCTTAAAATTATGAATTAGATTTATTTTAATATTCATTGAAGATAATAATTATTGAGGAGATTACCATGCGCGGTAAATTAGATGAAGATTTTGTTTTAAATTTAGATTCACGAAGGCCTATCAAATCCAAATTTGTTATTGCAGAAAAAAATCTGAAAAAAGGGAAAACTAATAAATTTTATATAGATTTGACACTGGCTGATAAAACAGGGGAAATTATTGGACGCATATTCCCTGATGATGTTAATGAGGCTATCAATACCATTGTGGAAGGGGAGGTATATGAAATAGATGGTACTGTAAATGAATTTCCAAGGGGTTCTGGAAAGTTCAATATAATTGTTAAAAATTTCAATTTATTAAATGAGAAGGAATATGATTTAAATGATTTTATTATTGCTTCAAATAAGGATCAATCAGAGTTAAAGAAAGAAATTAAGGATACCATTGACCAGATAAATAACGAAAACCTGAAAAATTTATTGCAAAGATTCTTTAATGATTCTGATTTCACATTAAAGTTTTATAATTCACCATCAGCAAAATTTCATCATCATAACTATATTGCTGGTCTTTTAGAACATACTGTAGGAGTTCTTAAACTATGCAAACAGATATGTGAATTCTATCCAGAATTAGACTCTGATTTGTTATACACCGGAGCTATACTCCATGATGTGGGCAAATTAGAAGCATATTCCTATAATAGGTATGCAACATGTATAAAGCTTTCAGAGGAAGGAGAGTTACTTGATCATATATTTATATCTTGTGAAATGGTAAATCAGAGACTTAAAATGGTGGATATGCCTGTAGACATAAAAAATAAATTACTACATTTGATTTTGAGCCATCATGGTGAAGTGAAAAATGGTTGGGGTTCACCAGTCAGTCCCCAGATACCAGAGGCAGTGGCATTACATCATGCTGATAATCTGGATGCTAAGGTCAAGGGTATGCTTCAAAATCCCCTAAGATAGTAAAAGTGATTATTATGATAACTATAACCAAGAAGGAACATATTGTTCTAGATCAGATTAAATATTTCCAAGCAGAATTTGGTGGTGGTGTTTCCCCCAATATTCTCAAAATGGACCTAAGCATGTCTGAACATGAAATAAAAGAGATTATCGGGGTTTTAATTGATAAAGGTCTTGTTTTTCGTGTTGATGATGATCATTTTATGTTTAGGGATAATGATCATGAAGTCCAAGTAGTTGATTCTAAAGCTGAGGTTAAAAAAGAGGAATTAAACCAGTTGGAGATGAAAGCCTTTGAAATAATAAAGAATATTACTGATGAATCTTCTATGGTTTCAAGATATATTTTAGAGGGCCATCTCTTATATGGTAATTTAAAGGTAAGCACCTTTAGAATGTACCATATAATTATATCACTTGAATTAAAGGGATTAATAAAAAAAATAAGGAAAAGTGATGGTGAATATTACCAGGTTAAAGCCTAAAATATAGATTAACTAATTTACCTATTATAATACATTTTTCTATTCATCTAGAGAAATACCCTTGGTAATAGGAAGCTTTCTCAGCCAACCTATATCACTCTTATATAACATGCGTATATCATTGATTTCTAATTGTTTCAAGGCAAGTCTTTCTATTCCCAAACCAAAAGCAGCAACAGGAGTTTCAACTCCTAAAGGTTCTAATACTTCTGGTCTAAACATTCCTGCCCCTCCCAGTTCTACCCATGATTCCTTTTCAGGAAGATATATTTCACATTCAGTGGAAAGATAAGTGTATGGGAAGTAAGCAGGTCTGAATCGTACCTCAAAGCCTAATTTATGATAAAATTCTTTTAATATTCCTAGAAGATTTCGGAAATTAATATCTTCCGAGGCCACAATACCTTCTACTTGATGAAATTCAGGCAGATGCTTATAAGTTATGGTTTCCCTTCTGAAAACTCTTCCCACAGAAAACATTTTTAATGGTGGACTGTTCTCTGCAAGAAACCTGGCAGAGACGCAGGTAGTGTGGGTCCTAAGAACAGCTTGTTTAGCCACATCAATATTCCAAATGTATCCCCATCCCTCTGAACCAGTTCCTCCACCAGTTTCATGAGCATCTGCAACTTTAGCAACCAGATCTGTACCTGGAAGTTGAACATTTTTTGGATTTTTAATGTAAAATGTGTCCTGCATCTCACGGGCAGCATGATCTTGGGGCTGGAACAGACAATCAAAATTCCAGAATGCAGATTCTAGGATTGTTCCACGTGATTCAGTAAAACCCATCTCCAGAAATGTTTTCCTTATTTCCTTAATAATCCTTCTTAAAGGATGCTTCTTCCCGGGATAAAAATCAGGATGTTCTGCCTTAATATCATATCCCCGGTATTTCAGGGATTTCCAAGAGCCTGTTTTTAATTGTTCATGAGTTAGCTGAGTAGCCTCCTCCGTTATATCAAAACCCATCTCCAGAAGCTTTCTTCCTTTATTGGTTAATTTAAGAGTGTATTTAGGTTCTTTTTTAATATGTATCAGGCCTTTTCTCTTCTTTAATATATCAAAACCTTCCTTTATGATCTGGGGGGGGTTGAAAAGTAATAATTTTTGTTTCTCTAATAATTTATCTAAGAGGGCCTCGTCTTTGTATTCTTCATTAACAGCACGTTCTCCTTCCGGGGTAATTTTAACGACACCTTTTTCAATCGAAGCCCATTTCTTCTTTAAAAGCCATCCTATGGCAATTTTCACCTCAGAGTTTTCAAGCTGAGCTTTTTCTTTTATCTGACCCATGGGGACAGATTCTTCCCTTTCCAGTAGTAGAAGTATTTTACGCTCAGGTAATCCCTCCTTTGCATATTTTTTTCCTGTTTGACTTAGGCTGATAACTTCATCAGTTACCTTATGCACCTCTATGAGATTTTTGGATTCTAATGATCCAGCTGCACTCATCACGGCTTTAATATCCATATCTTGAAACTTTGAAATTTTTTCAGGGGTGGCTTCATAACCCAATTCCTTAAGGGCTTTTAAAATCTTTTTTTCATATATATGTAATTCATTGATAGTTCTCTGCAGCTCTTTATCCATTAAAAACACCATAATCTATTATATATAAATGATATTGTTATTTATCCATATTAATCCATAAACTGGCTTAAAAGTCCGACCATTATCGATGATGCTGTTAGATCAGCAGTAGTACCTGGATTTAATTGGTTTTTTATAAGTTCCTGATCAAATGATTCCAGCATCTTCAAGCCTTTATTAGTTAATATTCCACCTTCTTTCAATATATTATTTGCACCCTGGGAAACTTTGCCAGCCACATCATCATCATATTTTCGACTGATAAGAGTATCAGGATATTTAGATAAAATAGTTAAAAATGTTTGAACTGTGGCTCTATTTATACCATGTTTTGCTTTAACATCTAAAAATGTAGGAAAACCCAATTCAAATGTCACAGGCATTTTATGAGTTAGTTCAAATGCTAATAAATCCCATTTAGATGAGATCTTCAGAACATCATACATGCTCACATTTTTTTCTAAAAGTGAGTTCTTAGCTTCATGACTAGTAACATCAAATTTTTCTTGTTTACCCATTCCACCGGCATCAGCAATGTTTATCGCATCGTAAAGTTCCACTGCATCCTGAGGAGTGGTCTTTTTCATTATATTTTCCACATTGTTTCTAAGTTCATTCAGGTTACTGCTCATACCCGCAGCAGCAGATATAGGGATTAAAAGCATCACTATTCCTAGGTTGGTATTGTTAGCAATCCATTCACTAGTTTCCATCACAGCATCTTTTATCAGTTTTCCCAATTTAATCTGGTGAAATTTATCTTTTTCTCCTTTATATTTCAATCCTCGCTGAGCTGCCTTTTTTATATCCTCCCCGATCACAATACCACTTATTAAAAAGTCTTCAAATACCATGTCCTCAAAATCATGGGTACGATGCACATTTCCGGGTTTAGGATGTCCACTTACCTCCAGCACTGAGGCTATCTGAGCTATTTTACTTATTAAAATAGGATCCATAAATTCTCCTCAAATAATTCCTAATCTAATATTATTCTTTATTTTCCAGAAATTCAGGGGCAAAATGAGATATTATCAGATCTGCACCAGCTCTTTTAATAGATAGTAATGATTCATATATTGAGTCTTGGGTTAAATATCCGGCATCAATACCTGCTTTAAGCATAGAATACTCTCCACTAACTTGATAGGCTGCTGTGGGAACATTAAATTTAATTTTGATCTGTTTTATTATGTCTAAGTAAGATATAGCAGGTTTTACCATTATTATATCTGCTCCCTCCACTAGATCCATTTCTGCTTCTCTTAGGGCTTCTGAAGTATTAGAAGGATTCATCTGGTAAGTTTTTCTATCGCCAAATGATGGGCTTGAGCTTACTGCTTCCCGAAATGGTGCATAAAATGATGATGCAAACTTAGCAGCATAAGACATTATCAAGGAGTCATGAAATCCATTTTCATCAAGAGTCTCCCTTATAGCCATCACACGTCCATCCATCATATCAGAAGGTGCTATTATATCAGCACCAGCCTGGGCATGACTTAATGCAACACGTGATATATAATCCAAGCTCTCATCATTTAAGATCTGGTCGTCTTTTATAATTCCACAATGACCATGGGAAGTGTACTGGCACAGACAAACGTCAGTAATAATTATCAGATTTGTTTCATCTTTCAAAAGACCTACAGCTCGTTGTACTATTCCCTCATCATCATAAGCTGCTGATCCATATTCATCCTTTTTAGCGGGCATCCCAAATAATATGACAGAACACAATCCCTTTTCTTCTAGTTTTTGAGCTTCAATAACTGCATCATTTAACGAATAACGATATTGACCTGGCATAGTTTTTATGGCTTCCTTTTCTCCATCCTTCAATTCTTCCTTAATAAACAGAGGATAGATGAAATCTTCTTTATTCAAATATGTTTCATTTAATATTTTCCTTATCTGAGCATTTTTTCTTAGTCTTCTCATTCTTGTGATTGGGAATTGCATTTTACCACCAAGTCATTTAATTTGAATAATTCCTATTTTTTCCAAAAACACCTAGATTTAATATTTAATCATTTGGGGAAGTGGATCATCTTTTCCATAAGGGTTTTTCTGATAATATCTTTTGGCATGTTCCACTATTAAAGCATGATACTCATTGTAAATTGCAACATCCTTTGGAAGATTCGATTCAAATAATTCCTTCAAACTCCTATAATTAACATTCTCTTTAACTATGCCCAAATGGGAAAATATACGTTTAGTATAAGCGTCCACTACAAATTCGGGCTTTTTATAGGCATAAAGGAGTATGGAATCTGCTGTTTCATTCCCCACACCTTTTACTGTTATCAAATCTTTACGGCGGGGAATTTGGCCATTTAATGATATGAAAAATTTGGTAACTTCCCTTAAATAAATGGCTTTTTGATTAAAAAATCCAGCACATTTTATCTGTTTTTTTAGAGTTTCTAAATCTAATTCTAAGAATTTCTCGGGGTTAATTACATTTAATTCATCTAAATTTAAAAGGGCCTTTTCAGCCTGCAGCCAAGATGTATTTTGGGTTAATATTGTACCAAGAATAACCTCATAAACTTGATTCCTTTCAAGTGGTAGATCATAATTACCAGGATGATAACCCCTTAAACTACCAGATTTTTCCATCAAATCAGATTTATCCACCATAATTTTTTCATGATTCAGTAGGGGCCACCATCCTTGTGGTCCATACTGATTAAATAGTTCCCTATAAATCCTTAATATAATATTTTTAGATTTACTCATAATAAATAAATAGTAATTGAAATCTATATAAAATTATACAAAATTTTAAAAAAACAATAAATATCAAGGCCTATACTATTTAAGATGCTATTATTTTTGTTTTTTTAAATTTAGAAATGTAGTTTATGGTAATAATGGACTCTAAACTAATGAATAAAAGTAGAGATGGGATATTATAAGTACTTATAATAATTTTGAAATAGAATAGATGATAAAAACATTCATAAAGGTGCATGATTTGAAAATATTGCTCATGGTCAAGTAAATCTTCATATTAGGGGAATATATAACCTAGAAGTAAGTAAAAAAAAGTTGCTAATTTTTTATTAAGAGAAAAATTATTATTTTATTACAAATAAAAAGACCGTTAATAGGGTAGAAAATGAGAAGATTTCAGGGGAAAGGTGGCTCTGGCTATTTCAGACTGGCCGAAACTAGTGGATTATATAAAAATTAAATGAAGACCTATTTTAGAGTTTAAAGGGGTGCAATTATCCTCATTGATTATATTGCTGCAGAATAATTAAAATATTAGGAAGGAGATTAGATAAATTATAATAAATAGATATCCAGATAATTTGATCAGATATAATAATTAAGAAAAAAATGGAATAGGAATAGTAATAATAATTCTTTTAATTAGGTGATGGAGTGTAAAAGTCCATGTCAGGTAACAGTATTGGTGAGATGTTCAAGGTCACAACCTTTGGATCCAGTCACGGCCCAGCAGTGGGAGCGGTAGTTGATGGATGTCCAGCAGGCCTGGAATTATCTAAAAAAGATATACAAGATGAATTAGATAAAAGAAGGCCTGGAACCAGTGAAATTACTACATCAAGGCGTGAAACTGATCAGGTAGAAATATTATCCGGAATATTTAAGGGAAAAACTGATGGAACACCAATTACTTGCTTAGTATTTAATGAGGACATGGATTCATCCGTTTATGAATCAATTAAGAATAAGCCAAGGCCTGGTCACGGTGACCTTTGTTGGACTGCTAAATTCGGACATTATGATTACCGGGGAGGAGGCCGTGGAAGTGGAAGAACTACCATAGGTCAAGTTATAGCAGGAGCTGTTGCAAAAAAACTTCTTAAAACTCTTGGAATATCAGTAGTATCTCACGTAACTCAAATAGGGCATATAAAGGCTAATAAGGTCAATATTAATCTAATTGAATCAAAAATTATGCAAAATCCAGTTAGATGTGCTGATCAAAGCGCTGCAAAAAAAATGGAAAAACTCATCCTGGAACTTAAAGAAGATGGCGACTCTATTGGTGGAATTGTTGAAACAGTGGTTTTAAATCCACCACCAGGTATGGGAGAACCAGTATTTGATAAACTGGACGCTGATCTAGCTAAGATTTTAATGGCAATTGGATCAGTTAAAGGGATAGAAATAGGGGCAGGATTTGATGCTGCAAATTTAACTGCTTATGAAATGAATGATGAATTTTACATTGCTAAAGATGGTATCAGAACCACAACTAATCAATCCGGCGGGATACTTGGTGGAATATCAAATGGTATGCCTATTATAGTTAGAATGGTTGTTAAACCCACACCATCCATATCTAAACTTCAAAAAACTGTGGATCTTAGTAAAATGGAAGATAGTGAAATTCAAATCAAGGGACGTCATGACCCGTGTATATGCCCCCGGGTTACCATTGTTGCCGAGTCTTCAGTGGCTATTGTTCTAGCGGATCATTTAATAAGGGGAGGTTTCATACATCCTTCTAAGATCTTAAAAAATTAATTTAATAATAATATAATTAAGGTGTTAATAATGGAATGGATTGTTAAAGCTAGTTGTAGTTTATGCGATGAAGAAGAGGAATTTGAAGTTTCTGGGAACCGACCACCGTATTCTGTAGGTGATCTTATAGATTCTTGTGGATGCGGGGGTAAGATGATGGTTGATGAAATATTAGAAGTATAAATTTATATCAAGCCCTAGGCGGGAATTGAACCCGCGACCTCGGGATTACGAATCCCGCGCTATACCGACTAAGCTACCAGGGCATTATTATTTTTATACTAAATTTATTTTATAATAAATTTTTTCTTACATAATTTTTCTTACATAATTTAAATCCCAAATAAACATTTTTAAATAAAATACTAATATCACATTTAAAATGAGTCTAAAGTCTGTTGTTTAGAAATATAAGGAGATAAATCAATTTTTAAACCATCAGTTGCATCAATAGTTTTCACTCCTGTTTCATGGGTAACTCTTTCAGCTTCTTTAGCAGCATTGTTCTGAACCATTTTCATTCCCAGATGAGTCATAATTGCAATTTTTGGTGATACTTCTTCAACCAATTTAATGAAATCTTCAGTGCACATATGGCCACGAATTCTCTCACTCTCTGGTCTGATGACACTGGCAATTAAAATATCTGCACCACTATGATAAAAATGTAATTTTTTAAAATATTCTGTATCTGAAGTGTAAGATATCGTTAACTCTTTGGTTTGCAGTTGAAAACCTATCCCAGTTGGATCACCATGAATAGTTTTTGTTCCTTTAACCTTAATATTTCCTAGTTCAAATGATTTATTGGCACCAAGAATTACTACTTCAGGCTTGCTAAGATGGTACTTAGATATACATGGCCCCCAATGCTTAAAACCATCAATAACACTTAAACTACCAAAAACTATACCCTTTTTGCGTGTTACACCACGAGTCATAGCCTCAATCAGAACTTCAGCATCACTATAATGATCAGTATGAGAATGGGAAACCATCACGGCGTCGGTTTTAATCGGATTTAATCCGAACTGGTATGTTCTAACCAGTGCTCCAGGACCAGGATCTATATGAAGATTTTTATTATCAATACCTTCAATTCTAAATCCACCAGTCATTCGCTTCTGAGTAATGGTAGCGAAAGCGTCCGCCACCACTTCCTAGAAAAGTTATATTCATTTATTCACCTACTATTGCTCCTTTACTTATTATAACCTGTAATTATTATAATATACAGATTATTGGTCTCGTTTGCATAATATTACTTCACAATTTAATTGGGATTTGGTCCTTTTAATACATAGGTTTTCCTTTTCAATAACCACTAAATCTCCTTCTTTAACATTTAAGGGGTCATTTATTCCCATAAAAACAGTTTCACCAGGTTTTGCTACGATATTCCAGTTAATATCTAATGCTTCAATATCATCATTTAATATCACTTCAATCTGGTTTCCATTAAGATTACTAACCCGTCCAATTTCACCTTCAATCACAATTTTACGGGACATTTCTATAGAACGTGCCTTCTCTAGGAGGTCATCTTTTAATTTACTACGCCATTTCTCAAGTAACTTAACATCACGTACTATAGATTCCCTAAGAATCTTCTGAGCTTCATTTTTATTCATTTTTCGAGATTTAATGTATATATCATAATCTTTACTTATACTGGGTGTTAAATGAGCAACTTCATTCATTATAGCTTTAAATAAATCACCTATATCCTTCAAGTTAGTTTTTGATTTCCATTTTTTGCGTATAAGATCATTTGCAATCTTTTTAGTCATTTTATTTCCAAAAACAATTATAGAAGTTTCTCCCTTTTGGATTTTTTCTATATTGGAACCTAAAAGTTCTACAATATTATAACCATTGGTTGTAGCATAAATTCTTTTACGCCTAGTTTCCATGGTGGTTTTAAATCGTACTTCTCCAACTACAACATCACCTAAACTTCTAACTTTTTTAGCATCATCTATTACCTTAATTGTAACATTTAGACTATCAGATCTATTGATCAGTTCCTGGTCGTTTTTTATTTTACCAGAATATAGTTCATCCTCTAGTAGTTTTATTGAGTCTTTATCCCCAAAAAAACCTATTCTACGCTTATCACCAATCATCACACATCCATTACGGCCAATATAAGTCATAATAAGGCTCATTCTATCACCAAAATTTATCAAGATAAATTATATTTACATAGTAATCATTTGAAATTATAGGTTATATCAATTTTCCATTTTTCCTTTTAGAGACTCTTAAAGAGTTGAAATTTTATTTTACTATATTATAATGGAAGTTATTTACAATAATAAGTTTTATATTAATTCTGAAATAAAAATTAATATAAAATTAATAAATATATTAAATTAACGCAGCCCAAAAATTATCAGAATTTTTGTTTGTTTTAAAAAAATTTGAAAAAATCATGACTAAAAATCCTTTTAAATGTTTTAAATAAACTTTTGATAGTTTTAGTGGAAAGGAGCACAATAAAATGTCCCTTAAAGAGGAAAAATTCGAATACACTAATAAATTAATTAAAGAAAAAAGCCCATACCTCTTACAACATGCCCATAATCCTGTAAATTGGTATCCTTGGGGTGAAGAAGCATTTGAAAAAGCTAAAAAATATAATAAACCCATATTTCTATCAATTGGTTATTCAACATGTCACTGGTGTCATGTAATGGCTCATGAATCCTTTGAAGATCCAGAGATAGGCAGGTTGATGAATGATACTTTTGTTTCAATAAAAGTGGATCGGGAGGAGCGACCAGATATTGACAATGTATACATGACAGTCTGCCAGTTAATTGCCGGAACTGGGGGGTGGCCCTTATCCATAATAATGACTCCTGATAAAAAACCTTTTTTTGCCGGAACATACATCCCTAAAGACACTAAATATGGGAGAACAGGCCTTAAAGATATAACTCTTAACATTAAAGAGTTATGGTCTAAAAATCCAGAAGAAGCCCGAAAATCAGCTGAAAAAATTTTATCAGCACTGGAAGGTATATCCCGAACAATACCCTCTGATCAATTGGATGATTCTGTACTTAAAAAGGCATATTCCATTTTTCAAGAAAGTTTTGATGAAAATTATGGCGGATTCGGAATGATCCAGAAATTTCCATCCCCCCATAATTTAATGTTCCTTTTAAGATATTATAAAAGATATAATGATAAAAAAGCTCTGGAAATGGTTGAAAAAACCTTAAATTCCATGAGAAACGGGGGAATCTATGACCAAGTGGGATATGGTTTTCATCGTTACTCTGTGGATCCCCAATGGTTAGTACCCCATTTTGAGAAAATGCTTTATGACCAGGCATTAATTGCCATGGCCTATATTGAAGCATTTCAGATTACCAAAAACCCCCTATATAAAAGAACTGCCCAAGAAATTTTTACTTACATTTTAAGGGATATGAAATCTCCTGAAGGTGCTTTTTATTCCGCAGAAGACGCAGATAGTGAAGGAATAGAAGGTAAATTTTATTTATGGACCAAAAAAGAATTCGATCAAATTTTAGGTAGTGATGCTGAATTAATGTCTCGCATTTTCAATGTGAGAAGAGATGGAAACTTCAAAGAAGAATCAACCCAAAAGAAAACAGGTAATAATATTCTACATCTAAAACAACCCTATCCGAAGATAGCTGAAAAAATAGGTATTCCAATAGAAGAATTAAATCAAAAAATGCAAGAAGTCAGGGATAAATTATTAAAAGTTAGAGAAGGCAGGATACACCCTCATAAGGATGATAAAATAATGGTAGACTGGAACGGACTGATAATAGCAGCTCTTTCCAAAGGATCCCAAGTTTTTAAATCGGATAAATATCAAGAAGCAGCCCTAAAGGCAGCAGATTTCATCTTGGAAAATATGTATAATGATGGTAAGTTAAAACATAGTTATCGTGACGGTGAATCATCTGGTATTGGAAATTTGGATGACTATGCCTTCTTAATATGGGGATTGTTGGAGTTATTTGAAACCACTTTTAATCCTAAATATTTAACAGCAGCACGGGAATTGAATGAAACTGTTTTAAAACATTTCCATGATCCAGAAAATGGAGGTTTTTATTTTACCAGTGATCTTGCAGAAACAATACTTATAAGAAAAAAAGAAAGCTATGATAGCGCTATACCTTCTGGAAATTCAGTTCAAATACTTAATTTACTTAAACTAGCTGTTATAACCGAAAATCTAGACTATGTAGATTTTGCTGTATCGGCTGAAAAAGCATTCTCTAAAAAGGTTGAAAGATCACCAACAGCCCACACTCAACTTTTAATTGCTTTAGATTTCAAGTTAGGGCCAGCATATGAAATAGTAGTTGCCGGTAGCTATGAATCAGAAGACACATGGAAAATACTGGAAACTATCTATACAAATTTTATTCCAAATAAAGTCCTTATCTTTCGGGGTGAAGGAGAACTATCAAATGAGATAAATAAATTATCTGAAACATTAAAATTAAAAAAACCATTAAATGATAAGACTACAGTTTACATATGTACTGA
This sequence comes from Methanobacteriaceae archaeon, assembly GCA_030016715.1. Lineage (GTDB taxonomy): Archaea > Methanobacteriota > Methanobacteria > Methanobacteriales > Methanobacteriaceae > UBA117. The sequence continues at coordinate 26,789 of JASEJD010000008.1, read as the reverse complement.
GGGTGTTTGTAAAAAACCTACAAATGATATCCATGAAGTGAAAGAAATCTTAAATTTAAAATAGTTTTTACTTGTAACTTTATTCCAATAATCAAAATGCGGGGAACTATAATTGAAAAAATCTCGGGAATTAAAACATTCTAAAACGAGAAAAGATTCTGATAATGAAAATTTGGAAAATGAGTTAAATATTGAACATGAAAATCATGAACTACAAAAAAATGATATTGATAGTAAGGAACATAATCACTCTAAAATAAGCCAAAAAAATCATGATAATCATACCAAAATCTCAAATAAGGGACATAATAGGCATGGTCATTCAGGCCATGATGATATGATTGCTGATTATAAGAAAAGATTCATTGTTTCCATTATATTAACGGTTCCAACTATTTTTCTATCCCACATGGTCCAGGAAGCTTTGAACATAAACGAAATTATTGGTTTTACTGGTGACATTTACCTCCTATTTATTTTATCCTCAATTATATTCTTCTATGGGGGATATCCCTTCTTCAAAGGATTTTTAAGAGAAATTAGAGTTGGAAATCCAGGAATGATGACTCTTATTACAGTGGCCATCACCACCTCCTATTTATACAGTACTGCTGTAGTTTTTGGTTTAAGTGGAATGGATTTTTTTCTAGAACTTGTAACCTTAATTGACATAATGCTTTTAGGACACTGGATAGAAATGAGGTCTATTAAGGGGGCATCAAAAGCATTGGAAGAGCTTGTTAAACTGATCCCATCTAAAGCCCATAAATTTGTTGATGAGAATAGAATAAGAGATGTTTCTATAGAAAAGTTGCATGTCAATGACTTGATTCTCATAAGGCCTGGAGAGAAAATACCTGCTGATGGAGAGATTGTTAAAGGTGAAAGTTCTGTAGATGAATCTTTACTTACTGGAGAATCTCTTCCAATCCATAAAAAAGCAGGCGATGCTGTCATTGGTGGTTCAATCAATGGTGAAGGTTCCCTAAATGTTTCTATTAAAAAGACAGGTAAAGATTCATTCATTAATCAAGTGATCCAGTTAGTTGAAGAAGCCAAGGAAAGTAAATCTAAAACTCAAGATCTAGCTAATCGGGCTGCCCGATGGCTTACTTTCATTGCTCTGGTTGGAGGTGGAGTTACCCTAATGGTATGGGAGCTTTTAATGAATGAGGGATTAGCTTTTTCTTTAGAGAGAACAGTTACAGTAATGGTAACAACCTGTCCTCATGCCCTTGGTTTGGCAGTACCTCTGGTAATTGCAGTTTCTACTGCTATTTCAGCTCAGAATGGACTGTTAATTAGGAATAGAATATCATTTGAAACTGCTAGGAATATTCAGGCTGTCATATTTGATAAAACTGGAACATTGACTATGGGAAAATTTGGAGTAACGGATGTGGTTCCTTTTCATCAGCATATTGGATCCCAAGAACTATTAAAATATGCTGCAGCAGTTGAGAACAGTTCTGAACACCCCATAGCTCAAAGTGTAGTGGCTGAGGTGGAAAGACCATGGAAAGTACGATCATTCAAATCAATTCCTGGTAAAGGTGCTAAAGGCTTAGTAAAAGGGAAAAAGGTTGAGGTGGTAAGTCCTGGATATATAAAGGAAAAAAATATGGAAATGGATAATGAAACATATAATAAATTGGCAAAGCAGGGAAAAACAGTTATTTTTGTTATAATTAACGATGAGGTAGCAGGTTGTATAGCTTTGGCCGATATTATTCGACCTAAATCTAAAGAAGCCATTTCCGCATTGAAGGATAGAAATATTAAGTGTATTATGTTAACTGGTGATAATGAACAAGTTGCAAAGTGGGTGGCTGATGAACTTGGATTAGATGAATTCTTTGCTGAGGTTTTACCACGTGAAAAAGCATTAAAAATTAAAGAAGTTCAAGAAAGAGGTTTAGTAGTGGCCATGACTGGCGATGGTGTTAATGATGCCCCAGCACTAGCCCAGGCAGATGTTGGTATAGCAATTGGCGCTGGTACAGATGTGGCCATGGAGACTGCAGATATAATTCTGGTAAAAAGTAATCCTAAAGATGTGGTAAAGATCATTAACTTGGCACAAGCAACATACCGTAAACTTGTTGAAAACATTATATGGGCCACAGGATATAATGCATTTGCTATTCCATTAGCAGCTGGAGTTTTTTTTAGTTATGGTATACTATTGAGTCCTGCTATGGGTGCTGCGTTAATGTCATTAAGTACTGTTATAGTTGCGGTTAATGCCCAGTTCTTAAAATTAAAATAATAAATTATTCTTTTATATTCAGAATTAAACTCAAGTTTTGATTTTCTTTTATTAATACTATGCTTAAATGACTTAAATTAGATTATGATAATTATTTTATTTGTTTATAGAGTTAGAAACCTAATACAATTTTTATATAAAAATTTATTAAGTGGAAGAAACTAAATTTTATTTGTAAGTAAATATTTTGAATATAAAAGTTGGTGAAGAAAATGCTAAAAACTATTGAAAATTTAACTAAGGCATTTATTGGTGAAAGTCAGGCTAGAAATAGGTACACAATGTATTCTAAGATAGCCAAGAAGGAAGGATATGTACAATTATCAGAAATTTTTCTAATTACTGCAGATAATGAAAGAGAACATGCTAAATGGCTTTTTAGATTAATTAATCAATTAAAAGAACAAACCGATGAAGATTTAGATGAGATTGAAGTGGTAGCTGAAGCACCAACAATATTAGGAACAACAGTGGAAAACCTTAAATCTGCTATTGCCGGTGAACATTATGAAAACTCTGAAATGTACCCGGAATTTGCAGATGTAGCAGAAAAAGAAGGATTAACTGAGATAGCAGAAAGATTAAGAGCAATTGGGCACGCAGAAGAACATCACGAAAAAAGATACACTCAAATTTTAAAAGAAGTTGAGGCTGGAACTGTATTTAAGAAGGATAAGCCCGTAACTTGGTGCTGCCGAAAATGTGGATACACTCATGTTGGAGAAGAACCTCCCGAAGAATGTCCATCATGTGACCATCCTGCCAAATACTTTGAAATAATAAACGAACAATTCTAATTAAACATTAAAACATTTAATGTGTGGATTGTGAATAGAAATGACTGAATTAAATCAAATCTATAGATGTAAAATTTGCGAGAATATAATTGAAGTTGTTCATGCTGGTATTGGAGAATTAGTATGTTGTGGACAGCCAATGAGTCTATTAAATGAATTTAATGAGGACTCTGGTGCTGAAAAGCATGTACCTGTAATAGAAGAAACAGATTCTGGATTTAAGGTTAAAGTAGGGTCAATTCCTCATCCAATGGAAGATGATCACTATATTGAATGGATAGAAATCAATGTTGATGGCTTAGTTTGCAGAAGATTCTTGAATTCTGGAGATGAACCAGAAGTATTTTTTGAAATAGATAGTCCTTATGAATCAATTAATGTTAGGGAATACTGTAATATACACGGATTATGGAAATCTAGTTAAAAATCAAATTTCTTTTTTCTTTTTTCATTTAAAAATATTTTAAATTAATTTAAAATTTATTTATATGCATATATTACTTTATTGTTAGGATAATTGCTCATTATTTAATAATTTAACAAAAATTCTTAATATATAAGATAATATAATAAATAAGCCAATAATACTAATCATAAAAAGGGATTTATAATTAAACTGATAATACAAATGAAGTGGGAATATGAAAAACAAGTATTTAATCATGGCATTGATAATCAGTATCATACCATTATCTGGTTGTATTCAATCTGAGACCAGTAAAATAAATGAACTAGCCCCCACCATTAATAATCATATTAAACAAGGTGATCAATCTTTTAATGATGCAGCATGGAATGTTAATAACTTCAATTATGATAAAGCTCTCCAGAACTGTGAAAATGCTACTGGTGAATTTAATCTGGCCAAATCAGCCGCAATGAATGCTAATGAATATGCAAAAAATAGTCAGGATAATGTGTATATTCAATATTTCGGATTAGTTATTAATGAGATAGATGCCAAACTTAGTGCTACATCTGAACTTAACATGGCTATACAGTTTTTTGCAGCGGGAGATAATGAAACAGCCAATAATCATGCTTCTTCGGCAAACCGATTCATGCAGAAAGCAGTTGATTTTATGAATCAGAAAGAGGAAATTGTGAAAAAAAATCCCACTAAATTCGTTTGAGATGGACTAAGATCCTTGATTAAAAAGTTTTAAGATTGGAAATAATTTATCTTATTTTATTTAAAAATCATTTAATTCAGTTTAAATAAGTTATTTGGAGATAATTATGAAGAAACAATGTACGGAATGTAAAGGCAAGGGCTTTCGAGTCATTAGTTATAAGATATGTGAATCCTGTCATGGGACTGGAGTGAAAGATGAAGTAGATATGAAAAAGCATTTTAAAGGAGTTTCTAACAGCGCTATGAAGCGTTTTGAGCTTGATGAAGAACAGGAAGTCCCATGCAGTGCATGCAAAGGTAAAGGAGAAATAGAGTTAAGAGAAAAATGCCAGGAATGCCAGGGAAAAGGCGAATTCAATGTCTGTAAAAAATGTGGAAAGGAGATTGATTTTCCAAAGGATCTCTGTGAAAATTGTCAGGAAAAAGAGAAAGTTTATGTTTTACATTCAGCATGTACTATAGATGATTTAGAAACAGGTGCCCATTACAAAGGCAAGATTACAAGGGTTGAAAATTATGGAGTATTCGTGAGTTTAAGTAAGAAGTTGTATGGGCTGCTTCGAACAGATAAACCAGATTACAATGTGGGGGATGAAATTTTAGTAAAAATAATTGAAATAAAAAGAAACAGGGGAGAAGTGGATCTGGCTCTTTCAAGTATTAAGGGAACTTATGAGTTAATAAAACTTAAAAGAAATATTTCTAGAACTAAAATAGGTGATATAACCAATAAATCCATGGGTAAAGTGGTAAGAATTGTTGGAGAAGTAATTCAGATCCAGCAGACTTCTGGACCTACTATTTTCACTATCTCTGATGAAACCAATACAACTTGGGTGGCAGCTTTTGACGAGCCCGGGGTAAGGGTGTATCCTAATATTGATGTTGGTAACATTGTAGAAGCTATTGGTGAAGTTTCACTCCACGGTGGAAAAATACAGATAGAATCTGAGTCTATTGAAAGATTAAGAGGAAAGGATGCTACAGAATCTCGAAAACTAATTGATGATGCTATAGATAAGCGTGCTGAGCCAGAAACTACGGATATTTTAATTGAAAGCGAAACTCTATATAGACTAAGAGAAAGAATGAAATTGGCCGCTAAAGCAATTAGAAGGGCTGTTTTTGATGGAAGATCCATATTAGTAAGACATCATGCTGATGCAGATGGGATTTGCGCTGGCGTAGCCATTGAAAAAGCAGTTATACCTCTATTAAAGGAGATGAATCCTGATAGTGATGCAGAATGGCACTATTTCAAGAGAGCACCAAGTAAGGCACCTTTCTACGAAATAGAAGATGTTGTAAAGGACTTATCATTTGCTTTAGAGGATTTAGAAAGACACGGTCAAAAACTTCCTTTAATTGTACTATTAGACAATGGATCTACTGAAGAAGATTTATTGGCCTTAATGAAGGTAAAAATTTATGACATCGAGGTGGTGGTGGTGGATCATCACTATCCTGGTGAAGTAAACCAGGGGAGGGTGGCAGTAGATGAATATGTGGATGTTCATGTTAACCCTTACCTTGAAGGTGGTGATTCACAAATAACTGCCGGAGCACTGGCAGTAGAGATTGCTAAAATGATAAATCCCCAAGTTAAAGATAAATTAACTCACTTACCAGGTATTGCTGCTGTAGGTGACCATGCCCGGTCCGATGAAGCCCAAAAATATATAGAGATGGCATCAAATAAAGGATATGAATTAGAAGATTTAGAAAAAATTGCCACCACTATTGATTTTGAAGCATTCTATCTAAGATTTATGAATGGTAGGGGCATTATTGATACCATTCTTGGTTTATCAAACCGAGAAAAACACGTTAAACTGGTGGATGCATTGTATAAAGAGTCTCAAAAAAGGGTTGAATCTCAACTCAGAGCTGCTATACCTAATCTAAAAACCCAGGAGCTACCTAATGGTGTTGTTTTCAATGTTTTAGATGTGGAAAAATATGCCCATAAATTCACATTTCCAGCACCAGGAAAAACATGTGGATATGTCCATGATCACTTGGTTCAGAAATATGGAGAAGAAAGACCAATAATAACACTATCCTATGGGCCTGATTTTAGTGTTATAAGGGCTACTGATGCTGTAAATGAAACATTCGGTTTTAATTTGAATAATATTGTCTCAAAACTTGCCAAGAAAATACCGGAAGCAGGTATTGATGGAGGGGGCCATGAATGTGCTGGCTCTTTAAAATTTGTTGAAGGCCTTTCTAAAAAGGTTTTAAGTTCTTTTGCCGCGGAAATCGCATCTTTAAAATAAATAATATATCTTTTTTTTATTAAAATCTAGATTTTTTATTTTAAATTATTTATCTATTTATTCCACAAAGTTCATAAAATAATATTAAAGGGGGTGATTTCTTGGATAGATTTGAAGCTGAAGTGCTTAAAATTATGGAAAAGTCAGGAAAAGACAAAGAAAAATCCATTAATTCATTAAAACAGCAGTGTATTTGTCATAAATGTTATACGTACAATGATTGTGCAAAAAATGCTGGAGAAGGTCTATACTGTGTTATTGGAGAAAGTGAAGAATGTGTAGATAATGATATGGGTTGTATCTGTCATGAATGTCCATTAGCACAAGCAATGGGTGTGGGAACAATATTCAACACTTACTGCATCAAAGGTAGTGAGATGGAAGAAAGAAAAAGGTTGCATGATCTAGATAGAATAACCGGTGGGGAATAATCATTAAATAAGATTTATTGAATTATTAAATAATTTAATTTTTTATTTCATTACGGAAATTCTATATAACAAGTTTTCAGTTCCAAATTTGTTCATTAATTTAATTTCTACCAATCAAGTGAATTTTGTTTTAAAATCTTTTTGATTTCTCTGATGAATTAAAGGCTTGACTGCTTCCATCATGTTACTCATTATAAATAGCAAGTCTTGGTCTTTTTCTTTCATTTCCTCAATCATAACCTTTTCTACACCTTTACGTGCACTAATATCAATCATCACTGATACTGAGCCAAAGTATTTTCCTTCAATATTTAATAAAGGATTAGTTGATATCAACATCCATTGGGCTGACCCATTTTTATTTAAAAATTTAACTTCGTATATGTTATCTAATCCCTCTTTTCGTTTATGGAGATGTTTAATAAATTTATTGAGTCCTTCAGGATCAATAAAGTCATATATATTTCTACCCATCATCTCTTTTACAGTATAACCAAGCATTTCAGCCATCCTAGGGTTCACATAGCTTAACTTATTCTTATAATCTGTTAAAAATACTCCTGAACGGCTTTTTTCAACTATTATTCTATATTTTTCCTCACTTCGTTTTAATTCTTCTTCAATTTCTTTTCGTTCAGAAATGTCTCTTATCACTGCAATGAACCCATGATTTTTACCATGAAATATTTTATTTATTGTAGATTCTACATAGATTTTTTTACCATCAGGTTTTATATGAATGTTCTCGCCCTGCCAGTAACCCTTTTTTTCATATGAATTATAAAAGCCTTTTCATCATCAACACTTAACCATTTAGTTTTTAAAATGTCATTTAGAAATCTGTTAACAGCATATTCTGATTTAATACCATATAACTCTTCAGCCCCCTTATTCCAATATTTTATACGTTTTTTTGCATTAGTTACAATAATTGCATCCCGGACCTGTTTCAATATCTGTGCTTGGAAATCAAGTTCTTTGGTACGTTCTTTTACAATTTTTTCAAGATTTTTCTGGTATTCTTTCAACTTTCTTTCAGCTTTTTTTCTTTTACTTATATCCCGGGCAATAGTTGAAGTTCCTATCAATTCTCCTGAGCTATTAAAAACAGGAGAACAGCTTATTGAAACATCTATTTTTGTACCATCTTTCCTGAATCGAACTGTTTCAAAATTTGTAAGTCTTTTCCCTTTTTTTAGCATTTGAATAATCTTTTCAGCTCTTCCTTTTATTTCCGGATACTTTAGTATTTCAACATGTTTACCTACAATTTCCGAGGCAGAATAACCAAAGATATTTTCAGCCCCTTTATTCCAGCTTATAATGGTCCCATCAATTGATTTACCTATTATTGCATCATCAGAATATTCTACAATATTTGCCAACTGTTTAATCTTTTCATTAGCACGTATTTGTTCGCTTATATCTCTAGCGGCTACAAATACTCCGACAATTTTACCAAATTTATCCTTAAATGTGGATGAATTACATAAAACTGGTGTTAAGTGACCATCTCGATGGATTAGTTCCAATGGATAATTCTTCAATTTTCCTTTTTTTAATACTTGTCTGAAACCATCTTCTGCTTTTTCTGGTTCAGTAACATATTTAGAATATTTAGTACCTTTAAGTTCATTTCGGGAATACCCGATAATTTTCTCCGCTGCCTGATTTGTATCGGTAATTGTACCGTCAGTAGCAATGGTTATTAATGGATCTAAGCTAGTTTCTATAAGACATCGGTTATAATTTGTAGATAACCTAATTTTTTCTTCAGCTTCTTTTAGTTTACTTAGATCCAGAACTGCATTTCGAAATTCCAATTTACCATCACTATTAAAAAAGGATATAGTTTTTAACTGAACTGTTAATTTTTTACCATCTTTTCTAGTAAGTTCTAATTCTGATATTTGCGGGATTCTGTTCTTTAAAACATCTTTTAAATGATTATGAAATTTTTCAACAAAAATAGGATCAATAAATTTTGAGAATTTTTTCCCAAGAAGGTCGATCTTTTTTTCACCTAATAGTTTAGCTAGAGCAAAGTTAACTTCAATTATTAATCCGTTATCATTTAAAGTAAAATGACCTGCCGGAGCAAATTCATATAAGTTTTGATATCTACTAATTGAATTTTCTAATTCCTCTGATTTTTTCAGCATTTCTTCATTCTGTAGCATTATTTTGGCTTTTCGCTGATTAAAATCATTAAATAACTCTTCAATATTATCATAATTTGAGGATATTTTATTAATATATTTTTTAGATATATTAATGGAATTTTCATCCTTTTTATTATTTTTTCTAACCTCTCTCATTGTTTGAGCCCCTAACAACTAAGAGTATCAATTAGGATTATGTGAAAATTTAAAATAATATTGTTATATAATTACCGTATTATTTTTGGTAGTTTAAAAATATATATGATCCAAACCTTTATATACTATGGAGGATGTAGATGTAATAAGATGCATTTAGATGAAATAAAGTCAAATATCAAGTTTAAGGATAAACTTCAGGAGACTAGATATGAAGGAAGAAGAAGAATCTAATTTTTCCAATTCAATAGACTTGAAGGATGAAAACGGTAGAATATTAGGTGCTGTGGGCGTGGTTCCTTCAAAAGAAATTGGAAAAAGAGATTTGATATTAATTGATGAAGAAAAGGGCACACAATCTGCTAGAAGCATCACAGAATTAATTAATATGCTATCTAAAAAGAAAGTATCTTTTTCTGAGAAAAGAAAGGTTTTAGATTTTTTGGCAGAAAAACTAAAGGCTTTAGAAAAAGATATAGTATCAAAATCATTTATCCATCACAAAGATCAAAAAAAATGATCCATTTCCTATTAAATTAATTTAATAATAAAAAAATAATTGTTATCTCGGTCGTTACCGCCTCCAACCAACGACCCCTGATAATATTCCTGAGGTCGTCATGACTTCAGGAATTTTCTTTCTCAAAAACCCTCCCCTATTTAAATATTCTGAAATAATTTTTGAATTAATCCTAATTCTATAAATGATTTAATTATTATTTATTTCTTTATAATAATCACAGTAATCTTTAATTGGACATCTATCATGTTGGGGTTTTATGGGTCGACAAATATCTTGACCAAACTGCACTAACAAGTCATTTAAATCAATCCATAAATCTTTAGGAACTACTTTTTTCAGTTTGATTTCTGTATCATCAGGTTTTTCTGTATTAACCAATCCTAAACGATTTGATATTCGATGAACATGCACATCCACAGGTATTGCCGCTTCTTTAAATCCATATACAAGAACACAGTTTGCAGTTTTTCTACCAACTCCGGGGAGCTTTAATAATTCATTAATATCTCTAGGAACAGTTCCATGATATTCATCGATAAGAATTTGGGAGATTTCTTTAATTCTTTGAGATTTAACCCGGTAAAAACCGGCTTTTTTAATAAGTGGCTGGATTTCTTCAACATCAGCATTTGCAACTTCTTCTAGGGTATGAAATTTTGAGAATAAATTGGCTGATGCTATATCGGTATTTTCATCACGGGTTCGCTGTGATAAAATGGTCCTTATAAGAACCCTGTAAGGGTCGCCATCCTCAAAAACTCTTAGTTTATAATTTTTCAAAAGAATATCAACTATTTCTTCAATAGATTTAGATATGAAAGCTACCTCCTTAAGAAAAAAACTTAAAATCATTATAAAAATGATTGTTTTATCATATTTAAAAGTATTTCAAACCCTTTTTGTATGCCATCACCATCGGTGGCAATGGTAGGTATTACGGGAATATTTTTATTTTCAACATCGATTTTAACGGGATTAATATCTTGTTTATTAGCAAATAATACATAAGGTATGTTATTTTTTTCTAATTTATCCATAATTTCTTGATCTGTATCAGTAACTCCTACTGAACTATCAACAACAAGTATGGCACCGTTCAAACCTCTAGACAGTATCTGGCGCATGAATTTAAATCTTTTCTGCCCGGGTGTAGCGAATATATGGATTTTAGATCCATCTATCATTACATTTCCATAATCCATGGCTACCGTGGTACCTTGGTATTCGATTTTGGTAACTTTTTGTCGATTAACTAAATTTTCTATAGTTGTTGTTTTTCCCGAGTTGTAGGATCCTAAGATCACAATTTTGATTTCTTTATTTTTTTTAATCATATTACCAACCTACACCCTAATTTATTCATAACTTGGGGAAAATGAGGAAATGATACCTCATAGCAAGATGCATTCTTAATTTTAATATTACCAACTTTAATTCCCACAATAGATAAAGCCATAACTAATCGATGATCCATATGGGAATTAACAACACCTCCTTTTGCACCGCCTTCAATTATTAATCCATCATCTTTTTCAGAAACTTTTACTCCTAATTTGGAGAGTTCAACTGCACTGGTATGGATTCTATCGGTTTCTTTGAAACGAGCATGTTCTGCTCCAAATATCCGGGTTTTTCCTTGAGCCACAGCACCTAAAGCAGCTATGGTAGGTAGAAGATCCGGTGAATTACTAAGATCAACATCAATACCAATTAAATTCCCATTACTTATGATCTTGATTTCATCATCTCTTATTTTAACCTGGGCCCCCATTTCTTGGACAATATCAAGTATAATTTTATCTCCTTGTTTTGATTTTTTAAAAAGGTTTTTAATGGTTACTTCAGATCTAAGTGCAGCTGCTGCGGCTACTAAATATGATGCAGATGAATAATCTCCTTCAATAGTATAATCAGTGCTTTTATAGACGCCTGGATCCACATGGAACATGTTTTTTTCCCATTCAAATTCCACTTTAACACCAAATTTTTCCATAACATCAATAGTCATGTCAACATAGGGTTTTGAGATGAAATCCCCCTTAACTTTTATATGCACTGGCTTTTTGGCGTAAGTAGAAGATATTAGAAGGGATGATATAAACTGAGAACTAATATTACCTTTTATACATGTTTCTCCTCCACTTAAACCACTGTTTATAACTATGGGTGGCATTCCATTATTTCTAGTTGAATAAGCATTAACTTTAAGTTTTTTTAGTGCATCTAAGAGATCTTGCATGGGTCTTTTTCGCAAGGAATCATCACCAGTTAAAACTGTGGTCCCTGGTGAGAGTGCAGAGACACTGGTCATTATTCGCAGTGTAGTCCCTGAATTTTTAACATTTATCACGTCTTCTGGAGTTTTAAGTTTACCTGAAGTACCCTCTACTTTGCAGTATTTATCAAATGTTTCAATATCAGTTCCAAAACATCGGCACGCAGCAATAGATGCATTAGTATCCTCAGAGTAAAGTGGATCTCTAAGTATTGATGTTCCTTCGGCTAAGGAAGCAATAATTACAGCTCGGTGCGTGTAACTTTTAGAAGGAGGAGCTTTGATTACTCCATAAATTTCATCTGTTTTTTTGACAGTTAATTCCATTAAATCACTATCTCCAATATTATCCCTAAGTCTTCTATCTGTTGTATTTCCACTTTTTCACCAGTTTTTCCCACCACTTCTTTTTTTAGGGTGATATGATCTAATGTAATTTTACAATCTTCAACAATAATAAATCCTTCTTGTTCCATTTGGTTCACTATATCTTGTGGAACGGTTGAATTTAAATATTTAACAATTTTAGAGGAGTCCTTCTTAAATTCTGGCCCAATTTTATCCATTTTGGGAGTCACTTCCACCACCTTTTCATGGATATCAGGCTTACCTATTTCAACATTCAACTTTGATATGCGCATGGTACCTTTAATATCATCGATTAATTTCTTAATTTTTGCATGTAGCTTTTTATCAGAAGTGTAAATGTTGACGGTTTTTATATTTGTGTTTAAAGGCATCTTGGATGCTGATTTAAATCTTCTTATCTCTCCAATTATTTGAACTCCAATATTTCCCAAATTCTCTGATTCATCATCTATTAATTCTGGGATAAACTCTTGCCATGAAGTAGAGTGGATACTAGAGAAATTTTTGCTATTATTAATATGTTGATAGACTTCCTCAACAAAATGGGGAATAAATGGGGCTAAAAGCTTTAAACTGGTTAGTATAACTGTTTTAAGTGTGTATTGGGCAGCATTCTTAGAACTAGACATATCTGATTTTTCAGTATATAATCGGTATTTAACTGATTCAATATATTCATCACAGAAGTCATGCCATACAAATCTTTGAATATGGGAAACAGCTTCTGCAAATTGATATGAATCCAGTGAATTAGTAACTAGCTTATTTAAACGATTCAATTTAGATAGTATCCATTTATCTAAAGGTTTTAATGTTTTAATAAAATTATCTTCAGATTCATCTATCTCAAATTCAGATATGTGTATATTGATAAATCTAAAAGCATTCCAAAACTTTCTTATAAATTTATATCCATATTTAACGTCTTTCCATTCAAAGGGAACATCAGACCCAGGTACACTGTTGGAAGCCCATAATCTTAATGCATCAGCACCATAATCAGTAATCACATCTTCAGGAGAAATAACGTTTCCCCTTGATTTACTCATTTTATGCCCATCGTCACCAAAAACCATTCCATTTACTACAACTTCATTAAATGGAGCATAGCCGGTTAAAGCTTTACATCTAAGTATTGTGTAGAATGCCCAGGTACGTATAATATCATGGCCTTGTTGTCTTAGTTTGGAGGGATATAGTTTCTTATATTCATCAGAAGGCCATCCTGCAATAACCAATGGACTTATGGAACTATCCATCCATGTGTCTAATACGTCAACTTCTCCCCTAAATTCACTGTTTCCACATTCACATTCAGCTTTAAATGATTCATGGGCAGGGTCTATTGGGAGTTCATCAGGTTGTGGTAGATGCACTTTTCCACAATTTGTGCAGTACCATACTGGTATGGGAGTTGCAAATATCCTTTGACGAGATATACACCAGTCCCAATCCATGGAACCTGTCCAGTTTAATAAACGTGTTTTCATATGTTCTGGAACCCAATTCATATCCTCTGATGCTTCAGTTACATCATTAATCATATCTTTTACAGCAACAAACCACTGTTTTTTAACTAAAATTTCAATAGGAGTTTTACATCTCCAGCATTGACCCAAATTTTGATCTATCTTTTCTTTTTTAATTAAAATGCCCTGATTTTCCAAGTCTTCTATGATCCTAACCTTACACACAGATAAAGGAAGACCTTCATATTTTCCGGCTGCAGTAGTCATCATTCCTTTCTCATCAATAGCTTCAATTATATTCAAATTGTAGCGATTAACCCATGAAACATCAGTTTTATCCCCAAATGTACAAATCATTACAGCGCCAGTTCCAAATTCAGGGTCAACTTCCTTATCAGTAATTATCTCCACTTTCTGACCGAATAGGGGAACAATTACTTTTTTTCCAGCCAGTTCCTGGTATCTTTCATCATCAGGATGTACCACTACTGCTACACATGCGGATAATAATTCGGGCCTTGTTGTGGCAATCATTACTCCTTTTCCACCATTTTCTTCCTTAAACTCTAAATAGTTTAAATATGTTTCATTTTCTGAATATTCTACTTCAGCAAATGCTATGGCCGTTTCACATCTTGGACACCAGTTTACTGGGTGAATACCTTGATATATCAGTCCTTTCTGGTATAATTTCAGAAATGATAGTTGGGTTTTTTCCATGTATTCATCAGTCATGGTTACATATTCCCGGGACCAATCCTGAGAAAATCCCAGTTTTTGCATCTGACTTCTCATCATCTTAATATTTTCACGGGTCAGATCAATGCACATTTCACGAAATTTTTCACGGGGAACGTCACTTTTTTTTATTTTATATGTTTCTTCCACTTTAACCTCGGTGGGAAGGCCGTGACAGTCCCATCCTTGGGGAAACATCACATCAAAACCTTTCATTCTATTATATCTGGCTATGATGTCCATGTACAGCCAGTTTAACACATGCCCCATATGTATGGATCCAGTAGGATATGGTGGTGGTGTGTCAATTATATAATATGGACGGGTTCCATCACCTATAAATTTATGAATATTATTTTTTTGCCAGATTTTTTGCCATGATGACTCTTTCTTGTGATCATAGTCTTTAGGAATCTTATTTTCTATCATTTAATTTTCTCTCCATCTATTATTCCATATTAGTTTGGTTATAATTATATGAATTAGTATATTTTAACTAAATTTCAATATTATGTATAATATCAACAAATATATCGTATCAATAAATCTATAATCTGATTTCATTTTTATATGCTATATAATCTATTAAATTGCAGAGATAATTCTCATGGTTCGATAATTATATATCTAGCAGTTCTAATGGTTTTTTAAACATATTTATAAGTTTAGTATAATAAGTACTGTTTATTTCCAAACTTCATTAAAATAATATTATGTTTCATTAATTTTTATCTATAATAATTTAATACTACTACTCATTTTTTATTATACTGGACCAGTAAATTCTCTATTTTTCATATTATTAAATCAACATAATCATAAATAAAATGATTTATATCAATTGAAAGCTATTTCTCAAAATTTTAGTTCAGTATATTACTTAAAACATGATAATAGCTTTTATATTATAAAACATTGCCAAAAAAAATTATGGGTAAATCAAACAAAAACCTTATATTAAATATTTATTGTATCTATAATTATCTTGAACAAAATAAAGGAAGATAAGGTAATATGGAATTTATTAAAGATTAAAGTATTATCATGATTGAATTCTTCTATACTAATTAAAATATAAGATAAATTGAAAATAGTGACGTATTATATTGATCTGGTGAATTAATAATGGATATATTATGGTTTTATGTGGCAGTAGTTCTGGCAATTAGTGATGAGATTCACACTTTCCTATTTTGGAATGTGTTCTCTGATTTTTATATATTGCTAGGAGGAATTATTAAGGAAACTGTAGCATCTAATATAAAATTATGGCTTGTACACGAAATAATGGAATCACTTTTTCATTTTGTTGTTCTTTCAGTCGTATTTTTATCTCTGGAGATTGGTATATTAGGGGCATTAATACATATGGTGATAGATTTATATCATGAATTATCTGGACATAAAATGACCCACCTACAGCACAGAGCCCTACATTTTACCATTGAATCATTATTCTTCATGTTAATATTTTCAGGAAGATAATTAAATCAACTAAAAATTGATTACTATTTCCCTTATTTCATCAAACTATGAAACAATATTTATTAATAAATTAATACCAAATTATTGTCTATATAGAATTATTAAATGTCAATTTTACACAACAAAGAGTTTAATTCAAATAATCAATTCCAAAGAAGGAGTAAAATAATATGCCGGTCATTACATTTGATTATGAAGATTTATACCAAGTTTTAGAAACTGAAATATCACCTAAAAAGCTGATAGAGTTACTACCTATGATAGGCAGCGATATTGAAGATTATGATGAAAAAACAATACGGGTTGAATTTTTCCCTAATCGTCCTGATCATTTCAGTGTTGAAGGAATTGCTAGGACATTGAAAGGATTTCTAGAAATAGAAACTGGTCTCCCACAATACGAAATAACCAATTCTGGAATGGAAGTGGAAGTAGATCCTGATCTTGAGGAAATCAGGCCTTATATAGGTTTTTGTGTAGCGGAAGGTGTGAATCTAAATGAAAATAAGTTGAAGCAAATTATGGAATTCCAAGAAGATTTGCATTGGGTTATTGGTCGTGACCGTAAAAAAGTAGCTATAGGTATACACAATTTAGATGTAATTGAACCCCCATTTAGTTATAGAGCTGCTGATCCTAATGGAGAAACATTCATACCTCTAGATTCTGTGGAGGAAATGAGTCTTAAAGAAATTTTGCAAGAACATAAAAAAGGAGTGGAATATGCACACCTTATTCATGATCATAATCAATATCCACTCATTGTTGATTCAAACAATGAAGTTCTTTCCATGCCCCCTATAATTAATGGAGAACTCACCAAATTAACAGAAGATACTAAAAATGTGTTAATTGATGTCACTGGAACTGATGAAAAGGCTGTTAACCACGCCTTAAACATTATTGCCTCTTCCTTTGCTGAAGCAGGAGCTCAGATCAAATCTCTGGAAATCAAGTATCATGATAGAAATGTTACTACACCTAATTTTATGCCTAAAAAGAAGCTGGTAAGTGTAGAAGATGCTAGGAAAATAATCGGTGTTGACATTGACGAAGAAAGTATTGTTAATATGCTGGAAAGAGTAAGACTGGGGGCTATAAATACAAAGATGGGTGAAATTGAAGTAAGTATCCCTCCTTATAGGATCGATATATTGCATCAAGTAGATATAATTGAAAACATAGCTATAGGGTACTGTTTTAACAAGATAAAACCTATGATGCCTGAAATTTCAACTGTAGGAAAAGAAAATAAATGGGATGCTTTTGATAGCATTTTAAGAGAAATATTGATTGGTCTTGGTTTCAATGAGATCATGAGTTTAATGTTAACTAATGAAAAGATGCATTATGCAAATTTGAATTTAGAAGAAGATGAAAGAGTTCAAGTGGCTCAGCCAATATCTGTTGAACGAACAATGATCCGAAAAAGTCTATTAAATGGATTAATGGAATTTTTAGAGAATAATAAACACGAAGAGCTTCCACAAAAAATTTTTGAGATTGGAGATACAGTTTTTATTGATAATACTAAGGAGACTCATATTAGAATGGTTAAAAAACTTTCTGGAGCCGTAACCCATTCATCAGCCAATTTCACCGAGATAAAATCCATAATAGACTCAATAATATCCAATTTAGGACTGGAAATGGAGATTGATGTATATGATCATCCTTCATTTATAAATGGAAGATGTGCCTTGGTAAATGGAATTAACAAATCAAAAGGTGAAACACAGCTTAAAGGATTCTTTGGAGAGATTAACCCCGAAGTTATAACGAATTTCAATCTTGAATATCCTGTAGTAGCCTTTGAGATTGAATTCACATAATCTAATTAACTTTATTCATAGAATTTATAATACATTCTTAGTATTATTTTTCTCCAATTAACGTTACTATAACCTTCCTATTTCGCGGACCATCCAGTTCAATAAAAAAGACACTCTGCCAAGTACCCAGATTCATGGAACCATTTCTAACTGGGATTGTTTCATTGCTACCAATAAAGAAGGCCCTTAGATGGGAATCAGCATTATTATCAATTCTATTATGTTGATAATTGCTGTCAATAGGGATAAATAACTCAAGTTTATTTTGAAAGTCATTTATTAAACCGGGCTCATTTTCATTTATTGCTATTGCAGAGGTAGAATGCCTAGTAAATACATTTATTAATCCATTTTTAAAGTTATTAGTTTGGATCAAATTGTTCAAATCCCTGGTAATATCTACAATCTCCAATCTTTTATTGGTTTTGAGATTTAAAGAATCAGTTATATGTTCCATCATAACAACTCCTTATTAATTAATGAATTATAATCAATCACATATTAATTTGTCTATATAAATCTTCCAATTCACTTTAATATTTTAATTTATAGGAATAAAACTAAGATGTGATGATTTTCATCTTAGAATTGGAACTTGGAAGTTATTTTGTATAAGAAACTTTTATCCTGGTGCACTGCACCATTAGGGCACATTTCCATGCAACACAAACAATTAATACACTTGGAGTAATCAAATTCAGGTATGATGACACCGTCCTTCAAGGCATCTACAGGACAACTTTCTAGGCAGATTTTGCAGTTTATACACCTTTTTTTGCTGATTGCTGGTCGGGTCCACCACAAACGAATCAAAGCACGGGCTAAACTGGAGGGGAAACGATCTAAAGTATAATAAATGTTATATGGCCACTTAAAATCAGTTAAAATTTCTGGATTATATCCTAAAATTTGTGTATTTTCTATACTATTACCTAATTTTTCATGTAAAGCAATTCTATTGGTGGGGATTTCTTTAGGATTTTTTCCTAGAACATGGCAGATATAATGATCCAAGGCTACTGCATCTTCACTGACAAGTATCATTCCCAGTTCTCGAGGTGTCCCGTTGGATGGTCCACTACCCTCCATCCCTACCACACCATCAACGATATTCAAATCAGGTTTAGTAAGAGCAAAAATATCAACCACTCTGCTGGAAAACTCGGTGGGTTTTGGAGCTTTTCGATGATAATCTGTTTTAGTAAGACCGGGAATAGCTCCATACATATTTTTTATAGAACTGGTGAAAATTGTAAGTCCATGAGTTTTAATTTTTGGAAGATTTATAAGGAAATCACAGTCAATTACAGGTTTAGCTATGTGATAGGTTTGATTTTTTCTCTTTTTTATGTATACACCTTCTTTTTCAAAGTTTAATAATTTTACATCCAAACGTTCACATACCTCATAAATCCCAGTGGCCTTATAATAATGTTCAACATTATCCTTTACTATCCCTCCAGGGCTATCACCAACCATTGGTATGGCGTCAACATCAAGTAAAGCAGATATAACTGCTTCGATAACAGCGGGATGAGTGGTTATACAAGCATCTGGAGAACTAGCCATTAAAATATTCGGTTTAATTAAAACTTTACTATCCGGTTTTATGATATTAGAAAGTCCACCTAGAAGTTCTAGTGATTTATATAAAGATTTTTTTACTTTCAACTTATCATATGATGTGCATTTGGATATAGCTATTTTACTAATGTTTTTATCCATAAAATCTCCTTCAAATTTTTAAAAGATTATTATTAAAATAAATGTGTATATAACTATAATATCTTTAATGAAAATAAATGATAACTAAAAAAAATCTTACATTTAATTTTACATTTAATTATATTAAATAAGCATGGATGATCATAGGATGACTTGTATTAATAAATTAGTCTGGTTGAAGTTCAAAAATATCAATTCAAATAATATTAATTTTTATTAAAAATATCAATTTTTTTTGGATCAAAAAAAGGAATTAATAAAATTTAAAAAAAGAGGTATTTGAAATAGAATATTTAAATACCAAAAGATTTAATTAGGAGTTCAGCATTAACTGATCCTTTTCTATACATAGCACCTGTTCTTAAATCGTTAATTACAACTTCAGCTGGTGCGAACATTCCCTTGTCAATCTTGTAAAAATCATATTCTGCTTCTTTAAAAACATCATAGAATGGTTTTCCATATCCCTCTGATGATGATGAAGGAAGATTTTCAGCTAAAGATTCAAGGTCATCTCCCTCTTCTGATTCTATGTAATAATAGGTTCTTCCTCCAAATAGAACAGCATCGTTAGTTTTACCCATTGCTTTTAGTCCATCGGGGTCTACTGGGGCAATCGGCGCAATACCTGCAGCGTATTTAACTTTTGTCACGTCGAAGTGAAGTGCTTCCAGCATTTTATAGGTACCATTTTCTACTACTCTTCCAGCTATCTGTATGGAACCTACAATTGATGCGGTAGGTGCTACCAGTACATATACATTTTCTGGTGAAACTCCACACTCCTTAGCAATAGCATCAGTCACATCAGAACTAGGTAATTTGTCTGCTTCCAGTGTTAATATGGCGATATCTGCATCGTCTTTGTATCCAATTTCTTCATAGGTTTCAGCGGGTTTCAGGGCTAATGCACGAGCTGGTCCAGAACCAAGGGCAAAAAAATCTCCTACACTTACTGACCAACCTGCTTTCTGTGCACCTAGTGTGGATATTGCAGGGGAATCAGTTTTGATCTTAACTGAGGGTAATGCAAATTTATCAGATAAATCACCCGGGATAGATATTCCCACTTCAGCCAGACCACCTAAACATACTTTGGTGTAGAGTTCTCCGGCTTTAAGGCTTCCAGGTACATTTACACCAGCATCAATAACTGTTGAACCGTTATCAAGCTTTGATACGGCGATGTTTAACTCATCTGCGTTTTCTATCATTAAATCTACTGTCTTTTTAGCTTCAAGATTGACACTAACCATCATTTCACCTCATAACTGATATTATATGAATACAAATCTGCATGCTTCCATTAAAAAAACATTTAATCTTCTTCTATGTTTCATAGCAAATAGTCCCTTAATTATTTTACTATATTTTTTTAGAAAATGATCATACTATTAAGTTTTAACAGAATCTTATTAAACCTAAAAATAGTTATTATAGTTCTAAAATTTTTTCAGCATCTTTAAAGTTAACTTCATAGATATGAGCACTAATTGAATGGATTGTAACTGTTCCTACTTCTACATCAAGCTTTTTTGCAGCATAATTTGCTAAATGTGTGAGTCCCACTGCATTGGGGAACCAGGCACCATATATATCATGTGAACGCCATAAAGCTGTTGTGTAGAGTTTTTTGTCCCTGATTTTAAGGTCAACTAAAATCATGCAAGGCACTTCTTCATTTTTTGTATCAACTGTTGGATCCCAAGTTACTGAAATTGCTCTTCGTGATTCTTCACATTTCTTCAGTCGATCTATGGCTATTTGTATTTGGTCAATATCATTGAAGTGTTTTCTAAGCCGATTTCCATATGTGTATACAAATCCTTGTAAATCTTTACTAAGAAATTGTTCAGAATAGAGTTCAAGCTTTTCACCGCTCCAAAAATATCCTTCAGGGATTCGAATTTTTTGTATCTTTGCTATTTTACTAAGATAAAAATCTTCAGACATCTTATTTCCTAGGGGATTGGTTATGGTGACTACTGTGTTCAAAATTTCTTTGGTAAGGGATCCCCTTTCATCTTTGATCTCTTTACCTTCACCCATAATCTTCCTAACCAGTTTTTCCCAGCCATCTGCTATTTCATTAACTTCAATTTGGAATGACATACTTTTCTCCATAGCGTATTTTTGATATATTATGATGATTAAATAGGCATAATAATATAAATTTAACTAGAAAAGGTTTTACAAGCTTCTACCATTGTTTTAAGTTTTTCAAAGGCAGATGAACGTTTTCTCATCCTCATACCACAGTCTGGATCCACTATCATGTTCTCAGAACCAATTAGTTCTACACCTTTTTCTATCAATTTTAATATTTGTTCTTTACTTTCAACATGATCAGTTTTTGTATCGAAACATCCGAATCCAATTTTTTTACCTTTAAGGTCTGTTTTTTCTAAAATTTTTAAATTTTTTGGAATACCTGCAAATTCACAGTCAATAATATCTACTGGAAATGTTATTAGTTGATTAAATACACCACTTAAATCTCCACAAACATGTAAACTGACAGGTATCAGAAGATCTTGAACAATAATTTCAATCGCCATCTTGGCAGTGGAAACATCAACCACACCCGTTGATAAATATGGTTCGTCAATTTGAATATAAATAGCTCCAGCATTTTCTAGATGTTGGGCCTCCTTTTTTAGAGCGTAAGCTAAATCAATTATTGCCGCCTCTTTTTTCTTGTAGAATCCATCTATTCGTGATGAGAAGACTAGTGTGGATGGACCTGTGATAATTCCTTTAACTCCTTTTGTTCCTTTTTCAAAACTTTTTTTTGAATTACTGTAATCTTTCGAAATTTGCTTGGCAATTTTCATGGCGTATTTAAAGTCCTCTTGACATATGGATATTGGAGATGGTTTAATTTTCCCGGTAATTTTGGGTGTTTCATTTTCAACTTCCATTCCCGGGATATTTTTTGCAAAAATTTCCAACATATTTCCCCTGACTTGACCATCAGATATTATGTCCACTCCAGCTTTAATCTGATCACTTACTGCTAGAGCAATAGCTGGCTTATACTTATCATAGCTACCTACTATTTTAGCAATTTTTCCTGGGAGGGTTAAGGGGTCTCTTGTAAGTGGAGGATAGCTTCCCACAACAGTTGTGATCATATTAAACATCTTATTCTAATTCATTAGTCTTTTTATGAAATACAGATTAAATTATCTAAAAAAGGTGTAGTTAAAAATTTTGGTTTTAATCATAATTTAATGCCAATACATAGAATTGGACATTTATATTTGAGAGGTTAATATCCAAATTTAATGAATTTTTTAGGTTCAAAATTTGTTTCCATTGTCCAAAAGTATGCTTCACCCTTTGCTATACGGAAAATTATTAGTTCTGGATGGTCTGACGTCATACCAAATTCCTTGAGAAATGGTCTATCTTCTAAGACCTTCTTTTTTAGTTGAGGATCATCTAAAAACTCTATTTCACCTGCCACCCGCATCATGGTTCCTGTAGTTTCATCCGGCTGCCAAAAACAGGCTTCAACCTTAGGGTTGGCTTGAAGTTGACCATAAATATCCTTCATGGCACCTATTTGGAAGTGAAATCCTTTTTCATCAGCAAACCAGAATCCTAATGCTCTTACTCGTGGTTGGTCTCCTTCTGTTGTTGCCAAGTAACAAACAGGTGTTTTATTGGCAAAATCTATACAATCTCTAAAATCCATCTCTATATCCTCCTATTGATTATTATGCATAAACAATTAATGATATATTTGAAATAATTCTTAAAATAAATTACATTTTTATACTAAAATTTATCTATTAAAATAATTAAAACAACAGGAGCATGATATGTTGACAGAAGATAAACCAAGACCCTATAAGTTTGCTGAAGCAGTTAGTGATCAGTTAATCAATTCATTTGACAATTTAGCCTCAGAAATAATGAAAGAGAATGCATTATCATCAAAAGATAAATCTTTGATAGCATTAGCATGTTCTGTTGCCATAAATTGTCATTACTGTATAAAAGCACATAAAGAACACGCAATCAAGGCAGGTGCTACACAACAAGAAATATTAGAAGCTGCAGCAGTAGCAGGTCAAGTAAGGTTAGGATCAACATTTACCTATGCATCATTTATTATAGAAGATAATGAAGAATAATTATTATAGAAAAATCTAAGCGCTAAATTAATTCTAATTAGGATAAAAGCTTATTTATCTCAATTCATTTATATTAATAAAATCTTTTCATATAGTATTTATGGTATGGCAGCATCTTTAATTTTTTTAATCTCAACCAAATCAACTGGCACTTCTACTACTGCAGTTCCATAACATGGTTTAGTATAGGGTATCATAATCTGAGATTTTTCAATATCTATACCTATGGGAATAGGAGGAATACCAATTATACGTGCTCCCACGATCTTGGTTCCTGCCTTAACATGTATTACTTCCTTGCTGTTTTTTTCTATGAATTCAGCACAGTCCTTAAAACCTGAACGGCTCATATGAATCAGGTAATCATCAGATTCTTTTAGGTATGTTTCAAGGCAGAACATTTTTCTTCTCCATATTTTTTAATGCTTTGTCAAATTTAACTCTAAGAGGGGTGGGATTATGATAGGCCCTGGCTGATACAATTTCAGCATTAGTAGATTCTTTTATCATCTTAGTGAATTCTTCAATTACTTCCAATTCACGTTCAGATATAAGTGCGATTGAGGGGATGTTTAAAATATTTTCAAAGGTTACAAAATAGGATACAGCTGCATCTCGGTGTACAAAACCCACCATCAAATCAAATGATCCTTCTTGTATACTCTCAAGGCAAGATTCAATATCCATTTTTTCATCGATATAAAAAGATTCTGGATCAGATACTTCCAGGAGCTTCATAGCTGAAGGAGTACTGGACACTGTAACTTTATATCCTTTCTTTTTAAGTTCATTAGTAACATATATAGCCATTGGTGTTTGTGATGGTGATTCTGGACATCCTAATAATATTATAGCTTTTTTCATCCTATTCCTCCATTTTTGAGCTTTTAGATTATTTTTTATTCTATATAACTTATCTATTTTTTTAAAATCAAATAAAAAAATATTCCTTGATTTTTTTAAAATTTTTCACTCGGTTTTCAGACTCATTATATGGGCACCTACCAAAGCACCTAAGAATAAAAAGGTTAAAAGGGCTGTACCATTTATGGAACGATTCATTAAGAATAGTCCTACAATGCTTTGAGCAATAAAAGCACTTAATGTTCCTATTAATAATGCTTCTCTACCTAAAAATCTTTTATCACCATTTTCTCTCTGGTCACGATATATACTAAGTATCCGAAATCCTAGATAAAATGTGCCCAGACACCAAAGAAGAAGGGCTATTAAGCCTAAATATCCAAAATCAAAGGTATATCCAAATATCCCTGGTAGCATATAATCTATTACATCCTTTTTAGTAACCAGTATACCATAAAATAGGGGAAAAGGTAGTCCAAATGATATTATTAAGGACATTGGTAGAGTAATATAGCCGTCGGTTCCATTTAGACATTGATCGGCCCAATAACAAGCGCCGTGTTCATGTCCCATTAAATTTGAATTTTTCAAAACCATGGCAATACTTGGATCTGCAAAGGCTTCTATTCTAAAGATTCTTAAAAAAGGACTTAGAACTGGCATTTCAAGAAATCTTGATAGTAATTCCAAGGAACCAAATCCGGCTATTCCAATTACTGCGAATAAAAGTATCTTTTTTATTGTAAATACTGATTTTTGTCTAAAAGACTTTGAAATTATAAAGTAACCAAATAATAAACCTAGTAACCATAATAGGAGAAATGAACGATGCATTAACCCTCCAGCTATAGTAATTAATATTATTAAAAGAACTACAAATCTTTTTAAGCTATCTGTATTCACACCAGATTCTTTCATAATTGGAAGAGTTGCTAGTGCAGTCACAGCTGCTAAAAGAGCTATAGGTCCAAATGAATGGGTTAATTCAAAGTGACCCAACTGCAGCAGCAACAGGGCGGAGTCAATTCCGAACATCAAGGTAAACCCAACACATAGAATCAATGAAAGGAACAATACAAGGCTCATGGAAAGTGGTACAATGTTTAAAACAAACATCATACCCGCATATAGTATAAGAGCAATTTCTATTATAAATTGTAAATGATTTTGTGCAATTAAAGGCAATTCATTCCTCCAATGAATTTAATTAAATTTTCCATATATATTACTTAAATTAAGAGTACTTTATTATTAATTTTTTATTCAAACATTAATCTAGGAAAAATATATTGTTAGAATGTTATTTAAGAGAAATATAGTATTATTTATCTTCCAATATCCTATATAATCCTTTTATAAAAATATCTATTATCACAATATAATTTTTCTTATTTTTTTTGTATTGATCTCCTTTAAACTTTGTTATTATTATATAATTTTAATCATACAGATAATATTCAAACAGTACCATATGTTCTCCAGCTCCATTATAGTCTTTTACTGCAGATACATTGTTAATAATAACCATTTTTTCATCATTTTCAGTAACTAACTGGAAACCCAGTGTTGTATAAAATTTAATTGCCTTTTTATTAATGGGTTTGGTTATTAATGAAATCTTTTTACAGCCTCTACTTTTTACTATTTTCTTATATTTATCAATGATTCTTTTTGCTAAACCCTGGCCTCTTAATTCCTTTTTTAAACAAAATAGATGAATGTAGGCTTCATTGGGATTATTTTGTGAAATTAAACCTAATAAAAATCCACATATACTTCCATCTTCCTGTTTTTCTAAAATTAGGGATGTTTCCTGAAAGAATTTAGTAAAAATATGATAAATTGAATTTCTTTCAGTTGACATGGGTTTGCATTCTCTGGCAAGTTTGGCTATATCAGTAAAGTCTTTTTCTTTAACATTACGTATATTGTAATCCATATAGAACCTCAATACTAAATTTAGTAATGATAATACTATTTAATTTTTTTTAATAGATTTTAATATTCCTAAATTATTTTTAAGTGTGAATGGTTTAAATGAATCCATGAGCATTAACTTTAAATATTACCTTAATCTAATGGGAGTTATAGGGCTGGTAGCTCAGGTTGGTAGAGCGTCGCCTTGGCATGGCGGAGGC
>JASEJD010000018.1 GCA_030016715.1 Methanobacteriaceae archaeon | reverse complement strand
CTTTAAGAACCGGTGCCAAATTCTTAGGAGTTTTATATGCAGCAACAGAATATGATTATGTTAAACACGGCAAACACATCAGTACCATGGAACTGGCATATAAACAATTAGTACCTACACTTAAGTCATCAAAAAAATCAATGGATCTGGAAAAAGTTGTTCTTGTAAATGGACATGGTGGTAACTTTCCTTTAATCTCCTATTTAAATGATGTTGAAAAAAAAACTGGTTTAGAAATCATATTCAACAATAAAATAGTGGAAATAGAAGGCCCTCATGCTGGTAGTGGGGAGCTTTCAATAGGCAAAATACTGGGAATGACTGATGAATCTCAACTTGATGAACACTGCAACTTCCAGAAATATCCTGAAGTAGGAATGGTAGGTCTAAATAAAGCTCGAAAGTTAAATAAAGGAATAAATGAGGGTGCTTGTTTAATTGAATCACAAGGAATATTTATTGACGTTGAAAAAGGTTATGATCTACTAGAAACCGCATTAAAAAATATAGTTGAGGATATAAGAAATTTGCTTATAGTAGATTAATCATATCTTTTAATCATATCTTATAATATAGATTTATAGCTGTATAAAAATATATAAATAGGAATATAAAGATTTTAATTAAAAATAACCATTTAGGATATTAAACATGATTGATTATTTAAGTTATTTAATATTCAGTATTTTATTTATTGCTGTGCACATTTTTTCTTATTTTCTTGAAGGTATGATTAATTATCAGATTACAAAGGATATTTATGGGGGTAAAAATGCTTTATTAACAGCATTCCTTAGAGATGCATCTAAAAAAGAAGAAAATTCCCGAATTACAAGACTGAACATTCCTGCGCAGATAATTAGAGGGCTTTTGATGTCAGTTGTATTATATCCTATTATCGGCATGTTATGAGAACTATCATTTTTTATAAGATTCGCCTTTTTTGCTGGTTTAATGTTTGTCTATACTGATTTAGCCAGTGCAGTTCCCTTTTCCAATACAATTGAAGGATTAGTATACATGAAAAAACCATTTGTAACAAGAAAAGTATTCTTAAAGATTAGCTCTAAAGCTGTTTTTTACAGTATTGTATTTGGTTTATTAGCCAGCTGGTTGTTATTATAGAAAATTTAATATATTATTAAATTTTTATCCTTTTTCAATTGTTCTAATAAGTTTAGATGTTTGTTTTACTATTTTATAAAACTTGAATGCTCTGGCAATTCTTTTTACTGCCTCTAATTGCCTAATTAAACTATCCATCCATGAAAATAAATCCCCAGCATAAGCATGAATCTGATAGTTTTTAAGAAGTATTCTGCTAATATCCGTTGGATCCTTTTTTTGGGTTCTATGCTTTATTATTCTCCGGGAGAGTTCCATCTGGAAACATGTGCAGAATGGACGGTCTTTACATTTACAAGTGAAAAATTCCATCTGCAAATTTATTAGAGCCTCTTGAAGAGCAGGATCAAGTTTAGAAATGTTTTCTGCTGATGAAATTATATCCAAGGTTGAGTCAGCAAACAGCCTTGTTGAAAGATTAATTTTTAATATTTTACTTAATTTTTTATGAACCCTGCTGGATAGGTAAACATTTTCAAATGGCACCATATTTAAGGCTATCTGTAGAGGTGAAATTTTTTTCAAATTTTTTCTAATATATTCAGCATCCTCATAATTTAAATAGGATGTTGAAACAGCCACACCATATCGAGTAGGATGAAAATTATCTTTTTCAACTATCAGTTTATAATCTAAGAGTATATCAACTGTAGATTCCAAATTTAATGGAATATCCATATTTTTATAATTAATGTTAAGATCATCCATATTTGCTACATTTCCAGCACATATATCGGCTAATACTTGTTCTATTAGATCTACTTCTTTATAATGTACATCTACTCTTTCCACATCACTATCTAACAATTCAATAGCCACTGCCTCTTCTGATTCATCCTCAAATACACGGCCCACCTCGGGTAGTAAATATACTTTACCTAAATCATGGTATTTTGGTCTTCCAGCCCTTCCCAGCATCTGGGAAAATTCATTAGGGGATAGCCATTTGTTTCCCATGGTAATGCTTTCGAATATTACTTGTGATGCTGGGAAATCCACTCCTGCTGCAAGAGCTGCAGTGGTAACAACAGTGGAAATTTTTTGTTTAGAATACTCCTTCTCAATCCTATTCTTTTTATAATAAGAAAGACCAGCATGATATGCTGAAGATTTAACGCCTCTTTTTGATAGATAATCTGATATAGAATGAGTTTTTCTTCTAGAATTAGTAAATACGATAGTTTGTCCTCTGAAACCTTTTTTTGAAATTGATTTATATTCAGCTCTTGCTATTCTGGTTATGATATCCATTTTATCATATTCAGAACGTGTGAAAATCAAATGACGCTCCAATGGCACAGGACGTTGGTCGTACTCCACCAGTTTCATTCCAAACTCATCTGCTATCTCACCAGGATTTTTAACAGTTGCAGAGAGTCCTATTATCTGAACACCTTTGAAAAGAGATTTTAATCTTTTTATTAAGCCGTTTAATCTTGGACCTCTTTCTGGATCATCCAGCATATGAATTTCATCAATTACCACTACACCTAATTCTTTAAGATCATCTGCTCTGCCAGATCTAAGTTGAAAATCTATTCCCTCATAGGTACCAACCACAATATCCGAAGTCTTTATATCCTCTTCTCCAATGTAAATCTCTTCTTTAGCTTTAATACGGCTCATACCAACCTTAATTGATACATTCAAATCCAATTTATTGTATCTACTTTTGAAGTCTCTGTATTTCTGGTTTGCCAGAGCCACTAATGGAGTTAAATATAAAAATTTCTTTTTTTCCATAGCCTGAGGAATTCCTGCTATCTCACCAATTAATGTTTTTCCACTGGCTGTGGCTGAAACAACAAGTAGATTTTCACCATATAAAAGACCACTTTCTATTGCCATCTGTTGAACCGGTAGTAAATATTCTCCATCGGATTTAATAATTTCTCTGAATCTAGGGGGAATTTCCAGATCATTAAAGGCTTTTTTTGGTTTTTTATCATCTTTCACGTTAATTTTATCGTATAGAGTAAGATCAGAATTTTTTACTGGGTCAAAATTCGGATTTATAACACTTAAAACACGGTCCACATCATATTTGCTGTCCAGTATTTTCCTAAAATTTTTGAATGTGCTAGGATCAAAATCATGGTAGTTCAATTCTCGTTTTATCTCTTTTTCAGCGCATAACCTGCAAATATGGTCATTATGAAGCTGGTATGATGAGTCTCTTTTAATTATGGTTATATATCCATCCATTATGCAGTGCTTACAGATAAGGGTTCTCTTATAATTGATATTTAAATCATTTAATAATTCCTCAGTTTGAGGATCACTACCAAATAAAAAAACAGTTTGATTTTTTATAATTTTTACAGCATCGCTGGGAGGAAAGGGTACTTCTTGTCCGTCTTTTTTTACAATAAACCTGTGGATTTTTATCCGGTTATTGACCTTTTTCAGTTTAATATAACCATAAAATAATGGCTTTCTGCGGTTTTTCAGTGCTCCTTTTGCACTTCCAATAGGATAAAGCTCTAAAATATTCTTTTTTTTTCTTAAAATTATCATTATAGTTCCTATGTATTATTTGGAATTTGGAATAAATTTATAATTTTGTTTTATTAGTATTAGTGCTAGGTAATTTTTTTAGTGTTTGGAAGGAGAAATTAAATAATTTCCTCTTTTTTATCCCTCTTTTCCAGTATTTCTACTGCTAAATCTCTTAGTTTAAATTTTTGAACTTTTCCACTGGCTGTTAATGGAAATTCATCCACTATAAATACATGTTTTGGTACCTTGTAACGGGCTATTCTTGTAAGTGCATAGTCTCTTATATCTGCCTCAGTTAAATCTGATTCATCTTCCAAGATCACAAAGGCTCCTACAATTTCCCCGTATTTTTCATCAGGTATTCCCACTACTTGTACATCCTTTACTCCTTCCATAGAGTGTATGAACTCTTCAATTTCCCGGGGATAAATATTTTCACCCCCACGTATAATCATGTCTTTAATACGGCCTACAATAGAATAATAACCATCTTCATCACAAACAGCAAGATCACCACTATGAAGCCATCCATCCTTATCAATTGCTTGCTTGGTCATTTCAGGCATTTTATAATATCCTTTCATAACATTATAGCCCCTGCAGCATACTTCTCCAGTTTGATTAGGACCTAAGGTTTCTCCTGTTTCTGGATCTACTATTTTTACCTCAATATGTGGCAGGGGTGTTCCAACTGTATTTACCCTTTTTTCCACTGAATCATCTACACTGGTCTGTATAAATACTGGGGAAGCCTCGGTAAGACCATAAGCTATTGTAATTTCATGACAATGCATGTCTGAAATGACCTTTTTCATTGCCTCGATAGGGCATGGAGATCCGGCCATTATACCCGTACGTAAACTGGAAAAATCAAACATTTCAAACATTGGATGGGAGAATTCAGCAATAAACATGGTGGGAACACCATAAAGTGCAGTACATTTCTCTTTTTGAACTGCTGCCATGACCAGTAATGGATCAAACTGTTCTACCATAACCATTGTTGCTCCGTGGGTTAAAATAGCAAGCACTCCAAGTACTATACCAAAACAATGGAATAGTGGAACTGGTAAACATAATCGATCAATTTCACTGAATTTTTGCCTTTCACCAATATAAAATCCGTTATTTAGAACATTTTTATGGGTAAGCATTACTCCTTTTGGGAATCCTGTGGTTCCTGATGTATACTGCATGTTTACTACATCTTCACAGTTTATGGATTTTTTAATCTTGTTTAATTCATGGTTTTCTGTGTGTTTTCCTAGAAGCATTAATTCGTTGGTATTGTACATTCCCCTGTGTTTTTCAGGGCCCACATATATTACACTTTTTAGGTAGGGAAAATCCCTACTTTTTAAATGGCCTCTACTATGGGTTTTTAATTCAGGGACAAGTTCATATACTGTTTGTACATAATCCACATCTCTAAATCCATCAATTATGGCCAGGGCTTTCATATCTGATTGTTCAAGGACGTATGCAAGTTCATGGCTTTTATAAGCCGTATTTACTGTTACCAGCACAGCACCAATTTTTGCTGTAGCGAACATGAAGGTTAACCAATCAGGGACATTTTTAGCCCATATACCCACATGATCACCCTTTGATATTCCAATAGAAATTAACCCCTTTGCCAGCATGTTCACCCTTTCATCAAATTTTTTATAAGAAAATCTTAAATTTCGGTCTGGATAAACCATAAAATCCTGTTCTGGATTTTTTTTAACCATTTTTTCTAAAAATTCGCCAATTGTATCCTCTATTAATACCATGATCCCCACATCCTTTATGAGTCATAAAATTTACTAGATAAAAATCGCAGCTAATCACTAATTTTATATTTAAATCATCATTTTTATTCTGGTACCAGATGTTCCTCTAATTGCTTTTTTATAGATTCTGGTATTGGTAATGATTTCTCTTCAAGAAAATTGTAGTGAACTATAACTGCTTTTCCTTTTGCCTTTAATTCTCCATTTTGCCATGCTTCATGCCCTATGGTGAACGAAGTATTTCCTATTCTGGTTATGTAACTTTTTATTTCAACATCAGACCCATAGTACATCTGGCCTAAAAAATCAAATTCGGTTCTAACCATTATTAACTTCCATTTTTCATAACTTAAATCTAGATCAGGTGTGAACATCCTGAATATTGGATTTCTGGCTTTTTCAAACCATATGGCCAGAACCGTGTTATTTACATGTTTAAGGCCGTCGATATCTCCAAATCTTGGTGTTACTGTTATATTGAACATTTTTTGGTTCCTCTGTTATTAATATTAATTTTAAGATTTTTTTTGGATAAAATAACAATAATATATAATTAACATTTAAGCACTTTAAAAAGGAGTGTAAATCACAGCCAATATTTTAGCATCTTTTCCACCATATGCATGGAGATCATGAGGTATTATTGAGTCATAATAAATACTATCTCCCGAGCACAGTAAATAGCGATCCTTACCATATAAAATTTCTATCTCACCCTCCATGACATATACAAATTCTTCTCCCTCGTGGGATGATAATTTGTAGTCAGTACTGTCTGGTGGATGAACATCTATTATAAAAGGTTCCATATGGCGATCTTGTTTTCCTGATGCCAATGCATAAAATTCAAGCTTACTATGGCCAGGATGATTTTCTTTTCCTGAAAAGAGTATTACATTCTCATAATTTCCGGAAGTGGTGACTACTGGGCCGTTCTGGGGTGCATCATCTAAGAAAGTCCCTAATCTTACTCCTAATCCCCTTGCAATTTTAATTAAAGGTGTTAGTGATGGTATTAATTCTCCATTTTCTATACTATTCAATTC
Organism: Methanobacteriaceae archaeon; assembly: GCA_030016715.1. Lineage (GTDB taxonomy): Archaea > Methanobacteriota > Methanobacteria > Methanobacteriales > Methanobacteriaceae > UBA117. The sequence goes on along the minus strand of JASEJD010000018.1, from coordinate 5,327 downwards.
ATCAACACTGATGTTGGTTGATTTTGATAGATCTTCCATGGACATTTTATTATTTTCTCTTATCTGACGAATTTTTGATCCTAGTTGGTTCTTATCTGACAATCCAATCACCTTATAAAAGTTTATATATCCTTTTTAATATCTAAATTAGTTCAAATCATTTAAAAAGTCTTCTAAATGAATTATATGGATAATTTATTGATATTCCATATATATTATAGAATTAATTTGATTAGGTTATATTTCAAATTTTCTATCTAAGAACTGCATATAATAGATTTTAGGGTCTTAGATTTTTCTTTTTTAAAGAAGGATTTTCCTTTTTGTTTTTCATAGTTTTTTAACTATTTGATAATTCCTTTCGTAAAATACAATTTTATTTTAACTTTATTAATATTATTGGGCTTCTAAACCGTTAAATTTAAGTATAAATGCTTACATATATTTTTTTGGTGACAATAATGAAACATCACTTAAATTACAGTAAAGAAGACCCGAATTATATCTTGTTAGGTAAAATATTTAAAATTATCGGTTCTCGAAAATCAAGAACCATAATTGCTTCTAAAGGCATTTTTTAGCAGGTCTAATCACAACACTAGGCTACAACTCCAAAACAGCCCTGCAAAAGCTCTCAGAAACCTGAAAAATCTAAGACCCTAAATAGATTTAAATTCTCATTAGATAACTAAAATTATTAAAGAAATATGGTAAAAATTTAGAATAGAAGTATATTATAAAAAAATTGAAGTTAAGTAAAGAGTTTATTAATCAATTTATATTAAAAAAATAATAAATAATTAATTAAGTATCATTTTCAACTAATTCTTCCACATCTGGTTCTGTGCCATTAGTAGTATTGTTGGTGATGTTTACTGGTTTAGGTACTACCTTTTTTATATAAACTGGTTGAAATGAGGGATCTCCTATGACCATAACCTTCTCTTGCTCTTCTAAAGCTAGAGAGGTGGGAATAAAATCATCTAAAGAAAAACTATCTGAAGTTAATACATTTATAACTGATCCTATTCCAAAGGAAATTAAAGCTATGGATAAAACAATAAATAATTTACCCTTTTTTCTAGAAATCATTCTTATCTCCGAATCCATAATTTTTTAAAAATAAGCGATCAATTGTTTTTTTATTTTTTAAGTTTTAGTCTTTTAGGAATTAATTATTATTGTATCTGTATTTTTTGATTAATAAGTTTAATAGTAGATTTTTCTAATTCTTTTAATTCGTTTAAAAATTATTAATTAATATAACCGTGTCTTTAATATTTATTAAATTTAATTTTTAACTTATATAGCTGAAATAATTGTTAAATCTTAGAAATCTTGTAAATATTAGAATTATTTTTATAATACCATAAAGGTTATAACATAGATAAAACATATTCGGAAGTAGGTTGCCTTTGTCCATTATGAATATCAAGAAGTTAAATAAAAAATTTAACAGAATAAAGAAGCCTTAATCTGACGGAGGTTGATAGAGCTATTGAACAATTAATAAAATAAATATAAGAAATTATTTCAGTTGAATAAACTTATTCACCGTTTTTATTTATTATAATAAAAAATGATAGATTATATTATATTTGGAGGGAAATTATGGTTGCAATTTTAAATTCAGGAGACACAGCTTGGATGTTAATATCCAGTGCCTTGGTTATTTTAATGACCATACCAGGTCTTGCATTATTTTATGGAGGTTTAATAAAAAGAGAGAATGTTTTAAATACAATATTTCTCTCATTAGTCACCTTTGCCGTGGTAAGTATATTGTGGTTTATCTTTGGATATGATATGGCATTTGGAGCCGATATGTGGGGTTTTATTGGTGCTTTGAAAAATCCTTTTTTTAACGGTGTTTTAGAATCAAAGGCACTGTCTACACTGGCACCAAGTATACCTGAAAGTCTTTTTGCAGTATTCCAGATGACTTTTGCGGCGATAACTGTGGCCCTTATATCGGGCTCAGTGGTAGAACGAATGAAATTTTCTGCATGGCTAGCATTCATTCCCGTCTGGTTAATTTTGGTTTACCTGCCAGTAGCCCACTGGGTGTGGGGAGGAGGATGGTTAGCTCAGATGGGTGTTTTAGACTTTGCAGGAGGAACTGTGGTACATGTAAACTGTGGTTTAGCTGCATTAGCTCTGGTTATGCTTTTAGGTGCTAGAAAAGACACTAAACTATTACCCCACCATCTTGGTTATTCAGTTATAGGTCTAGGACTTCTATGGTTTGGATGGTTCGGATTTAATGCTGGATCAGCATTGGGAGCAACAGATCTAGCAGTTACAGCTTTTATTGTTACCAATACATCAGCAGCAGCAGGGATGTTAGGATGGATGCTAATGGATAAAATCGAAACAGGTAAACCAACATTGTTAGGTGCTCTTTCTGGAGCAGTTGCAGGACTTGCAGCAATAACACCTGCATCTGGATATGTAAATGTATCTGCTGCTATAATTATAGGATTTATAGCCTCTATTTTAGGTTATTATGCTGTATCCCACCTGAAACCAAGATTTGGATATGATGATACACTTGATGTGTTTGGTATACATGGTATATCCGGGATATGTGGAACAATAGCTGCCGGAGTATTTGCCAGTCCATTTATAAACGAAGCTATATCTGGAGGACTTTTATATGGAAATTTATCCCAATTAGGTGTTCAAGTATTGGCAGTAGCTGTTATTGGTTGTTATGCATTCATAATGACTTATATTATTGGTAAAGTAATAGACAAAACCATTGGACTGAGGGTATCTGATGAAATGGAAATACAAGGACTAGATATTAATCTACACGAGGAATCCGGTTACAGATTCTAAAGGAACCTATAAATACTATTAATTGAACAATTTACATCAAAAGAAATTTAAGATAAGGATGTGACAAGATTATGAAAAAGATTATAGCAATTATCAGACCGGACAAATTAGAAGATGTTAAAAATGAACTGGAAGAGATTGGATGCCATGGTATAACTGTTAAGGAAGTAAAAGGTAGAGGTGCCCAGCTGGGTATCACTGAAAGTTATAGAGGCCGTGATTACAAAGTAGATCTGCTTCCTAAAACTGAAATAATAATTGTAGCAAAGGACAATGAAACCGACAAAATTGTGGATACAATAATAAAAACAGCAAAAACAGGAGATATTGGTGATGGTAAAATATTCATATCACCTGTTGAAGATGTTGTGAGAATAAGAACTGGTGAAAGAGGAGAAGATGCTATTTAATCTCTCCTAATAACATTCTTTTCTTTCAAATTTTCTTAAAGGTTTGCTATAAAAAAATAGTAATATTATTTATAATATTTTTCTATGGTTTAGATTTATTTTTCATATTTTTTATGATAGTTTATTATATTGAACAATGTTCATTTAATTATTGTTTGGAAGATGACTTAAAAAATATTTATTAAATTTTTCTGAAAAATTATCAATAATTAACTTAAAATAGAAAAGATTATATAGTAGGAGGAAAAAAGAATATTATATCGGAAGTATGTTACCGCTATCCGATTGAGTGAGATGCCAAATAAATAAAACGAAAATAAAAATCATAAATTCTTTCAATTTATGGAAAAAGCTTATTCAAAAATTTAATTGAACAAAAATCAATAAATATGGAATTGTATAAAAAAAGGAGGAATAATATGGATATACTTAATTCAGGTGATACTGCGTGGATGTTGATATCCACAGCTTTAGTAATTTTAATGACGATACCGGGCGTAGCATTGTTCTATGGTGGTTTGACAAAAAAGAAAAATGTGTTAAACACAATGTTTTTATCTTTTATAGCTTTTGCAGTTACTAGTATAATCTGGGTGATATATGGTTACCAGTTTGCCTTTGGAGAAGACATGGTAATGGGATTTATTGGAAATCCAATAAACTTATTTATGAATGGAATAGGAGTAGAAACATTATTTGGAAGCATTCCCTTAAATGTCTTTATAGCATTCCAATTAACATTTGCCGCCATAACCGTAGCCTTAATATCTGGCGCAATAGTTGAAAGAATGAAGTTTTCTGCATGGCTAGTCTTCATACCATCATGGATTTCATTAGTATACGTACCTATAGCCCACTGGGTGTGGGGAGGAGGATGGTTAGCCAATTTAGGAGCATTAGATTTTGCAGGAGGAACTGTAGTTCATATTAATTGTGGAATGGCAGCATTAGCCTTAGTTCTACTCTTAGGTGCTAGGAAAGATCGAAAACTATTACCCCACAACCTAGGCTATTCCACCATAGGAACTGCTCTACTATGGTTTGGATGGTTCGGATTTAACGCAGGATCTGCTCTTACAGCAGGTGGACTGGCAGGATCTGCATTTCTTGTCACGAATACTGCAGCAGCAGCAGGTATGATCTCCTGGATAATTTTAGATAAGATTAAAATTGGGAAACCCACACTTCTTGGTGGACTTTCCGGGGCGATAGCCGGATTAGTTGCAATCACACCAGCAGCAGGATTCGTAGATGTGCGTGCTGCAGTGGTAATAGGATTTGTAACATCCATAATATCATATTATGCCATTACATCGCTAAAAGATCGTCTAGGATATGACGATGCATTAGATGTTTTTGGAATACATGGTATGTCTGGAATATGGGGTGCCTTGGCAACGGGAATATTTGCCGCACCATTCATTAACGAATTAGGTACAGGTCTCTTATATGGAAATCCTGGCCAATTAGGAATACAGATAATCTCTATAATAGCAGTAATGGCCTATTCCTTCATCGTTACATTAATTATAGGGAAAATAATTGATATAGTCATTGGACTGCGAGTAAATGATGCTGAAGAAATCGAAGGACTGGATATCAGTCTTCACGAAGAATCAGGTTACAGAATATAGTGGATGTGATTAAATGAAAGAAATAATAGCAATCATAAGACCAGAGAAATTAGAGGATGTTAAAAATGCTCTAGCTGACGCAGGATGTCATGGAATTACTGTAACCGAAGTAAAGGGACGTGGAAGACAATTAGGACTTACTGAAAGCTATCGAGGTCATGAATACAAGGTTGATCTTTTGCCAAAAACAAAGTTAGAAATAATTGTTAATGACGAAATTGCAGATGAATTAATTGAAACCATCATAAAAATAGCGCAAACCGGCGATATTGGTGATGGAAAAATTTTTATATCCAATATTGAAGATGTAGTTAGAATAAGAACCGGTGAAAGAGGAAAAACTGCAATATAAACAGATTTTATCCTCATTTTTATTTTTTTAATAAATAGGTGTTGACCCTTTTATGTGTTGATGTTTTTGTGGTATGGGAATGTTAGTAAT
>JASEJD010000017.1:634-11812 GCA_030016715.1 Methanobacteriaceae archaeon | reverse complement strand
TTCCTGACGATATTTTAGGGGAACTTAAGGATTATTTTAATGGTAATGTTCGTAAGAACCTTTTACTGACCAGTGAATTGATTAATATTTTAGAACTATTAAAAAAAAGCGATATTGGTGCAATTTCATACAAAGGGCCAGTATTAGCTCATTCAGCCTATGGAAACATCAGTTTAAGAGATTTTAGGGACATAGATATATTAATTGATAAATCAGATGCAGTAAATGTTAAAAGATTAATGATATCTAACGGATACGAACTTTACCTTCCAATCAGTATAAAAGATTATTTATACCTAAAATTAGATTCAGAGTATAGATTTTTTAATAGAAAAACAGGTGTCATGATTGAAATCAATTGGGATTTTGAAGGTATTTTCATTTCATTTCCAATGGATCCTAAATTTTTGTTTAATGAATTAACAAAGTTTCATTTTAATGGAATGGAGATAGAAGAATTATCTCCTGAAAATCAAATTTTAATGTTAAGTATACATAATGCAAAACATGATTGGAACCGTTTATTGTGGATATGTGACATTTCAGAGTTTTTAAAATCTTATACTAATTTAAATTGGTCTAAAATTTTGAAAAATGCGAAAAAAATTGGTATTAAGCGAATTTTATTGATTAATCTTTTTTTAGCTAAAGATTTATTTCAGTTAAATTTGCCAAATGAAGTTTTAAATGAACTTGAATCTGATTCAAAAGCCCTCGAAATTACTAACGATATAAAAAGAAGACTTTTAATAGAAAATAAATCCTTAAATTTATTTGAAAAATTTATTTTTGATATCAAAAAGAGAGATAAAATTAGATATGGACTTAAAGATAGTTTTAGTGGTTTATTTAAACCTAGCTATGCAGATTTTCAATTATTGCCATTACCAGAAAACTTATTTTTTTTATATTATTTAATTCGTCCATTTTTAGTTTTCAAGCGATATAATAAATTTAAATTAACTAAATTATGAATTACTTTAAAATAATCTGTTTTAATTCACTAAGAATTTATTAAATGATATATTCATAACTAATAAATCAATTTTATTAATTTAGTTAATAATTTACTTTTTTTAAGTAGGATGATTTCCAATTAAAGTTTATATATCTAAAAGAATTAATTAATGAATACTATGAAAATATTACAGATTGCACCTCATTTTTTTCCCTATATGGGTGGACAGGAATCATACATATATAATTTAAGTAAGAATCTTATTAAAAAGGGCCATGAAGTTCACATTATGACTTCAAATTATCCTAAATCAAATTATTATGATGAAATTGAAGGCATGATTATTGAAAGAAATGATTTAATAATGAGGCCATTAAGAAATCCTATATCTTCTGGCTTTTTTAATATTAAAAAATTATCAAACATGTTTGACGTGATTCATATACATAATTTGTATGCTTTTCCTTCAATTTTAGCTGCTTATTACAAGAATAAATTTAATAATCCACTAATATTTACTGACCACGGAAAATTAGTTTTTGGAGTTTCATATAAAGATTTATTAGTACGAATGTATTCAAAAACTATAGCAAAGCGAATATTGGAAAAAAGTGATTTAGTAACAGTTCTATCAGAATCTCAAAAGAATCATTTATGTTCTATAAGCCCAAATAGCGTAAATAAAATTCAAGTAATCCCTAATGCAATAGATATTGAGTTATTTAAGCAATTAAACGATAATAATAAAAAAAATGAAAATAGTAGTTTTACTTTTCTCTATGTAGGTCAAATGATAAAACGTAAAGGGATTTATTGGTTATTAAAAGCTCTTAAAATTGTGATTAAAAGCAATAAAAACATAAAATTAATATTGGTTGGGGATGGAGAACATCTTAATTATTATAAAAAGCTGGCTAATGATCTTAATCTTAGTGGATATATAGAATTTAAAGGCAGAATTGATGATATGAATAATTTGGCGAGTATTTACAAAAGTTCTGATGTATTTGTTTTACCTTCTCTTTCAGAAGGATTACCTACAGTTCTTCTTGAAGCAATGTTTTTTGGCCTTCCAGTGATAGCAACAGATATTCCTGGAATTAAAGATCATTTTGAAAATTATGCATCATTAGTTCCCCCAAAAGACAGTGTTAAATTGGCAGAAGCAATAATTGAATTATCTAAAAAAGATAATTTAGAACAGGCCAAAAAATTATCTAAAGAATTCATGAATCTAATTGAAAGTAATTATAGCTGGAAGGCTGTGGCAGAAGAATATGAAATGATTTATGAAAGTGTTTTGAATAGGGAACAACTGTTTGGAGAAATACCTCAGAGTCATCAATCTGAAGAAATTAAGATTAATCAATCTAAATAAATCTACAAATAAGTTACTAGTTAACATATCATTTAAGGCCAGAGAATGTCTAGAGTTTTATTCATTAGATCCAATTCGGTAAATCCAGATCCTCGTGTAGAAAAAAGTGCTTATGCATTAGGTAAAAATGGATTTGAAGTTGAAGTCCTTGCATGGGATCGTTCTTGTAAAGACCTTAAATTTGAAAATAAAGGACAATATAAAATAAACAGAGCCAGAATTAAAGCATCTTATGGAAAACCTTCATTGATAATTAAATTGTTCCTATGGTGGTTTTATGAATTTACTTATTTAATTAGAACCGATTTTAATATTATACATGCTTGTGATTTTGACACATTGTTTCCTGCAGTTTTAGTATCAAAAATTAAGAATAAAACATTAGTATATGATTCGTTCGATTTTTATTCTGATTCTTTACCAAAAATAACGCCCACTATTGTTCGAAATATTATAGCAAATATTGAAATATATTTTTCAAAATTTGCAGATTTAATCATTATTGCTGATGAATCCAGAAAAAAACAATTTAAAAATAAATACCTTGAAAAAATAATAGTTGTAAATAATTCTCCTGTTGATTATAAAACTAATCAAATAAATATGGACAATAAAAATAAGGAATTTAAACTATTTTTTGCTGGAATCATCAATGAAAGTCGTGGTTTTTATCAAATAATCAAGTCAATTAAGGGTATTCATAATATTATGTTGATAGTTGCAGGGTATGATGCAGATAATGAAGATTTAACGAATAAACTTGAAAAAATGGATGAAGTTTCGTTTTTAGGTAAAATTTCTTATAATGAAGTAATAGAAAATACACTTAAGTCAGACATGCTTTTTGCATTATATGATCCTATTATACCTAATCATAAATATTCTAGTCCTAATAAATTATTTGAAGCAATGATGTGTGGAAAACCCATAATTGTGAGTGATGAAACTATAATGGCTGATATTGTAAAAAAAGAAGATTGTGGAATTGTTGTTTCATATAGTGATATTAAATCAATAAGGGAATCAATAATAAAACTTAAAGAAGATCAAGAATTACGTGAGAAACTTGGAAAAAATGGTAGAAATGCTTATGAGACTAAATATAATTGGAATATAATGGAAAAAAGATTATTAAAAGCTTATCATTCATTAAATGGTATGGATTAAAATGGAAAAAATAACTAATTTAAGAATTTGTTTAGTGACTTTTCTTTTAAATGAAGCATTTATATCTCCTTTAAATAATTTAGAGAGTATATTATCTACTGTAAGTGAGAATAATCTGTACGTTATTGAAGGATGTTTTAAAACTTTAAAAACTTCTGAAAATAAAAAAATAAGGAAATATAGAGTTATACATAAGCAGAAAGAAAATATAGTTTCCCGAATTATAATGCTTTTCTATTTGCAAATAAGAATGTCGTTACAATTAATTAAATTATCTCCGAATATGGATTTATGCATCTTTTTTACAGGCCAATGGGAAATATTGCCACTTTTAACAGCCAAGATATTAAATAAAAAAATTTTATGGTTGTTACCGTCATCAATAAAAAAAATTATGGAATATGATGAAAATATTTCTCCTTTAGTTAAATATTATATTTATATACAGAAAATTAGTTTTTTTCTATCTGATAAAATTATTCTTTACACCCCTAATTTAATAAAAGAGTGGGATTTGGAGAAATATAATGATAAAATATTATTTGCTTATCATCATGGTATAGACTTGAATAAATTTAAAATAGAAAAAAAATTAAAAGATAGGGAAATAGTAATTGGTTTTATTGGTCGTCTAAGCACAGAAAAGGGGATTTGTAATTTTTTAAAATCAGCATCTGAATTATCAGTCCAAAGAAAGTTAAAATTTATGATAATAGGTAATGGCGATAAAAAAGATTCAATTTTTAATTATATCACTGAAAATAATTTTAAAAATATTGAAGTTATAGGGTGGGTATCACGTGATAATCTTTCAAAATATTTAAATAAATTTAAATTAATTGTAGTACCTTCATACACAGAGGGTCTTCCAAATATTATAATAGAATCTATGGCATGTGGTACTCCTGTATTGGCCTCGGCAGTTGGATCAATTCCAGATATAATAAAAGATTGTAAAAATGGATTTATAATGGAAAATAATTCATCCAAAACAATTTGTAAAAATATAATAAGAGCAATAAATTTTTTGGAAGAAAATGACCAATTAAATACGCGTAAATTCATAAAAAGAAATTTCCAATTTGAAAGAAAAGTTTCAATATGGAAAAATGTAATAATGGAGTTATATAATGAATAAATATTGTCTAGAAAAAATATCTGGAATTTTTGGTTTTTTAATGATATTTATTATCACCATCATTATTTTAAAAACTCCCGTTGCTAGTGGATATGAATTATCGATTTATAACTCTTATCCTATTTATTTTTGGTTATTCTTTGTTTTAAGTTCATCAACAGGAATTTATATCATTTTTAACCAGTTAAATAAACAAAAGTCAAACTTATGGCTTTTAGGGTTCTTTTTGATAATGTTATCCAATGTACTTTTTTTATGCATGCCATTAATAAGGGGTTATGCATTGTATCCTAATGGGGATGCATTGACACATTTAGGATGGGTTAATTTTATTTTATTAAATGGAAATTTGGAAAGTGCTGATTTTTATCCTTTTATGCATATTCTAGCCACTATTATCACAGATCTTATAAATGTGGATTATATGCAACTAATTACGATTATATACATTTCTGGATATATATTATACCTTTTGTCTATGAATTTATTAGCGAAAGTTATATCTAATTCAGAAAATCAAACTATTTTAATTACTATTTTTTCTGTTCCTCTTATTTTTTCTTTCTTATTAACATCTATTCATCCATTTATATTTGCGATCTATTTGATACCTCTTTTATTGTATTTCTACTTTTCTGGAGAAAAAACTAATAAAATTCAAAATAGAATTTTATTACTTATCATTGCAGTTTGTATTGTTTTTATACATCCTATAATTGCATTTTTCATTATTTTAATTCTTATTGGATTAGTCAGTTCGAGATTTATACATCAAAATTTAGGGGAATTGATTAGTTCATGGTTCAAACATCAAAATTTTGATAAACATAATTCAAAATTATCTAAATATTCTCTAGGGCTTCCATTTTTAGTATTTGTAATATTTTTTACTTGGTATATTTCATTTATTGGAATTCAAAGGAATATTAAAAGAGTAGCTAACTCTTTAATCAATGGTATTGGGAGTGGAGTACTTTATAGTCAATTAAATACACTTAATTCTGCAAATGTTTCCATATTTCAATCAATAAGCATATTCATTTATAATTATGGTGGTATTGCATTATACTTATTACTTTTTGCAATTTTAATGATTCTATTTTTAAATTCAGTTAGGACTAAATCTGTTAAATTAAATGAATTAAATTTCGTAATATTGGCAATTTTAATATCGGTTGTATCTTCAGGATTCTTATTTTTTAATTTTATAGTTGCAGAACCTATAAGAGTTTTAGCTCTTCCTTTAATTATTATCATAACATGTAATGGATTATTGTTTTATCATATTGAAGGAATAAACCTTAGTAAAACTCGAAGTAAAATTATTAGAAGTTTACTTTTACTTTTAATATTATCTACACTGGTTATAGGTATCTTTAATGTTTATGGTTCAGACAGAACTGTAGTTATAAATTTACAAGTAACTAATATGGATATAAATGGAATGGACTGGTCTATAGATTATATGGACAAGAATATAAATATAACACAAGCAAAGATACTTGTAAAAAGATTTCAGGATTTAAGGTTAAAATCTTATGAATTCAATGAAATTTGGATGAATACTAGTAAATATACGCCTCAATTGATATTTAAAGTAGATCAAAATGATACTCCCACACATTTTGGATATGATGAAAATTATCCAATTTCAAAAACATTTAATTTTGAAGATCATTATATGATACTAACAAAGGCAGGAATTATAGGTAATAATATACTGCCATATAATGTTCGAGATAAGGGTCACCAATATACTGATGATGACTTCAAAAAATTAAATAATGATACTACTATTACAAAAATATTTGATAATGGTGAATTTCAAGTCTGGAGAATATATGGATAAATATTAATTTTATATTAGTTCTCAAATAAAATGTTCAATATATTTGATATATTTTACCGCTTTTTGCCTATGTAAATTATGAAAGGACTAGTTTTTTTGTTTTCTAATTTATTATTAAGCTTAATTTTTGTTAAAACTTTAAAAACAATACTTAGACCAACATTTATCCAAAAAAAGCTATAATATAAGATATTTTTAATAATATTATCTCTATTTGGGTAATAAATTAAAAAAAAGTCAAAAATACCATAATAATTTGAATATATTTTTTTAATGTTATTTTTATCAAATAATCTATTAAATGTATCAATATCCATAATTTCCAGATTATGCATTTTCATTGATTCTTTACCTGCAAAATAGTTGCGTAAATGAAAGTTTATTCCTTTGAAATTAGGTATTGTAATTAAGATGTATCCATCTTTTTTTAATAGATTATAATGTTTATTTATAATCGCTTCAACATTATCAAAATGTTCAATAAATCCAAAAGATGTGACAATATCAAAGGAATTTTTATATTTATTTTGAAATTCATCTGAAAGAAAATCTGCTTGTAAAACATTTTTTGGGTTACAATTATTAAATTTGAATACTTCTTTATTTAATTCACATCCATGAGATGAGTATTCTATTCCATATGGTTCATAACCCATTTTTTTATGAAATTCAACAAGTTTAACACCTGGAGCTGATCCAACTTCTAAAATTTTAAATTTACCTTTTGGCAAGTATTTTTCAGCAATTTCCCAGAATATTACTTCACTATAACTTAAAAATCTTCTATTTTTTAAATATGATTTACTTTCTAGTTGTTCCTGATAATTAGTATCCCAGTGTTTTTTTGTACTTAATTTTTTAATTGTCAAATAACTTCTCCTTTAGTTTAGCTTTTATGTATTAATAAATTTTTAAAGAAATAAATCTCTTTTTCTTTAATGCCTTTTAAAACAATAATTGATATTAAATAAATTATGCAGCCGGTAGATATTGCCATGAAAATTCCTAATATCCCTTGAGGATGGATAGAATTAATTACAAAAGTCATATTGACCGAAGAAATGATACTTTTAAAAATAAATACTATGTCAAAATCAAATTTAAAAAACTTGAGCGAATATAAGAGTGTTAAAATAAAAGCCATTCCATAAGCAATTAAAGTAATTGCAGCAGCTCCAAAAATTCCTAAGTAAGGAACAAATATGATATTAAGAATTAAATTTAAAACAGCAGTAATTATCCATATTCTACCAATTATTCGTGTTTGTTTTTCTAAAACTAGTATATTACTAATTATGGTATAAATGCCAAATAAAATAACGCTTAATGATACAAATGGAGTTATTAAATAACCATTCAATGCAATTTCTTGTGTGGTTAATATGTTTAAAATAGGTTGTGAAAGTATTGACAATCCAAATGCGGAGGGAATTGCAATTAAGAGGAAATATTTCATCGAATATTTTAAGAATGTGTTTACTTTTTCTATATTATTTTTGTCATAATATTCGGGTAAGACTGATGGTAACAAGGTGGAAAAAGGAGATATAATTAGCAGTATAATACTTCCAAGGGTATAACTTGGAGTGTAATATCCAACAAAAGACGCTCCCAAAAAAATTCCAATAACGTATCTATCGCTAGAATCCACGATCCATGAAGATAAATTTCCAGGAATAGTTGGAAGTCCAAAGGATATATATTCTCTCATATTTTTAAATTTAGGAATTTTAAATCCTATGTTTGTGATTATAAATACAATCATAGCAATAAATATTATTATGTTCGCAATTAGAAGTCCAAATGCAGCCATATAAACTCCAAATCCTTTTATAGCGAAATAAGATACAATAAATAATCCTAAATATGTTTGTATAATTAAAAAAAAGGAAAATCTTTTCATCTGTTGTAATGTTCGGTAGTAATTGAGTAAAAGTGAATTTAAAGACGTGAAAAAAACCACTAATGATAATAAAATTCCTAATTTATAATTATCATTAAATAGTGCTATTGCTATAGTTTTAGAGAATACAAGTAATAATATACATATAATAAAAATAGAAACTAGAACAATACCTGTAATTGAATAAAACCCTTCCCGTATTTTTTCTTTATCCTTTTCTGCAGATAAAAACCTAACCATGGCATAAGGCAATCCTAAAGTTCCAATATTAGTTATTAAGTTCATGGTTATATTAAATTGTACCCAAACTCCATAATCACCAATTGAAAAATTTTTAGTTACAATGGGAAGCAATATCAATGAACTTATTGCTATCAATATATTTGTTACTCCCATTAATCCAATTCTATGTACAAAAATTTTGTATTCATTCAATGAGTATTCACCACGTAATAATGTTCGCACTGATTAAAGATTATTTAATCAATGGTGATTTATTAACTTATTTTGCTTTTTTATGTTCTATCTTTCTTTTTCTCTATATTCGCTGTTTGGTAGATAATTGAGGAAATTGTATTAGATGATGAGATTTTTTTGGGTTTAATTAATTATATGTCATGTATCTTTTCAATCTTTTATTTTTTGTTATATTTTGAAAGTCTAAATGATGATAGTTGATTATTTAATCATGGAAACTTAAGAAAATAAGTGATCATTACATGTTTCTTATGAGGATAGAATGCTTAAATTTAATTGTACAGATAATCTATGATTAATATTAATATATAGTTCAGCTAATTATATTATTGTCTTAGAATTACAATATGGTCAATTAAATAAATAAAAAGCTGCTCAAACGTAAACTATTTATTTTTATTAGTTTAACCAGTTATATAAATTAATATTTTTATAAATAGACAAGAAAGTTAAAATGAAATTAGTAAGTATAGATATATGTTATCTTCTAATTACTATTTAGATAATTTAATGGAGATAAAATGAAAGAGGAAAAAAATCGATTACAAATGCTAAAATCGGATTTAAATAGGCTAAGCGCTTATCATAATTATGATTTGCCAGAAGGCTTTGGTTTAAGAATGATTATATTATACAATGCAATAATATCTAAATCTTTTAGATCTATTTATTTCTACAGACTAGCTAATACTAAATTTTTTAAAAAAAACGAAATTTTTAGAACATTATTGTTGGTAATTAGCAAATTATTCCTATGCTTAGATATTCCGTTTACTGCTGATATTGGAGAAGGACTTTTAATGAGTCATCCTTTTGGCATAGTACTGCACCCTAAATGTATAATTGGAAGAAATGCTACAATATTGCAAGGTGTTACTATTGGTGGAAATATAGGTAAAACAAAGAATGGTAGAACATCTCCTATGATTGGAGATAATGTGTTAATAAGTGCAGGAGCGAAAATACTTGGGCCAATATCAATTGGTGATAACTCAATTATAGGTGCAAATGCAGTAGTAATAACTGATATCCCAAAAGATTCTGTTGCTGTAGGAATTCCTGCAAAAAGAATTAAAAAAGTAGAAAAAAATTTTATAGAACTTGAAAAAATATTTAAAGATAAGTTTTAATTATTTTAATGTTTTATAGTAGATATCTAAGTCGTTTTTATTAAACTTTCCTTTTAAATCTATTAAAACGGGATTGCTGTTCATGTTATCTTTTAAATCTTTTAATTTCATCTTCATAAAATGATTATGATTAATGGCCATAATTATACAATCATATTTGGTATTTTAATCATGTTTAATCCTAATTTTTCAATTTCCTCTCTATTCAAAAGAGGGTCATATCCATAGACCTTAACTCCAAATTCTTTTAGCTCTTTTACTATTTCATATACTGGAGATTCTCGTATATCAGGAACATTTTATTTGTAAGTCAAACCCATTATTAAAACTTTAGAACCTTTAATAACTTTATTAACTTCATTCAATCCTTTATAGCCATCTCTGCAGCATATTTTGGTATATAACGTATTAAACTATATAATTCGCTTAAATTTTCAAGTGTTTTATCATCCATTCCAGAAACGATTTTAGTTATTTTATCAATACTGTATTCTTCATCACCAGGGTTAACTCTTTCTGGAGAATACCCTATCTTGAAATCAACTCCACATTTTAAACCTGATTTTTTTCCAATATTGGCTGAACTATATCCTCAGTGACTCTAGGATATACTGTCGATTCTAAAACTACTATTGAATCTTTTTTAAGGTTTTCACTAACAATTTGGGTAGCAGAAATTATATAACTTAAATCAGGTTCTTTGGACTTTGTAAGTGGAGTTGGAACTGCTATTATACACAAAATCAGCTTTGTCTATTGAATTTTAATAAAAATTCATTAATTTTTCACGTTATATTAATGCTTTGGTTTAGGTTGTTGTTGGTTTCGTTGGATTCTGTTATGTTGTTGTAAATATCTGCTATTACTTGTAAGACATGTGTTCCGGTTGTGGTTGGTGTCCAGTTGAATGTGACTCCGGTGGTTGTTCCAACAGCTAAATTGTCTACTGTTATCCACCCGATTCCAGCACCGTTGTCTAATAGTTTTACTGTGAATGTTCCTGCATCTGCTGTTCCCTTGTTTTTGATGTATGTTGTGACTGTGGTTGCTACGCCGGTGTATGGGTTGTTTGGTGGTATTATGCTTAATGGCACAAGATCGGGTACTGGATTAACGTTTACAGTTTGGTTTAGGTTGTTGTTGGTTTCGTTGGATTCTGTTATGTTGTTGTAAATATC
>JASEJD010000017.1:0-534 GCA_030016715.1 Methanobacteriaceae archaeon | reverse complement strand
CGGGTACTGGATTAACGTTTACAGTTTGGTTTAGGTTGTTGTTGGTTTCGTTGGACTCATAAATCTGGTCAAGTGAGTCAGTAACTATTTCAAGGACATGAGTTCCAGCAGTAAGCGGTGTCCAGTCCCAATTTAATGTGAAATATCCATTAGGATTCAATTTCTCGACAGTTTTTTCTCCTACTAAAACTCCATTGTCGTGCAATCTAACTTTAAAGCTGGTTCCAGTTGCAATGTCACCTTTATTGGTAATTTTAACACTAACTTGATATGTGAGACCAGTATAAATAGTTCCACTTGTGGTCAAATTAGAAGGCACCAAATCCGGCCTTCCAATCACGCTTATAGTCTGATTCAGCACGTTGTTGGTTTCATTGGATTCATACTGCTGGTCTAATGTGTCAACAATTAAATGCAGGTAGTGTTCTCCAGTCGCTCCAAAGGTAATTGGCCAGTCCCATGTTAATGTTGTACTGTGTCCAATAGCTAATCCTTCTTCAACAGTTATTATTCCAATGCTGGCTGAACCGTCTT
>JASEJD010000016.1 GCA_030016715.1 Methanobacteriaceae archaeon | reverse complement strand
GGAGAATTTAAAGTTCTGTTTAATTAATTTTGAGCAAAATAAAAAGGAAAAATAATCTAAATTAATTTTAATGCTCAAAAGTTTTTATAATAGCACAATCAATCTAATATAACCAAATTAAAGAATGTAAATCTGAATAATCTATAAAAAAACATTTTTAAGGTGCATATTATGACTTCAAAAGAGTGGTTCATTAGTATAGTATTCAGCACTATTTCAGGTGTTCTTGTTGTTTATTCTATTCATTTTAGTAAAATTCCCCAAATAATATTATCTATGGCTATACCGGTTATTCTGACGTATATATTCTTTAAATTTAAAAATAATAACAAAGTGCTTTATTTTATCGTTGTGAATATAATTTTATTCTCATTAACTGGTTTATATTTGATTTCAATCCAAAATTACAGTTTGGAGTACATAATACCATCACTCGGAGGGTTATTAGTTGCTATGGTTTATGTTTACGGCTGGGAAAGAACCATATTAATGCGTGATAGCAGTCTTCTTATTGAAGAGAATAAATTGGAAGAATCATTGCCCTATCTTGACAAACTACTGGAATTAGACCATAAAAATTTCTATGCATTATATAATAAAGCATCAGTCTGTAATGAAATGGGAAAATACAAAGAATCACTGGAACTAGCCGATAAACTTCTCAAGAAAAATCCAAAGGATACTTATACATTAAATTTGAAAATAAACAGTCTTATAAAACTTAGAAGGTGCGATGAAGCCCTTGAAATAATAGATGGAATCCTTAAAAAAGACTCTAAAAATGGAATTGTACTTGCAAATAAAGCACGTGCACTTGCAGGGCAGGGAAAATACCATGAAGCAGTAGAATATTATGAAGACGCTTTAAAAAGAATTTCCACCAAAGGAAAATGGAAATATAAGGGAATACCAATAAAAATGTATTTCCCCTCCAGAAATTTAGCCAGAGTATGGTCCGAGAAAGGTAAAGCTCATGAAAAACTCGGACAATACACGGAAGCATTAGAATGTTTTGATAAAGCACTTGAATTGGATTCAGATTCTGAAGAGGCATTGGAACATAAAGAAAATGTTATTCAGTTATTATGAAAATAAAAAATGAATTAACATTATTATAGTTATTCTGGCATTGGTTCTGGTTCAATCAATACAGATACGTTTCCCTCTGTATCCTCGAATGCTGCCATTGCACCAACGCCGGGAAGGGTCTCCTTTTCCATGAGCATTTTTCCACCTGCCTCTATGATTTTTAAGGCATATTCATCGAATGAATCAACTGCAATTGCATTTTTGACCATTTCTCCCATTTCTCTTGGATTTATAGCTCCATTGATGCCGGGTTCATCTTCTTCTCCAGTTTTAACGAGCCAGTAGTCAAATGGACCATCCCATTTTTCAATTTCCCATCCAAACACATTTTCATAAAATTTTACAGCCCTTTCTGGATCATCTGCAGGTATTTCAAAATGTATAACTCTTGGCATGTTTTTCAACCTCAAAAAATTTTTAATATATTATTATATTCGTATTTCATAATAATTAAAATTTTCTTTAGAAAAATAGAGTAAATATAAATGTTACATCCTGAAAAATAGATTATATGGCTTTTTATAAACGAAAGTATATATTTAAGAGCCATTATTATGGATTATAAATTACAAAAAAGCATCTGTAAGTACTGTGCCTCAATTAACCCCTGAACCAACTCAGAGTTACCAGTAAACCGTTTTTTCCAATTTGGCTGATTTACAGCTAATTTATCAAAGAAATTATATTTATTTCAATAAAACTTCGAATAATCCCTCAAAATAATTTCTTTAAGATTTTGCTTAATCTTATCTATTTCTTCCTGATAATCTTCAGATACTGAAATTACTGCAGTAACTTCTATTATCCAGAGATTTGAATCTGGAAATTGCATCACAAAATCGGGTATAACGCTTGCATCTACTTCAATACCTAATTCACTGCTTAAATGGTGTGCAAATTTTTTTGTTCTATCATAAAAATCTTCTATTTCTTCTTTGCTTTTAGCAGTATCAATTATTTCAAACTTAGCGTAAATATTTACCTGTTCATCTTTTACAATATGGGCAGTTTTTATTTCATCTATCATATTTTTAATCCCCTATTCAAATATACTCGTTATAATGGGATATAACTTTTCATCAATGCATTTTTAACTGATACTAACTGCTGTGTTCTCTGATTAGGTCTAAGAAATATTGAAATTATGTCTAAAAGCTCAAAATAGCCCATCCTGGATGTATTTTCGTGTTGCTCCTATAGATAAAGCCCTGAAAATAAATTAATCCGGTTTACTGCCTCCTAAAATATTAATAAAATTTATATCTACTGCATTTTAAAAATAATAAACAGAATTTCAGGGAGATGAGGGTCATGGATGAGGTCGAAGAAAATAAATCATCTATAAAGAATCAAATATTAAAAGAAAAAGAATTCAAGAACTCTGAATTTATTGCAGCAATTATATTCAATATAATCTTTTTATATATTGTTAACAATCTCTTAAACTGGAATCTATCATTTATTGCACCCAATTTTAGTGAAGTGCTGTTTATTTTGAATGTTTCCATCATTGCCAATATACTGGGCAATATCGCCTTTTTAATATATCAAAAGGGATGGTTTAGAAGCATAACACAAATAATTTTAAATGCCATTGGTTTTGTGGCTGCCTACACTTTGTATGTGATATTCCCCTTTACTTTCCAGACTATTGCATTTGCATATATCCTTAAATTCTTATTGATATTGGGCATGATTGGACTGGTCATATCGTCAATTGTGGAAGTTTTAAGGTTGATTTTTATTATCTTGAAGACTAACTCTTGAATTTTTATCTTTTATTTTTATTTTAAAATTTTTGGAAAAAATTAGGTTTTCGTGCTTTTCCTACAGATTGCGTTCTATATTGATGCGGCATTTTCTGCGTTAGAGGTTGTATTCTTGAGGTTAGGGGTGAAAAATTTATACATGAGTCCCTTTATGTTGAAATGGAAACTCCTAATGATTTAGTTGGTGAGCAGTTGAAAAATAATATTTGATTTTTGAATTAATCTCAGATTATCCTTTTGTTTTAAATAAAGAGCATTAAAAAAGAATTTAAGAATAAATATAATTGGGCTAAAATGAAAAAAAACTATTGTTGTGATTCTAATATTTTAATCATTTTTTAATTGTTTTTATTCTATGCTGCAGTAATTTTTGATCTTTCTTTTCTGCTTTAATTTTACTTTCTATCTCATCATATTTTTCTGTATCATCTTTTTTGATTTTCGACTATTCTTCTTCTAATTGATCTATTCTAATCTTAACTTCCTCTAACATTTTTTCAAATGTACTTAAACGTTTTTCTTGCCCTTCAGGAGTTAAAGCTTTTTCAGCTTCTATAATTTCTTCTTCACTTAAGTTACGTAACAAAAATCCTCTATTTCTACCTATATAATCCGCTCCTTACCATTTAATTAAATTAAATACTTATTATTCTATTTCAACTCTAAAGATTCTTCTAATTCCATCATCATAGTAATGGCTTTTGTTATTTCGTTATTGAATGAATCTAATGCAGCTGTAGTGTGCCTTTTTGCTCGGTTAAGTTTAGTTGAAATAGGTGGAATTGATTCTATTTTAATTCTAATATCGGCTATCATTCCCCCAACCCTTTGATATTCTGTTTTAGCCCTATTTATTGATTCAATAACTCCCATATATTGACTTTTATCATTTTGAAATTCACTAATAAGGATTGTAGCACGTGAAAATGCATCAAGCGTTTTATAGTTTGATTCAGAAAAATTAGGTAATTCTTCTTCAATATCATTAGCAAATTGTTCCATTGAATTAGCAATTTTATTAGAAGCCCTCATAAATTGATTTCTATCCGTAGGTGTAGAAGTAGCTGTTGTTTCTTCTAATTCAGTTCCAAGAGTTATACCACTTTGAGAAATTCTTTCCATTACAGCTTCTAATTCTTTCACATTTTTATCCCCAATTTCCATTAAATCAAGGATCCCCTCTTCTTCAGCTTCAGAAAATGGTTCTAATTTAGGTTCAACTACTATTTCAGGGTTTTTTTCTAATTTTTCTTCCCAATATTGCATTTGACGGCTTAAATTCATCCTAACTAAGTTTTGAAATTCTTGAATATCCTCATATTCCCTATATAATCCCTTATCTTTTAAATTATCCTTAAAATCTCTCACTTTTTTTAATTGATCAATATCTATGGTATTTATATTCATAGAGGGATTCTTAAAATAGAACATTATTTTAATTTGATTAGGATTTTCTTTATATTTTTGATAAGCTCTTTCAAATTCTTCTTCAGTTCCTGAACCAGCACGATTAGTTGGACTACCAAAACTTGCACCCATAATTCCTATAAAAATATCATAATCATCAATTTGTTCGTTAATTGCTTCTTGAGCATCAGGCCCTATATCTGGAAAAGTATCAGTTTCCCATCTAACAAGCTCAAATCTCGTTCCTAGTTTTTTGCCCCATACCTTGTTTATTTCTCTAATAACATCTTCTAATATCTCTCTTTCATCTTTTACATCATTAGGAGATGCTACAAAAACCCGTAAAATTGTTTCTTTTCTTGGCATTGAATTACCTCGTTACTTCAATTCTTTTCCTTTCTTTAAAAGTTTAACAGTAGGATGATATCTCTTACAATATTTTATAGCCGGTTCAGTAAATCCTCCCATGCATTCTATTTCATTTCGTCCCTTTTTAATCAGTTCTTGTAATTGAGGTTTTGTCATTTTATTTTTCCAGTTTTTAACTTCCCCATTAACTTTTCCTCTTGTATAATCAGGCTTTCCGGGACCTCCAACATGTTTTCCCCCATGATTTTTTGCCTTTTCTTTTTCATATCGTTGCCATTTTCTCGCTTTTTTATTTACCAAAGTTATACCCCCATTAGCATAATCATAGCAGTTTAATACATCTAAGGACTATTTTATATTTTACATATATAATAATTTTCTTTATAAACATATAAAATAAATGTTCACATGATTTAAGTGAGCAGTGACTAAGATAAGCGTTGATTTTGGTTTAAATTTAACTTATTAATATAAATAATCATTATCCAAAGCCCAATTATCTAATAGTCATGAAAAGAGAAAGCATCTAAAAGATACATCAGCATTTTACATTACATGTGCAAGTAACATCCTTCTTACTGATTCTATTTATTATTTTCTTTCTTCTGTAGCTCCAAAACATGTTTTGGAGCGAGGATTTTTGATCAATCCGCTCAAAAATTCTATGAATTTTTGGCGTCCGAAAAACCATGTGTTTGAGGACTTTTTCGAAAAAAAGGTTGATGGGAATTTACTTTATTTAGGAAATATATACTGATGAATGATAATTAAATAAACCTTCAAATTAGGAGAATTAAATATGACTGATAATGATAAACTAATCAAGATAGAAAAGAAGGCTGATGATATGCTTAAAGAGCATAACGGCGTTTATCTTGAAAAACAATTATATAATCGATTAAAAAGGAAATTCCCTGATCTAAAAAGGGCAGAATTTAATGCAGTTTTAGACGAGCTTTTAAAGAAAGATTATGTCATGGAACGTGGCCTTATAAGGCCAAAAGCAAAAATGACCAAAAGATCGTCTGATAAATATACTGATGATTCAAAACCTGGAAAGGGCACTGCAGACCATCAAAGAATTCCAGATAAAAGGTTATAAATGGAAAAAACTTTCCAATCCTTTTAAATTTTATAGTTTCTATTCAGGTTCTAAGACTTCAAAAAATAATTCTTTAAACTCATCCAATGACTCTTTAGGGAACATTAATCCAACACAGATTACAAGAACACCTGTTCCTATAACCTCATCTTCGTTATTCGGGTCTTCCATGAGTTCTTCATCATATACTAATTTTGCATGTGCTTTTTCTTGAAGGAAATCCCAGAGAGTTTCGCGTTCTGAATCACTGCCCTTCACTGCAATGTTATTGCGCAGTGCTAACTGTAAAAACTGTTTCCAATCATTAAAGTCGCAGAATTCTATCCATACTGACCCTTTATAATCAATACATGAGTTGCATGTGTCAATTTCCCAGTGGAAGAAGTTTTTAATGATATCTTCCAATCCTTCATCCACAAGAATAGTAAAATCTTCATCTATTTCAATTTCTACCTGTTTATGTCCGGCCATGATTACACCTATAAAAATTAGATTTTTTATTGTCTGGCTATTTACTATTTATTTTAAACTATAATAAACTGCTTAATTAATTATTTTTATTTATTGAAAACATTTTATTTCAAATTGGTTGTAGAAATAGGGATTAAATACTGATTAAAATCTACTTTACAGTTATAATTTTAAAAGAATAAATTTGGAAAAATTATTGCATTTATTACTATATATTTATGTTTTATTCAATAAAAAAACCTAAATATGGCAATATTATGAGACCAATAGTATTATTAATTTATAATAACCCTATTTCCATCTTTTATTATCTAACTGCATAACGCCATCAGCCAAATTATCACATCTTTACGCTCAGCATCTAAAGCTGAATCACACAATTATAGTTTTCAATATATTTACAGTTGGGACAATATAGTCGCATTTCTACTTCTTTATCGTTAATTATCTTTTTTATTGACGATACCATTATTTCGCCACATTTTGGGCACTCTTTAAGTACTGTACATTTTTCGCTCATTTTTTAACACCTCCCATTATAGACTGGCTATTTTATAATATACCCCCTAAAGGTTCTCTTTTACATATTAAACCATATCATCTCTCAAATTATTATATTAGTGTATATCACAGTCTGTGGAAATTATTAGCTTTCTTAAATGGTCAATGATTAGATAAATCATTTTATATCGCCCACATTCGAGTTTATTCTTAATTTCGTCAAGTATATCAAGTTTCGGGCGCTAAAAAATAAATCAACAGTGTTTAATATATCTCCCCAGATGATACTATCATTATTAATACTAATTATTTGTTAATTGTTACTTGTATAGTTTTCATTATAAACATAAGAAAATAGCAAAAAAGTTAGATTCAATACTATCACAGCCCGTGATAAAAAAGAACTAACAAAAATAAAGGATATTGGCATGTCCCCCCATCTTTTTATCAGTGATTGTGGTGATATATTGATATTTTCTGACTCTGGAATCGATTACATACAATTTAATGCGCCAGATATAATCAGTTGAGTTGGTAAAAACAGTTTGAGTATAAATGTATGTAAAAAGTAATTATTAGAAAAATAATAAATTAAAAAAAGAAAACTAGCAGATTTACTTGTTCAATTTCGATATTTTTAACTTAAAAATTAAAGTAACTACTATTATCCAAATAATCCCCAATCAATTGTTTTATAGTATCAATTTTTCTCATGAATAGCTATTTATCTAATTTTAAATCACATAATAGCCATGAAAAGAGAAAGCATCTACAAGATATCCTTACTTTTTAATATACTTGCAAAAAGTAAAAAAAGGTTTTTAATTAAAAATGCAAATATTTTATTTTCCAACTATAGCTTTAGAGCCATTACTTATAGATTCATCATTTTTATCCATTATTGCTACAATAATTAGTAGAATTATAGCAATGATTGAAACTATTGTTCCAAACATGAATAAATTACTAAATGCATGGCTGTATGTAATTATTCCACTTAATGCTGCTCCTAAGAAGAAAGAACCTGCTATTGGCCCTATAGTACCTCCAACCCCTTTAAATGTATTTAATACACCTACACCAGTTCCCTCTTCATCTCTAGGTATGAAAGACATCATAAGAACCTGGAAAGCACTGGTAGTAAAACCCATTCCTATTCCAATTAATATTAGGGCAACTAAAAGGCTAATTGAATCTTTAACACAGTAAGCCAGCCCCAAAAGTCCCGCACTCAAAACAGGTGAACCGAGTAACAGCATACGTTTAGCGCCAAACTTATCTAAAAGTACTCCTCCTAATATCGCAGTTATAAGTAACGTTATTGAAAGGGGAGTCAATAGAAGACCGCTATTCTGTACATTTGTATTCAATACCAGTTGGGCAAATGTTGGTACATATGTAAATGCTGTGAACGTAGCAAGACCTGATAATAAAATTGCAATATTAAGCGAAAGAATTTTACTCTTTTTAAGTAAAGGAATATCCAATATTGGTTCTGACACGTGTTTTTCGTATTTAATTAAGGATATAAACAGCACTATGGAAGCTATAAATAGCGGAAGCACAGTTATATCTGTGAATGGTAAGGTTTGAACTCTTACAAGAGCCAGCAGCATGGTTGCAATTGATCCTATGAGTAATAGTGAGCCCATATAATCAATGTGAGGATTTGTTTCTCCACGGCTTTCTTTGAATTTAAATGCCAATATGATTGCCAGAATACCTATGGGAATATTAACATAAAATATCGTTCTCCAACCAAAGTTCTGGATTAAGAAACCTCCTATATTTGGCCCGATAATCATGGCAAGTGATGACATAGCCATTAGCACGCCCATAGTCTTTCCCCTTTGGTCTTCAGGAGCGGCATCATTCATAGTAGATAATGCAGACGGCAGAACTATGCCTGCACCAATACCCTGTATGGCCATGGAAACTATTAATGAGTAAATATCCCATGAAAAACAGGCCGTAAATGACCCAATAATAAATGTAGCTACGCCTATAATATACAATCTTTTTCTACCAAAGACATCAGATAATTTTCCTGCAAGAGGCATTATTGCGGTCATAAATAACATAAGTACTGTCAATGTCCATGATACCATTTCAAATGATGTGTTTAAATCTTTAATTAATGTTGGTAATGCAGGAATGAAGATATATGCATCAATCCCTGTCATAAAAACTCCTAATGCTAGCACTATCATCACAAATAATGGTGATTCCCCAATGCTTTTTTTATTTTTTGTTTCATTTATTGTATATTCGCCCATTTTATCTCTCTCATTTAATATAATTTGCTAAAAACTTAATTTAAGCAACTATAGATAATTTTACTAATTTTTTATAGTTATTCAGATTAGTTGTAAATTACATTACAACTTTAGTACAATGATTTAGTTAATATACTTTTTGGTTTAGTTGTAAATTACATTACAACTTTAGATTTTAAATAGATGAATGAAATATATTTTATTGAGAATAGTAATTCATCATCTATAACTAAAATCAGGAGATTATTATGGATAAAATTCCACAAAAACTTATTAAATCCTTAATGGAACTTGGACTTCTTGAATCTGAGGCTAAAATATACATAGCACTGACAATAATGGATAATGCCGAAGTTAAAGAACTTATCAACCTTTTAGGTTTATCCAAACCTAACACATATGAAGGCCTCCGAATGCTGGAAGAAAAAGGACTTGTGGTACTCATCAATACCAGACCAATGACATATCAAGCTACACCTCCAGATATTGGACTGGAAATGTTATTAAAAACCCATTTAGACGCAAAAAAAGAAGCTCAAGAGCTATTTTCCACCATAGATAAAGAAAAATTTGTGGAAAAATCTTCAAAAACGTTATTGCACGTATTTGGTGAAAAAAGTATAGAATATAAAATTAAGGATATGATTAATAGCGCAACTAAAAGTGTATTTATGATATCATCTCCCCAATACATCAAATATATTGAAAATTTAACTGAAAAGAAACTTAAACTTGACATTACTATTTTTTCAGAGGGAAAAGATACTGAAGAAGAGCTAAAAAAAATCTTCAAAGATAAAGAAGGTAATTTTCAAATTATCAGCGAAGAAAATGTAGTTAATATGCATTCATCTAAAATAACAAGCCCAGAAGAACTTGAAGAATATAAAGAAGCTCTTTCAATGTTTGAATATAAAAATATGATGATTTTAATGATAGATGATTCTGAAATTATGTATGTACTGCCTTTTTCACAAGATACTTTAAGTGCATTTAATACAAAGAATAAGTCATTGATAACGCTAATGAAACTGGGATTAAAAGATATGACACATCGATTATCAAAAGACTAGTATAACACAATTAATCAAAAAAGTCACTTATTTTTTCTAGATATTATTAATTGCAAATTTACACTTTAGAAACGGTGAATTTTCATTAAAAGTTTTTATTATCTTTTATGAATTTATTTACTTGAAAGAAGATTTTTATCAATAATAAAACTTCTGTTGTTAAATGTATGCGATAATTACATAAAAATCAAATAAAAAAAAATAAATCTTCCAAACTCTCATAATATAGATTATAATCTAACAAGAAACTAATTTTTGATAGGTCAGAGGCAAAAGCAATGACCAAAGAAGATAAAGAACTTGAAAAGATTGAAAGAGAACTTAAAGAGAGTGAGAAGTATCATCGTTCTTTATTTAATTCAATGATTGAAATGGCTCAAGTTATTGAAATAATATATGATGATAAAGGTAAACCTGTTGATTCTTGTTATCATGATGTTAATCTTGCTTGGGAGAGATTTAGTGGGAAAACAAGAGAACAAATTATTGGTAAATGTTCAACAGAATTATTTGGAATTGTTCCAGATAAATGGCTTGGAATATATGATAAAGTACTTAAAACTGAAGAACCTGTATATTTAGAGCAATATGATTCTTTACATGATAAATATTTTGATATACACACTTGGAAAATAATGGAAAAGAAAGTAGCGGTAATGATTATTGATATTACAGAACGCAAAAAAGCTGAAGAAAAATTAAAAAGTTATCGTGATGAATTAGAATTAAAGGTCCATGAGAGAACAGTAGAACTTGACATGCTTATTGGTGATTTAAAGCGTTCTAATGAAGAATTACGGCAATTTGCATATGTAGCATCCCATGACCTTCAAGAACCTTTACGTACAGTTGCCAGTTTCACACAATTGCTGGAGAGACGTTATAAAGAGCAGTTAGATAGTGATGCAGATGAGTTCATTGATTATATTATGGAAGCCGTTAATAGAATGCAACAGTTAATTAACGATTTACTTGAATTTTCAAGGGTAACAAGCAAGGAAAGGGAATTTGAGCCTGTTGATGTTAATGAAGTTCTTAACACGGTCTTATCTAACCTTAAAATAAGTATTGATGAGAACAACGTAGAAGTAATTTATGACAACCTTCCCCATATAATGGCTGATAGTTCGCAGTTAGTTCAATTATTCCAGAATCTTATAGGAAACGCTATTAAGTTCAGGAAACTTGATGAACTTCCAAAAATACATATTTCAGCTGAAAAGGATGAAGATAAGAAGGAATATGTTTTTAGTGTTCAGGATAATGGTATCGGAATGGAACCACAATATGCAGAACGAATTTTTACTATATTCCAGCGATTACATACAAGAGAAGAGTATTCAGGTACAGGAATAGGACTTGCAATTGCAAAAAGAATTGTTGACTGTCACAATTGCCGTATTTGGGTTAAATCCTCATTAGGTAAAGGCTCAACTTTTTATTTCACAATCCCATTAAACCTCGTGGAAAATGGAAAAATAGAATCAAATATAAAAAAAATAATTAATTTCAGAACATTAAATCAGGAAGACATTTGATATAACCAATTGGAAACAATATTAAACCAAAATGTTTGTTTTTAAACTTCTGATTTTAAAACATTTTAAGTCAAAATTAAGCTATTATTACTATTAAAATTCCGAGTATTGCGTTTATCATTCTTTAACTTATTCATTTAGTAATTCTAGTGCTATTTAAAGTAATAAAAATTTATATACATGTAGTTGAGGATACTATTCAACACTAATAATTTGTTTAAAAGAATTTAGAGGAATCTGAATGAATCAAAAACTGAATGTTTTAAGAGGTATTTTTGATAGTAGAAACTATCATTTTTTGGGTCTAACATTAATGGTACTACTTGGCATATACAAAAGGTACACACCAGCAGTCACATCAAAATGTGCAAGTAACATTCCCACTTACTGGTTCATCTTTAATGACTTTAAATTACTAATAAACCCAAATAACGAGCTTAAACTTCCCTTTGCCGATAGTTTAAAAGAATTATCCATTTTACCCCTACGAACAATTTATCTGGGTACTATCGAAGATTATCCCGTCTATGCTGCAGAAGTCACAGAAGACGCCCCAGTACCCGAAGGTATGGATTTCGAGGATTTAAAACTGCTATACGATGTTTTGGATGAAGATATTTTTCTTCTGGCGGGGCGGGCTATTCAGCTCATCACATGGGACA
>JASEJD010000007.1 GCA_030016715.1 Methanobacteriaceae archaeon | reverse complement strand
CTAGTTGAAACCTAATATTTAACTTCCAGAGATAAGTCCATTTTTTCCCTCCTAAAAAAAAATTCTTTTCTCTGGAAGTATTTATTAAATTATTAAATAAATGCTAATGGTTAATATACGGCAATTTAATTTGATTTATTGATTTTTAAGAAAATTTAATATTAGCTCTGATAGGTAGGGAATATTTTCTGGAACCAGTAAATTGTGGCCAACATTATCAATAATTTCCAGTTTTGAGTTATGAATTGAATGGTTTAATTCTCTTGAAAAGTGTGTTGGTGTGAAAATATCATCTGCCCCTGAAATAATAAGTGTTGGACAAGAAATAGATGCTGTTTCATTTTTTAAATTGAATTTTAAGATGGCATCAATAACCTTAATTAGGGAGGATGCAGTGTTCATTTCCATACATATTTTCCGGCCATAATCCAGTTCAGATGCATATTTATCTATAAATTGAGGGGTTAAAACTAATTTAATAGCTTCATCATAGAAAGCTCCGCAACCCCCTTTTAAGAGTTTTTCTTGTAGAAATTGAAGTTTTTTATTTAAATTATCATCAATGTAGCTGAATGTTGACATTAAAATTAGTGAGCTGACCATTTCAGGGTTTTGAATGGCTAGTTGCTGAGCTACTGCCCCACCTAAAGAAAATCCTATTACATCTACCTTTTCAAGATTTAAGGATTCTAATAAAATTTCAACATCACTGGAAAAGTCTTTGATTGAATAACTTGATTCTATTTTATCAGAGTTTCCATGGCCCATTAAATCCATGGATATTAATCGGAAGTCATTTATTAGTTCATTCTTGATAATTTCCCATATTTGGGAGCTGTCACTTAGACCATGCAATAATAAAATAGGTTGTCCCTGGCCTTCATCTTCATAATATATCTTTTTAGATCTAATATTTATTTCTGACATAAAGCCTGCCTCTTTTAGACTTATTATTTATTTAACTGGAGTTTTAAGTTAAATATCATGGACCATGCCTCTTCCACTTGAGGGGCGAGTTCTGGAGATGCGAGACTAATGAACTTTTCCAGACATTCCACAGCTTCCTCTTTATTATCTAAAAATCGTAAGGTGGAACCTTTACCTGCCCAGGCCATTATATTATATGGATTTAATCTTAAAGCTTCATCAAAAGATATTAGTGCCTCTTCATATCTTTTAAGACTAAATAATGCTGATCCCTGATTATTCCAAGCTTCATCATCCTCACTATCTAATTCAATTGCATGTTCAAAAGAGTTTAATGCTTCTTCAAATCGTTTAAGACTTGCTAGACAAACCCCCATATTGGTCCAGGCCTTGGAATTTTCTGGATCTAAGTCCAATGCTATTTCAAAGGATTCTAGTGCTTCATCAAATTTTTTAGCTTTGGACAATGCCACTCCCCGGTTGTCCCATATTCTAGAATTATCTGGATCAAGTTCTAGGGCTCGATCATAGTAATAAACTGCAGCCCTAATCTCATCCATTTTAAGATGTTTATTGGCAGCAATTAGGTAGGATTTCACTTTCTCAACTATTTCATTGTCATTCAAATGGTCCATTTATAACACTTTATGAAAATTTAAGGATTAATTTATACTTTTATCAAAATTTTATATTTGATTTTAAGATTTAATAAGGTAATAAAAAAATTAAAAAATGGGCTTGTTAAATATTCAAGTTTTATTCTTCTGGTTCTAAAAATAGGAATATTCCATTTATTATTAACCAGATTCCTATAAGTAATCCCAAGTAAATAGGGTCAAAGGCATAGGTACCAAGTATTATATAGAGTATACCTAGGATTATACCTAACACACCACCCCAAAGGGCGTATTTTCTTTCACGAGCAAATAATGAAATAATACCTGCTATTATCAGGAATATTCCGGCTATGTAAAGTAAAAATCCTGCTAAGAAGCTGAATAAGTAGATGTTTAATAGAAGATCCACACCAATATATAAAGCCAGAATACTCACAATCAAATTCAAAACAGCCGCAGCTTTACTAACACCCCATGTATTTACTCCGGCTAATAGGAGCCATATACCTATTAAGAGTATTAAAAATCCTGTAAGAATACTAGCAGCAACCACTCCCGCAATTGGGAACACCATTACTATAAGACCAAGTATTATTGCTAAAATACCATACATTTTGTTCATAATTACACCTCCCCACTAATTTTACAAGCCCATTGAATTACTTTATTAAGTTGTTATATAATTTCTAACATAAATAGATTGAAGATTATCGCACAAATATAAAATAAAAAGATTATTTATCCGGAAAAAATTAGGAAATAAAAATAAAAAGTAATAAAGAAAACTAGAAAAAAAATAATAATTATGAGAACATCACATTTTTATATGTTTAAATTCTTTTTTATGGCCTTAAGCTGTTGTTCTCGATTTTTCAATCCAAATGTAAGCATTAAAACTATTGATACTACCACCCCAAGCATAATATAGGCCGCAGAATATCCAGAAACTTGTCCGTTTTTTGATGCAATTAAAGCACCTATAAAAGCTCCGCCCACCAGCTGACCAACACTGGCATTGATATTAATAAGGGCCTGTCCAGATGCTCTGTGTTCGGGAGGACTTTCTGACAACATGATATACCTTAAAGGAGATCCTAAAATAGTTATTAAACCTAAACCTATCACTATGCCGGATAATATGAAAAGATAGAAGGAATTTGAAAATAAACTGATCATGAAAAAGCCTAGAAGGAGTATGGCGCTTCCAGTAGTCATAATCTTCTTAGAACCATATTTATCCAGTAGTTTTCCAATTAAAGGAGCTGAAATGGCCATGGTGATCACTAATGGAGTGACCATTAAACTGGCTATTGAATCTGAAAGTAAAAATGCTGTCATGGCAAAGGATGGGACAAAAACTATCCCTGCCTGGGATAAGCCTGATCCAATGGATATTCCAGTGGCTAATCTTACCTCCCTGATTTTTAGCAAATCAATTTGTATGATAGGATCTTCTGCTTTCTCCTCTAATTTATATAATAATGGTAATAATGATAGAGAAATCAATATAAATGGCCATACTTCTAATGATTCTAAACTTACAACTAAATTATTGGTATCTATCTGATTTATACCATAAGCAAAGCTTGATACAAGAAAAACTAATACTAATGCCCCTCTCCAATCAAAAGCAGGTGTCCATTTTCTGATGCTTTTTGGGAGGATATAAAAACTAAATAGTACTATAATTGCTGCAAGAGGTATGTTTATTATAAATAACCACTGCCATCCGAAATTCAATAATAATCCCCCCAGTATTGGTCCTAAAACACCCGATAATCCAAAAACAGAGCCAATTATCCCTAATGCTGACCCTCTTTTCTCGGGAGGGAAGGTATCGCCGATGAATGCACTGGCCACGGGAAATATACCTCCTGCTCCAAATCCTTGGATAGCACGGCCCACTAATAATAATTCATAGGAGAATGAAGAAGCTGTAAGTACAGATCCAATAGCAAACAGGATTATATCTAAAATATAAATCATTCTTCGACCATACATGTCTGATAATTTAGCCATTAAAGGCGTTCCGATCATGAAAAATAGTATGTATATAGTGAATATCCATGATACTAATCGTTCATTCACCATGAAAAATGATTTAATTGCCGGTAGTGCTGGACCAACAATTCCAATGTCCAATGCACCCATAAATACTCCAACAAATAGTAGTGCTAAAATTCGATTCCTCTGTTGATTTTCCATGAATAATGATTGTAAAATTGTTAATATAAATGATTTGAAAAATTAGAGATATTAGAGAATAGATTAGTTATTATATAATCTCAGCAATTACAGAGCAGGGAGCGCTGTCAACATCTTCTAACTGCCAGGGACAGACAATTATTTTTTTTATTTTGTTCTGGGAGGATATATTATTAAGATCTAGATCTTCAATTAAAAGAAGAGGTTCACCAAAACTCGTCCCATCTTTAAAAGCCGTTATATGGGATTTTATGGCTAATTCAGAGTCGCCATAAGGTGATATGGAAATACTGTCAATTCCCAGACACCTGATATTATGAAATTCTTCTCTGATGTACGCTATTGCCTCAGGAGATATGCCTGGATTACTGGTTAGATATTTATCCACATCTTCTTCCCGGAAACGGCAAAAACCAGTTTTAAATAGAATACAATCATAATCTTTTAGGTTTTGATTCTGGATATCTGAAATGTTTATAAGTTCCCTTCCATCCTTGATTACCTCTATAATTATCGGATTCTTGAAAATAAGATCATCTGTAGAGTACTCCATTATCTTCTTGGCACCTTCTATGAAGTGTCCCGGGGCATCTATATGGGTACCAGAATGGTTTTCAATGGTTATAATTGAGGTATTATAACCATCACCCAGATCAATTTGATAATTAGGTTTAATAACTGGTTTTTTGAGTCCTATATGGACTGGTGAATTTTTTCCCAAGGAGTAAGAAAGGGTTTGGTAATACATAATTATCATCAAATCAACGTGAAATTATTGAAAATAAATATTATATTGGAAAAATTTATTATGTGATCATCTTTTACAATCCAAATCAGGAATATGTGGTTTAATATCTACCAAGGGAGATTTGTCCAGTGCATCAAGACCCCTTACAATTAGAATATTATTATTTACCTCTAATAAGTCCACCATACAAAAAGCAATGGGGTTAGGTCTGGTAGGGGCTCTGGTTGCAAAAACACCCCTTTCTCTGGTCTGTCCAGGTGGGATGACTTTTAATAATTTTTCAGAGGATCGATCCAACCAGTAAAGAATTATTAAGTTTTCATACCTTTCAATACCATCTAAACCTTCTACAAATTCAGAGAAGATTTCAATTTTACATAAATTTTCAGAATTTCTTCCCTGCCGGGGTGCATCACCCCTTTCTTGGTAAGGAGAATGGATAATTCCTATTGGTTCAAGATTCATTATTTATATTATTTATGTGGATAAAAGTTATAAAACTTTTTTTTAGATTTTTATAATAACAAATTTCCAAGTATTTTTTTCTAATAAAAAAATATTTATCTGTTTTCATATAATATTAGATAGAATAAGGGGACTTTTTATGTTAACCCATGAGCCTTTAATTAAAATCAGCCACGCTAAGATTAGATGCTACCAGAGGAAGCAGAAAAGGAAAATTAAATCTGGAGATATACATACCTATACAGTTACCCAGCACATGATAATCCTTAAACAAGATCAGCCTTTCCATTGTGATGATGAGGTTACAGTTATTAAATCTGAAGATTATTTTAAAATGGATGATCGCCTACGAAAACAAAAGAAAGAGTATAATGAGTTTCTAGAAAAAATGTATGAACAAGAAGCTGAAATAAATAAACTCAAAAAAGTGGTGGAAAGCTTTGAAAAAAGGGATGTGGATTCTAAACTAAAAAAATTAAAGGAAAGCGAAATTCAGCTCAAACAATTAAAGTATGACTATGAAAATAAGGTTAAAGAACTAGTTAAGGTTAAAAAAGAATTAGAATCAAAAAATAAGGTGATTGAAGAATTAGAAGATAAGGGTTTCATAAGAAGAATCATGTCCCGTTTTAAGGATCATGATGAAGAATAAAAAGATTTATTTAAATTATTCTTTTTAAAATATCGGAAGGTTCAATGTTAATAAGAACATAATCTCCTATATCTGTAATCTCACCCTCACCTATTGTAAATTCTTTTCTCTTAAATTTAGAACTTCCTTTAACAATAACATTATTAATAAGACATTCTTTAGGTTCAATAACCAAATCTTCAACTTTACCTGCATCCACACCTTTCTTGGCAATAACAGTCTTACCAATAAACTTGTTGTAGTTGATCTCTAATTTTTTAATTTTGGCCAAGTCCTCTGTACCGAATTTTTCTTCAGCAGCTTCTTTATCAATCTTTAACAATATATAGTCTCCAATATTGGATATATCACTCTCATCAATACTGAAATAATTTTTTCTTATAGCTCCTCCAGTAGCTATAATAACCCGATCAATTAAACATTTTTGAGGCTTAATTACCAGATCCTCTATTTTTCCTATTTCAACACCATCCTTATCAATAACAGTTTTTCCTATAAATTCACTTGCCTTCATTTTTTTTATCCCCTTTATAAACCTTATTTCCCGGAGTTTTAACCAATATATCCTAAACTATATTTTGTGGTTCAAACAAATTATACTTTGTTAAAAATATCCTTACCATGTATAGGATTAAATGTTTAGAATTTTATTAAAAAAAAATTGTGGGATGTTTAAAGTGAATAAAAAAACTATAATACTTGTTTTAGTCATGTTTTTAGTAGTTTCATTCACCTTTGGTTGTACTAACACACAATCTGAGGGTGATGATCAAAGTGGGGATCAGGAAAATGTTGATCAACAAGAGGATAAACCTTACGATGATTCATCTGATAAACAGGAAACTGAAGACATTGAAGAAACACGAGAAAGTGTTTAGACTATTAAAATAAGATTTTTTTAATTATCCTATTTCCCAGAAATGGTGGAGATTAGATTGTCATTAAATAGTGTAGATGAGATACCAGAATGCATTAAATGTAGTAAATGTGGAAAAGACTCAAAAGAAGTTGAGGGCAGTTACCAGCAAAGTGATAACTTTGTTTTGGTTGACTATAAATGCTGTTCATGTGGCACTGTGGAAAGAAGACAATACGGCAAACCAGCAGGTATTATTGATTAAATCTCATCTATAATTAATCAAAATATTTGATTTATTTTTTACCCGCCGCCGCCAAGTATATGGCAAATTCATCTTCTCCATCCAACTTTAATAGTTGATCCAGATATTCCTGGTCATAAGCACCGATGGTACAAGTACCAGCACCAATGGCTTCACAGGCCAGATACATATTCTGGCCCACATGTCCCGCATCCATGGCAATTACTTTATGAGAATCAATTCCATACCTCCATTCCATCCGGTAGGGTATGGCCGTCCATATGAAGGTTAATGCAGATTCACCGGCAAATCGCTGACCAAAAGTGGCAGTTATCATTTCATTTCTAAGATCATTCTGTTTAAACTCCACTAGTAACTGATGAGTTAATGGGAGATATCTGTAAACACCCATTTCTAATTCTTCAACATTAAAAACTGCTATATAAGTTTCCAGTGCATGTCTACACCCTGCTGAGGGTACTGTACGAAATGCATAAGGCCCGGCCACTTGCCTAATGCCTTGGGTGGCCCATAACAGGAAGGAGAGATCCTGCAAGGAAATTTCGGTTTTAGTAAATGAACGTCGACTAACCCTATTTTTTATGGCTTCAACTAGGCTGATGTCATATATTGTTTCCCAGTCTTCCATGACTAGGTCTATTTTTTCAGCATCCTTAGAGTAAGGTTTTTCTAAAGGAGGTGCCATTACTCCTCTGCTTTGATCAGTTTGGGAAAAATCTATGGTTTTACGAATACTGTCTTTTAAAAAGTACCTATACTTCTGGTAATCATCTTTACTATCTTTCAATTCATTTTCCCCCATTATTGATCTTTTAGATCATTACACTTATTTTTATTGATATTATCTATTGCTAATTGGATACCTCTTTTTAATATCTTTATAAACTATTTGGGAAGAAACCATGGTCATAGGAACTCCAATACCTGGATGAGTGTATTGTCCCGTGTAATATAGATTTTTAACCTTTTTACTGTGATGTGCCGGTCTCCAAAGAGCTGTTTGTTTAAGAGTATGAGTTAAACCAAAAGCTGTTCCCTTATAGGCATTGTATCTATGTTTAAAATCTTTTAAAGCGAATATTTTTTTAACCACCATATTTTCACGTATATTGATACCTATTTTAGACTCTAGGTCATCCATAATCCAGTTAAAAAATTCCTCCCTTAACTGGGATGTATCCTCTAGGGAATGGGCTAAGGGCACCAAGATATACAAGGTATCAGAACCATCAGGAGCAGCCGACTTATCAGTTATTGAAGGTACATTGACATAATATGAGGGATTTTCAGGCCATGCTGCCTTTTCTGGATCAAATACTTTATCAAATCCTTCTTCCCAATCCTTATTTAAGAACAGATTATGATGGGCCAGTTTATTAACCTTTTTTTCAATTCCCAGATATATAACCATTGCTGAGGGAGATAAGGCCCTGGATTCCCAGTATTTTTTATCATAGGACTGATTTTTTTCAGGAAGAAGTTCGATTTCAGAGTGGTGGTAATCTGCATTCATGACTACCAGATCTGGATGGAAAACTGTATTATCAGTATTAATACTTTCTATAAGATTATCTTCAACTTTCAGATTCTTCACAGTTTGGTTAAACAAAAATTTTGCACCATAGGACTGTGCTAACTGATAAACTGATTCAACCACCTTCCTCATACCACCCTGGGGATAGTAAACACCCATGGTTAGATCAGCGTGTGAAACTAGATGATAAAATGAAGGAGTTTTATCTGGAGCACCTCCCAGAAATCCTATGGCATATTCTAATATTTTACGGGCTTCATCGCTTTTGAACTGTTTTTCAACGTAGTGTTGGAGATTTTCCCATAATCTTAACTTGTATCCCTTAAGCAGTAACTTGCCATTTAAAAGATCGAGAATACTATTATAATCCTTGTAAAGCATCTCTTCTATGGAAAATTCATATAACTCACGTGATGATTCCAGGTATTTCTTTAATTTCTGCCCACCATCTGCTTCAAATGTTTCAAAGGTGGCGTAGTTCTTTTCCATCTCTGGATGTAAATCAATTACCCTCTGATCATAATAGAAAATC
This sequence comes from Methanobacteriaceae archaeon, assembly GCA_030016715.1. Lineage (GTDB taxonomy): Archaea > Methanobacteriota > Methanobacteria > Methanobacteriales > Methanobacteriaceae > UBA117. The sequence continues at coordinate 82,132 of JASEJD010000007.1, read as the reverse complement.
CGATAGGATGGATCAAGCTTTTCCAGTTGAAAGTAATCCTCTGGCTTTTTACCAAACTCTGCATAGAAGTTCTTATAAACATCTGGCATAAGGTACCAAGAAGGGCCCATGTCAAAATAGTAATCATTTTCCTGATAAAAATTGGCCCGACCTCCTGGTTGTTCATTTTTCTCCAGAACTGTGACATCATATCCTTCCCTGGCCAGGAATGCTGCTGCAGATAGTCCTCCAAATCCTGCCCCTACAATTACAATTTCCATATTAAACACTCCCCTGTTTATATGCTTATCAATTAAAATCCTGTTTTATAAAGTCTCTCTTATGTATTTACCATGCTCCAGATTAAATTCTGGTTCTCCAATGATTACCAAGCCCAGATAACCATTGACCGTAACCATATCACCATTCTTAATCAGGAAGGTGGCATCACCAACTCCATTTACTGCTGGAATTCCCATCTCCCGGGCGATAATGGAGCTGTGAACCAGCATACCTCCTCGTCTCTCCACTATACCTGCAGCTATAGAAACCAGGAAAGTCATCTGGGGTTGTATAGCATCACATACCAGAATTTCCCCTGATTTTATCTTGGAAAAATCTTGGAAAGAATTAATGATCCGGGCCCTTCCTGTTACAATTCCTGGTGATGATGGCTGTCCAACTAACTGCCGGGGCTTTAATTCTCTGGGTGTCTCTCTGGTAGTTTCATCTTCTTTTTTAGTTAAATTTATTTTTATTTCGTCATCTAAAAGACCTTGATAGATTTTCTTCCAATCCTCTGGAACCAGTTCTAATCCATTTTCAATGCGGCCTTCTTTAATTAAAATGTCTGCTGCGAGTTTCATATAAGTTAGTAGCTGACTTTCTATTTTTCCAAGTAAAATATTGTCATCATCTCTCAATTTCCAGCTTAAACGACCTATTCTTAAAACTTCGTCAACTTCCGACTTTCTTGATTCTCCAGCTGCCCTATAAAGCTTATCTAAAAGTGTTTTTCCACTGCTTTTTTGTTTGTAAATTGGGGGATTTTCTGATAATTGATAGATATTGTTTAAAACCAGTTCAGGATAATCTTTAAATGATTGGTTCTCATATGCCACATCCATATAATCATCCAATAGTTCTATAAAATCCTTGATGAATTTGGAATAAACCTCATCTTCTTGTTTTAGCTTTAATAATTTTTTTATGAGCTTTTTACCATTTAATCCATTAGATATTACCTTTTTGATATTTAGTTTAAGTTCACTATTATTATTCAAGTGATCTGCTAGTTTTTTTAGGTTTACATCCCTTTGGGCTGCAATCAAGTTACTATCTTTTAGAAGTTCCATGAATTCATAGGGATTATCTGGTCTTACTAGATCATTGTAATAGGTTCCCAGATTTCTAATACCATGGGCAAAGGGGATGAACTCATCCCAATAAATATCTTTCCATTTAAAATAGCATAATGCTCTTTTTTTAAGTGCACTGGCTAATTGTTTTTTTTCTAAATTTTCTGATTTTTCACTTGACAGTCTTTTCCCTGTTTTTATAAGTTCGGGGATTAAATTGTTTTCCACTCTATCTGCCAGTGCTTTAAGATTCTCAAAATTAGGGGTGAGTGTTAAATACCACTTTCTCTCAGTATTTTCATCTTCTAGACTGGTTATGGGTCTGGTTTGTAGGATAGTGAAATCTTCTCTAACACCCGTCCACTCCACATCAACAGGGTAGCCGATAACATTTTCAATATGTAATATAGAGGTTATAATTGTGCTGATTTCATCCTCATTTAATAGGGAATCCTCATATTCTTCTCTTTTTTTGTGACTTATTATTTTATGGGTTTTTCTATCAATCACCCATTTCTCGCCTTCTTTCACATTATCCACTAATTGGGCCAGTAAACCATCAACAGCCTCAATAACCATTTGATCAGCATATAATCCTGTAGGTTCTCTGGAAAATGCCAAGCCAGATAATGGTCTTTTCTCCATTTTCTGTACCAATACTGCTATGGAACTATTATAGGAGTCTAATTCTAATTCTTCACGGTAAAGTATGGCCCGGTCGCTCCAGAGAGAAGCCCATACCAGCTTTATAGATTTTAACAAGTCTTTAATACCAGAAATATTTATATATGATTCATGGATACCGGCAAAGGATGTTTTTTCAGAATCTTCACTTGGTGAGGAGGAACGAACAGAAAATTCCAGGTTTAGAGGGTAGGTTTTAATTTTCTCGGTTATCTGATCCTTTATATATGGTGGGATTTCTGCTTTTAAAAAAGCGGATCTAATTCTTAACGAGGCATCCCACATCTCCTCCCAGCGCATGTCCTCTAATTTTTTTCGGGATATCTCCATTTCAATCTTGTTATAAAGTTTATTTTCGGTTATAAATGCTTTATAGGCATCAGTTGATATGCAAAATCCTTCAGGAACTTTAAAACTGTTATTAATAAGTAGATTTAGATTTTTTGTTTTGGATCCCACCTTTTCTATGTTTCCTGCTAGTTTGTCTATTAGAGGAATAATTATCTCTGATGAGGATTCCACTCAAAAACCTCCTGGAAACGTCTAACATAAAAGTAGCGGTAAACGTCAACTAGTATAACTGCAGTTGAAGGTGCTTGGACAAATTCTTTTAGGTAGGGATGTTTTTTTACCAGTAAATCTGCCCACTTTCCCTGATCAGTGGCCTCTTCTAGTATATGAGACTGGCCAGTGATGGTCACTGCACAGATTTTATTGATAATTGGTGGGACACTGGAACGGTTGTCCACTAATAATGCTACTTTTCTTGATTCGGTTATAAGACTGAATTTCCTGGTTTCCTTAGAAGTGGCAAAAACAATATTTTTTAGATCTGGTGTTGAACTATAGCCGATTATGGATGCGTAGGGTTGGCCCTTTCCCTGGGTGGATAAAACTGCGAATGATTCTGATTCTAAAAGTTCGCTAATATTATTTTTTATGGCCTCATCATCAAATTTACAATGTCTCTCAAATGATTTATCCCTACACATTGGCTCTTCAATACTTTTTTTCATAACAAACTCCTATAATAGGAAATATCTGCCCAATAGTTATAATGAATGAAATTTAGTAGTGCCCGGATTATTCTGGGCATTGTATATATTCTGCTTTTATATTATGAATTAAATCCGTAATAAATTCTTCTAAAACAAAAATTTCTACATAAAATCAGGGGATTCTTTAATGGTAGAAAAAGAAAGGATTGTTTCGATAATAATTTATTTAATAGATCTTCCTTTTTTTAATTAATCTATATTTCACAAGTAGCTTGTGGTGGCTTTATTAAGGATATGAAAATCTTAAAAACGCATAAAACTGTTAAAATTGCTAATATTATTGATCCTGGTAGTTTAGAACCTAAAAATCCTGTTAAAAAAACTAAAATTATTATAATGTAGTAAGGAAGTCTAATTTTGAGTAAAATAGTGCTTTTACATTCTTTTAAATCAAATGATGATAAAAATATTAGACTTAAAGATATCAAGGTTATGGCCAGTGCACTGCATAACAGCCAAACCTCTCTTGGAGGTAGTAAATACCAGATATCGAGAGATATTACATGTTTTATTCCGGCTGCCAGTGTAACAATCCCTAAAAGAAGGGGGAAATGTGAATATAACCATAACTGATATTTACCTATCTGATTACCTGCTTCTTGAACTCGGGCAGATGCACCTTTAGATTCATCAAAATATCCCCACCAAATAGTAAAAACTATAATAAACCCCATTATAGCCGTTATCTCAGTTATGAATGTCAATCCCAGATCACTTACCCGGAATACTATACTTACTACTGCTTCACCAATCAAGATTATGGTGAAAAGGCCGAATCTCTCTGGAAGATGGGTGGAATGGGGTGGAAGTTTAAACTGTTTTTTGGATGCAGTGATGGGAGTTAGAAGATCAATTATAAGGGCCAATCCCCATAATAGGTAACGTCCAGGGGCAGGTATAAAAGCTGATATGATCCATATAATTGCTGCGACTCCAAAACCCTTAACATAATGGTTAGTAAGGGTTTGAGCCTGCTCGATATGTCTTCCTGCACGGTAATATTCTGCTACTAATAGTAGTCTTAGTATGGCATAAGATATGGCAAATGCCGCACCAGATGTGGTAAGTGCTCCCTGAACATTAACTGCTAGGGCTGCAACAGTAATCATCTGCAGCATGGTTAGTATCCGGTGCAAAATATCGTCAGTGCCAAATCGGCTAAGATAGAAAGTGTGGCCCACCCAGCCCCACCATATTACAAAAAATAATGGTATGGATTCCAAGAAGTTAATAAGTGAATAGTCTGAGCTAAGATTTAAAGCCAGTTGCGATATGGCCGCCACGAAGATTAAATCAAAAAATAGTTCCAACCAATCGGCATGCCGATCTTTATCTTCCTTATCTGCAGTGCGCAGAATCGGCGGACTAATAATGTTTTTTTTAAGTTTCATATCTCCCCACCCTAATATAATAACCTGGATTTCAACTATAATTAATCTAATAACTAATAATTAATAGTTAAAGGTATTATAAAAGTTTTGATATTAAATAATTAATATAATATGCTAATTATGAAATTATTCATCAATAAAAGACTGATAGGGTCTTTAGATTAATTTTTTAACTATTAAATTAAAAGATTTTTTTGATAGATAAATAAATAATACATTAAAAAAAAACAGATAATAAATTTCATATTAGACTGATATTATCTGTAAAAGGAGAGAATGTTAATGGATAAGATTAATATTATGCCCTGTTTAGATATGAAGGATGGTCGAGTTGTAAAAGGAGTTCATTTCATTGACCTTAAAGACGCAGGAGACCCGGTAGAATGCGCAGCATTATACCAAGATGAGGGTGCTGATGAGCTGGCCATGCTGGATATTGCCGCCACACTTGAAAATAGGAAGACCCGATTAGAATGGGTTGAAAATGTATCCTCAGTAATTGAAATGCCCCTTACAGTTGGTGGGGGTATATCCTCACTGGAAGATATTGAACTTACCCTGGATGCTGGTGCAGATAATGTGTCAATAAATAGTGCTGCATTTAAAAATCCTCAATTGATAAGGAAGGCTGCTGATGAGTTTGGATCGAAGAGTATAACCGTGGCTATTGATGGACGGCGCAATCCATCCATGCATTCTGGATTTGAATTGGTAGTGGCTGGTGGAACCACCCCTGTTGGAAAAGATGTGGTAGAATGGGCTGTGGAATGTCAAGAACTTGGTGCCGGGACAATACTACCCACCAGTATGGATGGTGACGGAACACGGGATGGTTATGATCTTGAATACACAAAGGCTATCGCTGAGGTAGTCGATCTTCCAGTTATTGCTTCTGGTGGTGCAGGTGAACTTTCACACTTTTATGATGCGGTAGTTGAAGGTGGTGCAGATATTTTATTGGCCGCTTCTGTATTCCATTTTCGAATTTTAAGTATAATGGAAGTAAAGGAATATTTAAAAGAAAGAGGTTTGAATGTTTCTTTATGAATTAAAGACACATTATTTGGTGTTTTAGATGATAAATTTATCAGAACTGGAAAATATGAGGGAACATAAAGATGTTGAAGGTCTTATAAATGCTTTAAAAATAGCAGATGATGATAAGATCATTGAAAGTACCTTATATTTTTTAGGTGATGTTGGTGATCCCCAAGCAGTTGAATACTTGCTTGATTTTTTAAACCATGAAAAATGGTCGATACGTAAGGCTGCTGCACTTTCACTAGGCCGTATAGGTGATAGAAGAGCTGTAGAACCTTTAATTAATCTTCTAAGAGATGATTACTGGCATGTGAGGGAGATTGCTGCACTTTCTCTTGGAATGATTGGAGATAAACGGGCAGTTGACCCTATTATTAAGGCACTGGAAGATGGCTGTGTAAATGTTAAATGTGAAATTGTCGATGCTTTAGCAAATCTGGGAGATAAAAAAGCAGTTGCACCATTAACCAGAATCATGAAGGATGAGGATTATATTTTAAGGGCTTGTACTGCTATTTCTCTAGGTAAATTAGGGGATGACCAGGCAGTCCAGTCCCTGGTTTCTGCCTTAGGTGATGAAAACTTCTTTGTAAGGGTAAATGCTGCTAATGCTTTGGGTTTGATTGGGGATGAATCCGCAGTTCCCTACCTAGAAGAAGCATTAAAACTTTCCCAGGGAGAGTCAGAAGGTTTTGAGAAGGCACTGAAAGATGCTATTACCCGGATCAAATCAAGAAGTAATTAATAATTGAATACTGTTAGAACATTTTTTTATCCAGCAATTTATTGGTTACAAAACCATCCACACCCCACGCTAGAAACTTTTTAGCTTGTTCTGGTTCATCAACCACCCAGGGATAAATATTTAAATCATGATCTTTAACATTCTCAACAATATTTTCATCTAAAAAGTTCTTTTTAATAAAAATCACATCAGCATTCACATCTAGGGCCATATTTGATATGTTTACTGGTTGAGAGGATACTATAACCCCGGTTTTAAGATCAGGGTTTAGTCTTTTTACCTTTTCCACTGCCCCATGATAAAATGAGGCTAATATTGGACTTTTAAGTTTGTAACTCTGAATAGTTTCTATTATTAAATCTTCATATCCTGGTTCCTTTATCTCCAGTACTATTCTCTTTTTATCCCCCACCAGTTCCAGGACCTGTTCCAGGGTGGGTATATGTTGTTTTTTACCAGCATCCAGTTTTTGAATATCATTTAGTAGCATTTCTGAGACTTTTCCCTGGCCATTAGTGGTTCGATCTACCCGGGCATCATGGATCACCACCAGATAATGGTCCTTGGTTTTTCTAACATCAAACTCAACATAGTCTGCATCCATCTGGATTGCCTTTTTTAGGGATTTCAATGTATTTTCTGGTTCATAAAATGAAGCCCCCCGATGAGCTATAATATTCATGATAATCAACCCCTATAATATCCCAATAATATTATTTATCAACACTGAATAACTTATTAGCTATGGTATTTATTGCATCTTTGATAATAATTGAATAATATAAATAATTTGTCAACAATAATACTAATTAATGAATAAGATGTCTAAAATGAAATTATTTACTTTTGAAAAGAAACATAAAATCTGGCTTCTTATACTGGGATCCATATTAGTGATAATATCAATTATACTCTATTTTAACCCCGACTTGGAATATTCAGTGCTATTATATTTCAGTACATTGATCACTAACCCTACATACCATTTTTTATGGTATTTGTATACGAGGTATGCGCTATATTTTGTGGGAATACCTTTATTATTCCTATATTTTATTTCTTATAAAGTTTCTGTCCTTAAACCTTACCGTTTAGTTATTTTATTGGTGATCATGACCTCGGCTATTGGAAATCCCATCATCTATCCAATACTTAAGGATCTAATTAGCCGTCCCCGGCCGTGGGTAACCTATCCAGATATACCAAGTTATTACCATCCTTCTGGCCTTTCATTTCCGTCAGAACATTCATTCCAGATATTTGTATTAACACTGCCATTTATTATCTGTTTTTTAACTAATGATGATTATTTCAAAAGGAATAAGAAGAAAATTATTGTTTCTGTGCTTTTAATTATTCTAGCAATTACTCTGGCCTTCAGCCGATTAATAACCGGAGTTCACTATCTTTCCGATATTCTATCAGGGATTGGGCTGGCCTTTATATTCTTTGTATTGATTGCTAGTTTGTTGCAGTGGATGTTGAAAAAGGGATTGATAGATACTAGAAATGAAAAATACTATGGAATCCTATTCGTGGCCCTGCTTGTAATTTATATGATTTTCATACATTGAGGGTTTGATATTCTTTTTGAACAGATTTTAAGAGATTCTTTTAACTTTTCTTAAATTATTAATTAATTAGAATAATTCATCGAAATATTTATATAGTAATTTCTCTTTGCTTAAAGTATGGAAAAAATAGTATTAGGACTTCCAAAAGGGAGCTTAAATAACGTGAACAGAGGAAATACTTATCAATTATTTGTGGATGCAGGTTATGAAGTTAAAGGTTATGAGCCTGGAAAAGAATCCTATGAAATTACCATAACAAATGATCCAGAAATTAGAGCCTTCCTAACCAGACCTCAAAGTGCTCCTGTAGAACTTAATCGTGAAATGATAGACCTAGCTATCGTGGGAGAAGATTGGGTAAAAGAAGAATCAGTTAATTACCATGAAGATAAGATCATCAAAATAGGGGATTTAGATTATGGACAGACCAGATTAATAGTAGCTGTACCCCATGAAGACCCTTACAATTCTTTAACAGAATTTTTCTTAGCCAATAAAGAACGTGAAAAGCCAATACTATGCTTTACCGAGTATCCAAATCTAACCCGTCAGCATATTATGGCCAATCCTGGTTACCGGGAAGTTTTTGGTGATCAAAAACCAGTAGTACAAGTCCGGGGCTTGATTGACGGAGATAATAAAAAAGTTCAAATCATAAATTCTGATGGTGCCACAGAAGTCTACATTGCCAAAGGTGCAGATCTAATTGTAGATAACACCCAGACCGGTAGCAGTCTTAAAAAGGCAGGTTTAAAGATATTGGAGACCATTATGGAATCCAGTGCCGGCTTATATGCCGGTCCCAGTTGTGTGGAGAAAAAGATGGATAAGGCTCAGATGATATTTGAACAATTATTTGGAGCCACCAAAGCCCGAAGATTCTTTGATGTTAAATTCAACATAGCTAACCATAATATTAAAAGTGTTAAGGAATTCCTTTTATCTAATGAGTTTTGTTCAGATGAACCCACCATTGTCCAGGGTAATAATTTCTCACAAGTAAATGTATTAATACCTAAAAATATGTTCCCAGAAATGTTAAGGGGAATAAAAAGTTTAGGTGCTTCGGCCATCGTCAGAGAAAATGTAAAGCAATATGTTAAATAATTAATCATATCTACTAAATAATTTTAAAAAAATTTAGTAATTACTCTCCAAATTTAACATTAATCATAAATGTAATAATATAAGGGTAAAAATATGAATCAATTTTTAATAACCCCTGCAATGGGTAAACGATTAATTGCTAAAGCACTTTTAAAACACCCATATATTATGGAAGCTTTAAAATCAAAAACATTGGCCATTATTGCTGGGACAACCAATGGATATGTGGCTGAGGAGATTTTAAAGAGTATTGGTCAGGTTGAAGGTTTTAATCGACAAAGATTTTTTCGAGGATTGGTAACTCCTCCAGAAATTTCAAGATCAAGCACTGGACGATTGAAAGATGTAACCGGATTTCCAGGTGATGTAATAATCCGGGAGGGAGTTTGGGATAAGGGAAAAACAATTTTTGATGTGGTAGATAATCTAAAGAGGGGAGATGTTATCCTTAAAGGAGCGAATGCTCTTGATCCAGCAAGAAGAGAAGCTGCAATCTATATAGGTGATCCTAGAGGAGGAACCATCCTTACAGCTTTACAATCAGTGGTTGGTCGTCGGGTGAAGCTTATACTACCTGTGGGACTGGAAAAACGTGTGTTTGAAGATCTTCACCAAATTTCTCTGAAATTGAATGACCCCTCCCAGACTGGTCCCCGCATGCTAACTGTTAGTGGAGAAGTATTTACTGAAATAGATGCAATAAAACAATTAACTGGTTGCAGTGCAGATTTGATTGCTGGTGGCGGAGTTTCTGGAGCTGAAGGTTCTGTTTGGCTGCTTCTAGAAGGATCTAAAGAAGATTTATTGTCTGCAAAGAAGCTTTTAGACTCAGTTTCAGGGGAAAAACAATTTCAGATCTGATCATGTATAAGTATATTCTGGAAAATGCAGAGTTAAAGTTAAAATCTACTAAACATGAACATAATATATAACCAGTATCTAGTAAGATTTAATCATTCTATAACCGGATATTATGAGAAATTTTGAACATTATCCAGATTTAGTATTATTATTTATATAAGAAATGTATAATTGATTAAATATGAACTTAAGGAATATTGATATTTTTTCACCATTAGTTATTGTAGGTGTGATATTCTGCTTTCTAGTGTTGGCCCAGCTAGGTATCTACTATGGTATGATGGGTCTAAAACAGGTTTCCAGCCTAACATATATTTACATTATTTTTGGAGTTTCTATATTCATTATTGGAGTAATTACAGCTAAAATTATAGAGAAGAAGATATTTAAGAAGAAGAACTATAAGAAGAATTTCAACACCCTTTTTGACCGGATCGACCGTAACCGTTATTTCACCCGAAGGGTAACCCTGTTCTTTGTATTTCTCCCCTTAATACTGCAGTTAATAAACTTGTATATGATGGACGGTATACCTCTTTTTAGTGGGATTTTAAAGGCTCAAGCCTTTAACGGGCTTACTGTGATATCATTTATCATCTTTTTACCAGCTATTAATATTTTAATAGCCAAATTCTATAAGAAAAGATATTTCTTAATTGTTTTCATTGGTGTACTAATCTTTGCTGCTACTGGCTACCGGGCCACTACCCTGGCCATTGTTTTAAGCATTTTAATAACTACTTACTATATCAATGACAACCGTTTCAGATATTTCCTTATTATAACCCCCATAATACTTATTCTAGGTTTAATACTGGGCTATATTACCTGCATGTCAATTGAATGGCAGAACTGGCACGTAAATCCCTTGAGTCTTATATTTATACGGGCAGGTTATACCTTAACTGTCCTGGATAAGATCATTCACCTTACTAATCCCCAGCCCGGGCTGTTGACTTACACTGTTTTGACAGGATTTTTCACCAATACAGATCCCCGATTTGTTCTGGGAGGATTTGTATTTAATTATGATGTTTCAATTACCAGCACCATATTTGGAATGGCCATACTGGAATTAGGCTTTATTGGGTTGGGTTTGCAGATGTTTTTCATAGGACTGGTTTTGGAGTTATTCCACATCATTGAAAAGGTGAAAAAGGGGTTATATACAGCTTTTTATGCTATTGGAATAGCCCAGACCATAATCTGGGTAGAAACCGGGCCAATGGATCTAGCCATGTGGATATATTATCTATTAATTATTATATTGTTAATCCAGGGAATAATAAGGATGAATAATAATTTTACTAAAGAAAGTTCTAGTAAGGGATAAACCAATTTTCAAGAATTTTACCACATAAGCAAGATTTAGAAATATTATCCCTATATTGACTGAAATTATTGAATAACAAAAAAAACATTATCTCTTCAATATTTTATCAATTGAATTCTTCATTGAACCTATCCATGGCTTCAATATACTTTCATTTGATTTTTTTTCGTCTGATTCCCCTTTAAAGTAATTTTGGACAAATAGTTCCATCCAGTCAGCCAGTTCATACTGGGAAAGGTTTTCAATAAAAACCCAGGCATAGCCATCATGTTCACTGCTTAGATTGAGTTCGCCGTCCATTATGGTGCCGGCCATGATAATATGCACAGCCCTTATAATATGCAGATTTTGTTCTGAAACTCCCACCACATGATCCAGAGAGATTTTAAGACCTGTCTCCTCATAGACTTCCCTTATAAGAGCTTGATCAAATGATTCGCCCTGATCAACCTTTCCGCCAGGAAGTTCCCACTTTCCAGGATTAGTCTTGGAATTAGTTGATCTTTTGATTATCAGGATCTTGCCCTCATCATCGGTTATTATCACCCTTACTGCTAAGCCGAAAATTCTGTTAATCATCACACATTATATAGGGCTTGCTTATAAAAATATATTCACATATTTAGAAATAATTAGGAAATTTTTTAAGGTTTTCATTAAAAAAATAGTAATATTTAGAAATATTGTTTAATAACAGTAGTTAAATAAGTATATATATTTTAACCATTTTTTATTAGTTCTATGAAATTTCCCAAGTCTTTAATATTGAAAACAAATTTATGGTTTTTACCCTTTCCCAGTGGTCGCATGGACATTACACAGCTAACACTAGAACTTCCATGATGGGTTTCCATTAGATCCTCGAACCAATCTGCATCTTCAGCATTTTTGAAGACTATTTCCATAACTTTTTCTTGTTTAATGATTTTACAATCTCTACCTTTAAGAGATTTTTTTAATTCTTCCATTTTTGTTTCATTAGGCATGTGATTACCATTTAAAGTTTTAAATAAAAATTTTCATGTTTTTAGTATCTTACCTTTCCAATGTGCCTGGTACTTCCCGGGTCTTCACCATTATAATGGGCCTGGTAATAGATAAACCATTCTAGTGGAATAACCAGAATAAAAGGTGAAAGTAAGTTGTTAAGGTCTGTGTAATCCTTCAGATTAAATATAATATTTTTGGCCTGGATCTTTTCACAAAATTCAATAGACTTCTTGGTTAACACATCCCCCGGATAATCTGCATTTAAGAAGATAACCGGAACATTCTCCTCCACCCGTTCAATAAGGCCGTGGCGAAATTCTCCAGAATATAAAGGGCAAGCATGCTTTAATGAACCCTCCATGAGCATGGTCATAGCCAGTTTATATGCCAATCCAAAATTAGGGCCACTGCCCATGCAATAAAATATTTCATCATCCTTAAACTGTTTTGCCAGTCTTTTATTATCCTCTTTAGTTTTTTCTATAAGATCTTCAATTATGCTGGGCAATTTCTCCAGCTGTTCTAATATCTCCCTTGAAACCGGGGTTTCAAATGCAGAAAATATGATATAATATAAACACATTAACTGAGTAATGTAAGTCTTGGTACCTAGAATAGCTTCTTCTCTACCACCCCCAGTTATAATAGGGGCTGTAGCTTCCTGAGCCATTGTGCTTTCCTTTTCATTGGTTATGACCACGGTATAAATTCCTTCTTCATTTGCCCTTCTAAGTGATGCCAGAGTATCAGCAGTTTCCCCAGACTGTGAGGTGAAGATGGCTGTCACATTCTTATTATTTAATTCTTTATGGTAATAGAATTCATAACCAGTCATGACTTGAATATCCACATCACATGTCATATCTAGGGCAGATTTAGCAGAGTAACATGTTGAGAGAGAACTTCCACAGCCAATTAGGTAGATTTTATCGAGTTGTGATATTTTTTCTGCAATTTCGTCCATTTTATTTCTTTCAGATTCTAAAGTAAGTTCCATTGCTCTTGGTTGTTCTATTATTTCTTGATGCATTTGATAAGTAGGCAAAAATATCACTTCCCTCAATTTCTGATTATATCAATATTTCAAAATCTATTTTAATAATTTAAGATTCTTGCAAAAACCAGTTTACTTAATTTTTTTAATAGTTATAATAGAATTTAATATTAATATGATCTATTTTAAATATATATGATAAATTTTTATATAATTGTTAGTGATTATAAAATGGCTATATTAAATTCAATATTTATTAAAATACTTGGACTGAATTTAAATGAAAGTAATGATAATTGGCTCGGAAGGAATGTTAGGTCATGATTTAGTGAATATTCTATCTCTAGAAAATGAGATTAGCACAACTACTATTCATACTTTAGACATTACCAACATTGAAAAAACAATGAAAACAGTAAAAAAAATTAATCCTGATGTGGTAGTACACGCCGCTGCTTTTACTGATGTAGATGGAAGTGAATCCAATCCAGATCTTGCTTATAAAGTCAATGCACTAGGAACACGTAATGTTGCCGTAGCTTGCAGAGAAGCTGACAGTGACCTGGTTTATATAAGTACAGATTACGTATTTGATGGGACCAAGGGTAGTTCTTATTATGAATATGAACAGACAAATCCAATGAGTGTTTATGGTAAAACGAAACTTGGTGGGGAATTATACGTTCGGGATATTTTAAATAAATTTTATATTGTTAGAACTTCTTGGTTGTACGGGATTTACGGCCCTAATTTTGTTAAAACCATGCTAGATCTGGCAAAAACCAATAATAAGATCAGTGTAGTAAATGATCAAATAGGTTCACCTACCTACACAGTTGACCTTTCAAAAGCTATTGCTGAATTAATCAAAAAGCCAGTTTATGGTATTTATCATATTACAAACAGTGATTACTGTTCTTGGTATGAATTTGCAAAGGATATATTTGATAATGCAGGAGTTAAGGTTGATCTAATACCGGTTACAACTAAAGAGTTCCCAAGACCTGCTCCAAGGCCTAAATATTCAGTTTTAGAAAATTATAACTGGAAAATGGAAGGATTTAATGAGATTAGGAGTTACAAAGAAGCATTAAGAGATTACTTAAAATCAGGTGCGGATAAATAATGAAAGGAATAGTATTAGCCGGAGGTTCAGGTACTAGGTTATATCCCATAACTAAAGCTGTTTCAAAACAATTACTTCCAATTTATGATAAACCCATGATATATTATCCTTTATCGGTTCTTATGCTTGCTGGAATAAGAGAAATACTTATTATTTCCACGCCCCGTGATATACCTCTATATAAAGAATTATTAGGTGATGGTAGTAATTTAGGGGTTTCTTTTTCATACGCAGTTCAGAATGAACCTAAAGGTTTAGCAGACGCATTTATTGTAGGTGAAGAATTTATAGGAAATGATAAGGTGGCCCTAGTTTTAGGCGATAACATTTTCCATGGCCACCGTTTCAGTGAAATACTACAAAGAGCAGCCTCTCTAGATAAAGGTGCAGTTATATTTGGATATTATGTGAGAGATCCCCATGCATTTGGAGTGGTTGAATTTGATGAAAAGGGAAATGTTCTGTCACTAGAAGAAAAACCAGAACATCCCAAATCAAATTATGCTATACCTGGACTTTACTTTTATGATAATAATGTGGTAGAAATTGCTAAGAACGTGAAACCTTCAGATAGAGGTGAAATCGAAATCACATCAGTTAATGAAGAATATTTAAAAATAAAAAAGTTAAAGGTGGAACTTTTAGGTCGAGGAATGGCATGGTTAGACACGGGGACTCATATTGGTCTTTTAGAGGCCAGTAATTTTATTGAAGCTATACAAAAAAGGCAAGGTTTTTATATTGCATGTTTAGAAGAAATTGCTTACAATAATGGTTGGATTGATGAGAAAATAATATTAAAAACTGCAGAAAGTTTAGGTAAAACTGAATATGGGGCTTATCTTAAAGAGTTAGTTAATAATAATCAATTCTAGAAATTTATTATAATTAGGTGATTTAATTGGGTAAATTTAAATTCAAAGAAACATCCATTGAAGGCGTTTATATTATAGAACCAACAGTTTTCGTGGATGAACGTGGTTATTTCATGGAAACATATCACGCGGAAGAATTTAAAGAAGCAGGTTTAGATGTAAACTTTGTACAGGATAATCAATCTAAATCAAAAAAAGGAGTTCTAAGAGGCCTTCACTTCCAATACAAACAACCCCAAGGTAAATTAGTTAGGGTAATAAAGGGAGAAGTATTCGATGTAGGTGTTGATTTACGAAAGGATTCTCCTACATTTGGCGAATGGGAAGGTGTGATACTATCTGAAGAAAATAAGAAGCAATTTTATATTCCAGAAGGATTTGCTCATGGATTTCTAGTACTTTCCGATGAAGCTGAATTTACATACAAATGTACTGATTTTTATAATGGAAAAGATGAAGGCGGAATTTTATGGAATGATCCGGATATAGGTATCGAATGGCCCATTGATTCCGATAAAATTATTTTATCCGAAAAGGATAAAATGTGGAAAACCTTGAAAGAAAATAAACTTATTTTTTGACATCAGAATCTCTAAAAAACATATTTCTTTATTTTCTCTTTGAATCTGCCTTTCAAACTATATTTCATTAAAACTTCTTTGGCAAACTGCTGATCTTGAGAAACATAATAATTAATAATATCCATTGCCTCATCTTTTTCTTTTTTGTCTTGAGAGAATTCTAAAATAAACTGAGCATATCTGATCTTATACCACCAACTATTATCTCCTTTTGTTTTTAGATAGTTCTTACCTTTTTGAATAAGTTTTTTTATATTATATCTTTTGTTAATAAAACCATTTTTATTCTGAATATCATGAAGCAGATTATAGATTAACTCATTATCCCCTAGATAAAAGGATATCATTTCCCAACATAATGCAAGATGTTCGTAAAGTAATTTAATATCTTTATTTTCGATATTTTCTTTTTCTTGAGAAAAAAACCTTGCAATTCTTCTAATCGCACGATAATCTTTATTATAAGCACGTATTAACAGATTTAAATGGTAAATATTATCAAAGTCAGGATTAATAATTATTTTTTCTAAAGCTGTGCTAAATTTTTTGTGATTTATTGAGAAATAATTATTATTTAGATTCTTGTAAACTTCCTTTTTATTGTTTAAGCAAGAATCTAAATGGGCTAAAATTTCCTCCGAAAATTTAATCATCCCTGTATCCGGCCCTCCTGGTGCAAATGTAAACTCACCAAAATAAACACCTTTAGGAGTGTCATATAAATCTATTCTAACGAATTTATCATTAACTGCTTTTGAAAGTTTAGATGCTATTTTTAGCATAGATATTAGATGTAAAGGGATAAAAGGAATGCCTGGGAGTAACCTAGCATGATCTAAATGATAATCTTTACCATAAATTAATGGAATAAAGGTACCATCAAATATTACTGTATGAGAAGGATTAGTATTTCTATCAGTTTGAATAATTATTTTTGGATGTCCGTGAAAACAATAGAATTTGTAATCAAATGGAATCAATCTTGTAGGCAATATGTTATCTAATAACTCTTCTATTAACCAATAAATATTGCTTTTAGAATCCAATTTAACACATCTTTTTTCTGCGATTCTCTTTTGAGTATCAATTATTGAATCTAAGTCATATTGATTAAGAGAAATATGATCGAAGTACTTTTTAGAGGACATTCTAGTAAGTAACATAACCCCTATTGTGCTATGTGCTGGTGAAATTTTTATCACAAATTTATTAGGAAGATCAATTTTTTTTAAATCATTTATATCTTCCAAGACTGCAATTATTTTGGGATGATTAACATTTTGTCTTTCAGCTAAATTATATGCTTTAAATTTGTCATCAAGTTCCCATGGTACTGTATCGTCTTTACCCTCAAAACGTCTGCGTATTAAAGAAAGAAAAGTTTCCATTTTAAACCTCTTTACTAGCATTTTTATGAATTAATATTTTATATACTTTTATCTGTATATAGAATTAGTAAAATTTTATTTAATATCATGTTAAGTATTCGGAATTATAGAAACTTCAATAAATATTATACTTAATTGTCTTTGTTTGGAAAATATCAATAATAAACAAGTTTGGAATATCTTAAACATTAAAAAACCATTTATTTAAAGTAAATTAAAGTATTCAGTCAACAATACTAAGCCAGGTCAAACATATTAATTAATATTTATGAAATATAAAATCTAAAATCATCATAAAAAAACAATGAAGGTTATTCAATGAAAAAAGTAATAATTACTGGTGGAGCTGGCTTTATTGGCAGTAATTTTGTAAGATACATGCTAAATAATTATTCTAATTATAAAATAATCAATCTTGATGCTTTAACTTATTGTGGAAATTTAGAAAATTTAAGGGGAGTAGAGAATAATCCTAATTACACGTTTATTAAAGGAGATATTAAAGATAAAGATTTAGTTAATGAAATAGTTAAAAATTCTGATTATATTATCAACTTCGCTGCAGAATCACATGTAGATCGTAGTATAAAAGATCCAGAAATTTTTATTAAAACTAATATTTTAGGAACACAAAACCTTTTAGAAAACTCCAGAAGATATGGTATTGACAAATTCATTCAAGTTTCTACTGATGAAGTTTATGGTTCTCTAGGTGAAAAGGGTTACTTTAGTGAAGATACACCACTTGCTCCAAACAGCCCTTACTCTGCAAGTAAAGCTGGAGCTGATCTTATGGTCAGAGCTTATCATAAAACCTATAAACTTCCAATAAATATTACGCGCTGTTCTAATAATTATGGACCATATCAATTTCCTGAAAAGTTAATACCACTAATGATCTCAAATGCTCTAGAGAATAGAGAATTACCAGTTTATGGAGATGGAATGAATATCAGGGATTGGTTACATGTATATGACCATTGTACTGCTATTGATTTAGTAATGCATCACGGCCAAATTGGTGAAATTTACAATATTGGCGGTAATAATGAAAAGACAAATATAGAAATTGTAAAATTGATTCTTGATCATTTAGGGAAAGAAGAATCGCTGATCAAATACATTAAAGATCGTCCAGGTCATGATCGAAGGTATGCCATTGATTCCACGAAAATAAGGAAAGAATTAGGTTGGATACCGAAATATAATTTTGAAACAGGGATAAAAGAAACCATAAAATGGTATTTAGATAACAAGGAATGGCTAAAAAAGGTTAAAAGTGGAGAATACATAAACTATTATAAAAAAATGTATGAATAATAATTTAAAAAGAATTATTTTGATTAAGATAAATTTTATATTAAATTATATAATTGAGAATTATGAAAAAAGAAAAAAACAGATTTATTACTAAAAAGGGATTAAAAGAAAAATTTAGGTTATTTAATAATTTTCTTTATGACAATTATAAATTAATATTATACCAAAAAAGCACCTTAACATCTAAAAATTTGAAAAATCAATTGTTATTTAAAAATAAAAAAGAAATAAAAAGCTTAAAAATAAATCAATCCATTTTAAAAAAACATAACCCCAAAATTGCATTTGCTGTGTCCGAATCTAATGAAAATACTGCAGCTGGAGATTACTTCACAGCTATGGAATTGGGAGAGGCCCTAAAAAAATTAGGGTGGGAAGTAGAATTTTTACCTAGGAAGGGTTCTGGTTATTGGTATGCTATTGATAAAGATGTTGATGTAATTTTATCTCTATTAGATTCTTATGACCCAAGAAAAATTAAAACATCAAACAAAAACTTAATAAAAATTGCATGGCTTAGAAACTGGTTCCCAAGGTGGATTTCGAATCCTGGCTTTTATGATTATAATATTATTTTTGCCAATAGCAAAATAGCATGTGATTATGTGGAATCTAAAACAGGACAAAAATGTAATTTACTGCCTATAGCAACTAACATTAATAGATTTAATGATAAAGTTTCGCCCAAAAAAGAATATGAATGTGATTACTGTTTTACTGGTAGTTATTGGAATGATCCTAGAGATATAATAAAAATTTTAGATCCCGATTGTCTTCCATACAAATTTAATTTATATGGAAAAAATTGGGATAAATTTGATAAATTCAAAAAATATTACAAGGGATTTGTAAATTATTATGATGTACCAAAAATATATGCTTCAACAAAAATTGTTATAGATGATGCAAACCGAGTAACTAAAGGCTATGGGGCAGTAAATAGTAGAGTTTTTGATGCACTAGCTAGTGGTGTTCTTGTCTTAACAAACGGAGAATTAGGATCCAATGGAACATTTGATGGAAAATTACCCGTTTTTAGTTCTAAAGACGAATTAAACGAATTAATTATATATTATCTTGAAAACGATTCAGAAAGAATTTCAAAGATTAAAGAACTCCAAAGATTAGTCTTAAAATATCATAATTATTTAATTCGAGCTTTTACTGTTATAAAAGTAATAGACGAGTTTATAACCAAATAATAGCTTTTTAATTGTATTTTTATTGATAAATTTGTCTAATTTTTTTACTAACTAAAAAATCCATGGTTTTTTTGGTAATTTTTGTTAAATATGTATTAATGAATTCTTATAACTATTAGCATAGAATCCTGCTTTTGGACTGTTAAAAAATTGATTGAAATTATCAAGGCTAACTAGTTAATTTATTAACACAGATAAGAACTATAATTAGATATATGTATAAAATAAAGTAAAAATGGGAGTTTTAGACCAAATTAGTGAATTGATAATTTAGCTTCTAGTTCTTGAGGCTTGGCAATGATTTTGAATATTAAAAAAATAAATTAATAAATGGTAAATATTATCTTTTGAAGTTTATTGGATTGCCGAGAAATTAATGACTATTCTAAAATCCAGAAATTTGTAAACCGTATAACTATGGATTAAGATTAAAAATTCTAGAAAGAATTACAAGAAAAATTGAAGAAAAATATGAAGGTAAAGAATTGTCATGCAAAATGCAACTTTTATAACTGATCCATGTTATGTAATAGATTAAGCAGTTAATATAACTAAAAAACGAAATAAAGATGTAAATTGACAAAAATGTGATAAATATTATGCTCACTTGGTATCAAATAAATCTAAATACCAACATAAACATCACTTCATAACAATAAAATAATAAAATTCTAACAATTAAACAAAAATGGATTCTATGAACATTATAATTAAAAAAGAAAGAAAATATGAAATAAAGTTAAAAATTAATAAATCAAAAAACTCCAAAAATATATAAAAACAAAATAATAGATATAATCTAAATTTATGGATTTCAAAAGAAAGATAACCAGAAAATTTAATCTATTGTATGAATTAAGCTATTACAAATCCGTATAAAATAAATATATTCTGAAGGTAAATTAAATGAAAATAAGTGTTATTTTAACATCTTATAATCACTAAAAATACATTAAAAAGTGTATTGAAAGTATTTTAATGCAAAAAGGAGATTTTAAATTAGAAATAATAATAAGAGACGATTTTTCTCAAGATAATACCGCGAAAATACTGGAATATTATAAACAGAAATATCCGAAAATAATTAGTTTATTAACTTCTAATAAAAACTTGGGTGTAACAAAAAACTTGGAAAGATGTTTAAAAAAATTCGAAGGAGGATATATAGCCATTTGTGAAGGTGATGATTATTGGACTGATATCTACAAATTAGATGAACAATCAAAGTTTTTAGAAGAACAAAAGGATTATGCTTTATGTTTTAATTCATTTTTAATGTATTATGATGACCAATAAGAAAAAACTATATATTCCAAGAAAAATTAACAAAAAACACATTTAATAATAAGGATTTAATTTTAGAAAAATTTTATAGGCAATTTTTCGTGTTGTATGTATAGAAAGGATGTAATAAAAAAACTTCCAGATGATTTATTCAACATTTTTACTGTATACTGGATGTTTAATATAGCTTGTTCAGAACATGGTAAAATTGGATTTATGAATGATACTATGTCTGTTTATAGAATACATGGAAAAGGCATTTGATCTGGTAAAAGATTATCACTGAAATATGTGGAAATCTTAAAACTTATTAATATCTATAAGAAATTTTATTCCGGTAAATATGATAAAGAATTTGAAAAATATAATGAATTGGTAATTATGAATTTTGAAAAATATAAAGAAACACATGTATCTCCAAAGGCTAATAGGAATAAATTAATTGAAAAAGAATCAACTAAAAAATCAAAAAATATGTCCAAAAATGAAATATCTATTATTAATAAATTAAGATCACTAAAAAACAAGATATCATTAAGGGAAAATTCAGACTTAATAATCCTTGATGATTTATTTCCTCACCCCTTATCTGCTTTTCGATTACAAGAATTCAACTCATATCTCAACTATTTTAAAAAAACAAAGATATATACTAGGCCACTGAGTTTTCCAGCTATTAAAGAAAAAAGATCCCTTGAGTCTATTATAAAAGATTATGAAAAAAAATATCCTCGATTTAAAGGTAAAGTAAAAAAATTTTATCCTAGAAAAATTCTAATAGGTAAAATAGCTTATATGATCTTTCTAAACAATACATATTCCTATATTGACATTTTAGAGAAATATAAAATACCCTTTCTGTTTACACTTTATCCAGGAGGAGGTTTTCAACTTTATCAAGAAGTTTCAAACAAAAAACTAAAAAGAATATTTTCATCACCATGTTTTCGAAAAGTAATTACTACACAGAAAATAACTTATGATTATTTAATTGATAATAATTTTTGCCAACCTAATGATGTTGTGAAAATTTTTGGAATAGTAACTCCATTAAATTTATTAAACAAAGAATTTGAAGACAAAGAATTTTATGGTAGAGGTAGAAAAAATTTAAATATATGTTTTGTGGCTCATAGATATTCAGAAAAAGGAGTTGATAAAGGATATGATATTTTTATCAAAGTTGCTCAATTATTGGCCAAAAAATATGATAATATTTATTTTTTTGTAGTTGGAAATTTTGACGAAAATATAATTGATGTTAAATCCATTAAACATCGGATCAAATTTTATGGATCACGTGAACATGAATGGTTTGAAAAATTTTATAAAGATAAGGACATAATCCTTTCACCAAATATACCATTCAATTTGATGGAAGGATCTTTTGATGGATTTCCTACTGGTTCTTGTACTGAAGCAAGTTTGCATCAAGTTGCAATATTCTGTACTGATGAATTGGGATTAAATACTAAATTTTCAAAAGATGAAATAGTTATTATTCCCCACAATGTCAAAGAAATTGTGAAAATAATTGAAAAATATTACCATGACCCTATAAAATTAGAAAAAATAGCTAGAAAAGGATGTAAAAAAGTAAAAGAAATTTATAGTTATAAAAATCAAATAGAACCAAGAATAAATATCTTAAAAGAATTAATAAGGGATCACTAATGAATAAATATAATATTGAAGGAGTTGAAACCTTTGAATTCACAAAAATTGTAGGTTTAGAAAATATTGAATTTGGTAAAAATATTATTATTGATGATTTCACATTTATATATGCAAAAGCTCCAATGAAAATAGGAAATTACGTTCATATAGCTAGTTTTACTTCGATTACGGGTGGTGCTGAATTGTCTATTGGAGATTTTGCAGCCATATCACAAGGATGTAGAATATTGACTGGGAGTGATGATTTCATCAATTGGGGTTTTGGTAATTCTACAATTAATGATAAATACAGGAATGTTAAGAGAGAGCCTGTAAAAATAGGTAAGTTCTGTATAATTGGAGCTAATAGTGTCATTTTACCAGGAGTTTGTATTGGAGAAGGAACAAGTGTTGGAGCAGGTTCGGTCATAACAAAAGATTTGAAACCTTGGGGCGTTTATATTGGAAATAAAAGAGTTAAAGATCGCAAGAAAAAAGAATTGTTAAAAAATTATTATAGATTTATTAGGGAGCATTCTGATGAAAGATATTAAAAATCCAGTTTATGTTACCGAACCAATTTTACCAAACATGGCTGATTTAGAACAAGAAATTAAGGAAATTTTTGAAACTAAATGGATCACGAATCATGGGGTAAAACATGATCTATTAGAGAATAAACTGCAAAAAATTCTTAAAGTTCCTAATGTTTCTATATTTAATAATGGCACCATAGCCCTTTTAACTGCACTTAAAGCTTTAAATTTACCTATTGGTAGTGAAGTTATAACTAGTCCATTTACCTTTCCTGCAACCCCACACTCGATCAGTTGGAATGGCTTAAAGCCCGTTTTTTGCGATATTGAACCTTATACAATGACTATAGACACAGAAAAAATAGAAAGTTTAATTACAAATAATACTTCAGCAATACTACCAGTACATGTTTATGGATTTCCATGTGACGTGGAAAATATAGATAAAATAGCTAAATCATATGACCTTAATGTAATTTACGATGCAGCTCATTGTTTTAATACAGAAATAAATGGCAAAGGAATTGGAAAATTCGGAGATATTAGTATGTTCAGTTTTCATGCCACTAAACTCTATAATACATTTGAAGGTGGATGTTTAACTTATAATGATCATGAAATGAAAAAGAAGATATATTATCTTAGAAATTTTGGAATAAAAAATGAAGAAGAAATTGTAGATATAGGTATAAACGGGAAAATGAACGAAATTCAAGCATCTATTGGCCTTTTAAATCTTAAATTATTTAAAAATGAACAAATGAAAAGATCCAATATAAAAAAAATATATTTAGATAATTTAAATGAAATTGAAGGTATAAGAATCCCAAAAATGCCAAAAAATGCCACTGATTCTTTTCAATTTTTTCCTATAGTGATAGAAGATAATTTTTCACTTTCAAGAGACCAACTTTATGAAGAACTTAAAAAACATAATATTTTTACTAGAAAATACTTTTATCCAATCTGTTCTGATTATAAACCCTATAAAAATATTGAAAGCTCATCAGTATCTAATTTACCAGTAGCTAATGATATAAAAAAAAGAGTTTTGTGTCTTCCTTATTTTGGAGATCTAGATCATGAGATTGTTATTCGAATTTGCAAGATTATCATGAGATTAAATAATCAATGACACAAAGTATTTATAAAAAAAATTTCAGAATATGTAATTTATCATTATTTGTAAAAAAATTCTTCATATTAAAGTTATTATGTATTAGCAGAGGCAGAAAATATGAATCCAACTGTAAGTGTTGTTATTCCTTCATATAACCATGAAAAATACGTGGCAAAAACTATTCAAAGCATTTTGAAACAAAGTTATCAGGATTTTGAATTAATTATTACTGATGATGGATCAACCGACAACACAGTTAAAATAATCAAAAAATTTTCAGATCATAGAATTAAACTTTTTGAATTTGAAGAAAATAAAGGCGCGTGTATAGCTCTGAATAACTGTATTAATAATGCAAAAGGTAAATATATTGCTTATATAAGTTCTGATGATATATGGGAGCCTGATAAATTAGAGAAACAAGTCAAATTCTTAGATGAGAATCCTGAAAAAGCTGTTGTTTTTACTAAAGTAAAATTGATTGATGATGATGATAATGCCTTCACTAACAAAAATCATAATTATTATTCACTATTTAACGTTAAAAATCGTAGTAGGGCAGAATGGCTAAGAAAATTTTTCTATGATGGAAATTGCCTTTGTCATCCTAGTGCAATGGTAAGAAAAAGTATTTATGATGAAGTAGGGCTTTACGATGAGAGAATGGCTAATCTCCCTGACTTTGATATGTGGATAAGAATCTGTTTAAAACATGAGATTTATATATTGGAAAAAAAACTCACAAAATTTAGAGTCAGAGCAAATCAAGCCAATATAAGTAATGGAGAAAATCCAAATAATCTTATTAGAACTAGATTCGAATACAAACAAATATTAGATGACTATTTAAAAATTGACCAAGCTGATTTTTTTCTTAAAATATTCCCCGAAGCTCAAAAATATGGAACATTTAAACTAGAATTAATAAATTACTTCTTAGGTATGCTTGCAATTGAGTCAAAATATGAATTTATGCAATTATGGGGCTTAGAAAATATTTATAGATTCATGGAATCAAAGAAAAATTTAGATAAACTTGAAAAATGTTGCGATTTTACATATTCTGATTTTCTAGAAATATCATCAAAATATGATTATTTTAAGATTCTTAGACATCCCCAAAAAGATAGGTTAATAAAAAAACAAAATGAATTAATTCAAAAAAAAACAGAATTAATTCAAAAAAAAACAGAATTAATTCAAAAAAAAAATCTTATAATTAACGAATTAAAAGAAAAAGTTGCTAAGTATCAAAAAGAAATTGAATATCAAAAATCGGCAATATATGAATTGAGCTACAAAAAAAATGTTAATAGATCCATTCATCAAAGGATGATTTCCAAATTCCCCTCTATTTACATCTTACTAAAAAGAAATAAAAAGGGACTCAAGGTTGCCTTGCAAAATATTAAGGGTTTAAGAATTATTAAAAAAAATAATTTGTTTGATATTGGTTATTATCTTAATAAAAGTCCTGATTTAAGAAAAGAAGGAACAGATCCTTTATTACATTATCTTTATCATGGATATAAAGAAGGTAGAAATCCTCATCCCGATTTTGATAATAATGGTTATTTAGAAAGCTATGAAGATGTGCGAAAATCTGGTTTAAGTCCCTTAGTTCATTATAGTTTATTTGGTAAAAAGGAAGGTAGAAAACCAAATAAAAAAGATTCTAAAGGAATCTTTGATTTGAAAGAAGGAAGTATAATCGGGGGAATTAACAGTTTAAAACCTAATAAACCACACATTTTAGGTTGGTTGGCAAAAATAGGAGATGAAAAACCACGAACAGCTGTACTGAAAATAGATGAAAAAATCTATGAAATAGAGTGCAATTCCTATCGTCATGACCTTAAAGGAAAAAATATAAACAAAGGAGAACATTCATTTGAATTTATAACACCATTAGAATTTATTGATGGAAAAAAGCATAATATAAAATTTTATGACAAAAAAACTGGAAAACTCATGAAAAAATTTGAAGTTGAATGGAGTCATGATCGTGTTTTTGATGATTTTGAAGGCTTTTTAGCATCATCATACACACAACCAGTAATACACGCCCCCTTCCGCGAAGAAGACAAAAGATGCTTCGCTACAATGGAAAACATAACCCAATATCTAACCCAACAAACACCTAAAGAAAACCCACCACTCATATCCATTATAATGCCCACACACAACCGCCAAAACATCATAAAAACCGCCATAAACTCCGTGCTAAAACAAAACTATAAAAACTTTGAATTAATAATCATCGACGACGGCAGCACCGACAACACCACAAAAATAATTCAAAAAATAAAAGACCAACGAATCAAACTACTAAAAAACAAAAAATGCCAAGGAGTATCCCATGCCCGAAACCAAGGACTCAAAAATGCAAAAGGCCAATATATATCATACCTCGACTCAGACAACACATGGGACCCCCGCTACCTAGAAGCAATGATAGGAGCATTCCAAAAACTACCCAACGCCGACGCCATATACGGAGGCCAACTATTATACCGCGGAGAACAAAAAAATCCATTTGCAATCCGATACGGCAGTTACAACAAATCATTACTACAAAACAGAAACTACATCGACTTAAACACATTCTGCCACAAAAAAGAAGTATACGAAACACTGGGAGGATTCGACGAAAACCTAAAACGCTACGTAGACTGGGACTACATCCTACAAATAGCTGAAACATCACAAATATACTCCATACCCATACTACTATCCCACTATTACTACGACAAAGCACCCAACACTATCACCAACAACCCCCAACTAAACATCCACCTAAAAAAACTACGACAAAAACAAGAAAAACGCATAAAAAACCGAGAAACCCCATTAAAAAACATTGAAACAAAAAAAAATGTAAGCGCCATCATACCCAGCTACGAATCACTAGAAGACCTAAAAGAATGCATCAAATCACTCCTAAAACCAAAACGTGAATGGTTAGAGATCATAGTAATAGACAACAACAGCAACAAATCCGTAATAGAATATCTTAAAAAACTAGAAACAAAAAATAAAATAAAACTCATACTAAACAAAACCAACTACGGATTTACATACGCCATAAACCAAGGAATAAAAATAAGCAAACCCCAAAACGACATACTAATACTCAACAACGACGCCATAATCACCCCAAACTCAATCGAAATCATGCAAAAAAAAGCCTACGAACTACCAGAATGTGGTATTATAGTACCACAACAAGTACTACCCGCAGGAACACCCACCATAACCACACACGTACCCTACGCCAACCCAGATTACGAATGCGACGTAAACCCCTCTGCACATCACAAAAACATTATAAACCCACCACTATTCCACTCAGGAAAAATACTAGAACTCAACTTCGCACCATTCTTCTGCACCTACATTAAAAGAACAACACTAAACCAATCACTAGGATTAGACCCCGAATACGGAAGACACTACCGATCCGACCGCATCTATTGTAACTACATACGACACATAATGAACCAGAAAATCTACCACACCAGCGAAGCAATAGTATATCACAAACTCCAAAAATCAACCAACCACCTAAAAAAAGAAAACCAAACAACAGAATACAAAACCATGTTTATAAAAAACCAATGGACAAAAGAAGAAAGAAAAAAACTCGGATACCAAAAAGCACCATGGGACACCTAAAAAAAAGATATATTATTGCCAATTTTATTTGTGATGGGGATTTCATTTAATGTGATGGAGAATGTATGATGAAAAAGATTTATTTTTTTAATAATAATATTACTAGAGTAAAATCATTACTTAAAAAAATTACCAAAAAATCTAAAGGAAGAATTTTTGAAAATACGAGTCATGATCGTGTTTTTGATGATTTTGAAGGCTTTTTAGCATCATCATACACACAACCAGTAATACACGCCCCCTTCCGCGAAGAAGACAAAAGATGCTTCGCTACAATGGAAAACATAACCCAATATCTAACCCAACAAACACCTAAAGAAAACCCACCACTCATATCCATTATAATGCCCACACACAACCGCCAAAACATCATAAAAACCGCCATAAACTCCGTGCTAAAACAAAACTATAAAAACTTTGAATTAATAATCATCGACGACGGCAGCACCGACAACACCACAAAAATAATTCAAAAAATAAAAGACCAACGAATCAAACTACTAAAAAACAAAAAATGCCAAGGAGTATCCCATGCCCGAAACCAAGGACTCAAAAATGCAAAAGGCCAATATATATCATACCTCGACTCAGACAACACATGGGACCCCCGCTACCTAGAAGCAATGATAGGAGCATTCCAAAAACTACCCAACGCCGACGCCATATACGGAGGCCAACTATTATACCGCGGAGAACAAAAAAATCCATTTGCAATCCGATACGGCAGTTACAACAAATCATTACTACAAAACAGAAACTACATCGACTTAAACACATTCTGCCACAAAAAAGAAGTATACGAAACACTGGGAGGATTCGACGAAAACCTAAAACGCTACGTAGACTGGGACTACATCCTACAAATAGCTGAAACATCACAAATATACTCCATACCCATACTACTATCCCACTATTACTACGACAAAGCACCCAACACTATCACCAACAACCCCCAACTAAACATCCACCTAAAAAAACTACGACAAAAACAAGAAAAACGCATAAAAAACCGAGAAACCCCATTAAAAAACATTGAAACAAAAAAAAATGTAAGCGCCATCATACCCAGCTACGAATCACTAGAAGACCTAAAAGAATGCATCAAATCACTCCTAAAACCAAAACGTGAATGGTTAGAGATCATAGTAATAGACAACAACAGCAACAAATCCGTAATAGAATATCTTAAAAAACTAGAAACAAAAAATAAAATAAAACTCATACTAAACAAAACCAACTACGGATTTACATACGCCATAAACCAAGGAATAAAAATAAGCAAACCCCAAAACGACATACTAATACTCAACAACGACGCCATAATCACCCCAAACTCAATCGAAATCATGCAAAAAAAAGCCTACGAACTACCAGAATGTGGTATTATAGTACCACAACAAGTACTACCCGCAGGAACACCCACCATAACCACACACGTACCCTACGCCAACCCAGATTACGAATGCGACGTAAACCCCTCTGCACATCACAAAAACATTATAAACCCACCACTATTCCACTCAGGAAAAATACTAGAACTCAACTTCGCACCATTCTTCTGCACCTACATTAAAAGAACAACACTAAACCAATCACTAGGATTAGACCCCGAATACGGAAGACACTACCGATCCGACCGCATCTATTGTAACTACATACGACACATAATGAACCAGAAAATCTACCACACCAGCGAAGCAATAGTATATCACAAACTCCAAAAATCAACCAACCACCTAAAAAAAGAAAACCAAACAACAGAATACAAAACCATGTTTATAAAAAACCAATGGACAAAAGAAGAAAGAAAAAAACTCGGATACCAAAAAGCACCATGGGACACCTAAAAAAAAGATATATAATATTGATAAATTTTAAGTTATAATAAATAGGATATGGATAAATTATCTAAATAAATTAGGAATCTCTATCTTCATGTGAATTTAATATCATGAAATGATTAATATAAAATTTTAACATTAAGAAATAATAATATAAACTTGATAATTTTTTAATTAATTAATAAATTCGTAAATTGATAAAGGTTAAATTTTTTTATGTGGTAAAATGAGAATTACGGTTATTGGAACAGGTTATGTGGGACTAGTTACAGGAGCTTGTTTCTCTGAAATGGGAAACATAGTTTATTGTGTTGACATTGATGAGAATAAAATTGATAATCTGAAAAAAGGAATTATTCCAATCTATGAACCTGGATTAGAGGAGTTGGTTACTAAAAATTTTGAAAATGGAAACCTTAAATTCACTACAAATTTAGTTGAAGGCATTGAAAATACTGAAATATGTTTTATAGCCGTTGGAACACCCATGGGCGAAGATGGAAGTGCAGATCTACAGTATGTTTTAGCTGCTGCTGAAGAAATCGGTAAATCAATATCCCATGATATTATTGTAGTAAATAAGTCAACTGTGCCTGTTGGGACAGCGGAAAAGGTTAAGAAAACCATTTTAAATGAATTAAATAAAAGGAATGTTGATTATAATGTCCAGGTAGTATCTAATCCAGAATTTTTAAAAGAAGGAGCAGCAGTTAAAGACTTTATGCAACCCGACAGAGTGGTTATTGGTTCAGATGACCCTGAAATAATTGAAATTCTTAAAGAGTTGTACACTCCTTTCACCCTTAACCATGAAAGATTCGTAATTATGGATGTTAGAAGTGCAGAAATGACAAAATATGCTTCTAACGCTATGCTGGCAACGCGAATATCATTTATGAATGAAATAGCCAATATATGTGAAAGAGTGGGGGCAGACATTAATTATGTCCGACAAGGTATAGGCAGTGATAGTAGAATTGGATATAGTTTCTTATATGCAGGGTGTGGATATGGTGGTAGTTGTTTCCCCAAGGATGTTCAAGCTTTAATAAAGACTGCGCAAAGTCATGGATATAATCCTGAAATACTGAAAAAAGTCGAATCAGTTAATCAAAATCAAAAAAAAGTACTTGTAAATAAAGTAATCGAAAGATTTGGAAAAAATTTATCCGGACTAACTTTTGCCATATGGGGGTTGTCATTTAAACCTGAAACTGATGATATGAGGGAAGCACCATCAGTGGTTATTATCAATAAATTAACTGAAAAAGGTGCTAAAATTAATGTTTATGACCCTCAATCTATGGAGATTGCGAAAAAGTATTATTTCAAGAAAAACAATAGTATAAGATTTATTGAAAATAAATATGATGCTTTAAATAATGCAGATGCCCTAATCTTGGTAACTGAGTGGAAAGAATTCAGAAGCCCCGACTTTGATGAGATAAATAAAAGAATTAAAAATAGGATACTCTTTGATGGTAGAAACCAGTATAACAGGGAATCTTTGGAAAAAATGGGATTTGAATATTATCAAATAGGATACTCATCATCATAGCTTTACAAACATTAAGTGTTTATTTAAGATTTTCTAAATATCAATTAAAGGAATTATTATGATACTCGTTGACAAATTTCAGCACAGATTTATCTTGAATTTTAATAAATATAAATATTTACTTTCAGAACTAGTAAAAAGAGATATAAAGATTAAATACAGACGATCTGTGCTCGGAATATTATGGAGTTTCCTACAGCCCTTATTATCCATGATAGTTTTAACAATAGTATTCTCCACTCTTTTTGGTGGTAGAATAGAAAATTATCCAGTATATTTATTATCTGGTCGTTTAGTATACGAATTTTATTCAGGTGGAAGTAAAACAGCTATGAATTCTATAAAAAGTAATGCAGCTATCATAAAAAAGGTATATGTTCCTAAATATATGTATACTCTAGGTTCAGTTTTATCTAGTTTCGTTACATTTGGAATTTCACTTATAGTTTTGTTTGTGGTAATGATTGCCACTCAAGCAAATTTTACCATATATATTGCTCTAGCAGTCATACCACTTATCTTATTGTTCATGTTTACTTTAGGAGCAGGTCTGTTGTTGGCAACAGTTTCTGTATTTTTCAGAGATATGGAACATTTATATGGAATATTTCTTACACTTTTGATGTATGGAAGTGCAATATTCTACCCAATTGAAATTATTCCGGATAATTACCGTTTTTTATTTGAATTGAACCCTATTTTTGTAATAATAACCTTATTTCGGGATTCATTCTATTATGGAACAATGTTTCCCCTAAAACCGTTGTTATATGCTACTTTTACATCTGTAATTATCCTTATTATGGGAATATACTTTTTTTATCATTATCAGGACAAATTTATACTTTACATATAAATTGAATATAATATTAGGTGATGAATTGGGAGAGACAGTAATCAAGGTTAAGAATGTGGGAATGGAATTTAATTTAAGTGCTGAAAAAGTAGATAATCTTAAAGAGTACATTATAAAACTTTTAAAAAGAGAACTTCTATATCAAGAGTTTTGGGCCCTTAAAAATATCTCTTTTGAAGTTGAAAAAGGGGATAGGGTTGGAATTATCGGTTTAAATGGAGCTGGTAAAAGCACTCTTCTCAAGATAATTTCCGGTGTAATGAAACCAACCGAAGGTACTGTTAAGACAAAAGGCAGACTTGTTCCTTTATTAGAGTTAGGTGCTGGTTTTGACAGTAACTACACAGGAAGAGAAAATATATTTCTAAATGGAGCTATTTTAGGGTATAGTAAAGAATTTTTAAGAGAAAAGTATGATGAAATTGTAGAGTTCTCTGAGATAGGAAAATTTATTGATGTACCTATAAAAAATTATTCATCTGGTATGAGAGCCCGATTAGGTTTTTCTATAGCTACCATGGTAGAACCAGATCTACTTATTTTAGACGAAGTATTATCAGTAGGTGATGCTAAATTTCGTAAAAAAAGTCAAAAAAGAATAACGTCTCTTTTTGATAAGGGAATAACTGTCTTATATGTATCTCATTCCATCGATCAAGTGAAAGAACTTTGTAACAGAGCCATATGGCTTGAAAAAGGTCGAATAAAAATGCAAGGAGATGTAGAAGAAGTTTGTAATGCATATGACGAATCTTAAGTTAAATATTTGAAGATTTTTTAAAATTATTCAATAAAAAAACTTTAATTAAATTATTAATAGTAAAAAATGCTTTTTTAAACTAATATAATAATTAATACGCTAATACCATGAGAAAATAAGTTTTAATAATTAATAATGATTTCAACAGTAAAATAAAATTCTTATAAACTAACTCATTTATAATGACAAATTGTTAGGTCAAATATATGGATAAATCAAGTAAAATTAACATAATAATTCCTAATTATAATGGGAAAACATTCTTAAAAGAATGTTTAGATTCAATCAAAACACAAAATTATCCCAATTATGATATTACTATAATTGATAATGCATCAGAAGATGGAAGCGTTGAATTTATTAAAAAAAATTATCCTGAAATAAATTTAATAAAAAAAAATACCAACATAGGTTTTGCTGCAGCCGTAAATTTAGGAATTAATAATTCGTCAGCTGATTATATTTTAATTCTCAATAACGATACACAATTAGATGTAAAATGTATTTTAAATCTTTATAAATGCATAAAAAATGAAAATTCTATCTTTGCAGTAACTTCTAAGATGATACAGTATCATGACCATTCAAAAATGGATGATGCAGGGGATGAATACTCTTTAATGGGCTGGACCAAAAGGGTAGGTTATGGAAAATCTCCAGATAAATACAATAAAAAAAGGGAAACTTTTAGTGCTTGTGCTGGCGCTTCACTCTACAGAAAAACTATTTTAGACAAAATAGGATACTTTGATGAGAATTTCTTTGCCTATTTGGAGGATGTGGATATAAGTTATCGGGCACGTATATATGGTTATAAATGTATATACTGTCCCGAGGCTATTGTTTATCATGTAGGTAGTGCAAGTAGTGGTAGTCGATACAATGAGTTTAAAATCAGATTAGCCACCCGTAACAATGTTTATATTGCCTATAAAAATATGCCCTGGCCCCAATTAATATTTAATTTTATTTTCATCCTTATAGGATTTTTTATTAAATATATTTTTTTTATTAGAAAAGGATATGGACATATCTACATTAAATCTCTAAAAGAAGGATTTAATACATTAAATAGAATAAATAAAGTAGAATATGAAAATGTAAATCTTTATAATTATCTCAAAATTGAATGGTTACTTATAAAAAATGCTCTGAAATTCTTTTTTTTCTAATTTAGAATTTTTAATTATAATAATGATATAAGTTGGTTTACTCATGATAAGGAATATTAAAATTGATAATCTTCGAGGTTTAGCAATATTTTTGGTTGTTTTAGGACATTTTTATGAAAAAACTGCCATAGTCCCCCAAACTCTTCCTTCCATAATATTTATTGGAATAGTATTTATTCGTATGCCTCTTTTTGTTTTTATAAGCGGATATCTTTCAAAAATTGGTCCTGATAATACTGTCAAAGCATTTAATAATATATTAATCCCTTATTTCTTATTTACTATAATGTGGATTTTTACAGATTTAATATTAGATGGAAAGTTATCATTGTCCTCATTCATCATCCCAGCCCCGGGATTATGGTATCTTATGAGCTTATTTTTGTGGAGAAGTTTCCTTCCAGCCATAGATAAATTGAAGTACCCTATTTTCTTTAGTATAATTATTGCACTTCTTGCATCTACATGGAATGGGCTGAATGATTATTTCTCACTTTCCAGAGCTGTTCTCTACTTACCCATATTTCTCTTTGGATTCTATTTTAAACATATTAGAGAAATTTTATACTTCCAGAAGTTTAAAGAAAAGGTTAATTTAGAAAATAAGTATATTTCACTAGCAATTTTGATCATATTATTAGCTGTAAGTGTTCTTTTTTTTGCATCTCAAAAAGCAGCAATACTAGCTTTCACATGGCCCTTTAATGAAGTAGGAGTAGGAAACTTAAAAGGAATGATTTTATTGATTATTGCATATATATCTAGAATGAGCATTATACTCATTTTATTTTTTTTAATGACAAGAAAACGAACCTTATTTACAAAAATTGGTAAAAATTCGCTTTCAATATATGTCTTCCATTTTTATTTTCTTTTCTATTTGCCCCCACTATTACAATACTTAGGTCTGGGTTTTATATTTGAAAATATATATTTAGGGTTAACTTACGTATTTTTAACTACTATTATGGTTATATACATTTTATCTAGAGATATTATCAACAAAGGAGTAAATTATGCTATTAATGAATTTAGAAACTTTATTATGAAAAAAGAAGATTTAATCCAATAAAAAATAAACTTAAATTTTTAATATTATTATCGATTTTAATTTTATTAAAATTTAATTGAAGTTATCAGGAAAAAATTAGTTTATTACAAGTGTATATGTAGAATATATTTGTTTACGATCAATTTTTGTGTAATTATGTTAGATAAAGGAGAAGAAAAATGGATTTATCAATAATCATAGTAAACTATCGAACTTATCATCTAACCAAACAAGTTATTGAATCTATTATTACAAAAGACCACTCTCTTAGTTTTGACATTTATGTTGTGGATAATGCTTCTGGAGATGGTAGCCTTGAAAAACTAAAAAAAGATTTTCATGATGAAGTAGATCAAGGAATTATTACTTTTATATCAAATCCCAAGAACAATGGTTTCGCACATGCAAATAATGTGGCTATAAAAAGATCTTCAGCCAAATACATTTTACTACTAAATTCAGATACTGTAATTCTAGATGATTGCCTGGAAAAATGTGTAAATTATATGGAATCCCATGAAAAAATAGGGGCCTTAGGATGTAAAGTTTTATTACCTGATGGGAGTCTTGATAAAGCTTGTCGCAGAAGTTTTCCCGATGTGGATGTATCATTTTATCGTATGTCTGGTCTTTCTAAAATTTTCCCTAGAAGCAGACGTTTTGGAAGGTATAACTTAACCTATCTAGATGAAAACGAAACATATGAAATTGAGTGTTTAGTAGGGGCCTTTATGATGGTTAGAAGGGAAGTTATAAACCAAATAGGATTACTGGATGAAACATTCTTTATGTATGGTGAAGATATAGATTGGTGTTACCGGATAAAAGCTGCAGGATGGAAAATAGTTTATTATGCTGACGCTGAGGTGATTCACTATAAAGGGTCAAGCAGCAGCCACAAAGAGAACCCTAAACTGATATATGAATTCTATAGAGCAATGTATTTATTTTATAATAAACATTATAAACATAAGTATAGCTGGTTGGTAACTGCTCTGGTTCATTTAGGAATAAAGTTAAACTGCAGACTTAAGATGTTTATAAATAATTTTAAGGCATAAAAACCATCTTTAAGGTAGTGTTAAACTATTAGAATTGAATAAATTAAATTTAAGGCATATAATGGTGAAGAAATGATTAGGGAAAATCAAAGTTTTTTTAACTTTATATTGCTTTTTGTGGACATGTTAGTCATCACATTTTCCCTAATTCTGGCATGGTATATCCGGTTTGAAACCAATTTATTAGGTTTTGGTAAGACTATTTGGGGTTTTGAACATTATATGCTGCCACTTCTATTTATATTACCCATGTATTTATTATTATATTATATATCCGGATTGTACACCCCACAGAGGACAAAGAAGAGTGTTAAATCTGAGATATTGCAGATAATAAAGGTAAATATTATTGGATTATTAGTATTAGTTACCTTGTTGTTTGTATTTGAATTAACTGATTATTCAAGATTTTTATTAGGAATGTTTGCCATCTTCAGTACTGGCTTTTCAATTGTGGAGAGAACCCTGATCAGACAGGGGTTACAATATATTAGAAGCCGAGGATACAACCTTAAACATGTATTGGTGGTTGGAGCTGGAGAACTAGGAGAGAAATTTGCTTGTAAGATAATGGAAAATGAGTACGTGGGCTATGAAATAATCGGATTTTTAGATGACAATGTCCCCCAAGGTACTAGGATAGAAAATTCAGAGGTGATAGGTAAAATAATAGATCTAGAACCAATACTTTTAACCAAAGAAATTGATCGGGTTGTTATAACCTTATCTCCGCGGCATCACAGCCTATTAGAAGCTATCGTGGATCTATGTGAAAAACATGGGGTTAAAGCAGATATTATACCTGATTATTATCGATACTTTAGATCCCGGCCCTATATTGACATGATAGATGATATTCCATTGATGAATATTAGATACGTTCCACTGGATGAATCATTCAACCGGAGTATAAAAAGGATCCTGGATTTTGTTTTGGCAATTTTGGCCATAATTATAACCTCCCCTATTCTCTTAATTACAGCCATACTGGTTAAAATAACTTCGCCAGGACCTATTATTTATAAACAGGAACGGGTGGGACTTAATAGAAAAAATTTCATGATGTATAAATTCCGTAGTATGAAGGTGCAGGATGAGGAGGAAGAGAAGTTCAAGTGGACTACTGAGGATGATCCTAGAAAAACCCGTTTTGGTTCATTTATTAGAAGAACCAGCATTGATGAGTTGCCCCAGTTTTTTAACATTTTAAAGGGGGATATGAGCCTTATTGGCCCCCGGCCAGAAAGACCCCACTTTGTGGATAAATTCAGGGAGGAAATACCCAAATACATGATTAAGCATCATGTGCGTCCCGGAATGACTGGATGGGCTCAGGTTCATGGTTGGAGAGGAAATACCTCCATTAAAGAGAGAATAAAATATGATATGTATTATGTGGAGAATTGGACCTTGATGCTTGATGTGAAGATATTTTTCATGACTTTCCGTACTGGTTTTACTAATAAACATGCCTATTAATATTAAATATGGTAATTATTTAGAATTATTGGTGAAAATTCTTTTTAGTTCATTCATATTCAAGGTTATAAAACTTTTAGCCTGGGGTTCTGATAATATTTTCAACTGTTTTTTATTGGTTTGGTGGTAGGCCCGGTTTAATACTTCCTGGAGTTCATCCACCGGCATTTCCAGCACCTTATTCAACCTTAACATGTCTCTTTGGGAAATTTTATCTTTTTGATCCTCTATCTGTCCCTGGAACATTTTTACCAAATTTTTATTGCTACTTACCCATCTTCTCAGTAAAAAGGATGGAACTTTAGTGAATATGTCTAATGTTTCAATAACATCATCTTCAGTGATTTCAACAGTTTCCATATAGATAAACTCCTAGGATTAGTTATTTTCTCTTTAAGCTTGTTTTAACTATATCTGTTATTATTCGATAATCTTTACGGAACTCTTCCAGATTATTTTCAGATTCTTGATACTTTTCATTTATTTGTGGTGATGATTTTTCAGCCAGACCTAAATATTCCTGGTTCGTCACGATTACTTCCTGGAATTTTACCAGAAGATCCATTATATTTAAATGTAGTTTATCACATTTACGGGGAGGTTTCAATTTTTCATATTCAAAAAAAATAGATTCAATTTCTTCTCTTATAACATCCAGTTTCCAATAGGCAGTTTCATGTTTAATTGTCTGCTTTTGCTCCTTTTCCATGATCTGCATGAGGGCCAGTAGATTTTCACTGGTTTTCTGCAGAGTTTTTCTAGATTTTTTAAGAAACTGTCTCTGGGTCATTCCAAATATTTGGATACCCCCCTTGATATTGTTAATAGAACTGGATGGGATGATAAAAAGTATATAGTTTAATACTTATCTTTTATAGCTTTTATTTATAATTGATTTTTTATAATTTTATTGTAATTTCATTTACTGGCAAGTTCCATAGCCCATGATCTAATCTCATCCCAATCTCTTAGATCATAGGGTTTAGTGGTGTCTATTCCTTTGTTTTCCAGATCCTTTTTCACCATTTTCATGATGAGTTTGTCCATTATTCCGTATTTGGCGTTGGGATCTATAACTCCTCCAAAGAGTCCCATGGCCACTGGAGGTTTTGTTAGATATTTTTCTTGTATATTGTCTAGGTACTTCTCTTGGGCTTCTTGGTATTGTTTTTCATCATCTCTGGTAGCGCCGCAAACTGCAAATAATGCTATTTTTTTGTGTGAAAGTTTTTCTTTATTTTTTTCCAAGAATTTTAATGTTTCCTTGGTCCAGGATCCTATTTTTATTCCACTTCCAGTTATTATTAAATCGTAAGGTTCTACATCAATATCTTTTTGCCGGGAATCTTTTATATCTACTTCAAATCCATTTTCTTTTAGAACTTTACCTATTTCTGCTGCAATTTCTGTTGTTGAAGCATATCGGGTTCCATATACTATTAATGCTTTCATAATATTCACCTCATCTTATACTTATCTAAGATTATTTTGACCCTTATTATAAGATTTTATTGATTTTCAATTTTTATAGTCTTGATATAAATTTTGAGATAATTTTTCCAGTTTGTATATTATTTCAAATAATCTTTTTACTTCTTCATCTGTTAGACCTTTATACAATGCTTTTATTGTATTTATATCATTTTTTGTTCTATTCTT
Source organism: Methanobacteriaceae archaeon (assembly GCA_030016715.1). Classification (GTDB taxonomy): domain Archaea; phylum Methanobacteriota; class Methanobacteria; order Methanobacteriales; family Methanobacteriaceae; genus UBA117. Next base: position 42,817 of record JASEJD010000007.1, on the reverse strand, counting down.
CCAGAAATTATGGTATTTATCTGTTAATTTCAGTCTCAGAATCCTCCGGTTATTGGGATCACGTTCAATTTTCAGTAAGCCCCGATCTTCAAGGCGGGTAGCTATCTGTTTCACATTTTGGTGGGTGGTGCTCATGGCCTCAGCCATTTCCTGCATAGAAGGAGGATTGTTGAAAGCATTACCCAGAACTACCAGCATTAACCACTGCTTAGTGGTAATATTATCTTCTAGAAATTCTTTATTGATTATGTAGCCCCATCTCTGCTGGATTAGAAATAATACCACTAATATGTATTTTTCCATATCCAAACGTTCTCCTAGGGCATGTTCCTCCTTCAGTTCATCTGAATCTTTCATTAACTTAACCTCATATAATTGAATCATTTTTCTTGGATATTATTATAGAAGGCCAGGGCAATAATAGTACCCACTAAGGTTAAAAAAAAGAAGAAAATTACTTGACCCAAGGCTACTGTCACCCCGTTAAGTACCATGAACAATATCATGGAAAGTATGGCGGTTCCAAGCAATGCTGCTTTTATTAGGAATATGGATGCTAATATGTATCCCCATAATCGACCTTTTGTTAGTAGAAAACCTGCTATAATCGAAGCAGGAACAACAACTGCTAAATCAAGTGCCTGGATTACCAGTGTGGTGTAACTTTCCAGTGATGCAGGAGCTAGTCCGCTAATTAATGATTCAGCTATCATGGATATCCACATTGCTGCTAGCATTAAACCTGCTAGTAAAAGAAAGATTGCAGTTATTTTAGTGATATTTCCAGGGGAGAAGCTTTCCCTGATATTTTCTATTTTTATGGTTAATAGTTCCCCCATGAAGGTGTAGAGAGATAAGGCCAATATCGCCACGTAAACTAGGAATAATTGATTGTAAGATGCTAAGAAAGACATTGAGGCATAGGTGTAGATAAAGTAAAACATGATACCCATCCACATTAACCTTCCTTTTAGTGAGTTTCGGGAAATTAAATATAATGATGCTAGGAGCAAAGGCAGCACTATAACCAGGGTGATGAGATCTTGGCCCATCATCTGGGCGGTGATTGATATGGTGTCATTTTGATACAATTTTTTCCAGAATAGTCCGGATATGTTGGCAATTGCTGCTAATAAAGCTATTATGATTGAATTTATGTATATGATTTTTTTGTCCATTTTTAAAAACTCCATTGGTAATATATTACTTATTTAGGTAATATATTACATGTTGTATATATAGTTTACTCTTGACTATTTAGAAAAAATGAAAAAGAATATAATTAAATTGAATCTGGAATATAATTCTTCTTAAGAGTATCTATATACTTCCAGGCCCAGAAGTAGGCAAATACACAACCCAATAATCCTCCTACCACTAAACCCCACCAAACTCCATTTGGTCCAAAATTAAATACTAAAGCAAATATATAGGCAAATAAACAAATAAATACAACCTCTCTAATCACAGTTAGCATTAAAGAGGTGACACCTTTGCCCATTGCCTGGAAGATGGAACTGGCCATGATACCCCATGGAACTACTAAATAAAACAGACACATTACTTGAAGAAAATCAGCAATTGTTGGAGATAAAACAGCACTTTGTGCAGAGTAGGAAAAAATTACTGCAATATAATCGGCAAAAACATAAGTTACAATCCCAGTGACAATTGCAATAATCATAGCCAGTTTAGCTGAATAACTCAATGTGATTGATAGATTATGATAATTTTTAGCACCGTAAGCGGCTCCACCCACTGTTACTGCCGCAGTACCAATTCCAATGGCCGGTATCATGGCAAACATTACCACTCTCCATCCTGCAGTATAGACTGCCACTGCATCGGTTCCACCAGTTAGAACCAGTATAACATTTAGTATTATACCCAGAACAGACATTACAAATGATTCAGCACTGGCTGGTAATCCCACCATTAAAATATCCTTGACCACCTTAAAGCTGGCCTGGAAATCTTTAAGAGAAAATGACACATAAGTATCTCTTTTAACCAGTATCCAGTAGACTATGATAATTGTCGCAAGAGCTGAACTTAATACAGTGGCCCATGCTGCACCGGCAATTCCCAGGTTAAAGTAGTAAATGAATATTGGATCCAGTGCCATGTTCAATATGGAAGTAGCAGCCATGGCATACATGACCCTTTTAACATCTCCTTCTGCCCGGAGTATTCCTGATGCTACACTGGAAAATATGAGAAATATTAAACCTCCAAATACGATCTGACCATATTCAATGGCCAGATTAAGTGTTGGAGCTGCCCCTATAACTAATAGAATTTCTGGAAGAAATATTAGAAGCAATATGGTCAGAATTCCTGAAACAATTAATGCTAGCAGCACTATCATTTTACGTCTTAAAATATCCGCTTCTCTATTATTCCTGAAACAATTAATGCTAGCAGCACCGAGTGTATGGCTGCATTATCAGCACCTTTCTTGTTATTTGATCCTATGCAGCGGGCAATAAGTGATGCTGCACCCGCCCCTAATCCATTTCCAAGTCCGATTACTATCATGAAAACAGGTGTGATAAAACCTAATGCTGCCAGAGCATCTGGCCCTAATCCAGCCACCCATATACTATCAGCTAAATTATATGCCATTAAAAGTAGCATGGAAATTATCATGGGTAAAGATAAATTCCTGACAGCTTTTTTTGGATCTCCCTTAATAAGAGATATTCTATCGGAAGCTTTACCATAATTTGAAGTTTTATTTGAATCAATGTTATTATCTGTTTTCATAACTATAATGCACCAACCATGTTTTTGGATAAATATTGGTAATATATTACCTATTTTTTCTTGCTTATAAATATTTATATGATCCAGTAACTTTAATTAAAATGTTCCTATTAACTGATATTTTTTACACTTGAAGTGTACGTCTAATTATTTCTAATAGTAATACCATCATAATCAATCTCTGAAAAAATATTCAAAAAAATGTTTAGACCAGAAATAACAGTATAATCAGCAAATAACTAGCAATAATAAAATTAACTATTAATTATTCTTATAAGGAAACTAACGTTAATCAGAATCGTTATTATATGAAATATCGTGTTATTTATGACTTTGTAGTACTTAATGTTGTTTTTTGGTAGTGGCTTCCATAATTTCCTCCTAATCATTTTTAGACACATAAAATTTTATAGAGAATACTTCCACATCCGATAGATGTGTTACTAACTTTATTGTCCTTTATAAGTATAGTAAAAATTTTATTATTAAAGTACATAGAGTATTGAATAATGAAATTATGTCCCTACTGTGGTGAAAAACGAAAATATAAAATTGTAATGCATAGTATAAAGAATGCTAAGTTTGAATATATTTGTTTAAACTGTAATAAAAAGTTTTTAGATAAAAGAATATTAAAATAGCCAATACATTTCATATTTATATATCATTTATGAATTATAACTCGGAAGATATGTTATAAAAAAAGATGTAATTATCATACCTAGGTACTGGGGCTAGAAAATTAATTATAGAACTTCTGTATTTTTTTATACGTGTATTTGCAGTAAGTTGCTGCTGTATAACAATATGTTAGGTAACTAGTTTTTGTGGTGTATGATTTCGGTACGAATGCATAACCTCCAAATCGATCATCAATATATTATCTAGTAATTTTAAGTATATTAGCAGTGGCTTTTTATTAAAAAGTTGATTCAAATAAGTTAAATTAGATGAAATAGCTTACTTGAAGGTTTTTAAAAGTTTTATAACGGCTTTTATAATAACTAGCAAGGCTATAGCTATACCTAACGTAATTTGTTTTGGTATAATACTTTCCATACACACTTCTTGCAACATGATAAACTTTAATTGTACGATAGTTTATCTTCTTCATATAGATGTTATAATATCCAGATCCAATATAATTGCCATTATACCATTGATATGCTTTGCAACTCATTTTAAGACTAGATTTACTATATACCAATGTATAACCATTCAATTTGGTATACATTGCTTCTTGACGGCAACTTGATCTCCATTTATCTTTATAATAAGCAGCAGTGGATGATTCTATTGATGCCAAAGAAAAACCTATGGTCAAAACAAGACCACAAATAAAAATACTTAAAATTTTATTATTTATTTGAAACATTTATAGACCCCCCAATAAGAACATTTTTTTTTATACATTTCCAAAAAATTCAATTTGGAATTTAAAGTCTTTAACATGATATTATATGTTAATATAAAGTATAAAATTATCTAAAAAATAAAAATTAATTCTAAAGAATATTATTAAAAAATAATAATTATCCTTATCATATCAATTCGAGGGATTTAGCAATTTAATTTTTCAGAAGTAATCTATTTAAGATTTATAAGTGGTTTTTAAATCATTGATTCATATATTTTAGTATAAAATTTACATTTTCATATAAGTGGTTATAGATAGATTAAAATTAATCGCAAAAACTAGCCAATGATTTATTTTACTATTTTCTTTTTCATTATATTCTCAAATCTGGTCTTGCTAATAGGATGATAACTTAATATTTCACCATTATATATAAGACAGAATGATCCAAAAGCACTGGGAGAATTTTGAACCTCTTCAACATTATTCAAATCAATCAAGTTTGTTTCTAGATCAAATTTCTTTTCTGCTGATTCTAGAATAGCATTAACATTTTTTTTCGTATAGGGACATTGAACTGAACGGATAACTGTTAATCCCTTGTAGTATTCATCTAATGACTTCTCCATATTTTCCCTGAATTTTGGATTTTCTGATTTATCATCAAATTTTTTTACCAATAAATCAAAGTCAGGTTTAGCACTATCAACAATCTCAAAACCCTTATTGATAAATATATCATTACCTACCATGAAAGGGCCTTTCCTGGTAACTACGGCGACTCCTAACATTTCATTATCCTTTGCCTCTTTTATGCATTCATCCAGCAACATGGAGGCCATGCCTTTTCCCTTGTACTCTTTACGAAAGCCTACAAAAATGCAGTGAATAAACATGTAGCCATCAGCTTCAACCGGACGATGAGCATACTCACCAGGGATATATTCTAGCATTCCCTGATAACCGCCTTTCTTAGAAATAACAATCTTTATTCTCAATCCTTTAGGATAATACTCTTTGAACCAACTAATTTTCCTCTTTAACTCCACATGTTTTTTAACGTCTTTATAGCCACAAACATCGTAATCTGCAATAGTATCTGGAGTTAGATCTATTACTTGTAAGTTATTCATATTAAAGCTCCTTAATAACTCCTTAAAGTTTTATTATGAGTTTTTCATCTATACATTTTCTGAAAATATCTAACGTGCCTCATTTTTTCCCGTACCATCAAATATGGCTAATTCTTCTTCTGACAAATACATTATGGATAAACCTAAATTAACAAGCTTTTAGCTGAAATATAATATTTATCCTTATCGTAAACTGGAAAACCCCATTAAATTTCTCATTAATATCGGGAAAAGTTTTTGAAGATGATTTTCCTCAATTCTCAACAAATCTCTTTTTGAAGTGATTTTTGTTTTTCTATATATTCATCAACCTTTTTTATCCATACTCATGTCCCCCTAAATTGTTAAAATCACTTGTTAATCTTCATAGATAATTAAATTATATCGTAGATTTATTTCTCTTTGATTAAAAAAAAGATATTATAACTTTTTACTTGTAATTCGAAATTTAATTTGTATAATCTAATTGATTAATTTTTTATTTTTATCAAATATTATATTAACTGCGTTATAGTCCTATTACGAAAATAATAATAAAATGTTTGAAATTGTTCCATATCAAAAAAAGCTTTTTCTTAAAAAAATTAAGGGATCTATAATAATAAGCGAAATTCTAAAAAATATAATTTATTTATTTTATAAAGATGTTTGAACAAAATATAATCTAACAATGTAAGGGGGGGTTTTCCTATATTTGGAAGAGATAGAAATGAAAGTGACAAAAAAATTGCTGAAATAAAAACCGGAACTCTAAATCTATATTATATTGATCAAGTATCTGAAAAAAGAAAAGAATCTAATAAAATCAGTTCCAGGGATGATTTAACCATTGCCATATTGACTGATGCTAATGAAGTAGAATTTAGGGTGATATTTGATAAATTTATAGCTGAAAATCAATACTATGACCGGCAAAAATTCCCATTTTATATGAGTCAGAATGGTTTCTACTGTGTTGTTCTAAACCAGCAGTTAATATTTCCAAATCAAGAATGGTGATATAATTATAAATTAAGGCTAAGAAATGTAGATTTTCTATTAAAAATTATTTATTATTAACTAATATTACTAGCTTGATAAACCTCATAATCGATCTTGAAAAAATAAACATCTAATACGATTTTTTATATTATTATTAGTTCAAGTAATATTCAAATGACTTTAAAATTTCCAATTAAAATTAGATAATGAATTTCAAAAAGTGATAAAACATGAATATATTAACTATCATTGGAAGCCCCAGAAAAAAGGGGAACACCTACCAGACAGTTAAAGAGCTGGAAGAAAAGATGAAAAAGCTGGGTGATTATGAATTTGAATATTTATACCTTAAAGACTCTCATCTGGAGGATTGTAGAGGTTGTTTTTCTTGCATATCAAAGGGTATTGAATTCTGTCCATTAAAAGATGACCTGGAACTTATTGAAGAGAAGATGGAAGAAGCTGATGGATTAATCCTGGCCTCACCTGTGTATGTTATGACTGTATCAGCCCTTTTGAAAAAATTCATTGACCGGGAAGCTTACCTCTGTCACCGGCCAAAATACCATGGAAAGAAGGCTCTGGTATTATCAACCACGGGAGGTGTGGGTGCTAAAGAAACCATGAACTATATGGAAATGGTGATAAAGGCATGGGGCTATCAAACAGTGGATAAGTGTGGTATTATAACTGCACCATGGCCAGCGACTCAGAATTTAAAGAAAAAAAATAATAGTATTCTTGAAAAATCAGCACAAAAATTTAGTAAATCCCTAAAATCCGTTGATAATAAAAAATTTGATAAAATAAAAGTTGGTTTCAAAGATTATTTGAGTTTCCGTATTTTCCAAGAAATATCCTCTGATGTTAAAAAGTATATGCCTGCAGATTATCAGTTCTACCAAGATAAGGAATACTACCAGCCTGCTAAAATTGGAATACTGACCCGGATGTTAACTGTAATAATATTAAGAGTGGTTTTTTTCATTATGAGGGATATGGGGCCTGCTGATGGAAAATAATATGGAAGTTTAAATTTAAATAATAATAAGGCTCATAATGTTAGTTTAAATTTTTAGAACCATTTTATTGAATAACACCCTTATAATCTCTAATATAATTAATTTTAGAGTTAAAATGTAATTTAGAGGGGATAGGAATGGATTTAAAGGAAGTAATAGAATCCGTTGAGAATGAGCTAAAAATTCTTAAACTTGGAGATCTTAATAAGGAATGTGACATTCTAAACGACAAGATCATGAAAAGAACTGTTACAAGAGGCAATATATTTGTCTATGGGGCAGGTAGAAGTGGATTTGTAGGTAAATCATTTGCCATGCGTCTGGTTCAATTAGGATTTAAAGCATATATGGTAGGAGAATCAGCCACTCCACCCATGAAAAAGGATGATCTTTTTATCGTAATCTCTGGTTCAGGAAAAACACAGATTGTAAAAGATATTATTGAAATATCAAACCGAAACCTAGTTAAAATCGTGATGATATCTGCTGAAAAAGTAGATGATGAAAAAATATATATGAATATTATAATTGGAGGTAAATCTAAAACCTCTGAAGATAAAAAAATACTGCCACTTGGCTCCCATTTTGAAATAAATGCACTTATATTTCTAGATAGCCTTATATTCAAATTAATTAAAGCCTATAATTTAGAGGAAAGAGTAGAAAAGATTACACAGATGTATAGAGAAGATAGAATACCAGTGATCTAAAAAAAACATTCTCAGAAATTTTTCTATTAGATTAAATTTTTATAGTTGAATATATTTTCTCATTTATCATTTCATATTATTTTATTCAGTTATTCTACATTTTATACTCTTCAAGGTAGATTATTGGATTTATCTATTTATCCTATAACTAAGATTAATCTTTATTTGCTATTCTAAGTGCATTTAGGATTACTAATAAACTTAGACCCATGTCGCCTATAGCTACTGCCATCCACAGTGTTACCATGCCCAAAACAGCCAGTACTGCGAATGAAGTTTTTATCAGTATGGAAATGGTAATATTTTGTTTGATTACCTGCATGGTTTTATGGCTTAGTTGGATAAGATAATTCAACCGTGAAAGATCATCGTTCATTAAAGCTACATCAGCAGTTTCTATGGCCATATCAGATCCAGCAGCACCCATGGCAATTCCGATATTAGATCTGGCTAGCGCTGGCGCATCATTAACCCCATCACCAACCATGGCCACGTGTTTCTGGACTTCAGATAACTCTTCAATAATCTTTACTTTATCTTCTGGTAAAAGATCAGCGTAACATTTGTCTATCCCAATATTTTTCCCCACTTCCATGGCAATTTTTTTATTATCACCAGTTAACATTACAGTTTTAATATTCTGATTCTTTAGTTTTGTTAAAACAGAACTAGAATTCTCCCTGATTGTGTCCATTAAACCTATTACACCAATGATATCATTTTCATCTCCAACCAGAACGCTGGTTCTGCCCTGATCTTCAATTTTATTTAAATATTTTTGAACAAAATCTCCATATTCATTCATTAAATCTAGTTTACCTACATAGAATCTTTGATCATCAATTATTCCGGTGATACCCTTGCCAGTTATTGATCTAAAATTTGACACAGTTTTTAGTTCTAGTTTTTCATCTTCAGCTTTCCGGATAATTGGTTTGGCTAGGGGATGTTTGGATTTTGATTCCAGAGATGCAGCTATTTCCAGTACATCATACTTATTATAGTTATTAAATGATTTGATGTCTGTTACCTCTAAAACGCCCTTGGTTAATGTACCTGTTTTATCAAAAACTATAACATCAACATTTTTCATCCCCTCAATGTATTCACCCCCCTTAATCAAAACCCCGTTTCTAGTTGCTGAAGTTATTGCTGAAACTATAGACACTGGAGTGGAAATGGCCAGTGCACAGGGACATGAAACCACCAGTAAAGTCAATGCCCGATAGATCCATTCATCAAAGGATAATCCAAATACTAAACTGGGAAGAGCAGCCACTAATACAACCAGAATTATTACAGCAGGTGTGTAATAGCTGGCAAATTTATCAATGAAAGCCTCGATAGGTGATTTATTTTTTTGAGATTCTTTAACTAGTTGTATTATTCTAGATATTACTGTTTCTTCAGATTCCTTAGTTACTTTTATCTCAAGATATCCTTCTTCATTTATGGTTCCGGCGAATACTTGGCTACCTACTGATTTTCTAACTGGAATGCTCTCTCCCGTTATATATGCCTGGTTTACAGATGAATATCCTTCTAAGACTTCACCATCTAAGGGGATTTTGTCACCAGGTTTTACAACTACCACATCATCCACCCTTACCTCATTCACTTGTACTTCGATGGTTTGTTTTCCTTTTTTTATAGTAGCAATTTGAGGGGCCAGTTTTATTATTGAAGACATAGATTGCCGAGCCCTTTCGCCAGCATAATCTTCCAGAAATTCAGCTATAAAAAATAAGAGTAATACGGATGCACCCTCAGCACCAGCCCCAATCAAAAATGCTCCCGCAGCAGCAATGGTCATTAAAAAGTTCATGTTGAACTTCAATTTGAAAACTGATTTTATACCCTTCTTTATAATGCTATATCCTGCTACTATTACAACCAATAAAAATAATATTTCTGCAAGTGACTTTTCACCAGTGAAAAAGTCCAGATATAGTCCTGTAACCATTAAAAGAGTTGATATACATATGATAATTAAGGGTTTTCTCATCCAAGAGGGTTTTTTCTCTTCCAGTATTTCCTCACATGTTGAACATCCACAAGATACTGATTGTTGGTTGAAATTATTCCTGGGCATGTTCTTGCCCCATTTTAATTAGTTGCACTACATGATCATCTACCAGTGAATAGTATGCCATTTTTCCTTCTTTTCTGAATTTTACCATGTTGCTTTTTCTAAGCAGCCTTAACTGGTGTGATACTGCAGAATCAGTCATGCCCATTATTGATGAGAGGTCACATACACATAGTTCTTTTTTTGATAGGGCGTATAAAATCTTGATTCTTGTTTTATCTCCTAAAATTTTAAAGTCTTCAGATATTTTCTGGAAAGTAGTTTCATGAAGCATTTCTGATTTAACTTGTTTTACTGCATCTTCATGAATGCACTTTATTTCACAAAGGTCACTATTTTTCATATGAATAAATGTTCAATTGAATATATATAAAGTTATTGTTGTCGATTAAAAAATTCCATAATTTATTCAAAATCAAAAAAATAAAAGAAAAGATTCAAAAATAGTTCTAAATAAATAAATTATTACTATTTTATAAAAATATATTATAAACAATTGTAACTAGCATCAATAAAATTAATATGTATTACTATTTAACATAATATTAATAAGTATTTAAGTGATATTATTGATTAATTTTTAAAAAAAAGAAAAAAAGAAAAAAAGGGTTGTTTATTTTTTAAATGGCTTTATTAAACCAGCACATACCAATAATACAGCTAAAATTAAACTCCATATTGGCACTCCTGTTTTTTGCATTGGCACTTTATGTCCACTGTGGTGTTTGGATTTAGCATTAATTACTAAAATCTCAATGTTCTCGTCAATGTTTGGATCATAGGTGTCGGTAGTTATTTGAGGTTTGAAGACATATCTACCTGCTTTTAAGACCTTCACCCTCAAATAGAGGTAAGGATCTCCAACAGGAACATCTCCAATTGTCCATGTTAAAGTTCTAGTTTTAGGGTCATAGACAATAGTGCCCACATCCACATTAGAACCGACGTATTTCATACCTTCAGGTATTTTAATAGTAAATACGACATTCTCGGCTGTATCAGGTCCACGGTTACCTAACTTAAAGGTTATGGTAATAGTTTCTCCCACATACGGGTTTTTCTTACTGGCCCAGCTTTTAATGTAGAGATCAGCCTGGGGAACTTTCAATTTACCCGTGCCACAGGATGCTTGGTAGTAATCATCTCCAACAAAATCTGCTTGAATGGTGTACATACCTCCGTTCAAGTTGATATTGTATGATTTAGTGGCTACTCCATTAACATCAGTTATGGCACTCCCGGCATTAATTCCATTTACCAGGAAATTAATTGTTCGTCCAGCTAATAGGTTTCCGTATTGATCCTTTAAAGTGGCATTTAAATTAACTGTTTTTCCCTTGTTACCAATGACATCATCCACAGTTACATTAGTTGTTGCTTTATCTACGTTTAATTCGTTTGTTCCAAATGAAGGATTATAGTAGTCATTACCCGCAAACTCCACTCGAATCGTGTGAGGATTATCTGCAGGATTCACAGTGATTGGATTGTAAGATACTTCAGCATAACCACTACCATCAGTAGTAGCAGAACCAATCCAAGCCCCATCCACAAAGAAATCAACCTGCACACCATCAACCGGATTACCATGCTCATCTAAAAGAGTAGCAGAAAGAGTCGTACCACCCAGATAAACACCAGCAGCAGGATCAACATTAATCACCGTATTGGCTTTTTCAACATTTAATTCGTTTGTTCCAAATGAAGGATTATAGTAGTCATTACCCGCAAACTCCACTCGAATCGTGTGAGGATTATCTGCAGGATTCACAGTGATTGGATTGTAAGATACTTCAGCATAACCACTACCATCAGTAGTAGCAGAACCAATCCAAGCCCCATCCACAAAGAAATCAACCTGCACACCATCAACCGGATTACCATGCTCATCTAAAAGAGTAGCAGAAAGAGTCGTACTGCCTAAGTAAACCCCTGTTGCAGGATCTACAGTTATATCCGTATCAGCTTTTTGAACCTCTACTTGAGTAGTTTGTACTTCGTTATCTACTTGGGCTGAAACAGTGGCTGTTCCTATCTCAGTACCAGTGAAAGTTGAATCAGCAGTTCCACTAGTAGTTTCTGTATCCTCAGGGTCGATATTTCCAAGATCCGTGGCAAAGGTTACTGGAATTTTATCAGGTATGTGACCACCAACTGGCTGAACATTAGGATTCACACCATCATAAGTGTTCCATGTTAGATCAGCAATTATATTGGAAGTGTCAAGGTAGTGTATAGTTCCAGGGTTGGCAGATATTTGAAGCAAAATCCAGGGGCTGTAATTTACTCCAGCAGATACTCTGCTTGTGGGACTGTTATTGGATCCCCACCAGTTGTTCTCTGCTTGTACTGAAACACCGCCAGCTGCAGCTATATCGATCGGTCCATTGTTGAGTATTCGGTTGAAGTGTAATGATGTATTACTGGCTGCGTAAAATGCTCCAACAGTTCCATTTGAACCATTAAGACCATCTGATCCTATGGTACCGCTTCCAGTTCCAGGGCCGGGGAGACCACCTGGCCCTCCGAGTCCGCCGTTTCCAGCTGCGTTATTAATAAAATTGTTGGTATTAACAGTTAAATTTCCGCTGTTGTAGTATATGGCTCCAGCGTTTCCACCAACACCACCATTTCCACCAGCACCGCCACTGCCGTTGCTGTATGAACCTGCACTAGCACCGCCTTGACCGCCTTGACCACCGTTTCCGGCTTGATTCTGGTTTAGGTTTGAATCAGTTATAGATCCAGTGGATCCATTATTATAGTAGATTGCTCCCCAGCACCACCAAGACCACCAAGACCACCGAGACCACCAGTGTAGGCTGCACCTCTGTTTGGGATTGTGCTTTTAGCATCCCCTCCTTGACCACCAGTTCCACCGTGACCACCGGTTCCAGCAGTATTTTGTGTTATGGAACATTCAATGACAAGAAGAGAACTTGATGCAGTGTTGTAGATTGCTCCACCGTTACCACCAGCACCGGCTATTCCACCAGCACCACCAGCACCACCAGCACCACCTGTTCCAGCAATATTGGAGTAAATGTCTGTTTCGGTAAGTGATAGAGTTCCTCTGTTGTATATGGCACCACCATGGCCACCTTGGCCACCAGGATGTCCTGTATAACCCTCTCTGTGTGTTATATCACCTGTTGCTCCGGAACTTCCAGCTCCACCAGTACCTGCAGTATTGGAATAGATTTGAGAATCTTCAATGTTGGCAGTTCCTCTGTTGTATATTGCGCCCCCATTTCCACCAGCACCGCCGTTACCTCCAGTTACTACATTTAAACCTCCTCGGCCTCCGGTACCAGCTTGGTTGTTGTAAATTTCACTGCTCATAATGTTTAGGATTCCGGTTTCACTAGAATAAATGGCTCCACCAGAACCACCGATACCACCGTCACCACCAAAGAATACTGCGTTTACTCCGCCAACGCCACCATTACCGGCATAGTTATCGTAGATTTGGCTGTTGATTATATTTGTAGAACTTGTAGAATAGATTGCTCCACCAGAACCTCCAGTACCACCGTCACCAGCGATTACTCCGTCACCAGCATTACCAGCACGGTTATTGTAGAGTTTACAGCCTTCAATTTCTAAGAGCCCAGTGCTGTAAATACCTCCACCATGGCCACCACTGAAACCGTCCGAGTGTGCAATAACGACTCCATTACTCCCATTACCGGCACGGTTATCATAAACTTCAGTATCAGTTAAGTAAAGGTTCCCAGAACTGTATATTGCACCACCAGAACCTCCAATACCCCCGTAAATGAATCCACCGTCTCCAGCCTGATTATTTCTTAAAACACAATTTATTAAGTAAAGAGTACCTTCGTTTAAGATACCTCCACCATTTTCACCGTTAGGAGATAAGAAAGATCCATCAGGAGCATGGCCGTTCTGGAATATTATGTTGGTAAAAGACTGAGCTTCTCTTTTGTATAAACTTTCTAAATGTTTGCCGTTCTGGAATATTATGTTGGTAAAAGAAGCTGTTACACCAGGGAGAATATGGATTATTCTTCCAGTTCCACTACCATCTATAGTTGCTGTCCCCCCGTTCATAACTTCGAAGGTTAAGTCCTTGTCGATGACCAGATTTTCATAAAAAGTTTGGCCATCTTCTAATTTGATAATGTCTCCGTTTTCAGCATGATCCATAGCGTCCTGTATGGATATAACAGTGGAGTAAATTAAAGTACCGTCCCTCCATACCTCTGGATCTGATATGTTGGAAGTGGTGTTTTTAGTAAGATTTTGGGTTGCTTGATCCGGAGTGTTATTGGCAGTTACATCGTCTGATGATTCTGCTGCCACAGCACCCATAGTGATCAGGGCAAATAGGAGTGTGAATGTTATTAGTGCTAACTTTTTTTGCATATTTTTTTTCAGTTTTTCACCTCCTTTATGCCTTTAAATGCTTTTTGGATTGTTTAAAAAAAAATAATTCTTTTTTAACAACACTATATTATTGTGAGAAGTATTTAATATACTTATGGTGTTTTGTGACTAATTTCACAAAAAAATAGATATCTCGAGATATTAGTCTCAAAAATTAACAGTTAAAAAAGTGATTTATAAGATTTCAGTGCTTTTTAACAGATTCAGGGTGAAAAAATCTTTAATATGTTTAAAAAAACAGGACCATGCCTAATGAATTGGGCCTAATGAATTGGCTAGGTATTCTTTAAAAAATTATTCTTTAATATATTCATGGTTTAAACAGTTATTTGAATTTTTTAGGATATACTTGAAGAAGTAGATATAAATAAAAATAAAATAAGGTATAGAAAAAGAAATAAAGTTTTTTTAATCAATAATGTTCTGCATCGGTGAATTCTTCAGAATCTAATACCTTTTCTTTAATAGTAAAATCCGATTCTACTTTTTTAAGATACTCTAGGAAACTATCTCCTGATAAAACAACTACAAATTCTTTTTCATTGAAAAGTTCAGGGTCTTCCACAATAACCCCATCTTTAGTGAAAATTCCCATACATGCCTTAATATTGCTCAAATTATCAACTCCTAATTTAAATTATCTTCAATAAAATAATGTTAAAGTTAAGTTATACTTAATATATAAATTAGTTTACACTAAATAAAAAAATGGCTTCAAATTGTTTATATACTAAATTTTCTCTAAAAAAAACCCTTTATTCAATTTAAAATCCACCAGAAAATGTTCCTTATAATATCAGTTATAGGGAAAGATCCAGGTTCAACATTAATCCCCTATTATATCAATTTATAGTAACCTGATTAATCCTTAATTAAACTTCAAAAATTGATTATTTAGAAAAATATTTTTTTAATATCTTAATGATAAATTTATCATAATTTTTTCTTTAAAATTAAAACTAGATGATTATTAGGTTTAGTAGTGGATTAATATGATACATGAAATAATTAATGAAAATTATTTTATTCTTTTAGATATTTCAGAAAAAGCAGCACTGGCTGCATGGTTTAAATCTGTCTGAATTAATATATTATCCCCTGATTTGTTCCATTCTTGCCAATTTTCTTCAGAGGAAGATTTTCCTTTATTAATTCTATCAACAAAAGTTCCCTCATTATAACTGATTTGAGGTTTTAAAAATACTGCCCTTAATTCATAGATATTATGGTTAATTTTCAGGATATCTTTTTCATCCTCCACACAGTGGGGTGCACAGAAACTATCAGAAATATAGTGGGATGCTACACCAAAACAGTAACTGGCCTTCTCATAATCACCCTTATTATAATATTTCTCGCCCTTATCTAGCCAGTATTCTATCTTTACTGTGGCGGCAGGATAGTGATGGTATTTAAAATCCATAAATTTTAGGTCAGGATCATCAGATCCGTCGATCATGGCATCTAAACTCAAATTATCTTGAACATCACTAGGTAAAGAATAATAGATTTCACGGGCAATATCATGATGGGTGCTAACTGACCAGGCTTGAGCAGGATCGGCCTGGATAAAAGTAAATAACATTATTCCCATCAAAATAAATATTTTAATAATGTTCTTCATAAAAATCCTTAATTTTTTTGATTAAAATGATTTTAATTTAACTTCGATTAAATTTCCAGCAAAAAATATTCCTAAATATTTCTAAAGTAGTATAGTGTAGTAAGTACTCCTATTTAAAAATAACTGAAATTTCATTCAAGTTTAAAGAAATTATTAAGACCTTTAAAGATCTAGAACAATGTTAAATATTAAATAATTATTCCTCAAAATTTTTCAGAAACTCAGCAGCCACCTCCTTATGATGTTCCATTTTTTCCTTTTTTTCCAAACCTTTGGTAATAACTCTTAAACGTGGATTTTCCTCCAAAATCTTTCTATGCTTTTTCACAAAACGCCAGAACAATGCATCCCATATTTCCTCCCAATCCCCATGAGAGAAATTGCTCATTTTTCGAAGATAATTCGAAGAACTAAAATAAGGTTTAGTGGTAATCAAAGCCCCATCAGCATACTGACTCATTCCATATACATTAGGCACCATTACCCAGTCATAAGAATCAATAAACATCTCCATAAACCATTTATAAACTTCATCAGGATGTATGTCCATCAAAAGCATCAAATTTCCAAGTATCATTAACCTTTCAATATGATGAGCATATGCATACTTCTTAACCCTTTCAACCACCTTATCATAAGGATGAAGACCAGTTTCACCATAATATAAACTAGGACCCATAGATCTATGGTTATTAAGGAAGTTTTTGGTTCTCTGTCTCTCTCCTTCCAAAAGATATATTGCTCGCATAAACTCTCTCCAACCTATTATTTGACGTATATAACCCTCCATAGAATTTAGTTTAATATGAGAAGTTTTTAATACTCGATCTAAAATTTCAGTGGGGGTTATAAGTCCAATGTTTAAGGAGGATGATATTACTGAGTGAAATAGGAATGTTTCCGCCTCATCTATTGAATCTTCAAAATCACCGAAATAATTGAAACGATTAACAAGGAAATCTTCAAACCAGCTGTGTGCCTGTTTATGGGTGATTGGATAATTAAAGTCATATAATTCTCCAGGATTTAAGGGAAAATTGTCCTCGACATAATTTTGAGCCTTTTTAATGTAATTATCTTTTTTAATTATGGGTATAGAAGGTATGTCCATTCCATTAGGGATTTTTCGGCGATTTTCTTTGTCAAAGCTCCATTTGCCGCCGAGAGGTTTGTTTTCTTTTAAGAGAATTTTTCTCATTTTACGCTGTTCAATGTAGAAAGAAGTCATGAAATAACTCTTCTTATCCTTAAAATAGTTTTCAATCCATTCTCTGGAATTTAAAAATCCAGGACTTTCTAGTTCACATAAATCAAGTTTATGTGTTTTTGAAAAATGTTTAATCCTCTTTTCCAATGCATAATCAACCAGTTCAGCATAATAAATCTTTTTTATACCATTATCTTTTAAGTGATCAAAAATGTAGGACATTTTGGAATCTTTTTTATAATCAGCATATTTCACATTAAAATCATGTTTTTTGAGATAATCTTGATAGGCTTTCATTGATGCCCTGTGGAGAACCAGTTTTTTCTTATGAAAGCTTATATCATATTTATAATCGTCAAAAAATAGTTGATCTTCCACTATTAAAACGTTTTTTGTCTTAGAAAATCCCGGATGATCTAAAAAAAGTTGATGTGGGAATATTATAGTAGTGGAGTTCTCATGATCAGCCATCATATCCTTAAATTCAAATTTTAATACTATAATTAAAAAAAATTTTAAAAAGATTAGGGATTAGGAAACCCTAAAGCTTTTTAAGAGCATGTTATATGCTTCTTCAGTCTGATTTAATGCAAATGAAGGACATACATACTGTACAACATAGTAGTAGTCATTTGTTTCTACTATGGTAATTTTTTGCGCCACTTCATTTCCATAGTTACCTATCTGGCTGGCCTGGAAATTGCCAATGTCAACTGAAGCCACTGAAGAGTTAGTGGTGTTCATTAAAACAGAACTGGAACTAGGTATGTTAAGAACCCCCTCAGTCCGCTTCTGCATTATAAACAATATGTATGCAGTTTGTGTTTGACCAGAATCATCATTAAAGTTGGCAGTTAGTGTTACTTGAGAATATATTGAGCTGTTACTGAAGTTTCCTACAACATGTTCCTGAGCCCAGTTATTTGGATACTCAAAATAAACCTTTCCCGTCTGAAATGTATTGTTTCCAGCAAAAGAAAAGATTGTGACAATTAAAATTAGAAATATTAGTATCAAAATCGCTGGCAGAATTAGATCTTCTTTTTCCAATAAATCACTCCCCTAATAATCTTGTTAATATATTTTATAAATTAGCATATATGTTTTTAACTATCCAAAACCACCAATTATGATAATGAAAATAGTTGTATTAAAATTATGTCTAAATTTGTAAATCTGGTATAGATTTAGTATTTGATAGTAAAAACCTGTAGAAACTTGTTAGGTTATTTCATGATAAATAATAAGAAATTTAAATCTTTAATTAATGTATTAATTGGTTAAATAAATTGATTATTAATAGATTCCTATTTTTATAGAAAAAATTATAATTAAACCCCTCCATAATAGAATAAGGATAATTGGAAAATAATTATAATTCAGTAATGGATAAGGTGCATTATATTGTTGATTAACAAGAAGAGCTTTATGATTTTTTTTATTATAAGTTTAATTTTATTCACGGGAATTTATATCTTAAATGATCAATGCAATGAATATTTTAAATTAAATAAACCATCAGAGAAATATGCATACTTGGTTGGTATTTCTAATTATAAAGATAGTGATCAAGAACTCACACTAGGTTCAAGTGATGCCCTTAAATTTAAATCATTTCTAGAAAAGAATGCAGGATTCAATTACAATAATACTCTTTTAAGAATGGATTCTGAGGCTAAAAATTCTCAAATAACCCAGGATCTGAAAACCTTCACTCAAAGATCATCAACAAATGACTTATTTATCTTTTATTATAGTGGACATGGCGACCGGTTGAAAACTGATGAAAGTGGAAATAATGGTTATGAATATATTATATGCCCCTATGATGACACTGAAGATTATAAAAATTCACTGAAAGGTTCGAAATTTCAATTATGGATAAAGGAAATAGAAGCCAGAAATTTAGTTTTTATATTTGATTCTTGTAACAGTGGAGGTATGATTGAATCATTAACATCTAATAATCCTTATTCCAGAAAATACGTCATATTAGCATCATGTCAGGCAAATGAATCATCTGTAGGTGATGAAAAACTTGATGGTGGAGTTTTTACCTATTTTCTGCTGGAAGCATTTACTAAAAATGAGGCAGATATTAATAAGGATGGTTGGATTTCTATTGAAGAAGCTTTTGCTTATGCTCGTCCATTGACCATTGAAAATTGTAATTTTTTTGGTGATTTACAACATCCCCAAATTTTTGATGGGGATCCAAAACATGATATCAAGTTGGTAAAAGTTAAATAGATTATATCCTCTGGGATAAATTAAGCTTCTTTTTAGAACTGATTGATGAAGTTTTTTCATGAAAATTTTTTCCCCAGATAATAAAAAAGCAGCTTTTGGGTTTAATTTACTTTTATATTTCTCATTAGCCATTGAATAACTTCATTTTTATTTTTAGTTACAATAAAGGGATATGATTATTGATTTTTATAGAAATTTCTTATATTTAATGTTGATTAAACTTCCAATCAAATTATATATAAAATTGGATAACATAATATAGATATAAATTGTTAAACTATTAATTCTCGATATGGGCGATAAGATGCCGGAAAAAGTTTTAATTGTAGAAGATGAAAGCATCACTGCATTGGAGTTAAAGAGAAAATTGATGCATTGGGGCTATGAAATTTCAGGCATAGCTAATACTGGAAACAGTGCCGTTGAAATGGCCTTAAAACTGGAACCAGACCTTATTTTGATGGATATTATTTTAAAGGATAATATGGATGGTATAAAATCTTATCAAAAAATAAAAGAATCCCTTGATATTCCCATTATTTATATTACCGCTCATGTTGATGAAAAAACGTTAAATCGTGCCCAGAATACTTATCCCTATGGCTATATTTCCAAACCATTTGATGATAATGAATTAAAATTCTCCATTGAAATGGCTCTTTTTAAACATGCCACTGAAAGTAAATTAAAAAAACTTAGCCAGTCACTTCGAGTTTTAAGTGATTGTAACCAAGAAATAATAAGGACCAGTAATGAAAAAAATCTAATGAAAAAGATCTGTGAAATAATAGTAAACAAAGCAGATTGTCAATTAGCTTGGATAAATTTTCTTGATAAAAAAAATAAGGATAAAATAGTTACCAAAGCTAAATATCCTGATAAAAATGATGTTATTAATCAATTAGAAGGTTTAAATATTTCTGATCCCCGTTATGTTAATCATCCCCTAATATTGAATATAAAAAACCATGAAACTGTGGTGTGTAATGACATCATGAAGGAGTCCTCAGATTATCTGTGGACATCTGATGCTGTTAAAAAAGGATACAGATCATTTATAAGTCTTCCTTTGGTTTTAGAAGAGGGTAATGTTGGTTCTTTGAATATTTATTCATCAAAGAAAAATAGATTTGACAGTGAAGAGGTTAAATTATTTGAAGAATTGGCAAGTGATCTTGTCTATGGAATTAATGTGATAAGGAATCGGTTGAAACAGGAAAAATTGGAGAAGGATCTTAAAAAGAGTGAAGAGAAATATAGATGCATTGTGGAAACAGCTAATGAAGGAATATGGGCCATGGATAAAGACTACGTAACTACATTCGTCAATAAAAAACTATGCGAAATGTTGGGTTACAGTCCAGAAGAGTTGATAGGAGAACGAGTAGAAAACTTCTTTTTTAAAGATGATTTAAAAGAACATGCTAAACGTATGGAAATCAGGAAAAAAGGCCTTGACCAACAGTATCAAACCAGATTACGCCATAAAAATGGAAAAACGGTTTGGACATCAGTATCTGCCACCGCCCTTAAAGATAATGATGGTAAATTTAAGGGATCATTTGCCATGATAACTGACATTACAGATAGTGTATATGCATTTGAAAAGCTTAAAAATAGTGAAGAAAAATACAGATCACTCTATACTGCAATTAATGAAGGTATGGCCTTACACGAGATCATTTATAATGATAATGGTGAAGCCATTGATTATGAAATATTAGATGTTAATCCTGCCTTTGAACAGATTTTGAATATTAAAAAAGAGGATGTGATAGGTAAACTTGCATCTGAAGTTTATGGTAGCAAAGAGCCACCATACCTTGATAGTTATGCCGAAGTTGTGAAAACTGGAAATCCAATTACTTTTGAAACTTATTATCCGCCTTTTGACAAGTATTTTGATATATCTGTTTTTTCACCAGGATTAGATAAATTCGTTACTGTCTTTGAAGACATCACACCCAAGAAAAAAGTGGAAAATATTATCCATGAAAGTGAAAGAAGATTATATGCTGTTTTACAAGGATCACCAATACCCACCTTTGTAATTGACCAAAACCACAAAGTAATTTATTGGAACCTAGCTTTGGAGAAGTATACTAAAATTAAAGCAGAAGATATGGTAGGTACAAATAATCAGTGGAAAGCATTTTATGATAAAAAAAGACCGGTAATGGCTGATTTATTGGTTGATAATGATATTCAAGGACTAGAAAGGTGGTATAAAGGTAAATATTCTAGATCAAAATTTGCAGAAGATGCATATGAATCAGCAGATTTTTTCCCCCACCTGAACAAAGAGGGTATCTGGCTATATTTTACTGCAGCACCGATTAAGAATGAATATGGAAATGTTATTGGTGCAATAGAAACCTTGGAAGATATTACTCTTCAAAAAAATGCGGAAATAGCTCTTAAAGAGAGTGAAGAAAGATACCGTCGACTCCTAAAGCAGTCATTTGACGCTGTGCTAATCCACAGCCAAGGTAAGATACTGTCCATTAATGATGCGGGTGCCAGAATATTAGGCGCTGAAAAGGAAGAAATTATTGGAAAATCACTTTTTAAGTTTATCCATCCTGATTGTCATGATAGAGTTAAAGAAAGAATAGAAAAGGTTTACAAAAACCATGAGAATGTGCCTTTAATTGATCAAAAGTTCCTAAAAATTGATGGAACCCCTATTGATGTGGAAGTAGTAGGCACCAGTTTTATTTATAACGGCAAAAAAGCAGTTCAGAGTGTTTTTAGAGATATTACGCAGAGGAAGGAGTACGAAAATCAGATAATTAATTCATTAAAAGAAAAAAACATACTTATAAAAGAAATTCATCACCGTGTAAAAAATAATATGCAAATCATTTCCAGCTTGTTAAATTTGCAGTCCGAATACTGTGAAGATGGTGTATGTGAAATATTTAATGAAAGTAAAAACCGGGTAAAATCCATGGCTATAGTACATGAAAAACTATATCAATCAGAAGACTTTTCCAAAATTAATTTCAAGGATTATCTACAAAGTTTAACCTCAGAAGTATTAGCTTCCTACTTGGTGGATACAAATATTATAAAACTTAAAATAGATGTGGGAGATATTAAACTAAATCTTAACACATCCATACCTCTTGGCCTTATAATAAATGAATTACTTACCAATTGCATTAAACATGCCTTTCCCGATGACATGCAGGGTTTGATTGAAATTAAATTGCATCAAACCCATGAGGAATATGAAATGGTAATTGAGGATAATGGTATTGGTTTTTCCAAAGATTTTGACCTAAAAAATGTGAAAACATTAGGTATTGAACTGGTTAAATCATTAGTAAAACAGTTAGAAGGAACATTATCTCTAGAAAAAGAGCCTAAAACTGTTTTTAGATTAAGATTTAAAGAATTGGAATATGATCAGATCATTTAAATAGAATTATTCAAAGATATTCTATTTAAGATTTTTTTAATTTATTTTAATAAGATTTATGTTTTAAAGGAGATCAATATGTTTATTGGTGTTATATCTGA
Organism: Methanobacteriaceae archaeon; assembly: GCA_030016715.1. GTDB lineage: Archaea > Methanobacteriota > Methanobacteria > Methanobacteriales > Methanobacteriaceae > UBA117. Next base: position 19,743 of record JASEJD010000007.1, on the reverse strand, counting down.
TACCCACATACCAGACCGGGCCCCTGAAATTCCACAAGCCGTTTTTGACCTTTTCAGTGAAGTGGATATGATCTTACATGCCGGTGATCTCACCCGCATACAAGTTTTAGAAGATCTAAATCAGATAGCCCCCACAAAATGTGTTCAGGGAAATATGGATCGGGCCTACGGTATAAAAGTACCTAGAAGAGAGGTTATAAACGTAGAAAAGATAAAAATCGGTTTGGATCATGGAGAGGTCTATCCCCGTGGCGATACCCAACAATTAAAGTACATTGCAATGGAGATGGATGTGGACGTACTAATCTCGGGTCACACCCATTGGGCTTTTATTGAAGAAATAGAAGATGTTATACTATTAAATCCCGGCAGCCCTACTGTTCCACGGTTATCTGATCCATCAGTTATGTTAGTTACAGTTGAAGATGGAAAAATAGATGCAGAGATTAAAAAAATAGGAAATCCTGTGTGTAAAGCCCTCAATTTTAAAAAAGAGGTATTAAGATGAGCAACTGGAAATCAGAACACGACCGAGAACATTATTATAAAAAGGCTAAAAAAGAAAAGTATAGATCAAGAGCTTCTTTTAAACTTTTACAGTTAAATAATAAATTTAAAATAATAAAAAAAGGATATAAAGTGTTAGATCTGGGTGCAGCTCCGGGAGGATGGTCTCAAGTAGCTTTAGAATTAGTTGGAGATGATGGGCTAGTTTTAGCTGTTGATCTGCAAAGAATTAGAAAATTTGAAAATGAAAATTTTCATTTCATTCAAGGAGATTTCACCCAAGAGGAAACCATTAACCACATTTATAGAATTTTAGAGAACAAAGCAGATGTTATTATTTCCGATGCATCCCCTAAATTATCTGGAATAAAAGATATAGATCATTTAATATCTATAGAGCTGGCTGAAACTGTTTTGAATATCGCTGGAGAAATTCTTAAGCCTGGTGGAAATGTTATTATAAAAGCTTTCCAAGGAGAGGAATATAAAAATCTCTTACAAAAAATTAAAAAGATGTTTAAATTAGTTAAAACAACCAAACCACAGTCTTCTAAACAGAAAAGTTCAGAAATGTATATTGTAGCTAAAGGTTTCAGATAAAAATATCTAGTGAACATTATTTATCTTAAAAAATGTTAAAAATTAATTTAAAGAAATGCTCTAAAGTTACTAACAGCTGTTTTTGCTGCTTGAAGTTCTTTTTTGGCTATATCTAATCTATTTTCAATTTCTTCTGGTTCTTTTTTAGTGGATAACGCACTCTCAAGATCACTTATAGCAGACTGTGCCTTTACCAGCTGGAGTTCGGTATCAACATATTTCTGCTTTAAATCATCATTTCCACTAGTTGCAACTTCTCTTTTTAAACCATCAAACTGTAATTTCAGACTAGAATATTCTGACTTCAAAGTTGCCAATTCATCATAAGCAGAGGAAGTATCTACATTGGAAGTTACTCCGGAAGATAAAGTTTCAATTCCTATATAAATAAATATTCCTGCTGTAGCAATAATCATAATAACTCCTAGGATTGATATAGTCATAGAAGTTGCTCTGAATAAATTTAATCTTGATCTCTTCATTTTATCACGGTAATATTTTTATAAATGTAGCTTATCATAAGTTATGATATTTTCAAATAAATTACAAATAATATCAGTATAGGATACTCCTAATAATATCTTCTCTAATATTAAGAATTATCTTATATTAGTATTAATCTTTTTAAGTTATGGAATTTTTTCATGATATTAGTGATGATGGAAATAATTTTATAGACAAATGTTTAATATTTTTACAATGAACACTTCAACTGATAAAACTAAAACATCACTTACTAAATTTGAGGAATTTTTTAGCACTAAATATAAAGATACCGTCTTCGAGGCACTGGAAAAGTATCCAGACAAAAGATCGGTGGTTGTAGATTATCTAGAACTGGAAATGTTTGATCCTGACTTGGCAGATCTGTTAATTGAAAAACCCGAAGAAGTAATCAAAGCTTCCCAGACAGCAATTAAAAATATTGATCCTTTGAGGAAAAATGCTGATCTGAATATTAGGCTTGAAAATGTAAGTAATAACATTCCACTAAGATTTTTAAGAAGTAAATTTATTGGAAAATTTGTCTCTGTAGATGGGATTGTGCGTAAAACCGATGAAATACGTCCCCGGATTATTAATGCTGTTTTTGAATGTAGGGGATGTATGCGCATCCATGAAGTATCACAAAGTAGTAATATGATCACTGAACCTTCACTTTGCCAGGATTGTGGAGGGAGATCCTTTAGACTTCTACAGGAAGAATCAGAATTTTTAGACACCCAAACCGTCAAACTTCAGGAACCTTTAGAAAATCTATCTGGAGGAGAACAACCCCGACAAATACTTGTAGTTCTGGAAGATGACTTGGTTGATAGTTTAACTCCAGGTGACATAGTAAGGGTGACTGGAACCTTAAGAACAGTTCGAGATGAAAAAACACGCAGATTTAAAAATTTTATTTATGGAAATTATATTGAACAACTAGAACAAGAATTTGAGGAACTGCAGTTAAGCCTGGAAGATGAAGAAATGATAAGAGAACTGGCTGCTGATCCCCATATCTACGACAAGATTATTAAATCAACCGCACCATCCATCCAGGGCTACCGTGAAGTGAAAGAAGCTATCGCCCTTCAATTATTTGGAGGCTCACGTAAGGAATTAGAAGATAAAACCCGTTTACGTGGGGACATACACATTTTAATTGTTGGTGATCCTGGTATTGGTAAATCACAGATGCTTAAATACGTATCTAAACTTGCTCCCCGTGGGATATATACGAGTGGTAAAGGTACCAGTGGTGTTGGTTTAACTGCCGCAGCAGTAAGAGATGAACTGGGAGGATGGTCTCTGGAAGCTGGTGCACTGGTTTTAGGTGACGGAGGCAATGTTTGTGTAGACGAGCTTGACAAAATGCGTCCAGAAGACCGTTCAGCAATACACGAAGCACTGGAACAGCAGACCATTAGTATTGCTAAGGCAGGAATAATGGCTACCCTTAATTCTCGTTGTTCTGTGCTGGCCGCTGCAAATCCAAAATTTGGAAGATTTGATAGTTATAAATCCATAGCTGAGCAGATTGATCTACCATCCACCATACTATCTAGATTTGACTTGATATTTGTGGTTGAAGATAAACCTGATACTGAAAGGGACAAAAAACTAGCAAGACACATACTAAATATTCATAAAGAGGATTCTATACCATTTGAAATAGACCCCGAGCTTTTAAGAAAATACGTGGCCTATGCCCGGCGCGAAGTTCAACCAAAACTTACTGATGCAGCAATTAATGTTTTAGAAGAATTTTATGTGGGCATGAGGAGTAGTGGTGCTGAAGAAGATTCTCCAGTCCCAATTACAGCCCGTCAACTGGAAGCATTAATCCGTCTTTCAGAATCAAGTGCCAGAATAAGATTAAAAGAAGAAGTCAGTGCAGAAGATGCTCAAAAAGCAATTAAACTTCAAAAAGCGTGTTTAAAACAGGTAGGCCTTGACCCTGAAACCGGTAAAATTGATATTGACAAGGTGGAAGGAAGAGCACCAAAGTCTGACCGGGATAAATTCCGTTTATTAGTGGAACTTATTAAAGAATTTGAAGAGGAATATGGGGGTAAAGCTCCGATCAATATACTTATATCTGAAATGGAAGATAGATATAATGTGAGTGAAGAAAAGGTTGAAGAAGTTATAAGAATCTTAAAACATAAAGGAATGGTATTTGAACCAGAAAGAGGCTACTTGAAAATAGTTTAATAATATACATCCTTTAAATTTAAAGAAATGCTAATTAGCGCAATAAATTTTTATTTAATTATTTTTATAATTTAATTAAATATTAATTATAATAATAGGATAATAATTAACTCAACTTTTACTTTTATAGTGAAAATCCACGGAGGTAATATAATGGATGATTATGATAAATTACTTGACCGAGCAATAGATCAGATGCCTAAAAAGGTATTTGAAACAAAAAGATTCAAGGTACCAAGGGCTTATTCCATGATTCAAGGAAATAGAACTATTGTACAGAATTTTGGAGAGATAGCTGCTGCCTTAAACCGTGACCCACAGCATCTTTTGAAATTTCTCTTAAGAGAGATGGGTACTGCTGGAAACTTAGAAGGTGGTAGAGCAATAATGCAAGGTAAATTTACTCATTTTCTAATAAATGACAGAATAGATGAATACGTACAAAGATTTGTAATGTGCCACGAATGTAACCGGCCAGATACCCGAATAATAAGAGAAGACCGCATATTCTTATTGAAATGCGAAGCTTGTGGAGCTAAAGCACCTCTAAAAACACTTTAAGGTATTATGTTCTGTCCAAGGTGTGGAAGATCAGGCCAGGACCTAGTTGAAGGCCTTTGTAAAACTTGTTTCATCAATGACATTTCTCTTTTAGAAATTCCAGACGAAATTGAAGTAATAGTCTGTGCCCACTGCGGTTCTGCTTTAAGGCAAGGAAAATGGTATGATCAAGACTCAACTGAAGAAGAAACCATATATAACGCCATAATTAGCAATATAACTGCTAATAAATGCGCTGAAGATGTTGAAATATGGGTTGAAGAGCTAATAGTAAGAGGCTCAAATATTAAATGTCTTGTTCATGTCCAAGCAAAAGTTTTGGGTGAAATAGTAAAACAAGAATATGATCTGAATGTGAAATTGTTAAAAAACGTATGCCCCGAGTGCAGTAAATATGCATCCGGCTATTATGAGGCAGTTATTCAGATTAGAGCTCATAACCGACTTCCCTCAAACAAAGAAGTTGAAAAAATAGATCAGATCATCTCTGGCCAAATTGATCGATTATCTAAGAAAAACAAAATGGCATATGTATCAGAACGAATAGTCCTTAAAGAAGGTATAGACTATTACATTGGATCATATAAAGTTTCAAAAAAATTGGTAAATGTCCTTAAAGAGGAATTGGGGGGTGTTGTAAAAGAATCTCCCCGTTTAATGGGTAAAGATAAATCAACAGGTAAAGAACTGTTTCGGATATGGATCTCTTTTAGACTCCCCAATTTCCATGTTGGAGATTTCATAAAGTATGGAAATTTTATTGGCCAATTAATCTCAGTAGATGGGAGAAAAATTCAATTTAGGGATCTGGATACCGGGCAAATTTCTTCAATCCAATGGCGAGATTATGGAAATATAGAAGTCGTAGCTAAAAAAGAAGATGCTGAAGAAACAACTTTAACTGCTAAAACACCCACTTCAATACAAATACTTGACCCAGATGATTATCAACCAGTGGATATAGATATTAATCCTGAAACAAAAGATATTGAAGTAGGAGAACTTGTATTGGTTATTAAAATTAGGGATAGACTCTATATTGTTATGGATAATGATAAGAAATAACATATTAATTCCAATAAAATAATATTACAATCTAATTCAATAATAGGAAAAACTGATAAATATTTGATGCGTTAATGGTGATTATATGAACTTAGATGAAAAATTACAGATTATAAAACGAGGAACACTCGAAATAATTACTGAAAACCAATTAGAAGATGTGCTGGAAAAGGAAAATCCAGTTGCCTATGTGGGCTATGAACCATCTGGAAAAATTCATCTAGGACATGCAATTACAGTGAAAAAGATGGTTGACCTTCAAAAGGCCGGATTTAAAATAAAAATATTGTTGGCTGATTTCCATGCCTATCTAAATGGTAAAGGCTCTTTGGAAGATATAGAAAAAATATCTGAGTACAATAAGAAATGTTTTCAGGCTCTAGGACTGAGTAGTGATACTGAATATATTTATGGTTCCAGTTTTCAAACCAGCCCCGATTACACATCAAAGATTTATCAACTAGCCCTTTCGACCACATTAGTCCGGGCCAAAAGAAGTATGGCGCAGATAACCCGTGAAAAAAAAGATCATAAGGTGGCTGAAGTAATATACCCTATAATGCAAGTAATAGACATGTTATTTTTAGATGTGGATTTGGCTTTGGGAGGTATGGAACAGCGTAAAATTCATATGTTAGCCCGGGAAAATCTGCCAAAAATCGGATTTAAAGCCCCGGTCTGTATTCATACCCCTCTTTTACATGGCTTGGATGGGGATGAAAAAATGTCTTCCAGTAAAGGAAACTATATTTCCATAGATGATGAACCATCAGTTATCCAAGATAAAATTAAAAAGAGTTTCTGCCCCGCAGGTCAGGTGAAAGGAAATCCTGTGATTGAAATGGCTGAACATTTCATATACACTGATCATGATATTCTTTTAATTGAAAGACCAGAAAAATTTGGGGGAGACTTGGAACTAACATACCCTGAACTGATAAAACTTTACACTGAAGGGAATCTTCATCCTTTAGATCTTAAAAATAGTGTATCCAAATATTTAATTCAAATATTAGAACCAGTAAGAGAATTTTTTAGTAAATAGTTTTCTATATAGGTGATTATATGAAATATGAAATGAGATTACCTCCTGGAGTTACAGAAAGAAGTGTTGCTGCTGTTATAGGTAAGTATGAATTGGAAATTAAACAAACTGATTATGGGCCTGTTCTTTACGGAGAAAAGGAAGATCTAGAAAAAGCTAGAGATGATATAGTTAAAGATATTAATGATAGATTAAAAGAATTAGAAAGTAGAAAAAAATAGTTCACCATATTATTAAAATTAGCCCTATTTTAGATTTAAGAAGTTTGATCAGTTGGAACAGTTATTTCTTATCTAATCATCTTTATAAATTACTTATCTGAAACAATTAGCCAGAGTTATCAATAGTTTACCATTAATATCTTTATCAGGAATTTTTCCAACCTTAATTTGATTCACTGAATATTCAGTAGTATCATGAAAAAAAATTCAACCTCCGATAAAAAGCTTTTATAACTGTTTCTAACTGCAAAGGAGCTATATAAATGGTAATTTTCCAAAAAAATACTCTTTTTGCAATTCTATAACCATTAAAACTTTTTTCATATTTATTACTAAAATTAAATACACATACCTAATTTAGGAGCAATAATCTTTTTAATATCATCATGAACTTTATTTATACCATTATTTGCATTTATTACATAGAATTTCTCCTTACTGGCCAATCCCATATATTTTTTCCTTGTCTTTTCAAGAAATTCCACATTTTCAAAGTGATCCTTGCCTTCACACCTTTTAATTGCAGTTTCTGGATTTATATCCAATAAAATGACAATATCTGGTTTTAAAATATGTTTATTGATTTCTCTAATCCATTCTTCATCGTTTTGATAAACTAGACTGGAATAAAAGCTTCGGTCTGCTATTATTATTGAAGATTCATATTCTGCTCTTCTGATTTTTTCCATTAAAATCATCCTATCTGCCGCAAATAGGAGACCTAAGGTTCTCTGGAAATTTTTATCAGTGGCCTCGGAATCCTGGAGCATGCTCCGAATAAGTTTCCCCACAGCAGATTTACTAGGTTCAAAAACACGCATTACATCATAACCAGCGTCTTTTAACCATTGTTCCAGTAAATGAGATTGTGATGACTTCCCTGATCCATCAATACCTTCCAAACATATGTACATATATTTGAATAAGGTTTTTTTATTTATAAATCTATAAGCCTATTCTAAGAAAAGAGTATAATTACATTTCCCTGGAATATTAAATCAAAAAAAAATATTAACCAGGGCCAGATGGTTTTATTAACTTTAATAAAAAAAAGAGTAAATAATTAACTATTATCCATTAGGGCAAAAATAATTTATAATATATAAACTGAAATATAATTGATAAGTATAAAATAATTGATATAATTTAATAATATATTAAATATACTTTAAATTTACATAAATATGCCTATTGAATGTAATTTTATATATATTCAGTTTTTTGCTGAAATTACATTGATATATAAATGCTTAGTAAACCAGAGGAATAAAATATGTCCAAGACAAGGATAATGGTTGTAGAAGATGAGAGTGTTGTAGCTATTGATATTGGCCAAAGACTGGAAACTTTAGGTTACGAAGTAACTGATATAGTTTCTTCTGGAGAGAAAGCTATTGAAAAGGCAGGAAAGAACCATCCGGATTTAATATTAATGGATATTGTATTAAAAGGTAAAATAGATGGAATTGAAGCTGCTCAGGAAATTTATAATAATTATAACATACCCGTTGTATATTTAACTGCTTATTCTGATGAAAAAACACTGGAAAGAGCTAAACAAACTGGTCCGTTTGGTTATATTATTAAACCATTTGAAGATCGAGAACTTCACAGCGTGATAGAGGTGGGCCTTTACAAGCATGAAATGGATCTGAAACTTAGAGAAAGTGAAGCCCGCAACAAGGCTATAATAAACTCCATGACTGATATAATTTTCACATTAGACCATGATAAAAGATATACCACTATTTCTGAATCAAAACTGGAAAAATATGGGGTAACTGGAGAAAGATATATTGGTAAAACCGCTGAAGAAATTTACGGTTCTGAAAAGGGAAAAATACATGACGCAGCATTTACTAAGGCACTGGAAGGAGAAGCAGTGGTTTATGAGTGGACCTCCAAGACACCTACAGGTAAATGGTATCTTCAAACATCATTATCACCCCTAAAAGATGCTACTGGCAAAATATTAGGGGTTTTAGGTGTTGTTAGAGATATTACTGATCTGAAATTAGCTCAATTGGAATTAAAAAGGGAAGCAGAAGTTAATAACGCCATGGCTGACTTATCAGGAAAACTTATAAACCCTATATCCATTGAAGAAATATCTGATTTGGTATTAGACTATGCTCAGAATATTACTGGTAGTAAGTTTGGATTTGTAGGTTACATAGATCCTGAAACCGGATTTTTAATAGCTTCCACTATGACTGGGGAAATATGGGATAAATGCCATGTTTCTGATAAAACCCCTGTATTTGAAGAATTTAAGGGTTTATGGGGATGGGTTTTGAATAATAATAAATCTATTCTAACCAACAATCCTCAGAATGATGAGAGATCTACTGGTACCCCTGAAGGACATATAGAAATTGAAAACTTTGTTTCTGCACCAGCCATTGCTGATGAAAAGCTTGTAGGAATTCTTTCTCTTGCAAATTCGGATCAAGATTATACTCAGGAAGATTTAGAGGTTGTAGAAAGATTAGCAGACTTATTTGCAATTGCACTTTCCCGGAAACAATCAGAAGATAAACTAAGGGAAAGTGAAGAGAAAAACAGACGTATAATTGAAAAATTCCTTAAAATCGTTTCTGAAGTGCTAAAAGAAATTAATCAACCCTAGATTAGCTCAATTTTATTTTAAACAAAATTTTTACTAACTTTAATATATTATTTTTTTAGGTTGAATTCATGTTAAATAGAGATTTACCTGAACTTTTAGCACCTGCTGGTTCTTTTTATGCTTTTAAAGCCGCTGTAAATGCGGGGGCTGATGCTGTTTATTTAAGTGGTAAAAGATTTGGAGCTCGGGGTTTTGCTGATAATTTCAGTAAACAAGAGATAAAAGAGGCAGTTAATTATGCCCACCTAAATAATGTGAAGGTATATGTTACTGTAAATACTTTAATTAAGAATTCAGAAATTCCAGTTATCTCCGAATACCTTTTATGGTTATATAAAAATGGTGTTGATGCAGTAATAATTCAAGATGTGGGTATTGCAGCTCTAGCAAAGGAATTAGTTCCAGATCTTAATCTGCATGCATCTACTCAGATGGCCATCCATAATCAGCCAGGAGTTGAATGGGCCTTGGATTTTGGATTTAAAAGGGTTGTTTTGGCTAGGGAAATGAAACTTTCAGAAATAGAAGAAATTGGTAAAAAAATAAAAAAAAGGATAGAACTGGAAGTATTTGCTCATGGAGCATTATGCTATTCTTATTCAGGCAGATGCCTTTTATCATCATTAATTGGTTCAAGAAGTGGTAACCGGGGGATGTGTGCCCAGCCTTGTAGAAAGCCCTATAAACTAATGGAAGGAAACTTAGATGGTTATGGGCGGCCAAAAAACCTCAAGGAAATTCCTTTGAATCACGAATATCTTTTATCCACACGAGATCTTGCACTTTACAGTAAACTAAATTATATTACGAGTAAACCAATTGATTCTATAAAGATTGAAGGGCGTATGCGTTCACCAGAATATGTGGCGATTGTAGTTAGTATTTATCGCAAAGCACTTGATGAAATAAAAAAAGGAGGATGGAAACCCTTAGACCAAGATCTTAAAAAATTAGAACTAACCTTTAATAGGATGTTTACATCGGGTTATATTCTTGAAAAAGATCATAACCGAATAATGGGCCGTGATAGACCAGGAAATAGAGGAATTTATATAGGAACTGTTGAAAAATATGACCCAAAATATAAAATGGTAGATATAGATTTAAAAAACGATATTGTGCCTTGTAAAGGAGATGGTATTGTTTTTATATCTAAAGGTCGGCCTAATACTACTGGACTTAAAGTTCGTCTCAGCCCCTTAAAAGAAAATAACATTGTGAAATTAAAAGTAGATTCTTTTATCCATAAGGGTTCTAAGGTATATTTAAATTATAAAAAATCCCTTATAGATGAAGCGAAAAATATTATTTTAAAAAACGCATATCAATCCATCCCCCTTGATTTAAATGTTTACTGGAAGAATAATTTACCCATACTGGAAGGAGAAATAATAGGTCCCGATAATTCTAATCTATTTCTTAGTATGGAATCACGTTTTGAAATGGAAAAAGCATTAACAGATCCTCTTAATAAAGAAACAATTGAAAAACAGCTTAAAAAAACTGGCAAAACCCCGTTTAGAATAAATAAAATAGAAATTGATTATCCTGGAGGCCTTTTTTTACCCATTAGTAAGTTAAACCAGATTAGAAGAGATTTTTTAGAAAAAGCAGAATCTATTCTTCTGGAAAGTTACTTGGGTCCTCCTAAAAATGTTAAAAAATCGGAAGATCATCTATATCATCTAAAAAAAAATAAATTTTCACCAGCGAATAATTTGATCATCACTACAAAAAATGAAGGATCTGAAAACCCCCTTTATATGTCAGTATATATCAACAACCATGAAAATGTAGAATATGCTTTAAAAGGGGGTTGTAAGAGGATCTATTTTGAATTTAATAGTTTGGACATTTGGCCTGGAAAAGATTATGGCTGTACAGAAAAATATCTTGAAAAAGTTTTAGACCATTTTAGTGAAATATTTACTAAAATAAAATTTCTTTGTGAAGATAATGAAGCTCAGCTAGTTTGGAAATGGCCTAATATAAATAGAGAGCCCTATTTAAACCTTGCTGTGGCGTTAATGGATTCATTTTCCCCTGATTTTATTAGAGAGATCATGGTTGGAGATCTTGGATCAGCATATTTACTATCAAAGATGAAACCAAGAGTTTGCCTTTCAGCATCCCCTGAACTAAATATCTGGAATAATTGGACTTCTCATTTATTTTCAGGGATATTTAAAACTGTTACTTTAAGCCCAGAATTATCAAAAAGTGATTTAAATAGTTTATCTAAGTATTTCTATTTAATAAAAAATTCTAATTTTAAATCTATAAATATGGAATTATTAGTGCAAGGCAACTTGGAAACAATTATTTCGGAAGATTGTTTGCCCTGTACTGCGACAAATTCCGGAGATGATATGATTACCTTGCCTCAAAAGTTTTGGGGTCTTAAAGATTTTAAAAATCATTTATTCCCATTATATCTAGATTTAGAATGTAGAACTCATATACTTAACTCTGTAGAACTCTGTTTAATCGACTATATGGCCCTATTTAAAGATTGGAATGTTGATGGATTAGTAATAGATGCGAGAAACCGATCTGGTAACTATGTTAGGGATATGTTAAGTCTGTATGGGGATGCTGTTAATCAATTAAATGATGGTCAAATATCTGCAAAATACATTAAAACTATGAAAAATCAGATAAAGAAAATATCTTTAGGTGGAATTACTAAAAGCAACTTTTTAAGAGAAGTAAAATAGTCTGATTAGTTTTCAAAGTATTTTTTTAATTATTTTTTTCGTGTATATGAAAGTTGTAGTAGGTACTGTTAATTATTAATATTCGATTTTAAATTCCCTTTTTTTATAATGATTTAATATAGTAAAAATTACAAAAAAGTATAATAAAACGATATTATCAGATATTACATTTACATTAATAATAATTAATTAAAAGAATAATAATATTTTCTGGGGGCTTTGGTGCATCATGGTAATTTCTAATCTTCTTAAAAGTCGAATCCAAAGAATGGAGGATAAAAATGATGTGGATGGACTAATTGAAGCGTTATACGATGAAAATGATAGCATAAGACTTGAAGCTGTTGATGCTTTAGGTAGACTTAGAGATTCAAAGGCTGTTGAGCCATTAATAATGAATCTTAACAATGAAAATAAAGATTTACGATGCAAAATTGCTGCTTCTTTAGGTAAAATAGGTGATAATAGAGCAGTGGAACCCTTAATTAACGCATTATCTGACAAAGAAGATGTGGTTAAAGAAGAAGCAATAGTGGCTCTGGGGAAAATTAAAGATGAAAAAGCAGTTAAATATTTAATTAAAATGTTAAATCATAATAATGAACTTATAAAGGCTGATGCTGTGACTGCTCTGGGAAATATTGGGTCTACAAAGGCAATTCCAAGTCTTATAAAACTTTTAGATGATAAAAACGATTTGATTCAAGAAAAAGCAGTTTCTTCACTGGGCATGATCTCCATCAATCCATATATTAGTAAACTAAAAAGTGATGATGAAAAAATACGAAAAAATGCCATAAATATGCTTAAAAATATTGGTAAATCGGAATTTGAGAAATTAGAACCTTCTAAAAATGTAAAAAGATTACAAAAAAGCTTTTTAAAATCTACAGATTCAAAAACAGAAGAATTAATGGATGAAGGAAAAAGAATAAAGGTAAAAAAACAAGGCCCAATTAAAGGAATTTCGACTATAGATACAGTTAAACCAAATATATCAACTTTTACAGATGAAAATAGAATATTTAACGAAAAAAAGGAATTTATTATTTCTGAAGGCTATTATTCTTATATTGAAAATTTTGTGCTAAGAGCAAGATATAAATGCTTGGAAAATTATGTTGAGAAAATAAAGTATTGTTTCTATAGAGAAGACGTGGATAAATTAAGGGATTTATTTGCTTTAAAGGGTATTGAACTTGATCATGACGAGTTAAACTGGTTAATACAAGATGAAATAAAAAAACAGGAATATGAAGACTTTAAAACAAAAATAGAACAAAACAAACCCCAAACCCTAAAACAACACCTTAAAAGCTTCATAAAAAACTACCCCCACAACCAACAACAACACACCCACCACCTCCAAAAACTACTACAAGAAAAAAACCTAACCAAACCCAACCAAAACATCGAAAAACAACTAAAAAACACTAAAAAAGAAATAAAAATCCAAGAATTCCAGAATAGTATTGCTAAATCCAAGCCAGGTATTAGAATATATGAAAATCGTACTCCTAATATTCTAATAAAATTTAAAATAAAAGATGTTAAAGAAAAAAAAGAGGAACTAGTTTTAAAAGGTAGCTATAAATATCTGGAAAATTTTGTTAAAAAGGCTAAAAAGGATTATAAAATTGGTGAAATCCGTAAATTAAGGGATTTATTTGCTTTAAAGGGTATTGAACTTGATCATGACGAGTTAAACTGGTTAATACAAGATGAAATAAAAAAACAGGAATATGAAGACTTTAAAACAAAAATAGAACAAAACAAACCCCAAACCCTAAAACAACACCTTAAAAGCTTCATAAAAAACTACCCCCACAACCAACAACAACACACCCACCACCTCCAAAAACTACTACAAGAAAAAAACCTAACCAAACCCAACCAAAACATCGAAAAACAACTAAAAAACACTAAAAAAGAAATAAAAATCCAAGAATTCCAGTATTATCTAACTAATCCACATCAAGATGTTAAAAAAATTGAAAAAGAGCTATCAGAGGACTTATCTTTTTATTCGTTGAAAAGTGGAGGGAAATATTTTAACCTTGGAAAACTGTTCTATGATATGGACATTCCTACGGAATCAATTAAATTTTTTGAAAAAATATTAGAAACTGATTTAAATAATTTAGATGTCCTTAATTGGAAGGGTTTAGCACTTTACAGATTGGGAAGGTCTAATGAAGCTGCTAATTTATTCAATAAGATTATTAATTTAAATTCAGGGTATTTTAAGGCTTGGATCAATTTAGGTGTTATTCTTCATGAAGCAGGTAAAATAAGGGAAGCTGAAATGAGTTATTATTCTGCATTAAAAAGATTGGGTAAGTATAATAAAAGAAAGCTAAGCTTAAATTTTGAAATATTTAAAATAAATCCATATGCTAAATCCCACTTTGAATATTTTGTAAACTTGATTTTCAGTAATTATGCTGATTGTGGAGAACCATCAAACCAATCCCCTATAGATCATGCCATAGAAATTATAAAGAAAAACAAATACGAAACAGATCTAGAATAGAAATTAACCTTTTTTTAAAGGTGTGTTAATGAAAAATCTTGAAATTTTGGTGGTTGAAGATGAGAGTATCACTGCCCTTGATTTAAAGGATAAACTAGAAAATCTAGGATACCAAGTACCCCAAATATGCTCAACCGGAGAAAAAGCCATCACCACCGCAGCACAAATACACCCCGACCTAGTACTAATGGACATAGTACTAAAAGGCGAAACAGACGGAATACAAGCAGCAGAAAAAATACAAAAACTCAACATACCCGTAATATACCTAACCGCCTACTCCGACCAACAAACCATAAACAAAATAAAAAAACAACCATCCTACGGATACATAATCAAACCATACAACGAAAAAGAACTACAAACCAACATAGAAATGGCCATACAAAAACACAAAAAAGAAGAAAAAACTTTTTTAACTGCAAAAGGAATTATAAAATCCAAGAAAAAGGAGCTTATAATTGAAAAGTCTGGTGTGGCGCTTATAACTATTGGTGTAGCAATATTAGTAATTAATAGTTTTATTACCAAAAGTTTGGCCTGGCTTTCATGGCTTCTTTTTATTCCAGCTTATTATGGTTTGATGTTAACATTTATCAGCATACTTCCAAAAAGGAGCATTCCACAACAATATGATAAAAAATTTGTAAGCATATTAATACCAGCCCATAATGAAGAAAATACCATTGAAAGATGTGTTAGATCCATCGCCAAATTAGATTACTTTAAGGATAATAAAAGAAATTTTGAACTAATTGTTATAAATGATGGTTCCACTGACCAAACCCATGATATACTGATAAAGCTGTTAGAAGAATTTGATTTTCTAAAAATTATCACTCGAAAACCTCCCAGAGCAGGTAAAGGTAAAGGTTATGTTTTAAATGATGGATTGAGACTTTGTAGGGGAGAAGTTGTGGCTGTTTTTGATGCGGATGCACGGATAAAACCAGATTTTCTAGAAAAAGTTATGCCGTATATGGATGATGATAGAGTGGACGGAGTCCAGGTTAAAGTAAAAATGTATAACAAAAATAGGAATGTCTTGACTTGTATGCAGCATGTGGAATTTGCCATTTTTGGTAATGTAATTTTAAGGGCCCGGGATAAGATCGGTGGCGGTGCATTTCTAGGAGGAAATGGGCAGGTAACAACAAGAAAAGTAATAGAAAAACTAGGGGGTTGGGATGGTTTTGCAGTGACAGAAGATTTAAATATGAGCATAAAAATGATGATTGAAGGATGTAAGATAAGATACTGTGGAGAAACTGCTGTTTATCAAGAAGCAGTGCCCTACTGGAAACCCTTTTTTAGACAAAGAGTTAGATGGGCCATGGGAAATCTGGAAACTTTTTTTGTATATCTTAAACAGATTTTAGGAACAAGGAATATTCCATTATACCGCAGATTGGATGTGATACAATATTTATCTTCATTATTATTTCTTTCATTTGTAATGTTAGGATATGTTGTATCCATTTTATACATCGCAGATATAATGATATTTAACTACACCTTTCCCGCGATAATAGGATTTTTATCTACTGTGGCCTTTTTTCCAGCAGTAATGCTGGGAATATTCAGGGATACTGCAAAAATACATGTCACTATCTATAGATCAATTGAATACTGGGCCTATTGTTTATATTTAATACCCTTATTTATCGTTGCTTTTATCAAATTAATAATAAGAAAAGAAAGAAAATGGGCTAAAACTTATCATTCAGGAGATTAAATAATTTGGTTTTTAAGAGTATAATTAAAGATTTTTTAAAATAATTTAAGAAATAAAATGAATTTATAATAATTTAAGGATAATGTATCATTATGAGATTTGTAATATAATTCTTTCTTATAATAAATGTCTGGTGATAGGTTGGATTTAACTAAAATCAAAGGTATTGGAGATAAATTAGCTCAAAAAATAACCCTCAAAATGGGTGGTGAAACTGAATTGCTTAAAGCTATTCAGAACTATGAAGTAGATAGATTAGCTAGTATTGAAGGAGTTAGTCAGCAAAAAGCAGTGGAAATTATTAACCATGCTCTTGGAAATCCCGTGCAAGAATTTTTGAAAACTGAACGAGCATATCAAATCTATGAGGATATATTAAAACGAATCAGCGAATTTGCCTGTACTAAATATGGTAAAAACAGAATTTTACTTATTAATCCTCTACAGAATGCAGATAAAATAAATGAAAATCTAAAATTTGTAATTAATGCTAAAAAGGCTGTTTCTAAGCTTCCCTTAGATGAAATAAAAAAATTACTTAAGATGATTCATCCCCCTCAGGAAAAAAGGATCAAATATGATTCGTCTAAAGCTTTGTTAGTAGAATCTAAAAATGATTATGAACATTTAACTGATTTAAATTTAAATAGATATTATTCTGTTGTAACTGCGGATGAAATTGAAAGTTTGGGAGAATATGAGTTTATTATATATGTTTATTCAGAAGGCTTGTTAGAATTAGATGATGTTCATAATATTACCATGGTAAGTAGTGATTCGAAGGATTATGAAATAGTTCCCGAGGTTATTTTATCCTATTATCATGAAAACTATGAACTTCTAAAAAATGTTCTGAAGGTTAGAAATATTTTAGATTATGATTCCGTCCTTCCAGAGGTAATTGATATTTTAGATTCAATTAAAGTTGATTCTGTTGATGTTGAGAACTTTGACAAAGCTGTGGCAGATGCAAAAAACAAGGCAGATAAAATGCTTGAAAAAAGCATAAAACAAGTTGATCTTAGTGGTGATGAGGTTCTATCACTGATGAATGAAGGACTGCCTAAGAAAATACAGAAGATATTTGATGATGTAATTAAAGAAGTCAAGGAAGATATTAAAAAAAATACAGGTTGCTCCTTTGATCCATTTATTCAAAAATATCCCGTTGAGATTGATTACCATGAACTGGAAAGAGTAAAAAAGATGGAGATTGCCAAGAAAAATGTTAAGGAATTTGAAAAAAAGGTGGATGCTGCTTCATATTTATCTAAGTATAAATTGGAAGTCGAAAAAGAGATAAGAGAAATTTTAGAGTTTGATTATGAATTTGCTCTGGGATGTTTTGCCTATTATTATGATCTACATGCACCAGTAATAGGAAACTTTTTCCAATTCAAAGAGGGATTACATTTAAATTTGGCTTTAAATCAAGATCCTAATATTCAAAGAATCGATTATAGATTAGAATATCCTGAAAATGTAGCATTACTAACAGGTGCCAATAGTGGAGGTAAAACCACGCTTTTAGAGACTTTAGCACAGATTTCTATAATGGCTCAGATGGGGTTACCAGTATGTGCCAAAGAAGCGAAAATCAAACTTGTCGAGGAAATTTATTTCTTTTCCAAAAAAAGATCACTTGATGCTGGAGCATTTGAATCTTTTCTTAATACATTTATGCCTATTGTAACCAAAAATACAAATAAATTAATCTTATTAGATGAATTAGAGGCAATTACCGAACTTGAAGCTGCAGTTAAAATAATAGCCAGTTTTATTGATTTTATTAAAGATTCGGATTCATATGCAGTTATAGTTACCCATATGGCCCGGGAGATAATGAAACACACCCATGTACGGGTAGATGGAATAGAAGCTAAAGGTTTAGATGATGATTATAATCTAATTGTTGATCGAACCCCTAAAATGAATTACTTGGCAAAAAGTACACCTGAACTCATATTAAGAATGATATACAATAAATCTGATGGAAAAATAAAATATATTTATGGAAAAATACTTGAAAAGTTTTAAATGTAACAATTGTATTCATTAAAATATAAACTAGTTTTATGCCAAAAATAATATTATTCAATAAAAAGGAGACATATAATGCCTATAAATCAATTAGAAACAGAACTAGCAGCAATAACAACAACCATAGCTTATTTAGAAAAAAATTGTGATGATAAAGAAGAATTACTCGATAAACTCAAAGAAGAGCGTAGAAAATTATTAAAAGAACTAAATGTGCATTCTGATATCTAAATAATTTAATAGTTCTTCATAAAATATTTTTATAAGGATTTTCTGAATCTTATCCTTATTTTTGGGGATATTAATTTTAATTAGAATAATAGTGAGAATAATTTTGCCTGCATACTAACTCACTGGTTCATAGGTAGATTACCCTTTCCTCCCCGAGCAACCCTCGAAGCAGGCAGTCTGTCCGATGCTGGGTTTCTCCTATTCATTGACGGCTTAGCCTAACTCTTAGGAGGACCGTAGGCATCAGTCATAAATGATATGACATTATAATTTATGTTATTTTTAGCTTTTATATTTTACATAATTTCTATTACTGAATTAAACTAGTAATTTTATGGCAATATTAAATGATATATTTCTATTTAAGAGAAAAATCCCCCTTTTATCTAGATTTAGTTATATGGTATTTTATTGTTCCTATTAGCATGAAAAGAAGATTTATATTATAATAATAAGATAAAAGGGGGGAATGTGGGATGCTAAAACAGCACCCCACAAATATAAAGGGGGGTGAAAATAATCCCGAAATAAAAGGGGGGAATGTGGGATGCTAAAACAGCACCCCACATATAAAAAGGGGGGTGAAAGCGATTATATTTAAATGATTTTAAAAAAGATTTTTTTATATTATGAATATAAAGGCCGGCGACGTCATGAATTTCCCATGGGGCTACCCACAGTACAGTTCAAATCGCTGGAGGACTTTACTTCCGGGATCGAAACGAGTCCGGGTGTGACCCCTCCGCTATGGTCGCCGTACCAGTGATAATATATGATATGATGATTATTCCATGCAATTTCACCCTAACTGAATACACCTAACTAGTTAATAGAAATCATGCTGGCGGACGTTGGAAGCAGCGGACTGAACAACTCGGCCGAAGCCTCGAAGCTTACATCCCTGCCCCATTAAACGGGTCTTTTACCCATGTCCTAAAGCAGTCTATTTTCGGGGGATACCTCAGGCTTAGATGCTTTCAGCCTTTATCATCTAGCGCGTAGCTGCTCGGCAGTGCCTTATCAGACAACCGATCGACCAGAGGCGCCGACGGCTCGTTCCTCTCGTACTGGAGCCACCTTCCCCTCAGACTACTAACAATTCCATTAGATAGCAACCAACCTGTCTCACGACGGTCTAAACCCAGCTCACGTTCCCCTT